>VXQO01000046.1 GCA_009838975.1 Gemmatimonadota bacterium | reverse complement strand
GGTGAACACGCCGCCGTGGCAGCAGGCGAGCGCGATCCATTCGGCGCGGCGTCCCCTCCAGCCCAAAGGCTCCAGCGCCCTTGCGCGTTCCTCGGCGACCGTCCCTGCCGCCGCCGGACCGAATCGTTGTTCCGGCGTATCCATGTCTGAAACGGTGACGAACCGTTTGTAGTCGAGTCAACCAGCGGGCGGTATCCCATGCGCCGGTAACGTACCGGGGTGTCCAATGCCGTATGCATCCCGCTGGACACCGCCGCCAACCGCTCCCCCGGCCACGGCCCGGCCCACGACCGGAGTAAACAGTTGCGGGTCCAAGCTACCCGGCGATGGCTTGGAGAGATTTCTTCCGGCGGTCGGCGACATCCCCGAACCAACGCGTTCGGCTCTTGGGCGGCTCGGAAACGCGCTTCCATGTGAGGGGCGCTAGGTTTGGACGGCGGACCATTGACAGCATCAGGAGGAATGCAACCATGGCAGGCAGCGCGCTACGAGGCAGGAGCGTCCGCGTGCCCTTGGCCTCGAACGGCGGAAACTAACGGTGTCCCGACTCTTTGACGGTAGCCTCTTCGCGGAGGGTTTCCTCCGGGAAGCGATCAATGAGCTTCCCGACTGGCACGACGTGTCGGCTTCGGTCCTTGACGGCCTCGAAGCCGCGTTGCAGGCCCGGTTCGACCGCTTCCCCACGGACCTGTTACCCAACGAGAGCCAGACCGAAGAGGATCTGATCTGGCCGGTGTTGAAGCGACTCGGTTGGACGGCCCACCTCAGGCAGCAGAACCTGTCGCCGGTCGGCCGCCACGATGTGCCGGACGGCTTGCTGTTCGCGGACGCTGCCGCCAAGGACCGCGCCAACCGCTTCGCCGACGAATGGAAGCGGTACGGCCACGGTCTGGCCATCGTCGAGTCGAAACGCTGGCTGCGGCCCCTCGATCGTCGTTCGGGCCGCCGGGGCGAGGAGTCCGCGCCCTCGACCCAGATGCTGCGCTACCTCCGGCGCATCGACGACGTGACCACCGGCAAGGTGCGCTGGGGCATCCTGACGAACGGTGCCCGTTGGCGGCTCTACTGGGCCGGGGCGCGTTCGGTCTCAGAGCAGTTCTTCGAGCTCGATCTCGCGGCGGTTCTCGGGCATTCGGCCGATGGCGGCGACGGCCTCCCGGCCGATGAGCGGCGGCACTGGCTCAAGGTGTTCGCGCTGGTGTTCCGGCGTGACGCCTTCCTTCCCGACGCGGCGGACGAGCGGACGTTCCACGAGCGGGCCATCGCCGAGGCCCGCTACCATCGGGAGCGGGTGGCGAGCAGCCTCTCGGCGGTAGTCTTCGAGCGCGTCTTCCCGGACCTCGTCCGGGCGCTCGCTGAAGCCGACCCCGACGCCCCGCTGGACGAGGTTCGGGACGCGGCGCTTGTCGTGCTGTATAGGCTCCTCTTCGTGCTCTACGCCGAGGACCGCGATCTCCTGCCGGTTCGGGACAGCCGGTATGACGACTATGCGCTCCGCGACCGGGTGCGCGGCGACATCGGGCGCCGCAAGGACGAGGGGGACGTGTTCTCGGTCGCGGCGGCGCGCTACTGGTCCGCGTTCGACGATCTGTGCCGGGCCATCGACCAGGGCGATGCCTCGATAGGTCTTCCTCCCTACAACGGAGGGCTGTTCGACCGCGACGGCGCGCCCATGCTGTCGGGCGTGCGGCTGGGCGACGCCGTGATGGCCGACGTGATCGACGCGCTGTCGTTCGAGCGGACGCCGCTCGGACGCCGGTACATCAACTACCGGGATCTCGGGGTTCAGCAACTCGGCTCGATCTACGAGCGACTCCTCGAACGTGAAGTGGTCCGCGAGGACGGGAACATCGTCGTCCGTCCGAACGTGTTCGCCCGCAAGGACTCGGGCAGCTACTACACGCCGGACGATCTGGTCGATCTGATCGTCCGTGAGGCCGTCGGGCCGCTGGTGGACGCCCGGATGGACGCTTTCGCTGCCGAGGCGGCCGATCTCGCTTCCCGAGAGGTCCCGGAGGATCGGCGCATGGGCCGCCTGAAGCGGCTCGATCCGGCCGAGCGAACGCTCGAACTGAAGGTCTGCGATCCGGCAATGGGATCCGGACACTTCCTCGTCAACCTCGTGGACTACGTCGCCGACCGCGTCATTGAGGCGATGGCCGAGGCCGAGGCGGTCGTGGAGGGATACCTGTCGCCGCTCGCGGAGCGGATCGAGGGGATCCGCAACACGATCATGGACAACGCGGAGGACCGGGGCTGGACATTCGATCCGGGCCAACTCGACGACCGGCACATCGTCCGCCGCATGGTGCTCAAGCGGTGCGTCTACGGCGTGGACAAGAATCCGATGGCGGTGGAACTGGCCAAGGTCTCGCTGTGGCTCCACACCTTCACCGTCGGTGCGCCGCTGAGCTTTCTGGATCATCATCTCCGCTGCGGCGACAGCCTGTTCGGCGCTTGGGTGGAGCCCACGATCCGAAGGACGGACGAGCAGAGCAGCCTGTTCCTTCGGGGACCGCTCGCGCGGGCCACGCGAGCGGCCGCGCCGATGCAGATCATCGAGGGGCTCACGGACGCCGAGATCGCCGAGGCGCACCGCTCCGCCGACATCTTCGCCGAAGTCTCGGAGATGACCGCTCCTCTGCACGCCTTCATGTCGCTCCTTCACGCGTTCGACTGGCTGGGAATCCCCAGAAGAGGACCGGTCAAGACCGCGTTCCTCAAGTGGCTCGATGGCGTGTTCGGCGACCAGATCGCCATCGCCCAGGGGGAGCCGTTCGACTCGAAGGATGCCCACCTCCCTCACCTGAACGATGCCTTGGGCTTGGCCGCGAGCGCGCGGTTCCTGAACTGGCAGGTCGCCTTCCCCGGCGTGTGGTCCGACTGGGAGGCCAAGGAGTTGACGGGCGGCTTCGACGCGGTGATCGGCAATCCGCCGTGGGACCGGATGAAGCTGCAACAGGTCGAGTGGTTCGCGGCCCGCCGCCCGGAAATCGCGCTGGCTCCCCGGGCCGCCGACCGGAAACGCATGATCGCCGAACTCCAGAAGGCGGAAGACCCGCTGGCGGAGGACTTCCGGCTGGCAAGTGATCGGGCAGCGGCAGGCGCTCGGGTGGCCCGGACCTCGGGAGACTATCCGCTGCTGGCCCGCGGCGACCTGAACCTCTACTCGCTGTTCGTTGAACGAGCCATGAAACTCGTCAAACCCGACGGCATGGTCGGGTTGCTCGTGCCGTCCGGCATCGCGTCCGACAAGATGGCGGCCGCGTTCTTCAAGGGCGTGGCCACCGAGGGGCGGCTCAAGGCCCTCTACGACTTCGAGAACAAGAAGGTGTTCTTCCCGGATGTCCATGCGTCCTTCAAGTTCTGCGTCTTCGTTGCCAGCCCCCGGCCTCTCCCCGACGCCGCCAAGTGCGCCTTCTACCTCCATGCCGTGTCGGAAGTCGAAGACCCGGAGCGTTGCTTTCCCCTATCGGCCACCGACTTCGTGCGGGTGAACCCGAATACCGGCACGGCCCCCATCTTCCGCTCGCGGCGGGATGCGGAACTCACGACGGCGATCTACGACCGCCTGCCCGTGCTGGTGGACCGCTCGTCGGGCGAGGCCGTGAAGGCATGGCCGGTCAAGTACTCGACGATGTTCCACATGACCAACGACTCGGGCCTGTTCCGCACCCGAACCGAGTTGGAGGAGAAGGAAGGCGCGTGGCCGGTCGGCGGCAACCGATACCAGAGCGCGACAGGCGAATGGGTGCCGCTCTACGTGGGGCGGATGATACACCAATTCGATCACCGCGCGGCTTCCGTTCATGTGAACGAGAAGAACCTCCACAATCCGGCGTTGAGTACCGACATCGGTGCCGAACTCAAGGCGGACCCGAACTTCCTTCCGACACCGCAATACTGGGTGCAGGAGAAGGAAGCCTCACGGCGAATGGGCAGTCTCGGTTGGACCGTAGCCTTCCGCGATATAGCCCGTGCGACGGACGCGAGGACCATGATCGCCGCCGCCGTGCCTGCGGTGGCGCTGGGGAACAAGGTGCCAGTGCTTCTCCCCGTGGCGGAAGGCCCTCCCTCTGAGAGAGCCCTACTGCTGGCGAATCTCGGGGCTAACGTCCTCGACTTCGTGACTCGTAGAAAGGTGCACGGCACCAACCTGAACTGGTATATCGTGGAACAACTCCCCATCGTGCCGCCGGAGCTTTACCGCTCCGTCAGATTCGGAGCCAAGACGGCGGAAGAGATCGTTCGCGAGATCCTGCTCGAACTCACCTACACGGCCCACGACCTGGCCCCGTTTGCCCGCGAGATGGGCCATGTAGGCGATCACGGCGAAGTCTTGCCGCCCTTCCGATGGGATGCCGAGCGCCGACTCAGCCTACGCGCCAAGCTCGACGCGCTCTACTTCCACCTCTACGGCGTGACGGATCGGGACGACATCCGTTACGTCTACTCCACCTTCCCCATCATCGAACGCGACGAAAAGGCCGCATATGGGGACTACCGCTCCCGCGACCTGTGCCTCGCGTGGACGAGCGCGCTCGCGGTTGGTCAACCTGACGCGGAGATTGATCTCTGACCCCCTTGAGGGACGGGGTGACACCCCGACGGATCCCGTTCACAGCCCGAGCAGTCTGTCGAGCGAGAACAAGCCGATCATGCGCCTCGTCGGAGGGCGGTCCGTCGTCGTCAGTGTCCGCTCTCCCGATTGGCAAGGCCAGCCCGTACGCCTATGATTCGACTTCTCCCTTCCCACCAACTACCGAGCGCGCCGAATGATGACGACCCGAGCCCTCCCGCTTCCGTGTGTATTGATCGCGGGAGCCGTGGGTTGCGGTGAGAACTCCGGTCCGGTAGCGGCCGAACCGAACATCTCGCTGACCGCGACGACCGAGGAGGTATTCACTCTTGGCGATGTCCAGCCGGAAGA
>VXQO01000076.1 GCA_009838975.1 Gemmatimonadota bacterium | reverse complement strand
GGGGTAGCCACCAGGGCCGCGGCGGCCAGGGAGGCGAGGGCAAGGAGGATTCGGTCGGACTTGGTGCGCATCGGGGTCGTCTCGAGTGTCGGGTGAAGTGTCACCGTCCGGGGGACGGCGGGCGTCGTGACAGAGTTCGTTTGGGGAAGTTGGGCGTCAAGCCAAATCACCCACTGGAACTTTGCCGAATCACCCGCTGGAATGCTGCAAGTCGTCCACCGGCATGAGTTTGGCCTCGTCACGGGTTCGTCCTTACGAGCCAACCACTCTGGCGGCAATCGTGCCCAGCGGATACGGTCATGTGGCGGAGCGGCGAAATCGGGATCGTCCCAATCGGAGCACTCCGACCCTGAACGCGGCGAGCTGACCTCCCCATGAACTTCTTCCGGTTGCAGGAGCGCGGAACGTCCGTGCGCACCGAGGTGCTGGCCGGGTGCACCACTTTCCTCACGCTCTCCTACATCATCTTCGTGAACCCGCTGATCCTGAGCGGCACGGGGATGGATTCGGGGGCGGTGCTGGTGGCCACCTGTCTCGCAGCCGCGTTCGGGTCGCTGGTAATGGGGCTGTACGCGAACTACCCGATCGCGCTGGCACCCGGAATGGGCCTGAACGCCTACTTCGCAGCAATCGCCGTCGGCACGCTGGGGCTCCCCTGGCAGGCCGCCCTGGGCGCGGTGTTCTGTTCGGGCGTGCTCATGCTGGTCCTTTCCGTGCTTCCCGTGCGGGAATGGGTGGTGAACAGCATTCCGCGCTCGCAGAAGGTGGCTATCGCGGCGGGGATCGGGTTCTTCCTGGTGATCATCGGGCTTCGCAACGCCGGCGTCATCGTAGGGAGCGAAGCCACGCTGGTCGCACTGGGGAACCTCGCCCAGTGGCCGGTGATCCTGGCGATGCTGGGATTCTTCGGCATCGTGGCCTTCGAGCAACGCAAGGTGCCGGGCGCCGTGCTCATCTGCATCCTGATCGTGGCCGGCGTAGGCTGGCTCTCGGGGCAGTCGCCCGCTCCCGCCTCGCTGATGGCGGCCCCGCCTTCTCTCGCACCGACGCTGTTGCAGCTCGACATCGCCACCGCCCTCGAGGTGGGCCTGCTGGCGATCGTGTTCGCGTTTCTGATGGTGGACCTGTTCGACACGAGCGGCACCCTGGTCGCGGTGCTGAACGAGGCCGGACTGACCGGCGAGGACGGCAGGGTCCCCAACCTTCGGCGCGCCCTGGTGGCGGACAGTTCGGCGACGATTGTGGGATCGCTGCTCGGTACATCCACGACGACGTCCTACATCGAAAGCGCCGCAGGTGTGCGCGCCGGTGGTCGCACGGGCCTCACCGCAGTCGTCGTCGCCGTGCTGTTCCTGGGTGCGATTCTGTTGGCGCCCGTGGCCACGGCCGTCCCCGGCTACGCGACAGCACCGGCGATCCTCTTCGTGGGCTGCGTGATGGCTCGGGCCATGCGCAACATCGATTGGGACGAGCTGACCGAGGCGGTACCGGCGATCGTGACCGCGATTGCAATGCCCTTCACGTACTCAATCGCGACGGGAATCGGTCTCGGGTTCATCACCTACACCGTGGTCAAACTGGTCGCGGGCCGCACCTCGGAACTGAATGCGGCGGTAGTGACCGTCGCCGTGCTGTTCGGCATTCGGTTCTTCGTGATGTAGCCCCGTGTTTCCGAACCGACGCCGGTTTCTCGGCCAGGCCGCACGGTCGCTGGCCGTCGCCCCGATGGTCCCGGTGGGGCGGCTGGCGGGCTTGCACGCCGATGCCGCCACCGGGGCGCTGACTGCCAGAGACTTCGCCCCCCAGGACGCCTGGGTAGCCCGCGCCCGCGCCGAAATCCCGGCCGCGACCGGCAGCGTCTACCTGCAGACGGGTGGAATCGGACCGGCGCCAAGAGCCGTCATCGACGAGGTCAAGGACCGCCTGGAGTTCCAGAACCAGGGACCGGCCGACCCCCGCTACGCGACGGATATGGCCAGGGTCGAACCGGATCTCCGGGTGCAGTTGGCACGCGTGTTCGGTGCCGAGACCGACGAGGTCGCGCTCACGCACAGCACGTCCGAAGGGATCTCCATCGTGGCGTGGAGCCTGAACTGGCAGCCCGGCGACGAGGTCGTCATCTCCAACATCGAGCATCCCGCCAACGTCATCCCGTGGTACGTGCTGCGCGACCGGTTCGGCATCGCGATCCGGGAGATCGACCTGAGCGCCGGGACCTCGCTCATCGACCAGGTGGCGGCGCAGCTCTCCGCACGCACCCGGATGGTCAGCATCAGCCACGTGTCGCGCAACAACGGGCGCACGATCCGCACGGACGAGTCCGCCGAACTCGGAGAACACCTCCGGGCGCGCGGCATCCGCTACCACCTCGACGGCGCCCAGGGGCCCGGTTGCGTCCCCACCGACTTCCGTGCCCTCGGCTGTGACTGCTATTCCACCTGCGGCCACAAGTGGCTGCTCGGGCCCAAGGGCACCGGCGCGCTCTTCGTGCGCCGCGACATCCTCGACGCTGTCCAGCTCAGCTGGGCGGGCTCCCACAGCCACGCGACCATGGACTACGAAGGCGGCTACACCCTGCTCCCCAGCGCGGCGCGCTACGAGTTCGGCACGCGTGCCCTGGCCGACTTCGCCGGCTTCGGCCGCGCCGTCCAATGGATGGAGGACATCGGCTTCGAGCGCATCGAAGACCGTATTCAGTCACTCGTCGACCACGCCATCGAGGCAGTCGACCGCACCGACGGCCTCGAGGTGTCGTCTCCGCGCACCCGACCCGACCGCTCCGGCGTCTTCGTCCTCCAACTCCCCGCCGGCTGCGACGCCACGGCGCTGTACAACGACCTGCGCGAAGACGCGGGCATCCTCGCGTCTCCCGTCAGACAGCCGCGAGATTTCCGCCTGTCGATCCACTTCTTCAACACGCGGGACGAGATCGACGCAGCCATCGAAGCGATCGCCGACCGCTGCCCCGCCCCCGCATGACCCGTCCCCACGCCTACCAACGCATCCGGACCGAACGCCTCATGACCTCTCCCCGCCCCGCCGCAACACACCGCGCCCGCACGCGCTGCATCCGCACAGCCGCAGCCACCGCCGCCCTCCTCCCCCTCCTCATACTGCCCGCGCTCCCCACGCCCGCCACCGCCCAGACCGGACCCGTCATCGAGAACGGCCAGGCCCAGGTCGTCCCCGCGTTCGCCGATTCGGCCACCTGGATCCGCCACGACCTCTGGGTCGAGACCGAGTTCGACACCGACGGCGACGGCCACCCTGACCGCGTGCACGTCGCCGTCACGCGCCCCGGTCAGACCGACACCGAGGGGCTCACGGTCTCCGCCATCTACGAGACCAGCCCCTACTATTCCGGCGTCGCCGGGATCAACCTCGACCACTTCTGGGACCTGCGGCAGGAGGTCGGCGGCGATCCCCCGGCCCGCGACCCCTTCCCCGCCACCATCCGGCATATCGAGCGCCAGCCCGTCATCTCCAACTCGCACGTCCGCACCTGGGTTCCGCGCGGCTTCGCGGTCATTCACTCGCAGTCCCCCGGCACCGGCCAGTCCCAGGGCTGCCCCACCGTCGGCGGCGCCAACGAGTCGCTCGCGCCCAAGGCCGTCATCGACTGGCTGAACGGACGCGCGCGCGGCTTCACCAGCGTGGACGGCGGCGAACCCGTCGAGGCCTACTGGGCAACCGGCAAGGTCGGCATGACCGGCACCTCCTACAACGGCACCCTGCCCCTAGCCGCGGCCACCACCGGCGTCGATGGCCTCGAAGCGATCATCCCCGTCGCGCCCAACACGTCGTACTACCACTACTACCGCTCGAACGGCCTCGTGCGCTCGCCCGGCGGCTACCCCGGCGAGGACATCGACGTCCTCTTCGACTTCATCTTCAGCGGCTACCCCGACGTGCGCGACTATTGCATCGCCCACGTGCGCGACGAGATGTACGCCGAACTCGACCGCACCACCGGCGACTACAACGACTTCTGGGCCGGCCGCGACTACCTGAACCACATCGACGGCGTCCGCGCCGCCACCCTCATGGCCCACGCCTTCAACGACTGGAACGTGATGCCCGAGCACAGCTACCGCATCACCGAGGCTCTGAAGGCCCGCGGCGTCCCCGTCCAGATCTACTATCACCAGGGCGGCCACGGCGGTCCCCCGCCCCTCGAGCTCATGAACCGCTGGTTCACCCGCTACGTCCTGGGCATCGAGAACGGCGTCGAAAACGACCCGCGCGCGTGGATCGTCCGCGAGGCCGACGACCGCCAGCAGCCCACCCCCTACCCGGACTATCCGCACCCCGAGGCCGAGGGCGTCCCCCTGCACCCGGCGGGCGACGGCAACTGGACCGGAACCCTCTCCCTCAACGCCGGCGACGCGGACGGAACCGGCGGCATTGTGGACAACTTTGCTTTTGAGGGCGGCCAACTCGCCGCGGCGGAATGGTCGAACCACCGGCTTCTATATGCGACACCGTCGCTCCAGCAGGATGTTCACCTCTCGGGCGTGGCCACGGTGCGCGTGCGCGTGGCCTCCGATGCAGCCGCGGCAAACCTGACCGTCTGGCTCGTCTCGCTCCCCTGGACCGACAGCGACGACATCAACGACAACATCATCACCAAGGGCTGGGCGGACCCGGGCAACGCGGGTGCGGTGGACATTGCGAGCCCGCGGTCCGGCGCGGACCTCACGCCTGGCGAGTTTGTGGAGCTGGAGTTTGCGCTGCAGCCGGATGATCAGGTGATCCCGGCGGGCTCGCGGATCGGGCTGATGGTGTTCTCGAGCGACAAGTACTTCACGGTGCATCCGGAGCCGGGGACGATGCTGACGGTGGATTTGCGCGGGACGAGTGTGGAGTTGCCAGTGGTGGGGGGGGTTGAGGCGTTGAGGAGGGTGTTTCGGCCGGTGAGCTGAGGGGGGTGAGCGTCAGAAGCGATTTCTGTTCTCGGATGTCCTCACTTCTGACGACCAGTACTAC
>VXQO01000093.1 GCA_009838975.1 Gemmatimonadota bacterium | reverse complement strand
GTGGGGAGGGGATTCGGGGAGACCATGGCCGTGCTGATGGCCTCGGGGCACGCCATCAACCTTCCCACGAGTGTGTTCGATTCGGTGCGGGCGCTTACGGCGACGATCGCCGCCGAACTTGGTGACACCGTGCAGGGCGGGAATCACTGGGGCTCTCTCTTCACTCTGGGCATCCTCCTCTTCATCGTCACCTTCGTGATCAACCTCACCGCGGACATCGTCGTCCGTGGAATCCGGAAGAAGTGAGACCCATGTTCGCCGCAACCCCCCTTAACCGGCGCAGCTACCGCAACCAGAACGTAGCCAGGGCCGTGTTCTTCCTCATGACGGTGGCGCTGGTGATCCCGGTGCTGATCATCGTGGGTACGCTTGTGGTCAGGGGCGGGCCGGCGCTCTCCTGGGAGTTCCTGTTCACCGCGCCGCGGGACAACATGACGGCGGGGGGCATCCTTCCCGCGCTGGTGGGCACGATCTGGCTGGTCGTCGTCGCGCTCCTGGCGTCGGTGCCGGTCGGTGTCGCCGCGGCGCTCTATCTCAGTGAATACGCGCCGGACAACCTGCTCACCCGAACGATCAATCTCGCCATCATCAACCTCGCCGGCGTGCCGTCGATCGTGCACGCGCTCTTCGGCGTTGGCGCCTTCGTGTATTTCTTCAGGTTCGGGGCGTCGATCCTGGCTGCCAGCCTGACGCTGGCGGTCATGACGCTGCCGGTGGTCATTGTCGCCACGCGCGAGTCGCTCCAGGCGGTTCCCCAGGCATTCAGGGAAGCGTGCTGGAACATGGGCGCCACGCGTTGGCAGACGATCCGCAAGGTGGTTCTCCCGAACTCGATCAGCGGCATTCTGACCGGTGTCATCCTGGAGGTGTCGCGGACGGCCGGAGAGACCGCTCCCATCATGTTCACGGGAGCTACCGCGTTCGTGGCGTTCCTCCCCGAGAGCGTCTTCGATCAGACAATGGCCATGTCGTACCATCTCTACTACATCGCGACCCAGGCGACCGACGTATCCGAGCAACTCACCTTCGGCGTGGCACTGGTCCTGATCGCGATCGTACTCGCAATGAACGCGGTGTCCATCGGGTTCCGGGTCTACCTCAGGGGACTGAAGAAATGGTAGGCGCTACGACCGAGGCGGTTGCCGCGAACGGATTCACGGGACCGGCGTACGACGAGCCGCCCATCATCGAAGTCCGGGATCTGGCGATCGCCTACCGCGGCAAGCCCGCCTTGAGCGACGTCACCCTGGACATCTACCGACACGAGATCTTCGGCATCATCGGACCGGCCAACAGCGGCAAGACCTCCTTCCTGCACGCGCTCAACCGCATGGACGCATTCAACACTGCAATGGAGGTCGCGGGGAGCGTCCGCATCAACGGGAAAAACATCAACCACTGGCGCAACGAGTACGCGTTGCGAAGCCGGATCGGCGTGGTGTTCCCGCTGCCGGTCGGACTGCCGCTGACGGTTTACGAGAACGTGGCTTTCTCTCCGCGGCTGCGCGGGATCCGCAAGAAGGACCGGCTGGACGAAGTGGTCGAGCGGTGCCTGCGGCGGGCCGCCCTGTGGGATGAGGTCAAGGACCGGCTGGACTCGCTGGGTAGTCTGTTGTCGGGAGGGCAGCAGCAGCGGCTCACCATCGCACGCGCTCTGTCGCAGGAGCCGGAACTGCTTTTTCTGGACGAATTCTCGATCGCGGTCGACCCGGTTACGACCATGCGAATCGAGGACGTGCTGAAGGAACTGCGCTCCGAAATGACCATCGTGCTCGTCACCAACCTGGTGCAGCAAGCGCGGCGGCTGGCCGATCGCACCGCGTTCTTCCTCATGGGCGAACTCGTGGAGATCGGGGACACCGAGGACCTGTTCGAGGGGAAGGTGACCGACCAGCGGACCACCGGCTATATCGAGGGGCGCTTTGGATAACGGCCAACGCGGCGACTACGCCATCGAGACCCGGGGCCTCAACCTCTGGTACGGTGATTTTCAGGCGCTCATCGATGTCGATCTCGAGGTGAAGCGGGGGATCATCACGTCGATGATCGGGCCTTCGGGGTGTGGCAAGACGACCCTGTTGCGCACGTGCAACCGCATCATCGAGCGGCTCGGGTACGTGCGCACCACCGGGAGCGTGTATGTTCTCGGACACGACATCTTCGGCGACGATGTCGAACTCGTCCAGGTGCGCAAGCAGGTCGGGATGGTGTTCCAGCGCCCCAACCCGCTGCCCATCTCGATCCGGGACAACGTCCTGTTCGGTTTCCGCCTTCACGAGGCGAGAACACGCAAGGTCTCAGTCGCCGAAGAAAACGAGGTCCTGGAGTCGTCGCTGCGCCAGGTGCTCCTCTGGGACACGGTGAAGGATCGCCTGGACAAGCCTGCGACGGGGCTTTCGCTGGAGGAGCAGCAGAAGCTGTGCATCGCGCGCCTGCTCCCCGTGAAGCCCGAAGTGCTGCTCATGGACGAACCCTGCTCGGCGCTGGACCCCGCCGGGACCGAAGCCGTCGAGGAGATGATCTGGCAGCTTCGCGGCGACTACACCATCCTGATCGTCACACACAACATGGCCCAGGCGCGGAGGGCATCCGACGAATGCGTGTTCATGCTGTTGGGACGAATCATCGAGCACGGCCGCACCGAGGAGCTTTTCCTGGCACCGGAAAACGCGAAGACGGCCGACTACATCGAGGGGCGGTACGGCTGAACCGGAAAGCCGGGCTGGAGTCGGGGAGCGTTGCCGGAACGCTCGCTGAGGGTCGTACGACTTCGACGCGGGCAGCCAGCAGCGGCGGGCGAACCATGGCACTGCTCGCGACCCTCACGCTCGGCATCGCGGCGTGCTCCCCGCCAGCACCGGACCCGGCGGACCTCATCGTGCGCAACGGTCTCGTTCACACACTTGACGACCAGCTGGGCACGGTCGCGGCGCTGGCCATACGCGGAGGCCGTGTCGTCGCTGCCGGGCCCGACGACGAGATCGTACGCCATCGCGCCACGGGGACCGTGGTGATCGACCTGGGTGGACGTGCCGTCGTGCCCGGGCTCACCGATAACCATTTTCACGCTCTGGGCGGTGGTCCCGGCGTTGACCTGTCTGGTGCGCGCACCATGGCCGAGGTGCTCGGTGCGATCTCCGCACGTGCCGCCGATACGGAACCCGGCGGGCTCGTCGTAACCAACAGCAACTGGCACGAGGGTCAGTTGGCCGAACAGCGGCTGCCGCTCCGCGACGACCTGGACCGGGCCGTGCCGGCTCACGCAGTTGTCGTCGTGCGGGGTGGCCACGAATTCATCCTCAATTCGGCGGCGCTGGAGCGGTTCGGGATCGGCGAGGACGCGGTTTCTCCCCCTGGGGGCAGGATCGGCCGCTACGGCGACGGGCGTCTGAACGGAGAGTTGGTGGACCGGGCGAAGGATCCGGTTCGGCTACCTGCCGCCGAGGAGGAGGGCGACCCTGCCGAACGCCTGCTTGGCCAGCTTGCGGCCATGAGTGCGCTGGGGGTCACTTCGCTGCGGATCCCGGGCGGCTCGCCGCAGCAGTTCGCGCTCTACAGGCAGCTGGCCGAGGAGGATCGCCTGCCGGTGCGTATCGAATTCCTTTTCAGGGTGCGCGGGGTTGCCCCGGAAGATGTGCGCACCACCGTGGAGTCGTGGGGCGCCGCGCCTGGATTCAGCACGGGACTGCTCTCGGTGGGCGGGGTCAAGCTCGGGGTCGATGGGGGGTTTGAAGGAGGGTGGATGCGCGAGCCCTACGAGGAACCCTGGGGAAGGGGGGGCACCTTTTTCGGGCTCCAGACGATGCCCACCGATGTCTTTCACGGCGTGGTCCGCGAACTGAACGACCTGGGCCGGCGCGTCGCGACCCACGCGGTGGGCGACGCGGCCATCGACCTCGTGCTCGACGCCTATGAGGAGGCCGACGCCCGGCGACCCATCGGTGAGCGGCGCTGGACGATCGAGCATGGTTTCATCCCCGCGCCCGACCAGTTCGAGCGAATGCGCCGCCTCGGTCTCACGGTTACCGCCCAGCACCACCTCTACGTGGCGGCCCCCAGCCTGGTCGACTACTGGGGCGCGGCGCGCGCGGCGCTTACGACTCCGGTCGGACTGTACGTCGCCGAGCGCGTGCCGGTCTCGCTCGGAACGGACTCGCCGGTCATTCCTCACAACCCATGGCACGTGCTGTACCACTTCACCACCCGCGGCACCATCTCGACGGGAACGATGGGCGCGGAGTACGCGGTCACGCGGGAACAGGCGCTGCGCCTCATGACGTTGGGGTATGCGTACCAGGTCTTCGCCGAGTCGGAGCGGGGGACGCTCGCGCCGGGTATGGCGGCCGACCTGGCGGTGCTCTCGGACGACTACATGGCTGTGGCCGAGGATCGGATGGGGGATATCGTGGCGGTGGTCACGGTGGTGGACGGGCGGATCGTCCACGACGTGCGCTAGCGCCCGGCGGGCGTTGCCTGCCAGACCCGGAAGGGTCCCCGGTCGGCGACCGTGCGCACGCTGCGGAACGACCGTTCCAGCAGTGCCGGGATGGGGAGGCGACGCTGCGCCACCAGCACCATTATCCCCCGGGGGGATAGTACCTCCGGCGCGTCGCGGATCAACGCCGACACGGTCTCCAGGCTCTGGGACTTGCCGATGTGGATCGGCGGGTTGGAGACGATCAGGTCGAAGGGACCCTGCGCGTGGGCGAGGGTGCGTCCCAGGACGCGGGTTGCGCTGTTGACGTTGCGTGCCGCGGCGACCAGCGCGATCGCGTCCCGTTCGAGCAGCACCATCTCGGTATCCGGTTGGCGCTCAAGGCTCGCCGCGCCGATGACGCCGGTGCCCGCGCCGAAATCAAGGACGCGTCCGCCCGGGCGGATGCGCGGCAGGTGGTCGATGAGGAGACTGGTGGCCGGGTCAAGGCGGCCGCACGCGAACACCCCCGGGTAGAAGCTCCAGTCGCGCTCGCCCGTGCCCCAGTCGATGGGCGCGCGGATCTCCCAGGTGTCGAGGCTGTCCGGGCGGGGTGGGGCGTGGGCGCGGGTGGACGCGAGTACCCGGCAC
>VXQO01000050.1 GCA_009838975.1 Gemmatimonadota bacterium | reverse complement strand
ACCCCCCCCCCACTCGGCGCCCCCGCCAGACGGGAATACCCGCCCGGCGAGGAGGGGGATGTCGTCCGGGCGGGCGCGCAGCGGGGGGACTCGTATGACGTGGACGTTGAGGCGGTACAGGAGATCGTGCCGGAAGGCCCCCCTGTCGGCCTCGGCATCCAGGTCCCGGTGCGTCGCGGCGACGATGCGGGCACCGATGGTGATGGTGTCCTCGCCGCCCAGGCGGATGATCTCGCCGCCCTCCAGCACGCGCAGCAGGCGCGCCTGCACGGATGCCGGAAGTTCGCCGATCTCGTCGAGGAAGAGGGTCCCGGAGGTCGCCCGCTCGAATGCGCCGCGCCGTGCCTTCAGCGCCCCCGTGAACGCACCCCGGTCGTGGCCGAAGAGGTCGCTGTCCACCAGTCCCTCCGCCATGCCCCCGCAGTTGACCGCCACGAACGCCTCGTCGCGCCGCCCGCTCAGGCGGTGCAGCTCCCTCGCGACCAGCTCCTTGCCAGTGCCGCTTTCGCCCAGAACGAGCACCGGGCTGGGGATGTCGGCCAGCCGCGCAATCGCCGCGCGCACCGCCTTCATCGGTTCGCTCTCGCCGATCAGGGGGGAACCCGGCGCCAACCGCTCCTCGAGTTCGTCCAGGCGTTGCCGCAGGTCTGTCTGCCGCAGCGCCAGCCTGACTTCGTGCACGACGCGCTCCATGGGCTCGGCCTTGTCGATGAAGCTGAAGGCCCCGAGGCGGACGGCTTCCACGCAGCGATCGAAGCTGCCCGTACCCGTGTACACGATCACCGGTACCTCGATTTCGCTGTGCTGCACGGCACGGAGCACGTCGAAGCCGTCGAGCCCGGGCATCTCGAGGTCGAGGATGACGCAGTCGACCACTTCGCGCGTCAGGATCTCGAGCCCCTCCGCACCGCCGGAAGCCACGCGCGTACGAAAGCCCCCCAGCCGCTTCAGGTCGTAGGCGTACTGCTCGGCCAGAGGCCGCACGTCGTCGATGATGAGGACCAGGGCACCGCCAGGTCCCGTCCGCCGCTGCGATGTCATGGTACCCGCTCCGCCGGGGCCGCTTTCAGGGTCACAACCACGCGAGTGCCGCGGCCGCGGGCGCTCTCCAGGGCGATCTCGCCTCCCACGTCCCGGACAAGCCTGCGCGCGATCGCGAGGCCGAGTCCCGTGCCTCCGGTTCGCGTGGTGAAGAATGGTTCGAAGACGCGGCCATGCGCTTCCGCGGGAATCCCCGGGCCGTCGTCGACTACGGCAAGGCGATGGCGAATGGCCTGTCCGCCGGCGCGCTCGGACCCGACCGACAGCCGCACTTCCCCCCCATCGCCGGCCACTGCCGTCACCGCGTTCGAAACGATGTTCTCAACGACTCTTCTGAGTGAAAGAGCGTCCATCTCCACCCAGGCGGGCTCGCCACCCAAGTCGGCGGTGAACCGGACCCCGGTGCGAAGGGATCGCTGAGCCTCCACGACTGCCCGGACCACCGCGCGCAGCTCCGAGCGGTCCCGGGCTCCATGGACGGCCACCGCCCTGTACTGCTCGGCCAGCTCGCCCAGGTAGTCGAGGCTCGCCGTCAGGGTCGGCGCGCGCTCGTCGAACGCCTCGACAAGTTCGCCCGGTCCGTCTCCCCGCGCTTCGCCGAGATGGCTGACGACGTTGCGGATCGGCACCAATCCGTTGCGCACGTCGTGGTTGACCTGCCGGGCAAACTCGCCCAGCGTCGCGCGTTTCTCGGCGTCCCTCACCTTGGCCACACCGTCGCGGATCCGCCGCAGCATTCCGTTCAGGAAGAAGCCCAGGCGGTCCAGCTCTCTGGCACCGCCGCGGGGGAACGCGGCATCGAGCCGGCCCAGGTGCACGCCCCTTGCCGTGGCCGCGAGTCGCTCCACCGGGTCGGAGAAACGCCGCGCCATGAACCCGCCCAGGACGATCGCGACCAGCGCCGCCCCCGCGAGAGAGAACAGGAGCACCCGGTCGAAGGACCGGGTCATGTCGGCCAGCACAGGATCTCGCCAGGCGATCACGAGGTCGACCGGCACGATCTCGCCACCCGGCAGTCCGTACGCACCTCCCTCCCAGAGCACACGCCCGATCGTGCGCCGGCCCTGAAACTCCGCTTCCGCCTCGTCCGCCGCTCCGGGCCCCGGTCCCGCGACCAGCAGCGCGTCCGCGCCATCTCCCGCCTGCGCCAGCAGCGATACCTCCCTGCCGGCGGGCAACACCCCCAGCGCGGCGAGTTCCTCGCCCACGACCCCGATGACCGCCACGCCTCCCACGTCGAACCGGCGCGCCAGGGTGAAGACGGTCCCGCCCGAATCCGGGAACGCCACCCTGGCGACCACCGGCGCCCCCGCCCGGTCGGCCTGCTCCACGAGCCCGGGACTGTGCCGTCCCGCATCGCCGGGGAAGTGGCTGGCCGCCAGGATCATGCCGCCCGCGTCCAGCAGGTAGGCCACGTCCAGGCCGCTGGCGGCAGCAAAACGGGCGGCGGCCTCCTGCAGGACGGGGCCGCTTCCCGTCCGCGCCGCGATCCGCACGGCATTGTCGTCGGCCAGGAGGCGGCCGAGCGCATTCAGGCGGTTCTCCAGGAAGGCCGCGCCCGACACCCACGCCGCGGTCAGGCGGTCCGCGCGTTCGCGCATCCGCTGCCCGTTGGCTTCCGTGAGACGCTGGACTCCGGCGTAGCGCACCACCAGCCCGAGACAGATTACGGGGATCCACGCCACGACGATCCCGGCGATCACGAGGCGGCGGCGAAAGCTCATGGGCGCGGCGTCTCGAAGAGGGCGGTCTCGCCGACCAGCACCACATTCGTGCCCGGCGCACCCCCCCGCGGCTCCCACCCGGCCAGCTCGCGCCGGACCTCGGCGTGGAGCGAGCAGGGGTGTCCGGGACCTCCATGCACCGCAACTACGGCGGCGACATCGGTCGGCGCGCGCGGGGGCCCCGACCCGGTCGCGGGCCGCACCACGGGCCGCACCGCAAGCCGCCCCCCCGTCCCTGCCAGGGCGCGGACCAGCGCGCCGGCCCGGTCACCGCGCATCGCCATCGAGACGACGCGCTCCGCGATCTGCCCCGCGGCCCGGTCGTCCCCCGCGTAGCTGACCGTGGCCGAAGCGGGGTCGACCTCGTGCGCGCGCCCGACGGCCGGCTCGTCACCGCCAGCACCCCCGCCGCACCTCGCCACGAGAGCGCTCCACCTCACCCCAGTCAGCCTCCTCGCCGCGGGAGCGCCCCAATCCACCCAGTCGGCGCCGATCGCGCCGCCCACCTCGCGCGCCTCGTCCGCCGCGACGGCGCCCGCGAACACCACCAGGTACAGCCGGTCGAACGCCACCAGCCTAACGGGGCGGCCCAGCGAACGCGCGTACTCTACGGATGCGTCGTGGCGCGTCAGCACGCGCGACCCGGCGTCAATGGCGTCGCGCGCGTCATGCACACCGCCCCCCTCCACCGCCAGCGGCACCCCCGACAGCCTGGGATCGGCGAACACGCGTTCCGCCTCCCCCGGCGACGCCCCGAAGCGCACCTGCACGCCACCGCCCGACAGCACCGTGATGTTCTCGATCCGGTGGCCGAGCCAGGGAGGTTCCCCCAGCGGCGGCCACGCCGACACCAGTTCCACGCCCACCGGTCCCGCTGCCGCAGCGGCAAACTCCAGGGTGACCACGCCTCCCTCGCGCGACCAGTCCGCCCTGCCGGCCACCACGCCACCGTCGCACCCGATCCGGAGAAGCGCGGCCGGATGCCCCGTTCCGACCGCGCCGGCCGCACACTCCGCGTCACCGGCCGGGACCGGAGTGCCACTCCCGGGCACCGACGGCCCGCACGCCGCAAGCAGTGCGCAACCGGCGAGCCGCATCCACCAGACCGTGGAATGGCTGTTCATGGGCATTCCTCCCTGCGGGACAGGGTGGTGGGCCGGAGCATCGCTGGCCATCCCCGCGACTGCCCGGCTACAATCGGAAGCATGGAAAGCTCATCGCCAAACCGCAAAGTCGTGCTGCCGGGCCCGGCGGTCTCCGCCGAGTGGCTGGCCGCCCGTCTCGGCCGGCCCGGTCTCGTCGTCCTGGACGGATCCTGGTACCTCCCCGGGTCGGGACGGGATCCGGGGCGCGAGTTCACGGAACGCCGGATTCCCGGTGCGCGCTTCTTCGATATCGATAGGTGCAGCGACCCGCACACGGCGTTGCCGCACACGGTGGCGCCACCGGACCACTTCCGCCGGTGCGCGGAACAGGCGGGCGTCTCCGCAGGCTCCGCCGTGGTGGTCTACGACGCCTCCGGCGTGAACCTCAGCGCCGCGCGGGTGTGGTGGAACTTCCGCTACTTGGGACACGAAGACATCGCCGTGCTGGACGGCGGCCTGCCGCATTGGGTCGCGGCCGGGAATCCCACCGAGTCGGGCGTTCCCGTGCGCACGCTCGAGGCGCCGGCGCCGTTCGTCCCCAGGCCACGGCCCCACCTGATCCGCGACTTCCGCGACGTGTTGCGGGCGATCCGCGCCGAGGGAGTGCAGATCGTCGACATGCGTCCGCGCAGCCGGTTTGCGGGCACGGAACCCGAACCGCGGGAGGGGCTGAGGGGAGGGCATGTGCCGGGGAGCAGAAACGTCCCGTACGTCGACCTGGTGGACCGCGCGACGGGTCTTGCGATCGACCCCGAGGCCTTCCGCCGGCTTGTGGCCGAGGCGGGCATCGACCCGGCGAACGAACTGGTGGGGACCTGTGGTTCGGGGACCAGCGCCTGCGCCTTCGCGTGGCTGATGGCCCGTGCCGGGAAGGGCGACGTGGCGATCTACGACGGATCCTGGTCGGAATGGGGCGGGCGCGACGACCTGCCGATCGAAACGGGACCGCCCGATGACTGACCGGGACGCTTGTTTGCGATAATCGTCCCCCGCTGCGGCCCCAGTATCCAGTTGCCGGAAAGGAAGTCGCCGTCTCTCGCGAGACGCAGGATCAGCGGATGCTCACCCGTAATCGCGTGAACAGTCATGTGATCCTCGCCCGCCTCGAGGTTCGTCACGCGGGCTGTGACGCCGGTGATGTTGATCAACCCCGTGTACTCCCCGGGTCCGCCGCGGATCTCCATCGATCCTTCCGAGACCATCGTCGCGGAGGACATCGTCAGATCGTACCTGCCGACCGGATCGAAGGCGCGCGCGGTCGGCGATCCGGCGTCGCCCGAGGTCCCGGGCGTGGCGCAACCGGGGGCGATGAGGACAACACAGAGGACGGTGGCGACAGTACCGGCACGCCTCGCCGCCACCCGGAGACTCACCCCGCGATCGCGGCCGTCGTGACCCAGGCACCGGCCTTGCGCAGGCCGGCCATCACCCAGTCGCCCACCCTGACCAGGACGTCGAGCACCAGGGTTTCATCCAGAATCCCGAGCCAGATGGCCACCGCCGTCAGAATCGCCACCACCGCAACCGCCTTCAGGACAGCCCGCAGGAACTCCCTGAGCACCAGGCAGACGATGGCCACCACAATCAGGAGAATCACCACCTGGCCGACAATCGCGGAACCAAGCTCGTTCACGGCGTCACTTTCGGCTTTGCGCTTACGATGCTACTAAAGCCACCGACACATGCGGAGATACACCAAACTGCAAAGAGGGGCAGCCCCGGGACAACGGGCCACCCCTCTTCGTCTTCCCGACGGGCCGGGAGCGATCCCTACGAAACCCGGTCCTTGAGGTTCCTGGCAGCCTTGAAGGCGGGGTACCTCCTGGCTGCGATGGCAATCGATTCGCCGGTCCGGGGATTCCGACCGGTCCGCGCCGCCCGCTCCCGCGTCTCGAACGTGCCGAACCCCCCGATCGACACCTTTTCACCGGCATCGAGCTGGCCGGCGATGACCCCGTGGTCGGGGTTGAAGAGTACGTCCACAACGTCGGCCGCCTGAGCCTGCGTCAGGTCGGACCTGCTCGCGAGCTTTCTGGCCATCTCGGACTTGTTCATGCAGCTGCTCCTTGATTGGTTGACCCGCTCGAACCCGGAGCCGGGTCTGGGCGGTGTGGGTGCGCGCCGGGCGCGGTTGGTAGGCGTTGTATAATGTCAGTCCGGTTCGGCGTTCCACTTTTCCTCGTGTTCGCCGGAAACAGTCTGGAAGAAAACCGCCAAAAAGGGAAGCACCCGAGAGAACGGCGGCGACCAGCGGGTCGATGCAATTCTGCACGGAGGAGGCGCCTTGAGAGCTGCGATCTATCGGGAATACCGGGGGCCGATCGCGATCGAATCGTTCCCGGATCCCGAGCCCGCCCCGGACGGAGTCGTGCTGAGAGTGGAGGCCAACGGGATCTGCCGCAGCGACTGGCACGGCTGGGTGGGACACGATCCCGACATCGTGCTCCCGCATGTGCCTGGCCACGAAATCGCGGGGGTGGTGGAGGAAACAGGATCGGAGGTGACACGCTGGCGGCGAGGCGATCGCGTATCGGTGCCGTTCATCGCGGGGTGCGGGCGGTGCCGTCCCTGCCGCGCCGGCAACCAGCAGGTCTGCGCGCACCAGTTCCAGCCCGGGTTCCATGGCTGGGGCGGCTTCGCGGACCGCGTGGCGCTGCGCCAGGCCGATCTGACCCTCGCCGCCCTCCCCGACGACCTCGACTTCGTGACCGCCGCGAGCCTGGGCTGCCGGTTCGCCACCTCCTTCCGGGCCGTGCAGGCACAGGGACGCGTCACTGCGGGCGACTGGGTGGCCATCCACGGCTGCGGCGGGGTGGGCCTGGCCGCGGTCATGATCGCACGCGCGCTCGGGGCGAACGTGGTCGCGGTCGACATCCGCGACGAGGCGCTGGCGATGGCGCTCGAACTGGGAGCGGTCGCCTCGGTGAACGCCGACGACTGCGTCGATGTCCCCGAGGCGATCCACGACCTGACCGGCGGCGGCGCCCACGCCTCCGTCGACGCGCTGGGCCACCCGGACACCTGCTTCAACTCGGTCGCGTGCCTGCGCAGACGCGGCCGCCACGTCCAGGTGGGCCTGATGACAGGCGATCACCGCAACGCGCGCGTCCCCATGGACCGGGTCATCGCCTGGGAACTGGAAATGGTGGGGAGCCACGGCCTGCAGGCCTGGGAGTACGACCGCATGCTGCGCATGGTCGCATCGGGGTTCGTCGACCTCGACAGACTGGTGACCCGGACGGTCACCCTCGAGGAGGGCGTAGACGTCCTCACGGGCATGGACGACTACGCCGTCCTCGGAGTGAACGTGATCGATCGCTTTTAGTGTAATATAGACATTACATAATGTAGTGTTTGCTTTACATTTTGATCACCATTCCCCGAAAGAGCAGAACGGCGGCAGCTGCCCGATCCAGTCCCGCGCCGGGGTGCCGATGGGCGCGCCGGGCGGTGCCTGTTGTGTCGGCGTCGGTGTCCAGGCGCCATGGGGACGGTTTTCGAAGCGCTCGATGTCGCGCGCCAGCAGCGCGAAGTGGGCCGCCGTCGCGCCGTAGCCGTCCGAACGGCTCACCGCCATCTCCCTGAGCATGCGGAGCCTCTGCTCGGCCACCGCCCGCACCTGCGGCATGGGGGCGCCGCCCGCGAGTCCCATCAGCCCGTCGGCGACCACCCGGCCCACCGCGCGCCGCACCTCGGCCTCGTAGGGCGAGTCGCCCGCGTCCGGCTCGGACACGGCGACCAGTGCGCCAATCACGTCGCCCAGACCCGGCAGCGACGAGTCCAGCACGTTCTGCTCCAGGAGCCGCGCGGCGCGACCGGGATTGAACACCTCGCCCACCACGTGCCCCGCGGCGACCACCGACGGCGACACCGCGTCGAACATGCCGCCCGTGTAGCGCGGGAAGAGCTCGCGCGTGCGCCCGTAGCCGGAGGGCCGGGGCGGCAGCCGGTCCAGCACGGTGGCGGGCACGGTCAGTTCGGCGGGCTGGATCGCCCGCACGAGGGCGTCCAGCGCCCGTTGCTGCTCGGCGGCCGAAGCCGGGCTGACCGGATCCATGCCGTCGCCCCTGGTGGCGTAGGTGTAATGGAGCCCGCCCAGCACCGACGCCGCGGCGGTCACCTGGTAGCGGTGGTGCAGGTAGAGGGGCACCAGCACCTCTTCCATCTGCGCCAACGGCGTCCCCTTGCGGATCACGCGCTCGCCGAAGCGGTCCATGGCCGCGCGCCGCACGTCGAGCATCCGGTCGAGCTCGGCCCCCGCGTCCGTCCCGTTCGACCACTGGTCGACCCGCGCGTGCGCCGAGGCGTCCTGGCCGGTAAAATAGCGAATGTCCTCGTCCCAGGCTTCGTCCAGAATCCGGTCCAGTTCCGCGGCCTCGTCGGCCCCCGGCGGGAAGACGGAGTACCCATACTGGATCGAGACCTTGTCCCACTCGCCGATATCGACGTCGTAGACCTCCGAGTAGTCGAACTCGCTGCCGTCCCAGGTGATCAGCGGGTGGGGGTAGTCCATCACCGAGATGCGTCCGACATCGCTGTCGTAGTAGTTGTGCCCCAGCCCCAGCGTGTGCCCGACCTCGTGCGCCGAAAGCTGGCGGATGCGCGCGAGCGCCCATTCGGCGAGGTCGGCCGCGTCTTCGTCGCCGTTCTCGTAGGGCGCCAGCAACCCCTCGGCGATCAGATAGTCCTGGCGTACCCGCAGCGACCCCAGCGTCACGTTGCCCTTGAGGATCTCGCCCGTGCGCGGATCGGTGATCGAGCCGCCCGTGCTCCAGCCGCGCGTGGAACGGTGGACCCAGTTGATGACGTTGTAGCGTACGTCGTGGCTGCTCACGTCCTCGGGCCGGATCTCGACCCGGAAGGCGTCTATGAAGCCCGCTGCCTCGAAGGCCTGATTCCACCACCTGGCGCCGTCGAGCAGAGCGGAACGCACCGGCTCCGGCGTCCCCGGGTCGAGGTAGTAGACGATCGGCTCGACGGGTTCGCTCATCGCGGCCGTCGGGTCGCGCTTTTCCAGCCGGTGGCGCCGGATGAACCGCTTCGTCATCGGCTCGTCGAGAGCCGCCGAGTAGTCCTGGAAGGACATGGCACCGTACCCCGAGCGCGAATCGTGCGCGCGGGGCGTGTACTCACCCAGCTCGGGCAGCCTTATGAAGGAGTGGTGCATGCGGACCGTCGCCGCCGCCCCGGATGCCGCAACGTTCCCCACGCCCTCGAAGGCGCCACCACCGCCTCCGCCGAAGAAGCCGCCACCCTGCCCCCCGTCCTGCCGCACGAAGGTCAGCGAGGCTTCCATCTCGGTGTTGTCGGGGAAGTTCATCACCATCGGCAGGTAGACCGCGCTGCGGCTCGCGTCGAGCCGGTAGGTCCCGGGCCTCATCCGCCCCGCGAATCCGGCGATGTCCTGCAGCAGGAACGGCGTGAAGTCGATCAGCACGCGGTCGTCGGTGGCGGCCGCGGCCTCGAACCCCCATAGCGTGGACGGCGCGAACGCGTCCTCCACCGCCTTGCGCTCGGCCGGATTGTCGCTCGACGCCCGGAACCGGTAGTTGGGCTGGATCATCAGCACCTTCGGGCCGACGCGGTGGAAGCGCACCACGCGCGACCCCGCCAGCTGTCCGCGATCGATGCCGATGTCGTTCGAGCCGAGCCCCGCGCCGATCCCCGACGCGTGCAGAACATCGGTGTCCCACTCGGCGATCTCCAGCCAGATCCTGCCGCCCGCGTTGTCCCAGTACATGGGCAGGAAGCCGTCCATCAGCTCCATCGAGGCCGTCCTCTCCTCGATCGTCGGCAACGCGCCGGCGTCACTCTGTCCGCGCTGGGCCGCCAACGACCCGGCGGCCAGGGCCAGCGTTGCCAGCCCCAGAATGGTCGGGCCCCATCGAGCCCCGTTGGATCCAGTCATCCTGTTTACAGTCCTCTCTTGCGCTACCTGTGGTCCGATGGCAGCAGAGCGCGCACGATCCCGGCTACCCGTTTCATCTCTTCGTGTGTGTTGTAGAGGTGCGGCGAGGCGCGTATCCGGCCGCGCCTGAGCGACACCACCACGCCCGCCTCCGTGAGCCCGTCGAGCAGCTCCTCGGCGTCCAGTCCGGAGTGGCGGAAGGTTACGATGTGCCGCCGCAGCCCGGATTCGGGCAGAACCTCGCACCCCAGGGCCTTCAGCTGCCCCGCCAGATCGTCGACGAGAGCGCGGACGTGCCTGGAAATCGCCGCGATTCCGGCGTCTTCCAGCATCTCCAGCGCCGCGGAGAACCCCGCAATGAGCGGATAGGCGAGGCTGCCCTCCTCGTAGCGGCCGGCATCCTCCAGCAACTCGAAGTGCACCCGGTCGAAGTTGAAGTTGTCCGTGGTGCTGCGCCAGCCGAGCAGCGGCGGATGGATGCGGCCGACGACCGCGCGGTCCACGAAGACCGCGCCGATTCCCATGATCCCGAGCATCCACTTGTGGCTGTCCGCCGACAGAAAGTGGACCCCCGCCGCCTTCACGTCCGTGGGCAGCGCCCCGACCGTCTGAATGCCGTCGACGCAGAAGATCACGCCGCGTTCCCGGCAGAGCGCTCCGAGGGCCTCGAGATCGGTCACCGCCCCGGTCGCGTATTGCGCGGAACTGACCGCAAGCACGCGCGTCCGTTCGGTGAATGCGCGGGCCGCATCGTCGACCGTCACGGTCCCCCCGTCCGCCACCGGAATCACGTCGAGCGCCGCGATGCCGCGACGGTCCAGATCCATCCAGGGGTACACGTTCGACGGGTACTCGACCGAAGCCGCCGCTGCAACCCGGTCGCCGGGCCGCCAGTCGAGCCCCGCCGCCAGCAGCGAGAGGCCGTGCGAGGTGTTGCGCACGAACGCGACCTCGGCGGGGTCGCACCCGATCAGCCGCGCGAACCGCTCCCGGCATTCGGTCGCGACCGCTTCCCAGTCGTCGAAGCTTGGCCGGCCGACCTCCGCCAGCGAGCGCATGAAGCGATGAACCGCGTCCACCGCGCGCGTCGACGTGGGCGACACCCCCGCATGGTTGAGGAAAATGTGCGTCTTCGAGACCGGAAACTCGTCCCGGTAGGAGTCGAGAGCTGTCATGATGCCGAATTCGGTTTGCGTGATCCGCTCCGGGCGGGTTGTCCGCCGGATCGCCTTGTTGAGCTTCACGGGTCAGCGTCGCCGCCGCCCGGCGACCACCTCGCGGTAGACCTCCAGATTCCCCTCCACCATGGCGTCCACCGAGAAGTGCGCCTCGATCCGCTTGCGGGCGCGCAGGCCCATCGCCCGGGTCGCTTCGGGGTCGCGCGCGAACCTCGCGATCGCGTCGGCGAGCGCACCCGCGTCACCGGGGGCGCACAGAATCCCCGTCTTTCCGTCCTCGATGATCTCGGGAATGCCTCCCGCGCGGCCGCCCGCCACCGGGATTCCCGCTGCGCCGGCCTGTAGCGCGGCCACACCGAGCCCTTCCTTCAGCGCCGGATGCACCGAGAAATCGAATGCACCCAGCCACTCGTGAAGGTCATCGCGGAAGCCCGCGAAACGGATCTGGGCCCTCACTCCCACGGACTCGGCCAGCGCGGCCACGTTGTCGCGCATCGGCCCGCGGCCAAAGAGGACCACGGAGGGGGTGAACCCCCGGCACTTCAGAATCGCCAGCGCCTGGACCAGCACCCAGTGCCCCTTGCGCGGAACGAACTGGGCCACCATGGCTCCGGCCGGATCGCCAGGGGGAAGATCGAACTCGCGGTCCAGTTCCGCGCGGCTCCGGGGGGTCAGCCATTTGGCCGCATCGACCGCCGAGTGCACGAGCGAGATCTTGTCCTCCGGCACGCCCTGGTCGATCAACACGTCCCGCACCGCACCCGAGATGGCCACGATGCGCCGGTAGAGCGCGTACTTCGCCCCCACGACCCAGTCGACCTCGCGGTTGTCCACCCGTCGCGTCAGGACGACCGACGCGCGGACCGCCGCTCCCGCCACCCCCCCCAGCGTATCGGCGCCCCGGCGCGAATGCAGGTGGACGACCTCGACGTCGCGCCGGCTGAACCGCCACGCCATGCGCGCCAGCCCTGCCGGATCGGCTTCCCCGCGGAACGGGAACTCCTCGACGCGCAACCACCGATCCCGCGCCACCTCCGCGATCTCGGATCCGCGCGGCACCATCAGCACCGACTTGACGCCGCGTTCCTCGAGTCCCTGCGCTAGATAGAGCACCTGCACCGCGCCCCCGTAAAGATGCCGCCCGGTCTCGACGTGAATGACGCTCACCCGGCCTCCCCCGCCTCGAGGCGCGCCGCCACTGCGGCGAACACCTCGCTGACGGCGATGTCGTCCATGCAGTCGATCCGTCCGTCGCAGACGAGCCTGCCCCGGCACGGGGAACAGGGGCGCCCCGAGTGCAGGATCGTGGCCCGCGGTCCCGGCGGGTCCAGATACGGCGTGTTGGACCCGAAGAGAAGCACCGCGGGCCGATCGAAGGCGTGCGCCATGTGGCTCAGCCCGGTGTCGACGCCGACCAGAACGCCGCACCGGGCGACCACCGAGGAAGCCTCGCCGAGCGTGGTGCGCCCGACCAGGTCCAGAATCGGCCCGGCACCGGGTGGCGACTCGGGCAGCGCGTCCAGGATCCGGTCCGCAGCGGCGCGGTCGGCGGGGCCTCCGAGCAGCACGACCCCCACGCCGAGGCGAGCCCGCACCCGCTCGATCAGCGAAGACCAGCGGTCCTCGAACCAGTGCTTGTGGAAGCGCGTGGTGAAGGGACAGGCCGCCAGAAAGCCGTTCGTGATCCCAGCACCCGCCAGCGCCCGCCCCGCATTGTCCGCCTCTTTCCGGCCCCGGGGGATCTCCAGGGGGAACGGCCCGCTCGGCAGACCCAGCCGTTCGGCAAGGTAACGGTACTCCGAAGCGATCCGGCGGTCATCGCCCCCGCGCTCCACTACGTGCGTCATCAGGGAGCGCGATCCCTCCCGCGACCCCAACCCGATGCGCACGGGAGCGCCCGAAAGGAAGGCGGCGACCCCGCTGCGCAGCAGGCCCTGGACGTCGATTGCGACATCGAAGCGCCGGTCCCGAAGCAACCCGAAGAACTCCACCAGCTCGCCGGCGAGCGCTCCCCAGCGCCCGGTTCGGAGCAGGCGCTTCCACGCAGCCCGCTGCCACACGATCACCTCGTCCAGGTGCGGGTTGTGCCGGATCACGTCGGCGGTGCGCTCCTCGGCCAGCCATGCGATGAATGCGTCGGGGTAGCGGCGTCTCAACGCTCCCGCAAGCGGCGACGCGAAGACCAGGTCGCCACGCGCCGACAGCCGCACCACGAGGATGCGTCCGGCGCTGTCAGGAATCATCGGCGGAAGGTTATCATTGGCCATTCCACCAACAACACCATGACCGGACAGATACGCAACCTCGTCCTGGGGCTGGGATTCGCCCTTCACCTGCTGCGGAAGCGCCTGGCGACGGGTGCCTGGAGGACGGACGCGCGCACCCGCGACGGCAGGATCGGCGACGTGCCCCGCCGTGCGCCCGGTCCAAGGATCCTCGTGCACGGGGTGAGTGTCGGAGAGACCAACGCGCTGGAGCCGCTGGCCGACGCGCTGGCGTCCTCGCGGCTGAAGCCCGATGTGGTGGTGAGCGCCAGCACCGAAACCGGTTTCGCGCGGGCCCGGCGGATCCACGAGGGGCGCCGCGAGGTGGTCCGGTTCCCGCTCGACTTCACCTGGATGGTCGACCGCTTCCTCGACGGTCTCCGCCCCGATCTGGTCGTCCTCGCCGAACTGGAGCTGTGGCCGACCTTCCTGGCCTCGTGCGGGCGCCGCGGGATACCGGTGTGCGTGGTCAACGGCCGCATGTCGGCGCGCAGCTTCCGCGGATACCGGATGTGGCGCCTCCTCGCGCGCCGCATGTTCTCGCGGCTTGCGCTGGTGGCCGCTCAGACCGAGGTGTATCGCGAGCGTTTTGCGGCGATGGGAGTGCCGCGGGAGCGAACGCTCGTGACGGGCAGCCTCAAGTGGGACGCGGCGCTCCGGGCGCCCGGCGCCACGGCAGCACGGCGGCTCGCGGCCGACATGGGCATCGACCCGTCACGGCCCCTGATCGTCGCCGGATCGACCGGTCCGGGCGAGGAAGCCGCGCTGCTGCGGGATCTGCCCGGCGGGTGCCAGCTCCTGCTCGCGCCCCGCAGCCCCGACCGCTGGGACGAGGTCGCACGGCTGCGCCCCGGGATGACGCGCCGCAGCGCCCCTCTGCCCGGCGATCACGACGTCTTCCTCCTCGACACGATCGGCGAACTCGCCGACGCCTACCTGCTGGCGGATTTCGTGTTCGTCGGGCGCAGCCTGGGACCGATGGGGGGTTCCAACCCACTGGAATCGGTGGCGCTGGGCAAACCCACGGTCATCGGTCCTCATCACGAGAACTTCGCGGGAGTGGTGGCCGACCTGGTGGAGGCGGGCGGATTGGCCGTGAGCGCGGAGCCCATGAGGTTGATCGGCAGGTGGCTGGATGACCCGGCGGCAGCCGCGGCGGTTGCCACGGCGGGCCTGCATGCAGTGGAGCGAAACCGGGGAACGGCCGGGCGTACAGCCGAGCGGGTCCTTTATCTACTGGACGGACCTGCCTCTGGCAGCACCAGTGTCGGTCGCACCCTTCGGGGCACTCGTCACGGCGTTGGTTCAGGTTGAATAATAAGCTGAACTATAAGCAGGACAGGTGCGGGGAATGCCCGACAGACCGCTCGAGGAAGCGCCGCTCTGCGCTACTCCTCCGGCAAATCCACGGCCTGCCAGAGCTAGAAGAAGAAGTTCATCGACGTGTACAGGAACCGCGGTATGCTGCCGTACTCCGAGCCGAAGCGGAGGATCCCGCCGGCGAGCGTTGCGTCTTCGCCCACCCCCGTGAACGCGCCGATCCGGAAGCCGGCGCCCTGCGTCACCGAGTAGCTCAGCCCCGGGCCGAACATGAACGACCCGTCCCGCAGGCTGCCCAGGAATAGCGTGCTGGCCGACACCAGCGGATGGAGCTGCCACGAGAGCTGGAGGGCGCCCGTGTCGCGGCCCAGCACCTGCATTTCGCCCTGCGTGAACGCGCGGCTGGTGGCGGCTGCCACGAGGTCGTCGGGCGACTCGGCCCCCAGCTCGTCCCGCTGGTACTCGATCACGACGTAGAGGTCGCGTCCCGCGATGGGGAAGGTACGGTCGAGGCCCACGGTTCCCCGCGCCACCAGCCGGTCGTCGAAGTCGCGCACCGCCGCTTCGGCTCGCAGCGCCCACAGCCCGACCGACCCGCTCAGCGACGCGGCCGCGCCGAAGGTGTCATGCACCAGCCCGCCCCAGACGCCCAGATCCCATCCGCCCCGGTTGGTGGTTGCGCGTCCGAGCAGCGTCATCGTTCGCGCGCCGTCGAGGCCCGCCCGAGCCGGCCGCGCGACGACCTCGAACTGCGTGAATGCGCCCCGGTAGTACCGCAGTCGCGCCGCGTCGACGCCCACGCGGTATTCGCGGAACGGGTCCGCGGGGTCGAAGGGCGAGAATGGATCGGAGGGTGTGAGGAAGAGGGTGGTGGCCCACGACACGGGCTGCCTTCCGACCACCAGGTCGGCGTTGTCGCCCAGGTTGAAGCGAGCGCTCAGGCGGTCGAAACGGTGACGCCACTCGATGCCGTCCACCGTCTTGAGGTCGCCCCCGAGTTCCAGCCAGTCTCCGCCGGAAGCGGTCCCCGCGGCCGCCGTGAAGAACTGCGCGCCCAGCACTCCGGGCTCGCGCAGCGACAGGGTGTGCTCGTAGGCGAAATCCAGCGCTGCCGGACCCGCGTCCCCCGCCCACATCACACGAAACCGGTGAAAGCCCGAGCCGCTGGCGGGGCTGAGCACGCTGTTCCCCACCCGCGTCCACACGTTCAGGTAGCTGCCGGAAAACCCCGCCCCCTGGCCCTGCCCCGATGCCGGCCAGAGGCCCTGAAACAGCAACCCCGCACAGGCGAGCACCCGCGCGCCCGGCAGCCGCCGGGACGGGCCCGCGCGGCAACGTTCAGGGGCGCCGCACATCAGCCCGATTCCGCATGGTCGCTCTCGATCTGCCCGTCGACGAGCCGGATCAGCCTCCGGGCCCGCTCCATGACCCTGGGATCGTGGGTGGAAAACACGAAGGTCGTCCCCTTGGTGCGGTTCAACCGTTCCATCACGTCGAGGAGTGCTTCGGCGGTGTGCGAGTCCAGGTTGGCCGTGGGCTCGTCCGCCAGAACCAGCGCGGGGTCGCCGAGCACGGCCCGGGCCACCGCCACCCGCTGCTGCTGGCCCCCGGAGAGCTTCGGCGGACGGCGGTCCTCCAGTCCCTCGAGGCCGATCTCCCGAAACAGCTCGCGCACCCGCCCGCGGCGCTCCGCGGCGGGGACTCCCTGGAGGAGCAGCGTAAACTCGGCGTTCTCCAGCGCGCTGAGGACCGGAAGCAGGTTGTACGACTGGAAGACGAAGCCGATCCGGTGCATGCGCAGGTCGGCCAGCCTGCGGTCGGAGAGCGCGGATATCTCCTCGCCTTCGATCCAGACCTTGCCCCGGGTGGGACGGGTCAGGCCGCCCACCAGGTTCAGCATGGTGGTCTTGCCCGAACCGGACGGGCCCGCCATGGCCACGAACTCTCCGCGCCAGACGGTCAGGTCTACCCCCCGCACCGCTTCGACGGGCCGCGGATCCTGGGGGTAGATCTTCCAGAGATGCTCGGTCCGCACTGCATGCTCATTACTCATATGCTCATATGCTCATTCCACCTTGACGGACTCGGCAGGATCCAGGGCGGCGGCCTGCCAGGCGGGGAAAACGGAGGCGGAAACTCCGATCACCGCGATGAAGAAGAGGCTCTGCGTCAGGTGCCTGACGTCGATCACCGGGTACATGACCGGGTTGAAGACGATGCCGGCGAAGCTCAGATCCTCCGGCATAAGGCCGGTGAGGTCGAGTCCGTTGCGGAAGAAGATCCACACCAGGGCGAAGCCCAGGGCCACGCCGATGACGCCGCTGGCGGCCGTGACCAGCACACCTTCGAGGAACACGACCAAGCCGGTCTGGCGGGAACTCAGGCCCAGGGCGCGGAGCAGGCCAAGTTCCCGCTTCCTGTGCAGCACCGACATGAAGACTGCGTTCAGGATGGCCAGAGCCACGATGGCGAAGAGGATCAGGTGGAAGGCCCAGTCGCCGGCATCGTCGATCCGGACCGCCGAGTAGAGTTCCGGGGACGCCTCCTCCCAGGGCGTGACCTCGACGCCCGAGGACTGCACCGCCGCGGCCGCCGCCTGGTGCACCTGACCGGTGAAGGTCGAATGCGGGAGCAGGGTGGCGACGCTCGTGGCGCCCTCGACCCCGAGCCAGTCCCGCGCCGTCCCGAGGGGGATGTGCACCAGCACGTCGTCCATTTCGGGCACGCTGGTGCGGAACATGCCCACGACGCGCACGAGCTGACCCTCGATGTCTCCCGACGCCGCCTGTGCGGTCAGGACCATGCGCGATCCGATGCGTAGGCCCAGGCGCAGCGCCATGCCCTGGCCGATGAAGGCGTGGAGGCGGTCCCTTTCCTCCAGGTAGCGCCCCTCCAGCACATCGGTGCCCAGGCGCGAGAAGGGGAGTTCGGCGGCGGGGTCGACACCCAGGATCCAGGCCGGGATTGCCCCGTCGGGGGAAGAGGCGAGTCCTCGTGCGCTCACCCGCACCGAGGTCAGCACCGCCTCGGGCAGCCCTGCACCTTCGACCGCCGCGAACGCCGCCTCCACCTGGTCCTCCGACAGCCGGTCCTCCAGGCTCTCGCTGTCGCGGTAGCCGGGGGCGTTGAAGACGACGTGTCCGCTCCCCAGGCGGACGCCCGAATCGATCCAGTCCTCGTGCGCTCCGTCGGAGAGCGTGCGCGACACGATCAGCAACGCCAGCCCGATCGCCATGGCCGCGGCGGTCAGCGCGGCGCGGCGCATCTCCCTGCCCAGGTTGCGCAGCGCAAGCCATGCGAGCGTCGGGAGGCGGGACCTCATCGGCTCGCCAGGGCGTCGGCGGGAGGCACGCGAATGGCGCGCCAGGCGGGGTAGAGCGCCGATGCCACGCCCGTGCCGATCAGCGCGACGGCGCTGACCAGCGGACCGTCCCAGGAGTACTCCACCGTCATCAGCGGCTGCATCGCGGACCCCATGAAGGAGTAGGTGCCGATGAAGGAACTGAGGTCGAGGGGGAACTCGTGGAAGTACACGACCACCGGGGCCGCCAGCAACGCCCCCGCGCCCAGGGAGACGAGGCCCAGGAACAGTCCTTCGCACACCACGATCCGGACGATCGAGCGTGCCGAGGTCCCGAGCGAGCGGGCCACCGCGAACTCCCGGCGGCGCTCGAATGTCGCGAGGAGCATCGTATTGGCAACGCCGAAGATCGCCATGCCGAAGATGATCATGGCAACGATCGCGTTCGCCGCTCCCATCATGCTGGTCATGAAGTAGAGCTGTTCATGGAAGACCGACCACGGCTCGACAACCAGGCTGTCCGCGAGTCCCGCGACCGCTTCCTCGACCCGCGCGGCCACCCCGTCCGCCTGATCCGCGCGATCGACCGAGATCGCGACCTCGTGGATGCGGCTTCGGTCCATCGCCATCAGGTCCTGCAGCGACCCCAGTTCGACCAGGACGTAGGCGTCGTCGAACCCCCCCATCCCCAAGCGGAAGATCCCCGACACGGTGAAGAGTTCGTTGCCCATCGACCCGTCCGCCGCCGGGGCGACAACCACCACCTCCTCACCCGGCGCGGTCCCGATCGTCCCGGCCATCGCGTTGCCGATCGCGATCTCGCCCGGGCCCGGCATCCCGCCGACCACGAACGAGGTGCCGAAGCGGCTGACTCCTTCCTCGCGGCGCGGATCGATGCCCATGAGCACCGCCCCCGCCGTCTCGTCGCCGGAGCTGATCAGCCCGCCCCCGTAGGCGCGCGGCGCCACTCCGGTCACGCCCTCGACCGACCCGGCCGCGCCGACCAGAGCCGCCAGGTCGAGACCCTCCCGGCCGCCCATCGTGTCGTGCATGCTCCGCTCGGGCCGGTAGTCGTCCGCGTGGATCTGCACCTGGCCCGTGATCACGCGGGTGCCATTCGAGACCAGTTGCTCGAGCATCCCGTCCATGAGTGCGATCATCAGGACCGCCGCCACGAAGCCGAACGACAGCGCCGACGCGGTGATCGCCGTGCGGCGGCGGTTCCGCCACAGGTTGCGCCAGGCCATCCGCCACCAGATGTCGTTGTCGCGCCTGGCCATCGGCGGGTCTACCTGCGGGCCCGAAGGTTCCGCAGGCTGAAGAAGTCCTCGTCGAGCCCGACGTCGAACTCGAGTTCCAGGTAGATCACGACGGTGCGCTCTTCGCCGTCGGTGGGCTCCATCACCATGCGGGCCGGCAGCGTCCTTCCGCCCAGCACCCTGAAGTCGGAGAAGTTCATCGTGCGGACGAGGCTCCCGTCCTCGTCGTAGTAGCGCGCCCACACCGGCATCCGGTCCCGCTTGCGGATCTGCTGTTCGATCCTGCCCCAGATCACCGGGGCGTCGGGCTTCGGCGTGAGCGTGAACTCCCACACGTCCTCGCCGTCACGCGGACCGTCGTGCGAGATCACGATGTCGTAATCCTCGATGAGCCGGCTCTCCTTCACCAGGTCGTCGTTGGTGAAGTGGGAGCCCATCCATGAACCGAGCATCATCGACGGCGGCACCTTGATCGTGCGGTCGACGTTCGGCAGGTAGTTCCAGACCTCGTTGTCCACCATCAGCGTCGCCGTGCCGGCCTCGCGGGCGGGAGTCTCGACCCGCACCAGGGAGTGTTCGGTGCCCAGCGACCAGATCCGCATCTCGAGGGCCCGGGACCAGTTCTCGGTATCAATCTCCATGCGCATGCGCCCCGCGCTCGATTCGCCCCGCATCATGCGGTCGAATTCGTCGATGATCTCGAGGGCGAGCGGGTCGGTCTGGGCGCGAGCCGGACCGGGCAGGAGCGCGAGGGCCAGCCCCGCCAACGCAAGGCTCCGGAGTATCTTCATGATCGTCCCCCTGTTCCGGGCCGGCCACCGGGACGGCCGATTCCAACTTGACAATGCTTCGGGCGCCGGGACCTCCGGGCCGCGCAGCGCCTGTTAATACTGGCCCAAGTCGGGCCGGAACACTATTGTCCCGAGTCCTCCGGGAGCCGGATCCGCTCCCTCACATTCCTCTTGACGAAAGCAGCCCATGGCCGCCGTCGCCGCCCTCTGGCTCCCCATCCTTCTCTCCGGCGTGGTGATCTTCATCGTGAGCGCGGCGGTCTGGATGGTGATGCCGCACCACAAGAACGACTTCTCTCCCGCGTCGGACCAGGATGCACTCATGGACGCGGTGCGCGGCAGCACCCCAGGACCCGGGATGTACTATTTCCCGTGGGCCGCGGGCGGGGAGAACTCGCCCGAATACCGGGAGATGGCCCGGACCGGACCGGTGGGCATCCTGCGCGTGCGGGATCCCGAGGCGGTGCTGAACATGGGCCCCGCGATGCTCAAGTCGGTCTCACTGTACCTGGTGGTCAGCGTGTTCGTGGCCTACCTGGCATCGGTCGCGCTGGAGCCCGGCGCCGCCTACCTGTCGGTCTTCCAGGTTACCGGAACCGCTGCCTTCATGGCCTACGGCTTCATCGGCTACCAGGAAGCCATCTGGTTCGGCCTTCCCGCCAGGGTCGCTTTCAAGCACAGCCTCGACGGACTCGTCTACGCACTTCTCACCGCCGGCATCTTCGGCTGGCTCTGGCCCTCATAGCCCACGCAAAAACCCAATGAGCGACACTGTCTACGAAGCAAGCGTGCGCATCGAGCGCACCCGCGGGCCGCACCGGCTCGCCCACCTCCCGGCCCATGAAGGCCCCGTCGAATTCGGCGTCCACGGGGCGATCGCGGAACACTACGGGGTCAGCGGGATCGTCACCGAGACCACGACTACCCTGGACTACGTGATCGCCGCTACCGGCGGCTGACTCGTCGGTACCTTCGGAGGCGTGCTGGAGGCACGCGGGATCGATGCGTCGGGCGGGAAGCTCACGGCGGACGTGCAGGGAAAGGTCGGCAAGGAGGAGGGTGTCCTGGTCATTCGCCACATACATGTGAAGTACCTGCTGCAGGCGGCTGGCGCGGACCCGGCGGCTGTCCAGCGGGCCTTCGACCTGCACCCCATGCGGTGTCCCGTCTACCGGACGCTGCACAAGTGCATCGAGATCACGACGGAGCTGGCCGTTGTCTGACCCGGCACTGACGGTAAGCCCCCGGGGCGGTCCCCGCGCTGAACCTTTGACGGCGGGCGTGCCGTAATGCTCACTTTGTTCCCCGCGCGCTCGGCGCCGGCACTCCACGAGAAGGAACCGAACGGAAGGAACCAACGCCATGGTCCAGATCCTCAAGACCGTCGTGCGCGCAGTCCTGAGGTGGCTGCTGAAGAAGATCTGAGGGTGCGCCCGACCCGGCCGCGCCTCGCCCTCGTGGCCACCGCGGCCGTCACGACGTTCGCCCTCGCCGTCACCAGTCCCGCCACCGCCCAACTCCCGCTCGCGGCCAACGGCGAAGAGCTCGCCAACGCCCCCGGCGACGCCATCTACGCCGCTTCCTGCGCCAACTGCCACGGCCTCGACGGCACCGGCCTGCCGCCCTCCCTGCTCGCCTTCGAGGAGGAGGTCCCCGACTTCACCGACTGCGACTTCGCCGCCCGTGAGCCCGATGGCGACTGGATTGCGGTGGCGCACGAGGGCGGACCCGTCCGCGGCTTCAGCGAGATGATGCCGGCGTTCCGGGGCGCCCTCACCGAGGAGCAGCTGGGCCGCGTGATGGGTTACATCCGCACCCTCTGCACCGACGACAACTGGCCGCGCGGCGAACTCAACCTGCCCCGGCCCCTGCTGACCGAGAAGGCGTATCCCGAGGACGAATGGGTGGTGGAGTTGGGTGTGGACCTGGAGAGCGACGGTGGCGCCTCGGCAGCGTACGTATACGAGCAGCGGTTCGGTCCGCGCAGCCAGGTGGAGATTGTCATCCCCTACGGATGGCGAAGTGGCGGCGCGCACGACCATGGCCACGACGACCACGACCACGACGGCCACGACGACGAAGCAGCCGGTGACGGCCTGCGCCACGGCCTCGGCGATGTCGTGGTCGGTGTCAAGCACGCCCTGCATCACGACCTCGACCTTGGCAGGATCTTCTCGGTCGGCGGCGAAGTCATCCTCTCCACCGGCGACGAGGGCGCCGGGCTGGGAGCCGCCGGCAATGCGCTCGAGGCCTTCGCGTCCTACGGCCAGATCCTTCCCGACGACGGCTTCATCCAGGCGCACACCGGTTTCGAGGTGCCGCTCTACGACGGCGCGAGTGAGGCGTTCGGGCGCGTTGTCCTCGGACGGAGCTTCACGGAGGGCCAGTGGGGGCGCACCTGGACCCCCATGCTCGAGATACAGCTCAAGCGCCATTTTGAGTCGGGCGCGGCGACGACACTCGACCTCGTGCCCCAGGCGCAGGTCTCGCTCAACACCAGACAGCACGTCCTGGCCAACTTCGGCCTGCTGATACCGGTGACAGGAAACGCGGGGGAGACGGCCAGATCCGTGCGGCTGGTCACGTACCTGCTCCTTGACTGGTTCGACGGCGGCTTCTTCGAGGGGTGGTGACGACGATGCGACAAGGGCGCATGTCCCGAGTTCCGTGGCCGGGCGTTGTCTGCACGGTCTGCCTGTTCGCGGGCGCCCTGCTGATCAGTGCCGGCGCTCCCCCGGCCCCGCCGTACCACCCTGACGTCACGTCAGGGTTTGCGAACGCGACCAGGCCGGTTGCCTCCCAACCGGCTGACACGACCGACCCCGCCGACGACTTCCGCACCGCCGACCGCTGCATCGCCTGCCACATGGGCGTGGTCGCCGCCGGCGGCATCGACGTCTCGATCGGCTTCGACTGGCGCGCCTCGATGATGGCCAACGCCGCCCGCGACCCCTACTTCCAGGCGGCGGTGCGGCGCGAGATCATGGACTACCCCGAAGCCGCCGCCGAGATCGAGGGCGAGTGCGCGCGCTGCCACATGCCCATGGCAACCATCGCCGCGCTTCTGGAGGGACGGCCGGGCGAGGTCTTCGCCAACCTGCCGATCGGAGGTGCCGAGGGGCCCTACGCCGACCTCGCCGCCGACGGGGTCTCGTGCTCGCTCTGCCACCAGATCCAGCCCGACGGCCTGGGCAGCGAGGAGACCTTCACGGCCCGTTTCGACGTTTCAGCTGAAACGCCTCCGGAGGGCCGTCCCGTCTTCGGCCCCTTCGAGCCCGACGAGGGTGGCATCGGAATCATGCATTCGGCGACGGGCTTCCGCCCCACGCTGGGTGAACACGTCACTTCGTCCGGGCTGTGCGCGTCGTGCCACACCGTGATCACCCACCCCGTGCAACCCGGCGGGAGCGGCCCGGCGTTCCCCGAGCAGGCACCCTACCTGGAGTGGCAGGCCAGCATCTACGCAGAGGGCGCCGAGCGGGAGCACAGCTGCCAGGACTGCCACATGCCCGAGGTCGCCGAGGATGTCCCGGTCACCCGCGTGCTTGGCCGCGCCCGCCCCGAGGTCTCCCGCCACATCTTCCGCGGCGGCAACTTCTTCATGCTGCGCATACTCAACCGCTACCGGGAGGAGCTCGGCGTCACCGCGCTGCCCCAGGAGATGGAACTCGCGGCCCAGCGCACCGCCGACCACCTTCGCACCGCCACCGCCACCGTCGAACTCGGCGGCGTGGGCCTGGGCGGAGGACGCCTCGAGGCCACCGTGACCGTGCGCAACCAGGCCGGCCACAAGTTCCCGACCGCGTATCCGTCGCGGCGCGCCTGGCTGCGCTTCGCGGTCACGGACAGATGGGGAGACCGGGTGTTCGAATCGGGCGCGCTCTCGGCCGACGGCCGCGTCGTGGGCGACCACCACGACACCGACGGCGCCGGCTACGAACCGCATCACACGGTCATCACGTCACCGGACGAGGTGCAGGTCTACCAGGGCGTCATGGTCGACGGCGACGGCACCGTCACCACCGGACTCATGTCGGCGCACCGCTGGGTGAAGGACAACCGCATCCTCCCCGACGGCTTCGATCCCGCGCGCGCCGACGCCCGCGTGCAGGTGGTCGGCATCGCCGCGGAAGACCCGGACTTCGTCGCCGGCTCCGACCGCGTGCACTACACGGTGCCCGTGGACGCGGCGGACGCTCCCTTCACCGTCGAAGCCGAACTCTGGTTCCAGCCGATCGGCTACCGCTGGGCGGAGAACCTGGCCGACTACGACGCGATGGAGACGAGGCGCTTCGTCCGGTACTACCGCGAAATGGCGGAGGGGTCGGCGCTGTTGCTGGCGAGAGCGGAGGCAGCCACCGAGCCGAACTGAAGCACGCCTACACCCGCTCCCGGAACTGCTCCAGCGCCTCCGGATTGGCCAGCGCCTCAACATTCTTCACGGGCTCGCCGTGCACGACCGCCGTGACGGCCAACTCCACGATCTTGCCGCTCCGCGTTCGCGGGATGTCGTCGACCTGAACGATCCTGGCGGGCACGTGCCGCGGGCTCGCCTGCGTCCTCAACACCGTGCGGATCCGGTCGCGCAGCTCGTCGTCGAGGCGCAGCCCGGGCGCCAGCCGCACGAAGAGCACCATGCGCGTACCCTCGCCCCGGCGCTGGCCGACAGCGAGCGCCTCGGCCACCTCGGGCATGCCCTCGACCGGGCGGTAGATCTCCGCGGTGCCGATCCGGACCCCGTGCACGTTCAGCGTGGCGTCGGAGCGGCCGTGGATGACGTATCCGCCCGTGCCGGTCTTTTCGGCGTAGTCGCCGTGGTGCCAGACCCCGGGGAACCGCTCGAAGTAGGTGCCCCGGTAGCGGCTTCCGTCGTCGTCGTTCAGGAAGCCCAGCGGCAGCGACGGGAAGGGCCGGGTGCAGACGAGTTCGCCCTTTTCCCCATCCACCGAAGACCCGCCGGGCGAAAAGACGTCGACGGCCATTCCCAGCGCCGGCCCCTGGATCTCGCCCGCGCGCACCGGCCAGCCGGGGATCGCTCCCACGAAGCACGCGCAGAGGTCGGTGCCGCCCGAGATCGACACGAGGTGCACGTCGCGCTTGACGTGCTCGTAGACGTACTCGAAGCCCGCCGCCGCCAGGGGCGACCCGGTGCAGAGCAACGTCCGCAGCGACGACAGGTCGTGGGTGTCGCCGGGGCTGACGCCTTCCTTGCGCAGCGCCCCGAGGTAGCCGGGCGAGACTCCCATCAGCGTCATGCCGGTGCCGTCGGCGAAATCGAAGAGCGCGTCGTTGCCGGGGTGCACGGGCGATCCGTCCCACAGCAGGATTGTCGCCTCGGACGCGAGCGCCGATACCAGCCAGTTCCACATCATCCAGCCCAGCGTGGTGAAGTAGAAGACCCGGTCGCCCGCCTTGATGTCGCAGTGTAGCTGGTGCTCCTTGATGTGCTGCAAAAGCACGCCGCCTGCGCGATGCACGATGCACTTGGGCACGCCCGTGGTACCCGAGGAGAAGAGGACGTAGAGCGGGTGATCGAAGGGAAGCCGCGCGAAATCGATCGCGCGGGCCTCGAAGGGACGGATGAAGGTGTCAAGTTGGACCAGGCCGGGGGTTTCCGGCGCCTGGCTGCCGGGCTGCGCGGGGTCCAGGTTCGGCACGACGATCGTGCGCTCCACCGTGGGCAGCCCGTCTAGGATTGCGGGAACACGTGCGAGCGTATCGTGGCGCTTGAGGCGGTAGGTGTAGCCGTCCGTGACGAAGAGGAGGCGCGGGCCCACCTGGCCGAAGCGGTCGATCACGCCCCGAACGCCGAAGTCGGGCGAGGCGGTGGAGAGGACGGCGCCGATCGAGGTGGCGGCGAGCATCACCACGACGGCTTCGGGCACGTTGGGGAGCAGCGCGGCGACGCGGTCGCCGGGGCCGACACCCGCGTCTCGCATGGCCTGGGCGAGGCGCGAGACGAGGTCGTACAGCTCCCGCCAGCTCACCACCCGGCGCCGGCCGGCCTCGGACCAGGCGATGATGGCCGGTTCGTCGGTGCGGCGGCGCAGCAGGTTCTCGGCGAAGTTGAGCCGCGCGTCCGGGAAGTAGCGGGCGCCGGGCATGTGGTCGCCGTCGACGAAGACGCGACTACCCTTGTCGCCCACTATGCCGCACCAGTCCCACACCGCGCTCCAGAACTCTTCCTGCTGCTCGATCGACCAGCGCCAGAGCGACTCGTAGCTGTTGTCGCCCTCTTCCCGCGACCCCGCCACCAGGGCGGCGAAGTGGACCAGGTTGCTCGCGCGGAGGCGTTCCCGTGACGGGATCCAGAGCGGCGGCTTCGCGGTCACGGCTGAAGAGGAGCTGCCGGTCTCGCACCTGCCAGCGCCAGGATTGCGAGGAGGGCACACAAGGTCGACGCAATGGCGGCCGTGGCCAGCGTCCCGGTGTGGAAAAGGCTGAGCGCCGTGCCAGCCGCACCGCCCAGCAGGAATTGCAGGCTCCCCGCGACTCCGGACGCGGTCGCACGGATCCCGGGGAAGTACTCCAGATAGCAGGCGGCCGCGTTGCCCGTGATCATGCCCAGCACGCCGGACGATACCATCAGCAGCGCGACGACAAGCGGCAACGTGGGCGTCATCAGGGTGACATGGGCGAGCAGAGCACAGGTCGCGAGGCATTGGACCACGCAGGCCTTCCGGGTGACCAGGTGCGCCTCATGCTTCCGAAGGAGTCGGAAGTTGATGACGGTGCCCAGCACCAGCGCGACGACGTTCGCGGCGAGGAATCCGGAGAACTGGGTCGGACTCAGACCGAACCACACCGTATAGATGAACGCTCCATCGTTCACATAGACCAGCAGGCATGCGGTCGAGCAGGCCAGGCAGAAGACGTAGCCCAGCGCCCGGGTGTGGCCGAGTGCCTTCCGGTAGCCCCGAATCGCCTGGCGAAGCAGAGGTCGCTCGGGCGCCCTCCCGGTTTGCGAAACTGTCTCGGGGAGCCATAGCCACAGCACATATCCCACGACCAGGCAATACAGCAGAAGAAGCAGGAAGGTCGATCGCCACCCGAAGGCAATCGCCAGTGCCGCGCCGGAAATCGGTCCGATCAGCCGTGGGACCGCCTGGATCACGCTGATGGCTCCGAGCATGCGCGCCCCGTGCTGGCGCTCGAAGAGGTCGCCGACCACCGCACCGATATTGACGAACGCGACCCCCGCTCCCAGACCCTGCAGCGTTCTGAGCACGATGAACGCCTCGTAGGATCCAGAAAACAGAATGCCGGTCGTGCCAATGGCAAAGATTGCCATACCGGTCAGGGTAGTGCTCCTCCGGCCGTATCGGTCGGCGATGGGAGCACCGGCAAACTGCCCCAGTCCCAATCCCAGCAGAAACACGCCCACCGAAACCTGGATGCCCGGAACATCCACGCCGAAAGCCAGCGCGATTTCCGGCAGGGCGGGCAGGTACAGATTGATGGCCAGCGGCACCACCATGGTCAACATGGCGAGCGCGACAAAGAGTCTGCGGGTTCCGGGGCCGAAAACGCTACCGTGGCCCTGCGTCGACTCGCTCACGACGAGCTCCGGAACAGCAGGCTGGCGTACACTATCCGCGCGCCCAGCCCCTCACCCGCCCGATACCGCCCCGCGCTCCCTCTTCTGCTCCTCCACCATGCGCGCCACGTCCTCGAGGAGCTGCCGGGCGTCGTAGATGATCCCGTCCTTGATCGTGTACTTGATCCCGCCGATGCGCTCCTTGACCCCCGTTTCGGGGTTGAGGCGCTCGTGTCCGGTCCCGTACAGCACCTTGAGGTTGTCGATCGGGTTCTCGGGCGAGATCACGAGGTCGGCCAGCAGGCCTTCGCGCACGATCCCGAATTCGGGCATCATGCCCTTGGGGTCGAAGATGGCCTGGGCGCCGTGCATGGTTGCGCCGCGGATGACCTCGAGCGGGTGGAATCCGGCCTCCTGGAGCAGTTCCATCTCCTCGACGGTCGAGAAGCCGAAGAGGTTGTAGATGAAACCGGCGTCGGAACCGATGGTTACGCGGCCACCCATGTCCTTGTAGTCGTCGAGCAGCGCCATCCAGATGTGGTAGAAGTTCCTCCACCGGATCTCGTCGTGGGTGGTCCAGTCGTAGTAGTAGGAGCCGTGGTTCGCGCGGCTGGGCTCGTAGAAGTCCCACAGGCTGGGCAGCGTGTAGCGCTCGTGCCACTCGGCGGTGCGGGCGCGCATCACGTCACGGCTGGCCAGGTAGGCGGTCATGGTGGGATCGAGGATGACGTCGTAGGACAGCAGTTCCTCGAGCATCGCGTTCCACTCGTCGCTTCCCTGCGCGTGGATCAGGTCCCACTGGGCCGCGACCTGGCCGAAGCGGTGCTGCTCGTTGGCGTAATTCATGTCGGACGGCCAGGGTTGCACGTCGTGGTCGTCGTACAGCGCCTCGAAGAGCCCGTAGAAGTGCGTGACGGTGCCGAGGCCGAGGCGTGCGGCGTCGATGGCGTTCATCTGCGCGACCCCGAGCTGCGCAAGGTGCGCCACACTGCCCATCCCGAGCTTGCCCGCCTCGTCGAGGAGCGCCTCCATGATCTCGGGAGCATAGGCCACGAACTTGATCCCGTCGATGCCCTGGTCGTGCGCCCACCGGACCCAGTCGCGAGCCTGTTCCGGAGTGAAAACGGGGCCCCGGTCCCAGCCCTGCCCCGGACGCTGGTAGACGAACATGCGCGGCGCGGTGATCTCGTTGTTGTTGGCGCGTTCGCGTTCGGAGAGCGAGAAGTCGACCGGGCCGTACTCGATCCCGCGGCCGGCGGTGACCCCGTGCGCCATCCAGAGCTTGTAGACGTACTCGGCCTTCGGCGTTTTGGGGAGGCCGCCCGTGTGCAGATGCATGTCGACGAAGCCGGGCAGCACATACATGCCGTGCGCGTCGATCTCATGGTCGCCGGCAGCGGGGCGGCGCGACTCATCGATGGGCAGGCCGGGGTAGCCGACGCCCGCGATCTGCGCGATGCGGTTGCCCTCGATGACGATGTCGACGGGACCGCGCGGCGGCGCGCCCGTCCCGTCGATGACGATCGCCCCGCGTATCACGAGGCGGTCGAAGGGGCCGTCGCCTTCGGCGCGGTCGGGTGCCGGTTCGACGAACTGGGCAGCGGCGAGGGCGGGGAGGAGGGCGAGGGTGGCGGCGAGCGCGCGCCCGGCGAGTCGAGGGATCATGGCACGGACATCTCCAGCTGGCGGTGATCGCTTGTCGACAACAAGCTGGGCTGACCGGGGCGCCTGCGCCACTCGCGGGCCTGCTCGGCACGTCGGGCATGCGGACGGTAAGAAGGAACCTTAGGATACCAGTCGGGGTATTTTGCACAGGCCGGGCCACCACTGCCCTGCCCAGCCAACGGGGAGACCCCACACCCACTTTCGAATCGAGCCTGCCGCATGTCAAAGCCGCGCCCGATCAATCTCATCCCGTCCCTGGTCGTTCTGTGCGCTTTCGCCCGGTTTGCGTCCCCGGTCGACGCACAGCAGAAGCCTGTCTGCAAGGACGACGTGGCCCACATCGTCGGGGTGGTCATCGATGCGAGCACAGAAGCGCCGCTGGAAGGCGCGTACGTATCGGTCGCGGCGTCGGATTGGGGGTCTCTCACCACCGACGACGGTCGCTATCTGCTCTGCGAGATCGGCTCCGGCACCCATGTCGTGACGGCCGAGCGGCTTGGGTACGAGACGTTGATCGTCGCGATCGAGGCCAACGCTTCCGGCAGTCCGGTGCAGCTGCGGATGAGACCCGACCCCATCCTCCTGGAGGGTCTCGAGATCGTGACGAACCGCTTCGACCGGCGGCGGCGGGCTTCCGCACACATCGTCCGGGCCTACGACCAGGAGGAACTCGCGAGCAGCCCCTACTGGACGGCTGCCGATTTCGTGGACTCACGGCCTGGGGTGTTCACGACACCGTGCGGGATCAACCGGTGCATCTACAGTCGTGGCAGCGTGGTCGAGCCCACGGTCTATCTGGACGAGTTCCCGCTGATCGGGGGATGGATCCAGCTCGAGTCGTTGCCGACCAGCCAGCTCTACATGATCGAGGTTTACCGGAGGGGGACGCACATTCGCGCGTACACACATGGATTCATGGAGCGCGCTGCGAAGGTTCGTCTGGCTCCGTTGCCGATCTGGTAGGGATATTTGTAATGTCAACATGACATTTTGTAATGTTGTCATTACTAATGCGCCCATCCCAACCCTTCCCTTAGTTCCCCGACGAAACCGCGCAGTCCACGGCGGACCACCGAGCGGAGGAAGAGGCCGGCAAGCAGCAGCAGGCTGACCTGCTGGAGCAGGCTGGGCAACTCCTCGGTGAGTTCCGCCAGCGAGGGAACCGCGAGAGCGCCGAAGGCCGTGTTGACCGCGATGCCGGACGTGACCGCGAGCGTCACCATGACCGCGGCGAAGGAAAACGCGGCGCGTCTCCCGTGGAGGCTGCTCAGCAGTCCCAGCGTGGAGATGTTGGTGGCCGGTCCCGTGATGAGAAAGGCGATGCCCGCGCCGGGAGACAGCCCGGTGGCCAGGAACGCGGCGACCAGCGGCGTGGCCGAGGCCGCGCACACATAGGTCGGGAACCCCAGCAGGGCGAAGAGGAGGACATCGGCGACCGGGGGCAGACCGCCCAGCCAGCCGCTCTCGAGGAACGGGGTCACGAGGGCCGCCACGCCCAGCCCGAGGAGGATCCAGGGAGCCGTGTGGTCGACCACCTCGCCGGTCCCGGTCCGCAGGGCAGCGGCAAGGCGGCGGGATGTGCCGGGCCCCTCGCTCGTCACGTTCGCCAGTTCGGGGACGTGCTCCGCCGTCTTCAGGCGGGCACCGACCCACCACCCCACGAGTAGCGCCACCAGGGCCGCGGTGACGAGGCGCAGGACGGTGACCTGAGGGCCCAGCAGCGGGATGGACAGCATGATCGCGTCGACGCCGAGTTCGGGCGTAGCCACCAGGAAGGCCATGGCCGCGGCCGGGGGGGCGCCCCGTTGTATCAGACTGCGATAGAGCGGCACGACCCCGCACGAGCAGATCGGGAACGGAAGCCCGATCAGCATGCCCCGCCCGGCCTGGGAGATGCCGCCTCCCCGTTTCATCCAGCGCACCGATCGTTGCGGCAGGAACGCGCTCAGCAGGCCCGCGCAGAGGTACGCCAACAGCAGCGCGGGCGCACTTTCGGCGGACAGGACGTACAGCCGGTGGAGGAACCCCCCGGCCCCGTCCATATGGGCATCCATCTGCACGACGAAATAGGCCAGCAGGATCGCCACCGCGATGATCGCCCCCCAACCCTCGCGGCGGCGGTCCAGCGGCCCCGCGGCCGCCGTGCGCTGATGCATCACGACGTGGACCAGCGATCCTCCCACGGCGGCCTGGAACAGCCTCATACCTCCGGACCCGGCCGCGGCCCGGGAGGCCTCCTGGCCGAACCCGTACCCCAGCGCGGTCACGACCATGAGCATGACGAGCGCCCCGATCGCGGCCCGCCGGTCCATCTCCTTCGTGACCAGCCACCACACCGCCACGCCGACGGGCAACCGGTGCAGCACGACCGCCAGGGGAAAGGAGACGGGCCCATTGGCGGGGAGTGTCGCCAGCGCCGCGCCGTCCACCGCCGCGTGAATTGCAACACCCGACAGGCCGGCCAGCAGGGCCCAGCGGTGGGTCATCCCGCCCGCGCGCCGGGTGGATCGCTCGAACGCAATCGGAAGCGCCAACCCGGCCGCGAGGGCGAGGAGGACACTCCAGTCCCCCCTTCCAACGGCCGACGGCACGAATTCCAGGAAGATGAGCCCCGGAATGGCGGCCATGACGAGTCCGTCGAGCACCGGGCCGAAATCGGCTCGACCGCGTGGCGCCTCGCTGAGCAGAGGTCCGACCGCGAGGATCAGGAGTGCGGCGATCAGGAATAGCACGTTTGGAGCCGTCGCTATATTGGCTTTTGAAGGCGCCCTGGTTGGCGGGATCCTCGCTCGCGCGAGTCCGGCTGGTCCCGACAACAATACAACGCGAGCGCCGATCTGCCTTGAAACGCGTGGAGTCCGCACCATGTCCAGGACGACTTCCGAGCCCATTGCGATCGTAGGCATGGCGTGCCGGTTTCCCGGCGCGAACAATATCGAGGCCTTCTGGCGACTGTTGACGGAGGGCGGGAACTCCGTCAGCGAAGGGGTGCCCGGTTCGGGGATCGGGCGGTGGGGACAGCTGTTCGGGGACCGCGCGGTCCGGAGTGAGGCCTGCCGCTTCGGGGCCTTCGTCGACGACATCGACCGGTTCGACGACTCGTTCTTCCGGATTTCGCCGGTCGAGGCCCAGTTCCTGGACCCGCAGCAGCGCATGATGCTGGAGGTGACCTGGCAGGCTCTCGAGGACGCCGGAATCGACCCGGACCGGTTGAGAGGCAGCCGCACGGGCGTCTACAGCGGGATCAGCAACGACGAGTATCGGATGCTGGTCGTGGAGTCCTCCAGGCCCACCGAGGCTGCCGCGAGCCTCTACGCGCTGAGCGGCACCAACCTGAACGGCACGGCCGGGCGGGTCTCGTTCGTGCTGGGGCTCACCGGGCCGGCGAAGGCCGTGGATGCGGCCTGTGCGTCGGCAATGGTGGCGATCCACGACGCCGTGGCGGACCTGCAACAGGGCAAGGCCAATCTGGCCATCGCGGGCGGTGTGCAGGCCATCCTGAACGGGCGCATCTACGAACTGCGCGCCGACGCGATGATGCTGTCGCCCGATGGTCAGTGCAAGACGTTCGACGCGTCCGCGAACGGCTACGTGCGCGGCGAGGGGTGCGGGGTGGTGATCCTGAAGCGCCTGAGCGACGCCGAGGCCGACGGCGACCGGATCTGGGCGGTGATCCGGAGCGCGGTGATGAACCACGGGGGCACCGGCGTCGGGCTCACGGTCCCCAATACCCCGGCGCTCGAGCAGGTGATGACCGACGCGCTTGCGGAGGCGGGCGTCGCGCCGACGGAGGTGGACTACCTGGAGGCGCACGGCACCGGGACGGCGGTCGGGGATCCGATCGAGCTCAACGCCGTGGCGAACGTGTACGGCAGGGCGCGTCCCGCCGACCGCCCGGTCCTGATCGGCTCGGTGAAGACCAACGTGGGCCATCTCGAGTCCGCGGCGGGGGTCGTCGGGTTGATGAAGGCGGCGCTTGTGGTGAAGCACGGGGTGATTCCGAAGCACCTGCACTTCCATGACCCCAATCCGGAGTTCGACTGGGACCGCGCGCCGCTGCAGGTGACCTCGACCATGATGGACTGGCCGGACCGCTCCGGGCGGACGCGGCTGGCGGGAGTCAACTGTTTCGGGATCTCCGGGACGAACGCCCACCTTTTGGTGGAGGAGTACCGGCCCTCGGAGGGGGCGGTGCGCACGGAGGGGGCGGTGCGCTCGCAGGCGCGCGCGGGTTCCGCGGAAGCGGTGGCACGCCAGCCGAGTCGCCTGCTCCCCCTGTCGGGCAAGACGGAGGGGGCGTTGAAGGAACTGGCGGGGCGCTACCTGTCGTGGCTGGACGAAAGGGCGGAAGAACTGCCCTCCGGTGGCGCGCGTGCCGGTCGGCTCCTGTCGGACATGGCGTGGACCGCGGGCGTGGGGCGGAGCCACTTCGACCACCGTGCGGGCGTCGTCTTTCACGACGTCGAGTCGCTGAGGGGGCAGTTGGAATCGGTGTCCGCGGCGGGACGTGAGGGCGGTAGTGGCGCCCCGGCGCGCACGGTGGCATTCGCCTACACCGGGCAGGGAAGCCAGTGGACGGGCATGGGCCGGACGCTCTACGAGACCGAGCCCGTCGCAAGAGCCGTCATGGATCGCTGCGAGGCCGTCTTCGTGGAGGAACGCGGAACTTCCCTGCTGGACGTCATGTTCGGCCGGGGCGCGAATGAACGGGGTGACCTGGGCGATACCGCCTGGGAACAGCCAGCCCTCTACACGCTGGAAAGCGCCTTGACTGCGCTCTGGGCGAGCGTCGGCATCCGGCCCGCGGTGGTGTTGGGACACAGTGTCGGCGAGATCGCCGCGGCGCGGGCGGCGGGCGTGTTCAGCCTGGAGGACGGAATGCGCTTCGCCTGCACGCGGGGAGCGCTGATGTCGGGCATGGAATCGGGTGCCATGGCGGCGGTCTTCGCGCCGCCGGACCGGGTTCAGGCGGCGGTTGAGGCGCGGAACGCAGCTTCGGACGGGGTCGCGGTGAACATCTCCGCGGACAACGGGGCGCACCAGGTCGTCAGCGGCCCGGTAGCGGGGATCGAGGCAATCTCCGCGCAGCTGGAGGCCGACGGGCTCCGGGTGAGGCGGCTGAATACGGCCAAGGCGTTCCACAGTGCGCTGGTCGAGCCGATCCTGGATGAGCTGGAAGCGTCGCTCGACGAAATGGAGATCGTTGAGCCCTCGCTCACGGTTGTAAGCAACCTGACCGGCCGGGCAATGGAGCCGGGGCAGACGCTGGATGGAGCCTATTGGCGGCGGCACGCACGGCGGGCCGTGGCCTTCGCCGGCGGCGTGAGAACCCTGGCGGAGCTCGGGGTGGACCTGGTGATCGAGATCGGCCCGCGCCCGGTGCTGGCGCCCATGGCGATGTCCGCCTGGCCGGAGTCCCCCGGCACACCCGCGCCTCGTGTGGTATCGAGCCTGCAGCCGCCGTCTGCCGGTGAGTCGGCGACGCCGGGTGCGCGCGACTTCGTTCATGCCGTGGCCGAGGCGTACGAGGCCGGCCTGGCGGTTCGCTTCGAGGGACTGTTCTCAGGGGAGTCTCGCCGCCGCATCTCGCTTCCGGGCTACCCCTTCCAGCGCACGCATCACTGGCTGGACGCGCCGAGGCGCCGCCGCGGGGGCGCCGGACATCCGTTGTTGGGAGATCGGCACGAGTCCGCGCGCGGCGAGATCACCTTCGAGAGCGAGTTGTTCCCGTCGGACCCGCGGTGGCTGGACGACCACCGCGTGTTCGACCGGGTCATTGCGCCGGGTGCGCTCTACGGCGCGATGGCGGCGTCCGCGGCCCTCGTCGAGGGGAGCGGAACGGTGGTCGTGGAGGACTTCCAGCTCCACAACGCGCTCGTCTTTCCCGAGGCGGACGCCGCGGACGGCAACGGAGCGATGGATCGCCGGGTTCAGCTCGTGCTCGACGAGACCGACGAGCCGTCGCGGGCCGTTCAGATCTACAGCAAGGGAAGCGACGGGAGCTGGATCCAGCATGTGGAAGGTCGCGTGTCTTCGGGCGGCCCGTTGCCGGGAGGCGGTGAGCGACTCGATGTGGAGAGCCTCAGGTCCGGGCTCTCGCCGGTGGATGTGGACGCGTACTACCGCGCCCGTGCGGACACGGGAGTCCATCTCGGCCCCTCCTTCCGCACGCTCGTGCGCGCCTGGTCCCGACCCGGTGAAGCGTTGAGCGAGGTGCGGCTGCCGGAAGGCATCGGCCGCGACGGCCTGGACGTTCACCCGCTGGTGCTGGACGGCTGCTTTCAGACGGTCGGAACCGCGCGCGATCTGTCCGGACCGCACAGTTCGGTAACGTACCTGCCCTTCGGGTGGGAGAGGTTCTGGCTGACCGCCGGGCGCCTTCCGGACCGCGTGGTCTGCCATGTGCGCCTGAGCGACGGCTCGCGGGACGCGGATGCGGACGGGGGCAACGCGCCCGAAGTCCTGACCGCGGAACTCCGCATCTACAACCGCAGCGGCGTGCAGCTCGGCGGCTTGAGCGGCTATGCGATCAAGCGGGCGACCCGGGCAGCGCTGCTGTCTGCGGTGGACGACGTAAAGGACCTCCTGTACGAGGTTCAGTGGCGCGAGCGCGCCCTTCCCCCGGGCATGCCGTCCGCGGACTTCTTCCCCGACCCTGCGTCCGTCAAGGCGGGCGCGCAGCTGTTCACGGGCTACCTCACGGACGCCGGAGTGGATCCGGACGATCGGGACGCGCTGCTGGCGGACCTGGAGAGGTGGTCGTGGGCTTACGCGCTCGCCACGCTCGACCGGCTGGGGTGGCGTCGTCGGCCGGGTGCGCTCGTGGATGCCGAGGAGCTGCGTGAGCGGCTTGGCGTGAATCCGGAGCACCAGCGGCTCTTCCGCCGGATGCTCGAAATGCTCGCCAAGTCGGGTGCGGCGCGTGAGGAGGACGACGGCCGCTTCACCGTGCTCGCGGGATCGGAGGATCCGTGGCCGGAGGGCCTGCCACGCGACCCGGGCAGTCACGCCGCAGTGATGGCGAACCGCTATCCCAACGGGCTGATCGAGGTCGGGCTGTTCCGCCGGTCCGGCGGCGCGCTGGCCGACGTGCTGCGCGGTCGCGAGGATCCGCTGACCCTGCTGTTCAGCAGCGGGGAGCCGACCGCGGCCGACCTGTACCTGAAGGCACCGGTGGCGCGCGCGGCGAACGAGATGCTGGCCGAGGCCGTGCGGGCGCTCGTGGCGATCGTGCCCGAAGGCCGTCGCTTGCGGTTGATCGAGATCGGCGCGGGGACGGGTTCGGCGACCGCATCCGTCCTGCCCGAACTCCCGGAAGGGCGATTCGACTACGTCTACACCGACATCTCCGCGGGCTTCTTCGCCGAGGCCGAGGCGCGTTTCGGGGACGGCGGAGGATGCATTCAGTACCGTCCGCTGGACATCGAGAAGGACCCGGTCGCCCAGGGCTTCGACGCGCACGGCTATGACCTGATCATCGCGTCCAACGTGTTGCACGCGACACGATATCTCGAAGAGACGCTCGCCCACTGCCGCAGCCTTCTCGCCCCCTCCGGGCAGATGATCGCGCTCGAGAACCTCAGTGGCCTGGGCTGGATGGACCTGACCTTTGGCCAGCTCGACGGGTGGTGGCGGTTCGCCGACGACTACCGCCCGCATCACGCCCTGGCGTCGCCTGCCGTGTGGCGGGAGGCGCTCGACGATGCGGGTTTCGCGTCGGCGGAGGTCCTGGGTGTGGACGAATCGGATTCGACCAGGATCCCGGACAAGGGCGTGATCGTGGCGCAGGGTCCGGCGAGGGTGACCGAGCCCGCGGGCGCGTGGATTCTCGCGGCGGACCGCGGAGGAATGGCGGCTGGTCTGGCGGCCGACCTCGCGGCCAGAAACCAGACGGTGCTCCTAGCAGGCGACGAAGGGCCGGAAGATGCCATGCTGGACACGTCCCGTCCCGGAGTCTTCCGGGTGCGCGTCGACATGGCGCGGCGCGAGTCGTGGCAGTCGGTGGTCGATGGGCTGCCGCGAGACGTGCCGCTCAGCGGCCTGGTGCACCTCCTGTCGCTGGACGGTCACGATGCCGAGGCAACGACTGCCGAGATCGGCGAAGACGTTGCCCGGGTGGGCGCGAGCGCACTGGCCATGGTGCAGGGCGTGGGCGACGCCAACGTGACGCCCGGCAACGGGGTTTGGTTCCTTACGCGGGGGGCACAGATCCTGGAGCGTGAGCGAGGGGGACAGCTGTGCGGGGCGGCCGTTTGGGGCTTTGGCAAGGGCGTGGCCCGGGAGGCGGCGCATCTGCAGCCGAGAATGATCGATCTGGATCCCGGCCTGGGCGCACCCGCTCCCGACCTCGTCAATGAGCTGCTATACCCCGACAGTGAGAACCATATCGCCTTGCGTTCGGGACGCCGCCAGGTGGCCCGGCTGGTGCGTGCCGGCGGCGGGGCGGAACGCCTGGACCTGCCCGATGATCCGGAGTGGGTGCTGGCTCCGGACCCGTCCGGGGTCTTCGACCGACCGTATGTGCAACCGCTGCCGGCCCGTGATCTGGAGCCCCGGGAGGTACGCGTGGCCGTCGCGGCCGCCGGGCTCAACTTCTGGGATGTCTTCAGGTCGCTCGGCTTCATCGAAGAGGGGCTCCTGGGGAGGGAAATGTGCGGCCACATCGTCGATGTCGGATCCGACGTGACCACCGTCTCGGTCGGCGACCAGGTGGTCGGGCTCGGGTTCGGCGCCTTCGGGCCGCGGATGATCACGCACGAGGAGCTGGTGGCACGCGCACCCGCAGGCATCTCGGAGACGGGACTCGCGACGATTCCGAGCGCTTTCGTGTCGGCCGCGCTGTCCTTTGAGCTGTCCGGACTCGAGGCCGGCGAGCGCGTGCTGATCCACGCCGGCGCGGGCGGGGTGGGCCTCGCGGCCATCCAGCTGGTGCAGGCGGCGGGAGCCGAGGTCTTCGCCACTGCCAGCGCGCCGAAACAGGCCTATCTCCGGTCGCTGGGCGTGAATCACGTCTTCGACAGCCGCACGACCGCGTTTGCCGCCGAGATCATGGAGGCGAGCGATGGCGCTGGTGTCGACATCGTGCTCAACAGCCTGACGGGAGAAGGCTTCATCGACGCCAGCCTGTCCTGCCTGAGGCACGGCGGCCGCTTCGTCGAAATGGCCAGGCGGGACATCCTGACCGAGGGCGAAATGGCCGCCGTGCGCCCTGACGTCGGGTACGACATCCTCGAGCTGGACGTGCTCAAGAAGACAGACCCGGAGTGGGTGGGAAGGGTCCTGCGGGGGTTGATGCGACGAGTCGCGACGGGCGAACTGAAGCCGATCGTCCACAGCAGGTGGCCGTTGGCGGAAGCCGGCGCCGCACTGAGCTTCATGCGCGCGGCGCGGCATCTGGGAAAGATCGTCGTGACCACGCCGCCGTTGGAAAGCGGACGGCTGCGTGCGGACCGGACCTACCTGGTGACCGGTGGCCTCGGCGGAATCGGATGCGCCGTGGCGGGCTGGCTGGCGGATCGCGGTGCAGGTGCAATCGTGCTCAATGGGCGTCGTCCCCCGGACACGGAGGCCGAAGAGACCATCCGGAAGCTCCGGGACCGTGGGATGGACGTGCGCGTCGAGCTCGCCGACGTCACCGACGCGGATGCCATGGACGGAATACTGTCGCGGATCGATCGCGAGCTCCCGCCGCTCGGGGGTGTGATCCACAGCGTCGGCGTACTGTCGGATGGTGCGCTGACCAACCAGGACTGGGGCAGGTTCGAGACGGTGCTGCGGCCCAAGATCCTCGGGGCGTGGCACCTGCATCGCATGACCCTGGACCGCGACCTGGACATGTTCGTGCTCTTCTCGAGCCGCGTCGGCGTCATGGGCAATCCGGGCCAGGCCAACCACGCCGCCGCCAATGCGTTCCTGGACCAGCTCGCCGGTCACCGGCGCGCGCTGGGGCTGCCGGGACAGGCCATCGCCTGGGGGGCCTGGTCGGAGATCGGCGAAGCGGCGGAACAGCGGGAGCGGATCGACCGGCAGCGGTCGGCGCTCGGCGGCCGCTGGTTTACTCCGGAGCAGGGCCTGAAGGCGTTCGACCGGCTGGTGCGTGAAGACGTCACCCATTCCGTGGTGATGGCCATGGACTGGTCGGTGTTCGAGGAAGCCGTCGAGGAGCGCCCGCCCCTGGTGGAGGACCTGCTCTCGGCGGCCGGCGAAGACGAGGTCGACAGCGCGGGGGCCCCGAAGGACCTGTTGTCGCGGCTCCGCGAAACGCCCGCGTCCGAGCGCGAGAGCGTTCTGGTGGCTTTCCTGCAGGGCGAGGTCCAGGCCGTCCTGCGCCTGCCCTCGGCTCCCGCAGCGACGGTCGGGTTCTTCGACCTGGGGATGGACTCGCTGATGGCGGTGGAGTTGCGCAACAGGCTCAATCGGGCGCTTTCAGGCGTCTATACCGCGCCCAACACGCTCGTGTTCGACTACCCTGACATCGCCACGCTCGCCACGCACCTGGGCGAAGTGCTCGCCGAGGAAGGCGACGCGACCGTTCCTTCTCCTCGGCCGGAACCGGCGCCACGGCCGGCGGCCCAATCGGCGGCGCAGTCCGACGACGACGCGATCGCGATCGTGGGCATGGCCTGCCGCTTCCCCGGTGCTCCCGACCTGGCGGGATACTGGCGCCTGCTTGAAGACGCCGAAGACCTCGTCACGGACGGCCGCCGCGACCCCGGTCCCTGGAACGGCGTAGCGGGCAACCCGCGGGAAGGCGACCGCTATTCCCGGCGGGGAGCGTTTCTGGAAGACATCGACAAGTTCGACGCCCGGTTCTTCGGAATTCGACCGATCGAGGCGCGGATGATGGATCCCCGCCAGCGGCTCCTCCTGGAGACCACCTGGCACGCCCTGGAAGACGCGGGCGTGGACCCCGGACGGTTGAGGGGCAGCCGCACCGGCGTCTACGTCGGAACGGGCAACGGTGACTACAGGGATGTCGTGGTGGCGGGTGGCGAGACCCACGGATACCTGGGCACGACCATGAGCGTCACAGCCGGACGGATCTCGTTCGCACTGGGCCTCACCGGTCCCGCGGTACCGCTGGACCTTGCATGCGCGTCGTCGCTGGCCGCCGTCCACCAGGCCGTATCCGCGCTGCGCCTGGGCGAGGTGGACACGGCACTGGTCGGCGGCGTCAACGCGATCCTGTCATCGGAAGTCGCGACCTTCATGGCACAACTCGGCATGCTGTCCACCCGGGGGCGCTGCAGCACCTTCGACGCTGCGGCCGACGGGTTCGTGCGCGGCGAGGGGTGCGGGGTGGTCGTACTGAAGCGCTTGAGCGAGGCAAGCAAGGACGGGGATCGGGTCTGGGGGGTCGTCCGCGGATCCGCCGTCAACCAGAACGGCACCAGTGCCGGACTGACCGTTCCCAACGGCCCGGCCCAGGAGCGGGTGATCGAGGAAGCGCTGTCCCGGGCGGGAATCCAACCGGCCGACGTGGATTACCTCGAGGCCCACGGTGCAGGGTCGGACCTGGGAGATCCGATCGAAGTCCAGGCGGCAGCGGCCGTGTATGGACGCGAGCGGGATCCCGAGCGTCCCCTCCTGATCGGATCCATGAAGACGAACATCGGACACCTGGAGGCTGCCGCGGGCGTGGCCAGCCTGATCAAGGCCGTGCTGGCAATGAACGAGGGCCGCATTCCCAGGCAGTTGCACTTCCACAATCCCAGCCCCCACCTGGAATGGGATCGCCTCCCGGTGCGGGTCACCGCCGAGGTCACGGAATGGCCCTCCCACGCCGATCGGCCCCCACGAGCGGGTGTCAGCTCGTTCGGCATCTCGGGAACCAACTCGCATGTCGTGGTCGAGGGGCATGGCGCGCCAGGAGACGGCTCCGCGGAGGTAGGCGGCCTGGCCTGGCCGGCAGGCTCCGCGCAGGCGGTCGAGGCCGCCCTTCCCGAGCGTGCGGCTTCCCTGTCGCCACCGGAGGGTGAATACGGACCGCGCAAGACGCGCATCCTGCCCCTCTCGGCCAAGTCGCCGCAGGCGCTCCGCGAACTTGCAAGGAGCTACATCGCGTGGCTCGACGAGTGCCGCGCGCGTGGCTCCACTGAAGACGGCGCGTCAGCCTCGCTGCTCGCCGACATGGCCTGGACCGCCGGTGTCGGCCGGAGTCACTTCGCCCACAGGGCCGGCGTCGTTTTCCGCGACATCGAATCGCTCCGCGACAGGCTGGGTGTTGTGGTCGCCCGGACCGACCTGTCGGGGCCGCGTTCCGTGCGCGCACCGTCCAGCGCGAGCAATCCGCCGAGGCTCGCATTCGTGTACACGGCGGAAGAGAGCGTGCACGAGGGGATGGGGCGCGAGCTCTACGATCGTGAACCGGTCGTGCGCGCCATCCTGGACCGATGCGACGCTGTGCTGAGGGAGGAACGCGACGGGACATCCCTGCTCGATGTCATGTTCGGCACCAGCCGCACGGACGGATCGCTCCGCGACCCGGATTGGGCACAGCCCGCGGTCTACGCGCTGGCGACCGCTCACACCGCGCTGTGGGCCAGCGCGGGGATTCGTCCGGCTGTGGCCGGGGGACGGGGAATCGGCGAGTTGGCGGCGGCATGGGCCGCCGGCCTGTTCACATTGGAGGACGGGCTCCGCCTGGCTGCAGCCCGCGGAACGGCCCTTGCGCGGCCCAGGATGCGTGTCGCGGCCGCCGTGCCCTCCGAGGGACCGTTGGAGGATCCTCTGGCCACTCTCGACGCGGCAGTGGAGGAAGTCGAGTTTTCTCCTCCCTCGCTATCGCTCCTGAGCCAGGTCACGGGTCGACTGCTGGACCCCGCGGGGGCATCGGACGCCGGCTACTGGCGTGAACAGGCCCGCACGGACCAGCCTCTCGGCCGCTTTGCGAGCATGCTGGCCGAGCTGGACGTCGGCATGGTCCTGGAGATCAACGCCCGCTTCGCCGGTCGTCTGACGCCGCTGGACGCCTGGCTCGATTCGGACGAGCCCCCGCACGAGACCTTCGCCGAGTCCGTGGCGAGAGGATACGAGGCCGGGCTCGATGTCGCCTTTGCCGGATTGTTCGCAGGAGAGACGCGGCGCCGGATATCGTTGCCGGGCTACCCGTTCCAGCGGAAGCGGCACTGGATCGAAGTGGACCGCTGACCGCGGCGGGGCCGGCACGCGGGGCATGCACGGCCGAGGCTCGCCTATACGATCCGGTTTTCCTCCAGAAACTCGCACATGGTCGCGACGCACTCCGCGGGCTTCTCCAGTTGCAGGAAATGCGTCGTCTCGGGTATGAAGTCGTAGTCGACGGTCTGGATGTGACTGAGGTTGAACGTGGGCAGATACGCATACGGCAGCGTGGGATCGGACCCGATGACCTTCGTCGGACACGGGAGTTCCCCGAAATCCACCAGGAAGGCATAGGTCCTGATATACGCGATGACCTGCGCTTCATACTCCGGAGGACATCGAAGCTCGTAGCCATCTTCGCTCGGGGCTTCGGTCAGTACGGTTCTGGCCATGAGGTCCGACGCACCCGGAACCGCGCGCAGCAGCAGCGGCAGGTAGCTGAGGAGGTCGGTAAAGTCACTTCGCTTTCGGAACCGATGGGTGCGTCGCCGTGTCATCCCGGCCGTACGCTCGGCAAGCGCGTCGTAGTCCGGATCGTCCTTGCCCGGCCTGTAGAGGGGTGGATCGAACAGAACCCAGGCCGACAGCGCGCCAGTCCTGCCCACCGAAAGCTGAGATGACAGCAGGGCGGTCAGCGCCGAAAGGGAATGGAACACCCCGATCGTCGGTCGGTCCCCGTACGTGGCAGACACGGCATCGATAACCTGCTCCTGATCCCGGACCAGGTTGGGCACATTGTGCTCGCCACGGTCGCCGATCCCGTTCCACCCGTGATTCCTCAGATCGTAGACGAGCAGATCGAAGTCGTCGACGAGCAGCGACCAGAACGGGTAGTAGAGATCGATCGCGAGGCCGTTTCCGTGGCACAACAACAGCCGGGGTCCGGCGGCATTGCCGTGTCTGCGCACGATCGTGACGCTGCCGTCGTCGTGCCGAACATGGCAGACGGAACGTGGCTCAGGAAGCTCCCATACGGCTTTCGAACTCACACCTCGGCACCCCTCCGGTTCCCTCGGCCACGATCGGGGGTTGCCCGACGCCCGGACCGGGCGGTCGGGCAGAGATCAGCGTCAGCCGATCTTGGAGTCGAGGTGTGCGACGAGTTCCCCGAAGGTTGCAATCTTGCCACAGTCCTCCGGTGGAATCGATACGTCGAACTCGCGTTCCACGATTCTCATGAAGGCCACTGCGTCCACGGAGGAAACACCTGATTCGGCGAACCCCCCGTCGAGACTCGGCTCCCGACCAAGGTCGAGGTGTTCATTGATCAATGCCCTCAGTCGGCTCTCGGTTCCGGCCATCGGTTGCTAGTCCTTTGCGGTTGGAATGGGACGACATGAAATACCGAACGGTCGGATAGTGACCTGCACGGATACCGATGTCAAGAAGGGCCCGTGCGGGCAGCTCCCCGTTTGGACGCCCGGTCGTTGTCACCGCCGTCGCCGGATCGCTATTGTGCGCACTCGGCCCGATGGCGGCATGCAGCTCCCGGCCGCTCATCACGGCAATCTCCCAACCTTCCGCTCCCGGCCAGGGTCATCATGACCACCACCCCCGCCTCGGAGCCGCCGCGCGGCCCCACCGTCCGCTACCAGCCCGACGAGAAGCCGCCGCTCAAGCTGGCGGTCGGCGTCGGCCTCCAGCTGGCGGTGCTGAACATCGCGGCCGTGATGTTGATCCCCATGGTCGTGATGCGGGCTGCCGGGATGTCCGACTCCCAACTTGCCTGGGCGGTGCTCGCCTCGGTGACCGTCTGCGGCCTGACCACCGTTGTGCAGGCTTTTCGGGCCGGGCGCTTCGGTGCCGGACACGTGATGGTCATGGGCACCTCCGGGGCGTTCATCCCGGCCTCGATCATGGCACTCAACGAGGGCGGGCCTTCCCTGCTGGCCACGCTCGTCGCCGTATCGGCACTCGTGCCGCTGGTGCTCTCGTGGCGCCTGTCGACGTTCCAGCGGGTCCTCACCCCCGCCGTCTCCGGGACGGTGATCATGCTCATCCCGGTCACGGTATTGCCGTTCGTCTCCAGCCTCCTCTCCGGCGGCGGCGAGGGCGCCAGCGCACCGGGCGCGCCGCTCAGCTTCCTGGTCACGGTGGTTGTCATTGGCGGACTGGCCCTGAAGGCGACAGGGTCGCTGCGGCTGTGGGCCCCGGTCGTCGGCGTGGTCGCGGGCTCGGCGATCGCGGCCTACCACGGCCTCTACGACCTGGAGCGCGTTGCCGCGGCGCCATCGATCGATTTGCCGCAGCCCCAGGCGCCCGGTTTCGACCTCGGTTTCGGGTCGGATTTCTGGACGCTTCTGCCCTCGTTCCTGCTCGTGGCCGTGATCGCCGCGGTACGCACGATGAGCAGCGCCGTCGCCGTTCAGCGCGTATCGTGGCGACGGAAGAACCGCGCGATCGACTTTCGCGCCGTTCAGGGTACGGTAGCCGTCGACGGCGTGGGCAACCTCCTGGCCGGGCTGGCCGGGACGGTACCCGGAAGCGCGACCACCACCAGCGTGCCGCTGACCCAGCTCACCGGGGTGGCGGCTCGGGCCGTGGGGATCGTCGCCGGCGCGGGGTTCATCGCTCTGGCCTTCCTTCCGAAGGCGTTCGCGGCCATCCTCGCCATACCCGATCCGGTCTTCGCCGGCTATCTGGTCGTCCTGTTGGCGATGCTCTTCACGATCGGCATGAAGATCGTCGTGCAGGACGGGCTCGGTTACCGCGAAGGCCTGATCGTCGGCATCGCCTTCCTGGCCGGCGTGAGCTTTCAGTACGGCATGGTCTTCCCGGAGCACGTCTCGGGGTTCGCGGGCGGGCTCCTCGAGAACGGAATGAACGCGGGCGGCCTGGCCGCGATCCTCATGACCCTGTTCCTGCGCGTCACGGACCCGCGCCGCAGCCGGATCGAGACTTGGTCCGACCTGTCGGAACTGGCGGCGATCCGGGGGTTCCTGGGCAACTTCACGTCGCGGAGCGGCTGGGGCCGCGAAATGGCCAACCGTCTCGCCGCCGCGACGGAAGAGACGCTGCTGGCGCTCGGCGAGGGCGAGACGCCGGCTCCCGGGGACACTCGGCGGCGTCTGCTGCTCACGGCACGCAGGGAGGCGAACAGCGCGGTCCTGGACCTCTTTGTCGCGCCGGCAGGCGAGAACCTGCAGGACAGGGTCGCCCTGCTAGGGGAGGTGGAGGACGACACGCCCGTCGCACGCGAGGTCTCCCTGCGCCTCCTGCGCCACCTCGCGTCGTCGGTGATGCATCGACAGTACCACGACGTGGACGTCGTGACCGTGCGTGTCGAGGCACCGGGCTGACGGCGCAATCGAGCGCGAGGTGCCTGCCACATTCCGCGTTGACTAACTTGGAGTGTCGCTTCAAGCCGAAAGTTCCCCGGGGGGCGCGTCTTCCGATGCGGAGCACCACACCACGCCTGGCCGTCTTCGTGTTGGCCGCCGTCGCAGCCTGCGGCGAAGCGGGTCCCCCCGTGCCCGCCTCCCTTTCGCTCTCCCCGACCTCGCTGAGCTTCAGCTCACTGGGCGACACCGCGCGCCTCGCAGCGACCGTCCGGGACGAGAGCGGCGAAGTCATCCTTGAGCCGGCCATTGCGTGGATCTCCCTGGACGCCGCGGTGGCCCGGGTCGACGCGCCGGGACAGCCTTCCGCCGCTCTGGTCACCTCGGTGGCCGACGGCGGCACCACCATCACGGCCACCTCGGGCGCTGCGACCGCCACCGCGACCGTGCAGGTCGAACAGGTTGCCACGACCGTGGCGGTCACCGCGCCCACGGACTCCCTCATCGTCGGCGACTCGGTCCGGATGGCCGCCGAGGCTTCCGATGCGGTGGGCTCGGCTGTGGCCGGCGCCCTCTTCTCCTGGGAATCCAGCGACCCCTCGATCGCCACCGTCGACGACGATGGATGGGTACGAGCCCGTGCCCCGGGTCCCTTCGAGATCACTGCCACCCTCGGTCCACTGAGCGCCTCGGCAGCCCTGATCTCGCTCCCCCTCCCCGAACGCCGGGTCCTGCAGGCCATCTACGAGGCCACCGGCGGCGCGCTCTGGAAGGACAACACCAGCTGGCTCACCGACGCGCCGCTCGCCGACTGGCACGGCGTCCACCTCAACGACGACGGATACCTGCAGCACCTGCTCCTGACCGACAACGGCCTGATCGGCACGATCCCGCCCGAAATCGCCAGCCTTGCCCACCTGGAGTCGCTGCACCTCGGCCTCAACAGCCTTGCCGGCCCCCTTCCGCCCGAAATCCGCCACCTCAAGCGGCTGAAATCGCTGGAACTGACCTACAACGCCCACACCGGCCCGATCCCGCCCGAAATCGGCGAACTCACCGCCCTGGAATGGTTCGGCGCCTTCGGCAACCGGTTCAGCGGCGAGATTCCCCCCGAAATCGGCAACCTGACGCGGCTCGAGTCGCTCGACCTCTGCTACAACCGCCTCACCGGCCCCATCCCGCCCGAAATCGGCGGCCTCACCAGCCTCAGGCGCCTCGCGATCTGCGGGATCGACGCCAACCCCACCGAGGGCAACCGCCTGAGCGGCGAGATTCCCCCCGAAATCGGCAACCTCACCAACCTGAGCCTGCTCAGCCTTGGCGCCAACGTCCTCACCGGCCCGATCCCGCCCGAAATCGGCAGTCTCACCCGGCTCGACTCGCTCCTCCTGTACAGCAACGAGCTCACCGGCATCCCGCCGGAGATCGGGAACCTCGAGAGCCTCGAGTGGCTGATCCTCTACGGCAATCGCCTGACCGGCCCGATGCCCCCCGAAATCGGCGGCCTCGAAAACCTGCGCGTACTCAACCTGGGCTGGGGATGGGCCAGCGGACGCAACCTGATCACCGGCTCCATCCCGCCGGAGATCGGCAGCCTCGCACGCCTTGAACGCCTGGACCTGGGCGGCAATCGGCTGTCCGGCCCGATCCCTCCAGAAATCGGCGGCCTGCGCGCTCTCACGAATCTCGAACTGGGCTCGAACATGCTCGAAGGGGCAATCCCGGCCGAAGTCGGCAACCTCACCCGCCTGACCTCGTTCGCGGTCTGCAAGAACAACCTCGAAGGACCGGTCCCGGCCGAGCTGGGCAATCTTACCCGTCTGACCCAGCTCTTCCTCTGCACCAACGGACTCTCGGGTCCGTTGCCGCCGGACCTCGGCAATCTGCGCCCGCTGCGCCGCCTGATCGTGGCCGGGAACCGCCTGACCTCGGCCGTGCCCCCCTCCATGGTATCCCTCCGCCAGCTCCGCGAGTTCTTCTGGCAGAACAACGCCGGCCTGTGTGTCCCGCTGCTCCAAGCGTTCGACTCGTGGCTCGCCCGGATTCCAGAGAACGCCCGGCACGGTGAACGTTGCGTGCAGGCTTCCATCGACGGCAGCGATGGCGTCACGGCCGTCCCCGACACGGGTGCGGGTCCTCCGAGGCATGTGACGGAAGTGCGGCCCCTGCCGTCCCGCCCGATCAGAACCGAAGGCGCATCCCCAACATCACGCCGGCGCCATCCGGCAACGGGATGACCTGCCATTCGTCGCGCTGGGTCCTGGAGCCGAGGATCAGGCCGGTCGCTCCGCCGAGCACCCCTCCGATCCCCGCGTAGCCCAGCCCGTATTGGGCGCCGGCCCTGACGTGTTCGGAGACCGCGAAGTTGCACTCGCTGTCGAGGCACTCCGGACCCACCGCCAGTCCCAGAAGAAACCCGAGTGCGGCGCCACCGAGGGCTCCCCTGACGAATCCCTTCTTCGCCCAGGGAACCGCGTTGGTCCCGGTCGCCAGATCCCGCTCCAGCCAACGGACCTCGGTCCGCAGGATCGAGCGCGAGACGCCGTTGGGGAGGGTCACGTGGAAGCCGTTGTCCTGTACGCCCGAGACCCGGCCGATCAGCGTCTCGCCCACGAGGACGACGCGTACCCTGTCCCCCACGTCCTGCGCGACACCCCGCACGGGGGAGGCCGGCAGCACGATAGTCGCCGCCGCGACGAGGGCGCTCAAGGGAAACGACAGCCGGGACAAGGCCGTCCGGCATGGCGAGTCGAACCAACCCATTGTGATTTCTTTCACAAGCGAGGCACGGCCCGAGGTCGAGCCGAGGAGGCGTGAGGTCATCTTACCGGCCCCGCGATATCGCGTGCAAGTCGGGGAACCGGCCATTCCGACCGACCGCTACCCTTCACTGTCGACCCGCATCTCGGCCGCCCGGGCATGCGCCTCGAGCCCTTCCATGCGCGCGAGTCTGACCGCATCCCTCGCCACCAGGTCACGTTCCGGTCCCGGCTCCAGCCTTAGCCAGGTGGGCCGCCGCAGGAACGAGAACACCGACAGCCCCCCGGTGAACCGTGCCGTCCCGCCCGTCGGCAGGGTGTGATTGGGACCCGCGCCGTAGTCGCCGAAGACCTCCGCGACGGACTCGTCGACGAACACCGAGCCGAATGTGTCGAGTCTTCGCTCCCACTCCTCCGCGCGGCCTCCGTGGAGCTGCAGGTGCTCCGGCGCGAGTTGCTCGCAGCACCGAAGGGCCTCGTCCTCGGAAGCGACGACGGCAAAGCCGTTCTTCAGGCCCGCTATCGCGGTTGTGGCGGTCGGCAGGTCGGTCAGCTGGCGGGCGAGTTCGTCCTCGACGCTCGTGACCAGCTCCACCGAAGTGGTGATCAGGACCGGCAGCGCCGCCTCGTCGTGTTCGGCCTGCGCGAGCAGGTCGGCCGCGATCAGGACCGGGTCACCCGCCTCGTCGCTCAGGATGGCGAGTTCGGAAGGTCCCGCCAGGAGGTCGATACCGACCACGCCCGACAGCAGCAGCTTGGCCGCAGTCACCCACTGGTTCCCGGGACCTACGACGACGTCGCAGCGCGGCACGGGAGAGACGCCGTACGCCATGGCCGCCACGGCCTGTGCCCCCCCCACCGCCAGCAGAC
>VXQO01000121.1 GCA_009838975.1 Gemmatimonadota bacterium | reverse complement strand
GGGTGACAGGGCGGGGGGTGGTGGTGCGGGAGGGGGTTGGGAGCGATCTCCCCGCCATCGCCGAGATCGAGGCAGCGACGTTTTCGCGGCCCTGGAGCCGGGCCACATTCACGGGTCTGCTGGGGCGCTCCGAAGCCCAACTGCTTGTGGCGAGCGACGGTGGGTCGGTGGTGGGCTACCTCGTGCTGTTGACGGGCCCGGGAGAAGCGGAACTTGCGAACCTCGCGGTGAGTACGGGATCCCGAAAACGCGGGATCGGGAAGGCCCTGCTGGCCGCCGCCAGCGAGATCCTGCTCGACAAGGGCATAGGATGCCTCTACCTGGCCGTTCGGGCATCGAACGAAAAGGCGATCAGATTGTACGAGCGATTCGGCTTCTCCGATGTCGGGACTCACCGTGCCTACTATCAGGATCCTTCCGAGGACGCGCGCGTGCTTGCGCTGGAACTGTCCGGATCAACGCCATCCAGGGGGTCATCGAGCTGATCGACAGGTGTGTCGGACACCCGATCGGGTTGTTCGAGCTCCCGAAGCCGGGCCATCAGCCGCGCAAACCGGATCGACGCTATCCTGAGTGTCCTGGGGTTGACAGGCGACTTGCCCTCTCCGGCTTCCGGGTTCCCGTCCTCCGGCGCGGCGGCTTCGATCACATCGCCGTGCAAGGCGAAATACCTTCGCATTTCCCCGCTCGCGGCGTCCGCAAGCACCTCCCGTATCCGTTCTCTCAGTTTCCGTCGGCCGGTATCGGTGGTGAGCCTCCACAACACCTGCCGCCTGCAGACGTCGTCGACCTCGATTCCGGATTCACCGTGGAGAAGGCGCCTGACGACTTCAGGGACGATCACACCCGCTATTTCGACCGAGCCGGATTCATGGTCGAAGGGGATCCAGCTCAAGGGGACCGTCTGCCAATCCACTGGGAGGAGCGGCCGGAAGATGTTCGTGAGGGCCGCCTTGACAAATGGATTGGCATCGAGGACCAGGCCATCCGCTGTCTTCAGAATCAGCGCCGGCCGCACGCCGCTCTCCGCGACGCATGCGCGCAGGGTCTCCCGATGATCGTGCCGGCCGATGACCGCAACGCCGTAGGTCTCGGTCTGCTCGCGTGAAAGCCGCGTGCCCTGCCGCAATTCGACGGCGGTAAGCCTTGTGTAACGCTCCAGTCGCCCGGGATCGATCTCCGGGCTCCCCGTCACCTCGACAAACAGCGAATGGCGTGTCTCGCGGGAAGCCAGGACGAAGACGGGGTGACTCCGGTCCTGTCCATCCCATGTCAGCCCGCTGTTGATCCAGACGTCGCGGTATCCCATGCCGCGAAGTGCTCCGGAAACGCCGGGGGTTCCCCGGCACATTCCCAGGAGGAGATTGACGACGCTAAGCCTGAAGTTCGAAGACATCCTGCATGTCCTTACCGATCAACCGAACCCGGGAGTCGAGGTGTCGCTGCAGGGTTGCGTAGAGTCGGACTACCGTGCTTGCACTGCTTCCGGCGGGCAGAAACACCCGTATGAAGTCCGAAGTTATCTCGAAATCGAGCAACCCGCCCACGCTGAGGTCGAGCACGCGCATGCGCGAGTACGCCGAAGAGGACGTCATCGCAACGCCCCAGTACCTGAATGGCGGCGCCGTGGAGAGGATCGCATCACAGAGGGCAGCCGCATCACCGACCGGACGGGAAAGGCGGAAGGTGGCGGAACGGCCGGACAGTGAGCCTTGCTCTCCCTCGCTGCTGACCCGGTAGTGCGACTCGATCCTCTCGACGTTCCGTCGAACACGGTCCCTGAGCGTGTCGACGAGGTGAAGATGGGCCGCAATGGAGGTTCCGCGCGCCTCCAGCCTGCCGTCGCAATGGATGTCCTCGATGCAATACGCCTCCCTGTTCTCCTCGTCCGGCCAGTACTGAACGTGTACCCGCGACACGGACAGGCACTCGTTCAGGGAGTCGTCGGCCTGGAGCAGGGACATCACCTGGCGTGACCTGCGGCCCCACAACTGCATCGACATGAAGTCGGTACCCCCCGGATCTGTGCCGTCGTGCCCGAACATCCGTCGGTCATGAACGGTGATCAGGCCCCGCACGGATCCAAGGCTGGCGGCGGTCTCGAGCAGTTGACCCGGCAGGGCGATACGGGCCAGGCCTGTCCCGACCCTCGTGAGTCTCCCGATGATCCAGTCCGCCGTCTCGCTTCTGGCGAGCGTGTGGATCAGCCAGAACCGGGCGTCCAGGAAGTCTACATAGAGATGCACGGGCGACCGGCGGCGGTAGCTGCCTTCGATGGTGAACAATCCCCTGTCGGCGGAGGGGTGCGCGCGAGAAGGACACCTGGACCGAAGCAGGGCTTCGGAGAGTAGCTCGTGCAGCGTCTGCTCGCATGAGACATGCCCGTCGGCGTCCGGGTCGGCCGGGGGATGCGACTCGAGCAAATACGTCTTGACCGGAATTGCGTCGCCTCCGGATGGCTTCCCGGCGGCTCCGGTGGCGTATTCGCCCGTCAGGCGGCCTTGCAGGAAAGCGGTCAACTGGCCCCGGTCTTGAGCGATCATGACGGATTCTCCGATGAGAACAGCGGTTTTCCGGCAGTTGCACACATTGCGCCTTCGCTCTACTGACTGCGCAATATACGGATACCATGGCGATCGGAAAACCACCTCCGTTCTCACCCGATACCGGGATTGGTTACCATATTTGACTGTAGGGCGGACGTGGAGGAGGACTCGGGCGAAGTGCCCGGCTGGCACGGACGAGGGGCCGACACGATCACTGGGACCGTACAGGGAATGATTTCCGGCGCAGGCCGACGGGTTCTTGTCACCGGTGGTGCGGGGTTTGTCGGCAGCCACGTCGCCGAGGCACACCTGGCCCTTGGGGACCGGGTCTGCGTCCTGGACGACCTGTCCTCAGGCCATAGGGGCAACGTCCCCGCGGGCGCGGATTTCGTGGAAATGGATGTCGCGGATCCGCGTACACGCGCCTTCGTCAGCGGAGGAAGATTCGACGTCGTCAACCATCACGCTGCCCAGGTCGATGTGCGGTCCTCGGTGGCCGATCCGGCCGCGGACGCGCGCACCAACATCGTGGGGCTAGTCAACGTGCTGGAAGGGGCCCGCGCAGCCGGAACCGGACGGGTGGTCTTCGTTTCCAGCGGTGGCGTCGTCTACGGCGAGCCCGAGGTGTTTCCGACGCCCGAGACCGCCCCCAAGCATCCCGTGTCGCCCTACGGGGTCTCCAAGCTGACGGGGGAGCACTACCTGGACTACTACCGTGTGACACATGGGCTCGACTATGTCGCCCTGCGCTACAGCAACGTCTACGGCCCGCGCCAGGATCCAGGCGGCGAAGCGGGAGTCGTGGCCATCTTTTCCAACTGTCTGCTCAGGCGGGAGCCGCTGGTGATCTACGGCGACGGCGAGCAGTTGCGGGACTACGTGTACGTGGAGGATGTCGCGCGGGCCAACCTCCTGGCGGCGGAAATGGATCTGGTAGACGATGCGGACATGGATTCCCGGGCGTTCAACATCGGAACGGGGGAGGCGACGAGCGTGAACACGCTGGCAGAGTTGCTGGAAGAGGTATCCGGAATCCGCGTGAGACGCGTCCTCCGCGAGGCCCGGGCGGGAGATGTCGGTTGCAGCACGCTTGCCACCTCTCGGATACGGGACCGTGGCTGGGTGCCGGGCTTCAGTCTGCGCGAGGGTCTGGCTCGCACCTTCCGGCACATCACCTTGCAGGTGGCGGCGCCACGGGTAGCGGAGGTGGGGTCATGAGTGTCCTGATGCTTCAGGCAGGCCCCCCGCGCAGCGTGCTCGACATGATCCTCGGGGCCAGCCTTCCGACCCACATCGTCCTCGGGGTACTCTTCCTCTTCTCGGTTCTTTCCCTTTCGGTGATCATTGCCAAGGTTCGTCACTTCCGGAGAGTACGCCGGGACGGAGACGAGTTCGTGGCGCAACTGGAGTCGGTGTCCAACCTGGGTGATGCGTACGAGGTCGTGCGGCAACTGGAGGATTCTCCCTACACGCGGCTGTTCAGCAGCGGACTCGGGTTTTTCGACGAACTTCGGCCGGGGGCGCTGTCGGGCGTCAACCATGCACCGGGCCTGTCGCTTACGCAGCTGGAAGCGCTCCGCATGATGATCGACAAGGTGGAAGCCGAAGAGATCGACGAACTGTCGCGGGGGCTGAACTGGCTCGCCGTCATCGGGTCGGTCTCACCGCTGCTGGGGCTGATGGGCACCGTGATCGGAATCATGAACACCTTCATCGGCATCACCCGGTTCGGATCCACCAACATCAGCGCGGTGGCGCCGGGCGTTGCCGAGGCGCTGATCACCACCGTCGCGGGGCTCGCCGTGGCCATCCCCTCCGTCATCGCCTACAACCACTTCGCCTCGCGGATCAACCTGATTCTCGGCGAGTTCGAGGGCTTCGGGAGCGAATTCATCGGGACGCTGGCGAGAGGCGGGCATGTCTGAGGCGCGCGTGATCGGCGGGTCGAACGGCGAGGGCGACCCGGCATGAGCCGCAACCGGGAGCGCGCTCGGATTCCGGTCCGCGCGGAGATCAACGTGACCAGTCTGGTGGACGTGGCGTTCACGCTGCTGGTGATCTTCATCATCACGGCGCCGGTGCTTCAGGGCGGGGTGGATGTCGCGCTTCCACAGGGGGAAGTGGGCGCCATCCAGGCCTCCGACCAGCATATTATCGTGAGCATCCTGGCCGACGGGTCGGTGTTTCTGGGCGACACACAGGTGGATCCGGCGAGTATGGAGAGCATCCTGTCACAGATGCTGCGCGCGAACCAGCAGGACGCGGTCTACATCAGGGGCGATTCGCTGGCATACTATGGTCCGGTGTTCCGGATCATCTCCGCGGTGGCAAGTCAGGAGGGCGTTGCCGTTTCCCTGATCGCGGTGGACGAAATGCCATGAGCGCCAGTCAGACTCCCCCTTTTGCGGATGCCGGCAGGACCAACCCGCTGGACCGGCGATCGCTGATGCTCTCCCTGTCGATTCACGTTCTGGCCCTGGTGTTTCTGATCTGGGGGGTTCCCGCACTGGCACCTGAGCCGATCGTTTACCAGGCGATCGAGATCAGGGTCGTGTCGGCCCCGCCCGCGCCCGCGCCATCCCCCCCGGAGGAAGAGCTGTGTCGTATTAACATCTGTCGCGGGCGCCGAAGATAGAAGGGTTGTTGTCGGGGGGCGGCGG
>VXQO01000075.1 GCA_009838975.1 Gemmatimonadota bacterium | reverse complement strand
TGGACCGAGATCACCCGCAACCCCGGCATGCCGGCGGAAGGCGTCGTCGGCAAGATCGGCCTGGCCGTGTCGACCGCGAACTCCAACCGCGTCTACGCCCTCTTCGAGCACGACGACGGCGGGCTCTTCCGCAGCGACGACGGGGGCGACAGCTGGGAGCTCATCAACGACGAGCGGCGGATCCGGCAGCGCGCGTTCTACTACACGCACGTGTACGCCGACCATCACGACGAGGACGTCGTCTACGTGCAGAACACGTCGTTCTTTCGCTCGACCGACGGCGGCGCGACGTACGAAGTCATCAACAACGGCACCCACGGCGACTTCCACGACTTCTGGATCGACCCCGACGACCCCGCGCACGTCGTGGTCGCCAATGACGGCGGCGGCGCGGTCAGCTTCACAACCGGCAGCGAGTGGACCGACCAGGAGTTTTCCACCGCGCAGTTCTACCACGGCGTCACGACCGCCCACATCCCGTGGCACATCTGCGGCTCGCAGCAGGACAACAGCACGCTCTGCCTGCCGTCCGACTGGAACGCGCAGCGCTTCGAGCAGGCCTGGGCCGCGTCCGCGGACAACGGGGACACCGACGACGACGCAGCCGACCGCGACCCCTCCGACGCCCACCACCACGCCGGCGTCCCCACAGCCGCCCGCGCCCCCGCGATCACCGCCGGCTCCATGGATGTCCACTACCGGGCCGGCGGCGGCGAGCCCGGCTACATCGCGCCCGATCCGAAGGACCTCGACGTCTTCTTCTCGGGCACCAACAACGGCCGCTACCTCGACAGGTTCAACCGCCGCCTGGGCACCTCGCGCGAGGTCAATCCCTACCCCTGGTTCTACTCCGGCGAGCCCGCCAGCGACATGGTCGAGCGCTGGCAGTGGACCTTTCCGATCATTTTCTCGCCCGTCGATCCGAATATCCTTTACGCCTCGTCCAACCGGCTCTGGCGCACCACCGACGGCGGCACCAACTGGGAGGCGCTGAGCCCCGACCTGACCCGCGCCGACCCCATGACGCTCGGCCACTCCGGCGGCCCCATCACGGGCGACATGAACGGCCCCGAGGTCTACGCGACCATCTTCTCGGTCGGGCCCGGCAAGCGCGACACCGACATCATCTGGACCGGATCGGACGACGGACTCGTGCACGTCACCACCGACGGCGGTGCCAACTGGACCGACGTGACGCCCCCCGACATGCCCGACTTCGGCCGCGTCAGCCTGATCGACGCCTCGTCCTTCGACGACGCCAAGGCCTACGTGTCGGCCCGCCGCGCCCTGCTCGACGACTTCCGCCCGCACATCTGGAAAACGCAGGACTTCGGCCAGAGCTGGACCCGGATCACGAACGGCATGCGCGACGACGCCTACGTCAACTCGATCCGCGAGGACCCCGCCCGCGAAGGGCTGCTCTACGCCGGAACCAACCACGGCGTCTACATCTCGTTCGACGACGGCGCCTCGTGGCAGGAGCTCAACCCCGGCCTTCCCGACATCCCCATCACCGACGTGATTCCCGAGCACGACGAACTGGCCATGGCCAGCCACGGCCGCGGCTTCTGGTCGCTCGACAACATCGCCCCGCTGCGCCAGCTCGACGCGACCACGACCGACCGCGACCTGGTCCTGTTCACCCCGGCCCCGGCGTACCGGTCCGCGAATGGCGTGGTCGTGTCCTGGTGGGTGGGGGAGGGGGGCGGGAGCGCGGCCGATGCCACGCTGGAAATCATCGACGCGACCGGCGACGTGGTGCGCACCTTCGAGCCTGCGGAAGAGGGCGAGGAGCGGGACCGGTGGGCCGGGCCGGCGCTCCCCACCGGGTCCGGGCTGCAACGGGTGCGGTGGGATCTGCGCACCGACCCCGCCGCCACGTTCCCCGGCATGATCCTCTGGGGCGTCCGCACGATGGCGCCCGCGGTGCCGCCGGGGACGTACACCGTGCGCCTGACGATGGGCGCGGCGACGGAGACCGCCCAGGTCGAGGTGGTGCCGCATCCCTGGATCACCGACGTCACGGTCGAGGACCTGCAGGCCCAATACGAGTTCGGGGTCCGGATCCGCGACCAGGTGGATGCGGCGAACTCGGCCGTGATCGCGATCCGCGACGTGAAGGCGCAGCTGGACGACCGCCTGGCCGCGGCCGACGATGATGAAACGCTGATCGCGGCGGCGGAGCGCCTGCGGACGGCCGCGTCGGCGGTGGAGGGCGAGATCTACCAGGTGCGGAACCGGTCGAACCAGGACCCCCTGAACTTCCCGATCAAGGTGAATAACCGGCTGGCGAATCTGTTGTCGATGTCGGAGAGGGGGGATGGGCGGCCGGGGAGCGGGATGTATGCGGTGTTCGAGATTATGGTGGAGCGGTTGAGGGGGTTGATTGCGAGGATGGAAGCCGTGTGGGGGGCTGAACTGGTGGAGGTGAATGAGGTGTTGCGCGATCTCGACATGGAGGAGATCGTGCCGGGTGGAGATGGGGGTATGGTGTCGTGAGGGGGGTGGGGTGCGTGACCAGACCTCCTCAAGGTGGACAAGACGATGTACGATGTCACCCGGACGGGGGCGCTCGCCGCTCTAGTGGCGAATCGCGTTTTGTCGAACCGCAATCGATTCTTGGATAGACCGAAAGACGGCAGCCGGCCAACCGGAAGGCGAAAGAGTGAAGCCATTGGTCAGCACCGAGAGGAGTGAGTCACAAGTATGAGCCAGCAGGATTCGAAGATGGCGCAAGGCGATAACAACCTGCGTATCGGCGACGTTGTCGAAGGGCTTGAGTCTTCTGAGCTTGTCGAGATTCAGCGCGTCGCTCCGTTTGGCGGCAAGCTACTTGTGGAGGGTGTGGGGCTTCAGTCACGACGGATGATGAAGAGACCGCTGGGTACCGAAGACCTCGCGGCGCTGGTCAAGGTCCGGGGTCAGCAGCATACATTTGACGGAGACTCGAAGAACTTCCTGCTCGGAGCAGAGGCGGAGCGCATCCGTATAGCGCACGAATTTGACCCCCTCTTCGCTGTCAACTCCAGTATTGTGGACCCGCTACCGCACCAGGTCGAGGCCGTATACCGCTATCTTCTCCCTCTGCCGAGAATCCGTTTCTTGCTCGCCGACGACACCGGCGCCGGCAAAACGATCATGGCCGCACTCCTAATCAAGGAGCTGCTCTTCCGAGGCGCGATTCAGAAGATCCTCATTATCACTCCGGGAGGCTTGACAAAGCAGTGGGCAGAGGAAGAACTCCAAGAGAAATTCGGCCTTCATACGCGACTGGTAAACCGCGCATCCTTCGACGCCGAACCAGGCCAGTTCGCTCGCTACGACCACGGGATCTTCGTTACATCCATTGATTTTCTCGCGCGAAATGAAGGATGCCTCAACGCTGTCTCCGCGACGCAGTGGGATCTTGTGGTAGTGGACGAGGCGCACAAGCTCTCCGCGTACGAGTACGGCACGAAGCTGGAGGAAAGCGAGCGTTACAAGGCGGTCAAGGCACTCACCAACCAGACCGATCATCTGCTCTTCCTCACGGCGACTCCTCACCGAGGAAGAAAAGACACCTTCCGCCGTCTCCTTCTGCTGCTTGACGAAGATCTCTTTCAGAAAGACGAACACGTTGCCGAGCGTGTTAGACAGCAGACACCGACGAACGTAACGCCGAGCGTCGAAGACTTGGAAGGTGAGCATCCGATCAGCAACGCCAGGAACCGCTTTTTTCTCCGCCGCCTGAAGGAGGAGATGGTCGATTGGGACAACCGGCCGCTCTTCAAGGACCGGCACACAAAGACCACAGGCTACGACCTCACGCCAGAAGAAAAAGCCCTCTACGATGAAGTAACGAGCTACGTCCGCTCAAAGCGCAAGGAGGCCAAAGCGAAGAAAAACCGCAACGTTGAGTTGACCCTCATGGTCATGCAGCGTCGTCTGACCAGCAGTCTTTACGCCATTACGAAGACATTGGGTCGTCGGCTGCAGGCCCTCACCGAGGTCCTCTCGATTCTTAGAGATCCAAACCGTTCAGACGCAGAGAAGAAGCGACTGTTTCGGGGAGACCTCGACCCCAGCGATCCTCGCGATATCACGGAATACGAGGATCTGACCGAAGAGGAACGGGAACGCATCGACCAGCGGATCTTTCGACAGGTCCTGACAGATGATCCCGCCAAGGTCGAGGAGGAGCGTGACGAGGTCGAACGGCTCTTCGAGTTCGCCGACAGCCTGAAGCACCATCAGGAAGCAAAGTTTGGCGAGCTGCTCGCCGTCTTGGATTCCTCTGATGTCATTCGTAGGGATGATGAGAAGCTACTGATCTTCACTGAACACAAGGACACACTAAACAGCCTTACGGCACGCCTCGAGGAAAAGGGTTACTCGGTTGCCACAATCCACGGTGGCATGGACGTGGACTCGCGCAAGCGAGCCCAGCGCGAGTTTCGAACCCGCGCCAAGATCATGGTGGCGACAGATGCTGCGGGCGAAGGCATTAACCTCCAGTTCTGCCGCTACCTGATTAACTGGGACATCCCTTGGAATCCAAACAGGTTGGAACAGCGGATGGGGCGGATCCATCGCTACGGACAGACAGATGACGTGTGGGTCTACAACTTGGTGGCTCAGAATACCCGGGAAGGATCAGTTATCGAGAAGGTTCTCTCGAAGATGGACATCATGCGCGAACAGATGGGATCGGATCGGGTCTACGATGTGATCGACGATTGGTTGGAAGCCGTGCCGCTGGTGAGACTCATCGAAGGGGCCATCGACTCAGACGACGACATGCAGGGCGCCGAGAAGACGGACGTGGCCCTTTCCTCGGCATCGACGGAGCGGGCCGAGCGGCTTGTGGCCCTGCAGAAAAAGACATCTCTGGCCTCGCGCCTCGATTTGCACTCGGCCCGTGAACTCCGCGACGCATCCGATGAGCGGCGACTGCAACCGTTGTTCATACACCGTTTCTTCGAACGCGCGTGGACAGCGTGCGGGGGCACCATCCGTAAGGACGATCACTTTCCCGTATGGCACCTGGGCGCGACGCCCACCGTCTTGCTTGAATGCGCCCGGGAACGTCGGCAGCCGTTACCCGTCGGATTCGAAACGCCTTTCGTATTCGACAAGCAACTCGTCAGCGTCGCCAGCGCGATTCGCATTCCGGAGCGCACGAAACTCATGGGACCTGGCAACGCTCTGTTCGATACTCTGATCGAGTGGACCATTTCTGAGGCGCGGGAAGCGTTCGCAAGAGGAGCCGTTCTGTTAGACCCCAATATCGCCACACCACAGCGGGTCTGGCTGGTGCGCTCGACGATCGATGATGAGCGTCGTCCATGGCGCCAGGAAGATCGCAACGTATCGGCCCACGAGCGGTTGGCGGTCGTTGTGCTGGACCACCTTGGCCTCCGCGCAACATCGCCATCCTACCTGTTGAACTGTACAGCTCCCGAGGCCGACATCCTGACGCCCGAAGTCGCTCCGAAGGCGGCCGAGGACGTCCAGGCATGGGCCTATGAACAGATTACCGAGCGGCAGCTCGAACACGTCAGAGCCGCTCGGTCAGAGGAGTGCGATCTCCGGCGCCAGTATCTGAACACGGCATTCACGGACCTTATCCTCGAGCTCCAGGAGGAGTTGAATGATCTCCAACAAGCGCAGCTATTCGGAGATGACAACGAGGAAGAACGTGAGCGCCTTCGGGGACGCATCGAGGAGCTTGGGGCTCGGAAGGTGGAACGCCTGAAGGAGCTGGAACTTATGCTTAAAGCTGTCTGCCAACCTCCCCGATCTCGTTACGGAGGCTATAATTGCTCCGGTTCCCGTGGCGACGCTGGAAGAAGGGGACGGCCGGCCGTCAAAGGGTTTTCCAATGCACCGGGACGACAAAGTCGAGGCCATCGCCATGGATGTGGCCATGCGTTACGAGCGCAGTCGAGGCTGGCTGCCAACAGATGTAAGCCGAGACGGAGAGCACTACGACATCCGTTCCGAGGGTCAAGACGGCGAGAAGAGATTCATCGAGGTCAAGGGTCGTGCACAGTCCGGGATAATCATCCTTACCAGTCCCGAGTTGGACAAGCTGAACCAGCTTGGCAAGCGCGCTTGGCTCTACGTGGTCACCCACTGCAAGGGAGAGCGGCCGCGACTACGGACGATTCAGGATCCGATCCCAAAGCTGACCCCGGAGATGCTGTACCGGCAGATTCAGTACCTCGTCGAGGAGAACGACTGGGCGCGCCGAGGCCAGGAAGTGGAGATCCAAGAGAGGCTGGAGAGCAAGGCCGATGAATAGCGACGCCGCATTCAGGTGGGATGACGGCCTGGCCGGTCCGGCACGGAACATCGCAGGTCTGGACCACACATCGATACGTGTCTTGGCCGGTCGCGGAACCGGCAAGACGTTCGCGCTGATGCGACGGGTGGCCCGCTTGCTGCCAGAGGGGACAATTGCCGACCAGATGTTGGTTTGCACTCTCACGCTCACAATGGGCGCGGAGGTCTGCGGTAGGAATCCGTGGCACTGCCCCACCATCGCTTCGAGGTTTCTCGACGAGCTCGGTCCGGGTCGGCCCGCTCCCTTAGTGGGTTCGGACATTGTGGGGGGAGTGGCGGTGTGATCGGGACAACGAACGACACCGGCGTTTGCCCGCGCTTGATCGAGGTGGCGCTCCCCATTCGGGAGATCTCCGCCGAGAGTGTGCGGGACAAGAACATTCACCACGCCCACATCAGCCACCTGCATATCTGGTGGGCTCGTCGGCCCTTACCTGCATCACGCGCAGTGGTATTCGCGTCACTCGTGCCCGATCCCGACCATCCGCAGTGCCCGGCGGACTTCCGGAGGGCTGTGGGACGGCTTCTCAAGACGCATGTGCCGACGGCGCTGAAGCACTACCGTCGTGGCCGAGAAATCCATCGTGACGAGGACCCATACCGGCCCTATGAGGGCATCCCAGACACACTGCGACACCGGCTGCTGATGTTCATCGCCAAGTGGTCGCCGGAGTCGCTGGCGTTCGACGCGGGGAAGCGCGAGACCCCCGCCCCACCGAAGCAACTGCTTGACGACCGTTCCTTGGTGAAGTGGGAGGTTTCTGATCCAGGAAGCCCCCAGGGATTGGCGGTCCTCCGCATTGCCCGGGAGCTTGTAGGAGTTGCCCATAGCGGCGATGTCCCGACTGTGTTGGATCCCTTCGCTGGCGGCGGAGCGATCCCACTAGAAGCCGGCAGGCTAGGGTGCCAGGCGATCGGCAACGACTATAACCCCGTCGCCCACCTAATCTTGCGGGCAACCTGCGAGTTTCCACAGGAATATGGCAAGCCAGGCAAGCGAAAGGTGCTGGTCGAAGAGTTCGGCCGCAGCCGGGTCGAGCGAGATGTTCTGGTTCCCAATGTCCTCGTCCATGACATCGAGAAGTGGGCGAACTGGGTCCTAGAGCGGGTACGGCAGAGGATCAAGCATCTATATCCCGCGGGGAAGGATGGCCGTCCGACCCTCGCGTATCTTTGGGCAAGGACGACACCCTGTTCCAATCCCTCGTGCCAGGGGCAGATACCGTTGCTGCGCAGTCTTGTCGTGAGCAGCAGGGGCACAAAAGTCGCCCTCACGCTGAATGTCGACAAGCAGAACACGGAAATCTCGTTCGGAATCGCCAAGGGCAAAGCGATCAAGAAAACGCGGGGAACCAAGCGCGTGCGTGGTCCTGCGGTCTGCCCATACTGTGATCAGCCAACGTCTGAGGCGGAGATCCGCGCCGCCGGGCGCGCTGGTCACATGAGTGAGCAGATGGTCTGCGTTGTAGTGGAAGACACAGCTGGGAAGGACTTCCGACCTGTCGAGGATGACGACCTCGCGGCCTTTCGAGAGGCGTCCGCCCTTGGAGTCGAAAGGCCGCAGGAGCTGATCCTGCCCGAGGTGAATTCAGACGACGCGATGGAAGGCGTATCGAACTCCACCGGCATTCGGGTTCACTTGTACGGAATGAAGACCTGGGGCTCGCTCTTCAACCAACGCCAGCTGGTAGCCATGCAGACCTTTGTTGCTTCTCTGCACCAGGCGCTGCAGGCGATGGAGAAGGCTGTGCCTGACACTGGCTATCGCCTCGCCCTCGGGCTGTATCTCGGGCTATGGCTCGATCGGATCGCATCCTTCGCCGCCAACGTGTGCCGATGGGCTCCTGCGAGCCGGATCATCAAGACGCCTTTTGGGGGACAGGCGGTTCCGATGATCTGGGACTACGCGGAAGTGAATCCGCTTGCCGACAGCTCAGGAACGGCGTCCACTCAACTGCGCTACATGCTGAAGGTTGTCGAACACGAGCGCGTGGCGAATGGATCGAACATTGCGGTCCCGACCGTGCTTCTCGGGAATGCTTCGTCACTGCCGCTCGGATCGGGAATTGCCAACTGCGTCGTGACAGATCCACCGTACGACGATGCCATCGCCTATGGCGACCTCTCCGATTTCTTCTACGTCTGGCTCAAGCGGAGCGTAGGGCCGCTTTTCCCCGAAGCATTCGCGACGCCACTGACACCCAAGGCGGACGAAGCGACCAGCCTCAAACACCGCCATGATGGGTGTGAGGAGCGTGCCCGTACCCACTATCGAAGGCTTTTGACGGCGAGTTTTGGCGAAGCGCTGCGCCTTGTCGAAGAGCCCCAATTGGTGATTGTTATGTTCGCGCACCAGTCTACTGATGCTTGGACAGCGCTAATTTCGGCGCTTTTCGAAGCGGGTCTATCTCCCGACGCGACTTGGCCGATCGCGACGGAAATGCCGAAGACAGCCCTCGCGTTGGGGACCGCTTCCCTTGAGACATCCGTGACCGTCGCCTGCCGGCCACGCATCGTTGGGAGCGCTGCCTCCTTCAAGCTAGTTCGCAGCGAGATCGTGGAGGTCGTTGGGCGTTCCCTAAAGCGCTTCTGGTCTTACGGCTTCCGAGGCGCTGACCTCATCGTCGCGTGTTATGGTCCGGCAGTGGGCGTTTTTGGCAAGTACGAACGCGTGGAGAAGGCGGATGGAACAGTGGTTGGGATTCCGGAGCTACTGGATGTCGCCAAGGAGGCGGCGCGCGATGCTATAGCAGGCGAGTTTCGTGGCGACAATCTCTCCACGGTTTACTATGTATGGGCGAACCTTTACGGTGCGGCGGAGCAGGCTTGGGACGATGCGCGTCTGGTGGTCCAGATCGGGGGCGACCAAGACCATGCGATGGAAGTGGCCCGAGGGCACGGGATGTTCGTTGTGGACGGCTCCAAGTGCGCTTGCCGTTCTTGAGGATCGAGCGGGCCGCCGTGGCCTCGGCATGGATCGGAACCCACCACACATCGACGCGCTACATCGCAGCATGCTCCTTTGGAAGGAGGAAAAGCGTAGGGACCTAGTCGAATACCTCGCCCGACGTGACCTTTTGGAGGATGATCCGTTCTGGAAACTGGCGCAGGCATTGTTCGAGGTGCTCCCTCGCGATTTGGACGATTGGAAACTGGTGAGCGCATTGCTTGGCGAACGCCAGACACTACGATCGGAAGGGAAGAGTGCGGCGTACGGAACCGCACAGAGAGATCTGTTCTTCGGCGAAGGAGGGTGAGCGGCATTGACAAGTGAAATACTCAAACCTTGGTACGCGGTCGCGACACCTCACGAGGACATTCGTGTGGGACGCCTCGCCGAGGCCGTTTTCGCCGCCAACCTCTGGGCTGTGGTGCGGGGCAGCGCTCCTGAGGTTTACGTCGATCCTGACGAGTTCTTTCGAAAGACCTACCTGACGACCGGACTGTCTACGGTTCTGAGTCGGGTCGCAAGGGCGCTGCGTCGCGGAGGCGAAACCGGCGACCGCATCATCAGTCTGCAGACGGGCTTTGGGGGCGGTAAGACACATACTCTGGTGGCTCTTTGGCATCTAGCGAGGCACGCGGATCACCTGAATGGTTCGCTTCACGCCGAGGACCTTCGGAAAGCCATCGGCGGACGGCTTCCCGAGACGGTAAAGGGTGTCGCGGTCTTCACGAACCAAACGTGTGATGCGACCCAGGGACGTAGGGTCGCCGACGGAGTTCACCTGCACACGTTGTGGGGAGAATTGGCGTATCAGCTCGGCGGGAAGGCTCTATATGAACGCGTGCGGGCGAACGACGAGAGCCAGCGAGTTCCCCAAGGGCTCTTCTTCGAGATCCTGCAAGCTGCGTCACCATGTCTGATTCTTCTGGACGAGCTGGCCGACTATTGTGTAGGAGCGGCTGCAGTGCCGGTTGGACACACGAGTCTAGCCGATCAGACGGTCTCCTTCGTCCAGCAGCTGACAGAGGCCGTACAGCAAGTGCCCGGCGCGGTCGTGGTCGCCACCCTGCCAGCAAGTAAGTTCGAGGTCGCGCAGAGCGAGAAAGGCCAAGAGGCTTTCGTGACTCTGGAAAAGCGCTTCCAGCGCCTTGGGGCGGACGTTAAGCCGGTCGCGGACGAGGAGATCTACGATGTCGTGCGCTCCCGCTTGTTCGACTCGATCGCGCCCCAGCACGAGCCGGACTACCCCGAGACGGTCGCTGAAGTCTATCAGAACATGTACGCGTCCCACTCCGGTGAGGTGCCTTCGGGCGCTACGAAGAACAGATACCGCGTACAGTTGATGCGGGCCTATCCCTTCCATCCCCTACTCATCGATGCGCTTTACACGCGTTGGGGAAGTCATCCGGACTTTCAGCGAACAAGGGGTGTGCTACGGTTGCTGGCAAGTATCGTGGGCGATCTCTGGAATCGCCGCCGTGGGAATACACAGACGCAGCACCTGATCCAGCCGTGCCACGTCCGCTGGTCCGTGGACGCGGTTCAGGCTGCGCTGACGCGCCTGTGGGGACCGGCGTACCAGTCCGTCGCCGCTGCCGACGTCATCGGTGAGAGATCTAACTCAGGCATCTTCGATGAGGAACGGGGCGGCGACTACCGGCGCGAAGGCATCGGAGAGGGAATGGCGTCGGCAATACTGCTTGGTTCGTTTGGCGGCCAGGGCGGCCGGAGCGGATTCAGCTCTAAGGACCTGAAGCTTGCCTGCTCACGGCAGGGCCTGAACTGGAACTACGCCGACGGAGCACTGTTGGAACTGGAAAACCGCTGCTTTTATCTTCACATGGCGGCCGCAGGCAGCTTGGGCAAGCGGTATTGGTTCGGCACCAAGCCGACGCTCAACAAGTTAGTCGTTCAGTATCGCCAACAGAGTGTGAAGGAGAACTTCAGCGAAGAGATCATCAAGAACCTCCGGGCTGAGTCACCTGGAGCTGCCGTGGCCGGGGCGACGTGGCGCGTCGTCGTCAATCCTGCGGAGGACTTGCCTGAGCAGAAGGCGATTACGCTGCTAATCCTCCCGCCGTCGTTAGCTTGGGATGAGAACGACGGCGCGAAAGCCGCCATCCAGGAGCACGTGACGTCCATTAGCACGCGGTGCGGTGGGAAGGATCGCCTTTACCGTAACACGCTCCTTTTCATGGTGGGAACCAAGCGGGGTCTCACCAGATTGCGGCAAGCCCATCGCGAGCAGTCAGCTTTGGAAAACGTGCGCGCGGACTATTGGGATCAGCTGGACGAAGAGCAGCGTAGGGACCTTGAGAAGCGTCTATACGATGGTCGCCGAGCAGCGCTGGAGGCGCTTGGGTCCGCATATACGGTTGCCCTTCGAGTGCGCGGACAGGTGGTGGAATCATGTTCCCTTCCGGATGCGCGGCGGAAGTTCCACGAACATCTCGCCTACATGTGGAAGACTCTGGTGGAGGACGAGGAGTGGATTCTCCGACGGGTCGGCCCGGTTACCCTAGAGAACACTGGTATGATTCCGAAGGAAGGGGGGCTGCGCCTTCGAGACGCGGTCCAGGCTTTCTTACGGTTCAGCGACAAGCCGATGATTGCGACGAGGGAGGCCGTGACTGCTGGACTGAGCCAAGCCTGCGCTGACGGGCTTGTGGGAATCGGGCGCGGTGGAAGCATCTCAGCCCTCCTGAGCCGGCATTGCAAGCAGTCGATACCACTCGACGCTAGCGAAGACGGCCTTTGGGTCATCCCGCCGTTCGATCCTGAACCCGCGAAGGCCCAGGACGGCGAGAAGACTGCCGGCGGCGACGGTGCTTCGGGGGAAGGGACGGCAGCAGCGAGCACGGATGCTGGCACGGCCACCCGGGAAGGCAGTGACACATCGACGGCGGGGGATACCGGTGCCAAGGGGACCGTGCGGCGCTTCGTCGTCCGCGGTGCGATTCCAGTCGAGAACTGGGGCGAGCTTTTCCGTTGCTTTGTCGGCCCTGCCGTGCGGATGAAGCTGAAGAGGCTGAGGCTCGGTGTGCAGTTCGAAATGGTGCTCCTTGAGGGAGCTGCGTTGAACGAGAACGATGCGGCGCTCAAGACCATGAAGGAAGCGGCGAGGCAGCTTGGGTTGACGCTCGAGATCGAACAGTGATGTGTGCACCAACGGCGACAACCCGCAACCGGCGAACCATCGGTCTTTCTGGGCTACCGTCCACCTGTAGCTCATTACTCTGGAGCCCTAGCTGGTTGCAGAGCCACTGCGCCGCGGAATAGCGGCGCTCGGAGACGAGTGAGGGAGACTCGGGCATTCGGCTACGCGATGCTCACCAATACGGTCAATGACCTCCTGGAGTGGGTGGTGCGGGACGTGCATGCGGGCATCGCGCAACGCCAAGACATTTGCCGCACTCTGGCCAGTGTACAAGCATGGTATTCGCCTGACACCCGGGCTCGCCGACGTCAGTTCTACGCGGCGATCTTGACTCCGTTCTGGCTGATGGCTTCCGGACGCGGGGCTTCCGCGGGATCAGGTCGTCGGCCCAATGACCTGATGTAGCGGGCCGGTCTGCGAACCTCGCAATAGACCGTCGGGGACGAGGACCTACGACGCTCCCATACGCCAGATGATCTCGACCTCGTCGAGATTCCAACCACCCCACATCGGCGACGACGTGAAGAAGGCTAGCGCCTCTCGGCATATCCGGACAACTGCTACGATCTCGTACTCTTCGGGAAGGTCTTGGAAGGGTACAAGGTCCATGACCTCCCACGCGTGCACTTCTCGATGACGATAGACTGCCCGCACTCTCCCGATGCCCGATTGCCTAAAGCGACAGCCATAGCACAGCCCGACGACGGACTCATCGTCCATAATCGCTCCGCAGTCGGGACATTGCGGATTGTCGGCTCCCACTGACGGTCGGCGTCTCCACAGGACTTCAACAGTCTTGGGCGCCTGCCCCCGAAGCACGTCGGTAGCACTGTAGCACACACCATCGACCATGAGAATCTCCCGCGACGAGATGTCGACTGAGAACATCCACAGCCCCCAAATCCCTTTCGATGGAAGCTGCCGCATGATCGGGGCAATATCGGCGTCACCGGGCAAACGAACCACAGCCAGCAATTCGCAATCCTCTGGCGCTTCGGGCAACCACGGCCAATCGAAATACCCCTTGTCCTCGCCGTTCCCCCTTACGGCGTAGATACCTCTCACACTTCCGCCCAGACTCGGAATACCAGCCCGGCAGCACTCACATAGCCATTTGCAAATGCCCGTGACATCAGAACACCTTAGCTCGACTTCTTCACGACATTTTGGGCAATAGGCGTTCTCGCAGCTATCGCACACCCAAGCGCCCGCACCTTCCTCGGCCGTGCGGTCATGGAGCTCCCCATCACACTCCGGACACCACTTCGACATTCGCTACGCCTCGGCCCTGAGCCGACGGATCAGCGCCTCCGGCACCGCCGCAGTCATTCGATTGCGTGTGACCGTCCCCGCCGGCTGCCACATGATCTCGGTATCCACTCGGCCGTGCAGCATCGAATTGTGTGGGCTCATTGAGCTATTGCTCCAGAATCTCTCTTGCTGACGGTCTGCAGCATGCTGCCACCCGGATCGAGTGGCTCCCAAGCAATGACGGAGATGGCCTGCTCAACCTCAACCTCCACCGTAAAGTAACATCGGAGCAAGGCTGCTGTCCCGAATCCCCGGAGGCGATCCTCGGCATGCCGGTTGCCGGAGTGCCCGCGCTCACCACGATGCGTAGTTTTTCTTGCGGGCCTAGTAGTGCAACCGCAAGAAACGTCAACTTCACTTCACCTAAGGTGCACTTCAATGGGAAGAAGCTGTGGGTGCCCGGGAGGGCTGAGCATCGCCCGGGGCGTGAGCACCTCGAATGGTACGATGAGGAGCAGTTTCGAGAGTGAGGTGGTCCCCCCCCGGACGATGACCCGTCCGCCGAGCGTGTGGTTCGGGCCACGGAGGACGCCGACGAAGTCCATTACAACGCGGACCTCGCCGGTGGACTGGGCCACCACCGACAACTTCCGGCCCGCTTGGTCGACGAACGGCTTCTCACGCCCGCCGTCGAGCCTTCTGTCCTTGGCCGGCCTAGGGGAGGATGGAGTGAGGATGTCACTACAGCAGGTATCTCTAGCGCTCCTACTCGCTCACTCCAGAGTGATCGGCATGCTCTGGAATCGACAGCGCGGACCGTACAGCGCTAAGAGGGTCTGTGCCCTTGGTGTCGGCCTCATTTGCGCCCTTGTCGCTGGCGGGGGTTCCAATCCGAGTGATCGGGGGTCATTATGTAGTCACCTCCACAACTTGCCTTTCCCCGCCTGCGGACTATCCGAGAAAGTAGAAGCACTACAATGATCGACACGGGCCCTCTCGCGGACGACAGAATCCCTCGGTATCGGGGGTTGAAGCTGCCATGGAGCCGTTTCCTTCCTAGGGACCTCGCCCCAGATCTCGGCCACGAGCGACCCCGGGAAAGCCGTATAGAAGTGCTTCCTCGTAGCGAGAAAGCGTTTCTGTACCAGGCAATGGACGCAACCAAGGTGGCATGGTCCGAGAACTGGTATGACATCATGTTTCTGGATTCCGGCACACAACAGCGACGCTCCAGAAGCCGGTGGTTCGTCCCGGTGATCGCGACGATCTCGGATGTACACCCCTTTCAAGAGCTCGAGCGGCTGTCCGACGCACTCGGACCGGTGTTTTTGCAAACAGGCGTATTCCCATCTGTGTTTCTGATAACTGAGAGCTTCAGGGAGATTGTTCACGAGGTGGAGAATCCTCTGTGGCTCATGACCGAAACCCTTGCGCTATCTTGGAGTCGTGATGCCTGACCCAGAACAGTACAAAGGGATAGCTCATCGATATCAAGTGGCAGCCAATGAGATAGACAGTACCGTGCATGAAGCCAGTGCTTTCGCAGCCTATCATGCATTCGAGTCTATAGGAGCGGCATGGCTCCGGAACATCGGCCGCACCGTTCCGCACTCTCACCGAAGCAAACTACGTGAATTCGGCGTTCGTTCCAAACGCTCTAGGGCGCATAGGTCCATCGGTTCGATGGCCGTTAAGCTTGAGGCGCTCAGGAACAAACTCCTCTATCCGACGCTTAGGTCAGATGGCACCTTTGAAGAGCCGCAACAAGTGCTAACACCTACAGATTCCGAGAAACTGGTAAGGAGGGTAGGCGGCATTGTACGAACCGTCAGTCGGGAGCTGTAGGAGCTAGGCACCGCACACTTGCCGAATTCCTGATCTTCTGTACTCCACGACAACCAGTGCCCTGGATCCCCTAGAAGGATGACTAAGGGTCAGCGTTTCGATCGCGCCGAGGAGCTGTTCCGCGATCTCGGAATCTGACTGTGCTGATTCCGGTTCGATCGTCGCTGTTCATGGGATGAGCCGATTTCCACCCGATTCGTGGCGCCCAAGCCGACGGCCAACGCTCCGAAAGATCTACTCTAGTTCACCCAATGTATGGTGCGGTTTACAATTCTGCTCTACTGCTGGAGCATCCGCTCCAACGTTGCTCGCAACACGCCGCTATTCGCCGCTGCCGTTCCTGGCCCGTGGCCGTCACCTACCCCAACGACCGGGACAAGCGGAATCGCGCCGACCCCCATGAGCTTCTCGGGCAACTCCTCGGGGGAAGAAACGGCCGGGTGCCCAACCGGAACGCCACGGCCCGGGATGCCAAAGAACCGAAACTCCCCACCCGGGTAAAGGACCCACACCGACCGCGCTTCCGGAATCGCGTCGCGGTAGGCGTGCATCTTGTAGATATCCGCACGCTTGAACGAGCCCGCCCGCTCTCTGATCTTGTCGTCGTCGGCGTCCTTATCGTCCGCGGCAAATCCCACGTCGGTGAGCGCCTGGACCCGGAACTTCGCGTCGAACAGGTGGAGGCGAGCCTTCGGCCCGTCGGGGACCCGGAGAGCGATGTCGGGAATCAGGGGCACGGAGTAGGAGTGCCGCTGTCTCTTCCATGACCTGGAGAAGCGCTGATTGTACACCAGGCGCACGCCCGGATCCCATTCGTAGGTCCCGCCAGCTGGGAAAGCGGTCTGGAAGGGACCGGTGGCCAGCCGCCCCGATCGCACCGGCGGCCTCCCCAGCACCGCCGAAATCTCGTCAACCACCCGGAAGAAGGTCCAAAGCTCGTACAGAAGCGCGATGTTCTTGAGCTCGAGTAGGTCGCGCATGCCGTCCCTGTCGAGCGGAATCGTCGGATCAAGGCGAATCCGGGAGAAGTGCTGGAGCACGCGGCGATACCCCTGCCGTCGCTGAAGCACGGTGGACGAAAAGGGGATCCGCACCATTCGTCCGACCTCTTCCCACATGCTGTGCCGCGCGATCGGCATCAGCGACGACTCCATGCGATCGCAATCCCGCAGCAGGTTCCGCCGGAACGCGTCGGGCTCCGGGGAGCTCACCGCGGACCGCATGCGACCGATGATCGTCCGCGCCTGCCCGATGAAGGCCTTCACAAACCGGTTCTCGGCGGTATCGGTTGTCGACCTGATCTTCCGCTCCGAAACGAATTCCGGGAGACGCCAGCGCAGTCGCTCGGCGAGCCTCGCTCCGGAGGGTGAGAGTGACGACCCCACCACGGACATCCCGGGCCGGGTCACGAGATCGAGTGGAGTGTGCGCGTCCACTCGCGTCATGGCTTCGATGCGGACGTCGCGGCGGTGGCTGCGCCACAGGCGGTGCGGCTCCCTGACGATCATCTCGAGGGCCGGAAGCAGGCGTACTTCCTCCGGCGCTCTGTCCGAGAGGATGTAGCGCAGGTAGACGAAAGCGTGGTAGAGGACCTCGTCGCGGGGGACGGTGCTGACGGAGTAGCGGCCGGCGGCGGCTTCGTTGGCTGAGAACGGGAGGGTAGTGGCCGATTCGGTCAGGTCGCGGAGCATGGCGTCGAACTGGTCTTCGTCGAACTTGCGCGAGACCAGATCTAGGGTCCCGAGGTGGGGTAGTTCGAGGGTGCCGACCGAGTTGACGAGGTTGAGGATGAGGGCGTTTCGCTGTTTTCCCAGCCACGTCCGATTCGCCTTCGGCAGCTGATTCGCTATCTGCGTGAGGGCCTGATCGTCCCCTTCGACGACCCACCGCCTTTCACTCTGCAAGCGGTAACCGTGGTCTGTTTTCTCGGCTGACTCGCGCGAGCGATACGCGTGGACGATGACTCGCGAAGTCCGTTCGATTTCGGCGGAACCGTTCACGGGTCGCTCACTCGATGAACGACGTGAAGCCGCGGTCCCGCAGGCGGTGCAGCATTCTTAGGACCTTCGCGCCGGTGCGCGGGTAGGCCGGCGTCTTTGCGTCGGCGTCGGCAGGATCCGCAGCGTCGGAGTCCGCATCGTCTCCCTCTCCAGGGGTGTCGTCGGAGGGTGACTGGGTCTTGGACTTGGCCACTAGGCGGCCCTTGACCACTCTCCAGTCATCTAGCTCGACCTTCTGGTCCTTCTTTGGAACGCGGCCGCTGCCGTGCACGGCGAACTGGAAGATCTCTTCGAGAATCGACTGCAGCTCCTGCTGGGTTCCGTGGAACTTCGGGAGGACCTTCTGCAGGAGCGCCAAGTCGAAGGCTGCGTCGACCGCCGCGTCCGAGACGTCCGCGCCGGCTTGTTCGCGGGCCAGGTTGACGAAGCGGGCGATCTCGTTTGCGACCCGGTATCCGAAATGCCGGTGCTGTCGTTCCAGGATGCTGTGGAGTTGGAGCAGGGCCTTGTGGTGTCCGGGTGTCTCCTGGCTGAACTCCGCCCAGTCGTCGCGGCTGGGCTTCCATCCGACGTCATCCGACCGGCCGGACGGCAGGAAATCGAGAGCGTCGACGCCGCCGAGATCCAGCCCGGGCGCCTCGACACTGGCGTCCCCCGTCGTAAATCCTTCCAAGTCGACGTGGTCGAACTCGATCGTGAACGCGCGGTCGAGCACCTTTGGACTGAACATGTAGGTCGTCTCGTCCACGTTCACGGTGCCCGTGAAAAGGACGTTGCCGGGCACCTTCAATTCTTGCGGAACCCGCGGGCCTGACTCGGACTCCCCACTCTCGATGGTTTCGTTCGTGTGAAGCGGGATACCCTCGCCCGATTCCAGCGCCGACAGGAAATCCGAGAAATAGTGTTCGACTCGGGCCAGGTTCATCTCGTCGAGAATGGCGAAGAAAGGGTGGGGCTCCTCTCCCGCGTCTGCGGCTCTCCGTTCTTCGGCACGGGCTCGGAGGAGGAGGTCGAGGAACGGGGTGGTCGAGTACTCGTTCGTCAGAGGGTTGAGGTAGCCCAGTAGCCCGCGATTGTCGACCCAGTCGGGACGGACAGGGACGACTTCGTAGTTGCGGACGGGCGCTTCGACGGTTTCGGTCTCGGAAAGTCCGATCTCAAGTTGATCGGAGTCGGGCGACTCGCCCTCGTGCACGCGCAGCGAGATTTGGTCACCCGCGTTGACGTTTGAGCGGAACCACTCCTTGAACTCGCCTCGAAATAGCAGCGCTGTCGCGCCTTGCCGATTCTGATTGTAGGTCAGAGCTACCTGACCCGCCGGATAGCGCACTTGGATCTTGCGTTTGGATAGTGGTGCGTCCGGGCCAAGCAGGTCGAGATTGGCTGCCACGGCGACGGGGATCATTATCCTGGAATACCTGAACTGGTAGGGATTAACCTCGATTCCAAATGCGTCCTCCGGCATCTTCCCCACCACCGCTTGTCGTGCGGGTCCGTAGAGCTCTGCCAAGGCTTTGGCGATCTGTGTTTTCCCGGTTCCCGAGATACCCGTCAGTATGACGAACCGCTTGGTTTGAAGGGCGAGTATGTAGTTGGCGACGAGTTCGCGCGGGAACAAGAGGCCGCAATCTGTGAGGCGTTGAACCAGGGAGGCGGGCGACGGAGGTTCAGGGCTGGGCTCCTGCATCACATGGTCCAGGTGTGGCTGGACAGCGCTCTTCAGCGCAAGCAGGCTGTCTGTCATCCACACCCGCGTCGCCTCCAGGTCTTCCTCAGGACCTGTCAGGCTGAACGGTCTGTCCCTTTCCAGCAGGACGGTGTTCCTCCAACTTCCTTGCTTCTCGTCAAGCCACGAGGCGGTCTCCTTCAGTTTCTCATCGATTTCCTTGCGGTGGGAAAGCAGCGCCCTGAAACGTTGTGCGCTGCCGGCCCCTCTGAAGGACAGGAATACCTTCGCCTTTCCGTCGTCCAACCCCGTGCCGTTGATGGCACCTGGGTATCCGGTGTGGAACGATCGCCATCGACCCCGCCATACTCCCGGTTGCACACCCTTCCGGCGCAGCCGCGCCACCAACGGCCGGTAGAACTCCCCGTAAAGCGTGTTGATGTTCTTTCCCCCGGAACCGGATCCTCCCGTTTTGGCCTCGAGCGGTTCCAACAAGTTCAAGGTTGCGGAGTACGCGTCGCTCTTGGCGAAGGCCTCGTACGAGGCGTCGTCCGCCCTCGAAAACGCAACCGTCGGCAGGTCGGTGGGCAGAGGCGCCTGCTCCTTGTTCACCCACAGCACGTGGATCCGGTCGTTCCGATGTGGCTGGTCGCCGTAGTCGTTGCGGTACACGATCCCAATCCCGCGCCCTTCCCGTGTCCCCGTGTGAACGAGGACGACATCGCCCGGTTCGGGTTCGTCAAACCGGTCATCCTGTTTGGGATCTCGTAACACCTCGCCTTCATCGGTCTGGCGGATGTCGCCCTGCCCACCGTGGTGAACCCAGTGATTGTCCCGGAACTGCCGCCACCTGTCTTCATTCGTGCCGATCTGATACCACCGATTGCCTTTGCGCCGATAGTGGCCGCTCGTCCACAGGTAGCTGATCACGTTGACCTCATAGCCGTGGCACCCGGGGAACGCGGCGCGGATCGTCCTCATTTCGTCGACGTACTCGTCCCAGGACATCTTGGCTGGCGGCTTCGCGAGTCTGCCGATACCCAAAGGCAGTACGGCCATCGCATCAAAGGGCAGAAAGGCCCTCGGATTGATCAGGAAGAGGGTTTGCGTCAGCTTCGGGACCCCGACTCCCTTGATCTGCAGCGTCCTGGCGAAGGTGTCGGCGTAGTCGGCGCGGTGCGATGTGCCGTCGAAGGCGCGCGCCTGATCGAACATCTTCCACAGAAGGCGCGGATCAGCTCCCGTGTTGTTGAAAAGCACGACCAATCCCGGCGGAATCGGAAAGATGAAACCGTCCTCGCGAGTGTAGTCGAGGTCGCTCTCGAGCCCGAACACCTTCGCTACGCTGGCGTAGACGGTTTCCCTCTTCTTCGGCGTGCCACCCGCGACCGCCGCGAGATGGTAGAAAAACGTCAGCGGGTCGGCCATGTCCTCACCTTGATCAAGGACAGCACACTTACCGCCAGCCCAATCCACGTTCTTCGCCCGCTGAACGAGGCCCTCTCGGCGGCCCTCCCCCACCGCCTCAGTCAGTTCCCGGAACCACGGCACCCATTGGAAAAGCTCCTTCATTCCTGCACCTCCACTATCTCGTCTGCGTTCCTAGGTGGTCACTCGTGTCGTTCAATGGTCTCTCCTCATCTTCGATCTGGTTCAGTGGTAGGATCCATGACGTCCGTCCGCGTGATTCTCAGCGCGTGGCCGATAGGCCGGTTGCCCTTCGACATTGATTAGGCCGCCAGCGGCTGGCAAGCGGCGTGGCCGGCCACAATGCAGCCGCCCATCGTCGCACGATGTAAACTGGAGTTCACACAATGGAAACTGCGACTGACATTCCGCCGGCCTCAGGTGCTGATTTCAGCCGCAGTCGACCATCGGATTCCCGACAACAATCGGACGCACCCCAACATCTTCCGCGACACGCTCGCCCGTATGATCCGGACGGATCCGCTGAAGTACCGGACGCTGGTTAGCTAGACCACCATCCAGCTTGCAATTGCTTGTAGCGCGAACCCCGAGACGACCATGATATACCCCCATAGGCCCCGCCGCGTGTTCCGACGCTTTATGGCGTTCAGGCGCTTTACGTCCTCTTCGGGAGGGGGGCCTTGATCGGAGGAATCCTCCGCGTACCAGAACATGCTGTAGGGATCTTCCAAGTTCGGAATCTTGATCCGGGGTGGCATTCCGTAGAAGAACAACAGCGTCACGCCGGCCACGTCCATGGCCAAGCCAGCAGTCGTAATCAGTGAGTACATCATGGCCCAGCTTCCTCCGGCTACAACCCCTGCAGGTGCGGCTTCAGCGCAGACTCGAACCTGGCCATCGCATCGGCCAAGTCCTCGTAGACAGCCTCCCAGGCGTCTTCATCCCGGTACCCGCCCGTGGCGAGGGTCTTCTGAATCCGGCATCCCCGTCGGCCTTCCTTGGTGTCCCACACCAACGGGAACCCGAACACTGCTTCGATGCTCTCCTTCTTGAGTGAGAGCGCCTCGAAAAACTGCTGGGTTTCTGTCGCCGTCCCCAGTGTCGATGTACAACTCGACCCGAGCGTCACGCTGGCGAACCACGTAGTTGAAACCCACGCCGCCAATGCCTGCCCCTGCCCCGACCCAGCTTCCCTTGTTGGGGCTGATGTTCGCGTGCAGCTGGGTCCTTTCCTTCGCGTGCTGCAGTAACCCCTCGAAGAAGCGGTAGCGTTGTCGTTCTCGCCCAGCCATCTGCTTCTTCGTCGCGCCTGCCTTACGTGCTTCCTCGCTCGGTCCCACGATCTGAGTCAGGAGCGCTGCGGGCTCAGATTCACCGATCCGGATGGCTTCGAGCTTGAGCAGGTAGAAGTCGGCGGAAGAACTCTCATTCAACCAGGTGACCACACCCACGTGCTCGGGGCGAGGGTCCGCGACGATCCAGATGGCTTTCCTAGCCTCGATTCCCACGAGATAGGTGAGGAGCTTGCCGAGATGGTCGTGATTGCTCTTCTCGAGCTGGTTCTCAATGACCACGGGACGACCGTCCTCGTCTTCGGCAATGAGGTCGACGCTGAAGGCGCCGACAGCCTGCTCGCGTTCGACACCGCTGAGCTGGAGGTCGGTAGCCTCGTTGAGGACGTCGACGTTCTCCTCTAGCCATCGAGTGAAGTCGAGAGCCTCATGGCTCCACACGTCGCGGAGTCCCACACGCTGAATTCGTCCGATCATCTGTCCCACTCCTGGCGTTTGAAGCTCGGTTTGCGCGTGCCTAGACCTGAGGGCGGCGGCCGCGCGCCGGAGCGATACTGTTTGCGACGCATGTCACGTGTCAATGGCCGCCAGGAAACCCGACGATCGAGTCCGCTTCCCGCAGGTTCCGGCGTCGCCGGCGCCGCTCGACGAGGGCCCTTGGCATACGGCCCACCGGTCGCGGAACCCGGTCAACCTCCCTTCGTGCCGATCCGAAAGCGCTGTGTCTCGGCGCTGCCACCGGGGCCGCAGCAGCCGTCCCCACCCTCGCATCCCCTTCCTTCCAACCGGCAAAAAACCAACGATCCGGCGCTCGTCGCGTCGCAGGAGCGTCCGAGGGCCTCTCCACGGCGATTGGGATCGCGCGCTTCAATTGTCCGAACTCCTCTTGGCGCAGCAATGCGGGTTTGCGGAAAGGACCTTTCGCGTCGTAGAGTGGCGGGTTTCCATGGCAAGGATTCGGGGGAATGCCACATGAGACCAACTGTCGAGTTCCCGGGGTTCAGCCCGGCTGTCGACCCCAAGGAACAGGTCGAACGTGCGATGACGCTGCTGGGCAGCCGCCCCGACTTTGGCGAGCCGTCTCCGCATTCGGCCAGATCCGGCGAGAAGACGGAGCATAGGCGGCTGGAGCGTGTTCGGGTTTCGCGGGTCTGTGGGCGGATTCAACGAAAGCCCGCACCTCTTGCTGCATGTAGCCGACAACGCCGTATGCGCCAGGGTGATCCTGCCGAACAAGGCCCGGGGCGGGTTGTGGACGAGGCTGCGATCCGCGAGGCTGGCTCACTTGATGTCCCCGGTGTTGCGGGACATGGCGCCCGCGATGGCCAAGTGCCCGGGCATGGAGCCTCGCTTGATTCTCAAGCAACGGCATTGGCGCACGCGCAACGGGCCGCGCTTTCGGGATGCCTACCTGGACATCGATCTGCGAACCGTCCGGGGACACCCGGAGTCGGGGGTGAAGCGACAGCCGGAGTGGATGGAAGCGGTCCAGCACGTCATCGCAAACAAGGCTTCGAATCTCGAGCTGCAGGTCGGCGCGACCTTCCCCTACAGTCGCTGCCCGCCGATTCGGATGCCGAACGCTCTCGACCATGTGGCGGCGGCCTGGATCGGTTGCCGCCCGTTCATCAGGTGGCTTCTGGCGGCCTAGTGCCGCCGGGCGGCCAGGATTGAAGCCGATTCCGTTCCACCATCCATCCCACGAGTGCGGCCCTTGGAGGCTTCTGTGACCCAGGAGACCAATCAATCCCCAGATGCGGGACCGGCGGAGCGCTTTGTCGCGTTGGCGCAAGGCTCCAGCCTCTGGAAATCCGTCGATCTACGCATCTGTGCCATCCGCAGTGGCCGCCGATGGGTGAACCTGGTCACCCGTGGTTTCCTCGACCATCGTGCCCCTCGATCGGTCACGAAGTTCCCTCCGGTAACGCGGCCAGACGTCCGTGCTTGGCAGGTCGTTCGGCCCATCGCGGATCTGCCCACTTGGTGCGTGGAATCGCCGATGGAATGATGAAGCTGCGACCGCGCTTCGTCAGGTACACCAGCCGGTCGGATCAGCTTGGGATGGACATGAGATGCCACTTCAATGAGTGGACCGCACCATACAGTGCCGAGTACGACCTTTGGAGCGGCCACTCGCTCGTTGGCTACGGCTCCGAGATCTGGGACGTGGTGAGTCAGGCCGGTCACGATCCTCTGGAAACTGGACGGCATGATTCGTGGCGGGCCGAATCCGTACGATGGGCTGCCGGACCTGGCGCGCAGATTCTGCGGAAGACTCCGGGGGCTCGAAGTTCACCGCACCTGCACGGTTGTCGAGTTGGTCGCCCCTATGGCGGTGCGCCTTGACCTCGGCGTAGCAACGTCTTCGGCCGAGTGCATTACGGTCGGCCTGAGGGCCGCTGCCGAGGCCTACGTTGAGGAGGCAAGGATTGCCTGGACGATAGGAGCCGCCGGACAGCCTCCTCGTTCTGGATCGTCTGAACTCCGTGAGTGCCAATGGGCGGGGGACGGAGGCCCACTCCGCGCGAGGCTGGACATACCGATTCGAAGAGGTGACTCCCGCGCCACCTTGTTCACGCACGTCGGAGACCGGTGTGTTGACCGGGTGACCGTACCCCTATTGGGCGCCAATACCCGGATCAAGGCGCACAACACGGTCGACCCTGATCTTCATCGCTTCCGTGAGCAACTCCTGCCCGCCAAACTGGAAAAGTCGAGGGAGTTCGAGACGGCCGTGGGTCTGCTCTTCTTTTTCCTCGGCTTCCATGTGGACCCCCTTTCTGCGCTAAAAGGGCTGGGCGATGCTGTCGATCACCTCGCTCACGCCCCGGCATCTTCGGTCATTCTCGTGATCGAGTGCACGGTCGGGCCAATAGACACAGGCGGCAAGATTGGCAAGCTCATCAATCGGTCACAACAGACAGGTCGGGAGCTTGCTGATAGCGAGGTGATCGCGGTCCTCGCGACGGCCGCGCGGCGAGACGAGCTGTCCGATGTGGAGGTGGAGAAGGCCGAGCGCGGCGATGTCGTGGTGCTCTGCCGTGGAGACCTGCAGGAGCTCTGGGATGGGGCGGAGGCTGGAAAGGGTAGCACCGAGGTGGTGCGGAGATTCCGGCGGGATCTTGAAATGGCGAGAGTCCGGCGGGCTAGTGGGAGAATCGGATGAATCAGAAGCGTCAGGTAGCCCTTGGTGCCGATACGGTCGGTGCCACACCAGAGTTTCTAGAATGGGAGATCGCCATCCTCTTCACCCGGTTCTGACACCGAATACGAAAGGTCTCTGAACTCACTCAACAACTTATCTAGGTGTTTATCTCCTCTCCCGGACCGTCGCAATATATATGACACTGGCTTGCGCATGTCTTGCAAATAATCTAATGTGGCCTGATAGCCTCCTTCTCTCTTAATCTGGCTATTGTGTAATGCGATATAACTACGAAGCAGATCCCGGAGTGCGGCTGGGGATAGCTTTTGACGCACCATGAGCCGTGACGTCATGCTTCTGCTGAGCTCAAGGACTTCCTCCAGCAATTCCCTGTCCGACCGAATCGGCTCGTCCGTCTCGTCCGTCTCGCCCGTCTCAGCGAGGATGTGGCCGATCTGCGTCTCCAAATCGGGCCACCACTTTTCGAAGACAGCATCAAGTGTTCCAGATGCCAGCTTCTTCTCGCCGATCGCGTCGTTGATGACATCAAGCAGTTGACGTATGTCTTTCTTCTTGAATTCTGTCGCTTGAAAATGCTCAAGCGGCCCCGCAAGATCGGTGCTGCTGATACCAAACAATACTGGACAAACACGAGAATCATCTAAGCTCTTAGACAGAGCTCCGGCCTCGAAGAGCATCCAATCACTGTGAATGTTGTCCCGCGTCACGCAAAGGATACCGATCTTCGACTCTTCGAGTTCCTTTGCGATATCGGTCAACCAACGTGCTCCCTTGTCGATGTCTGCCGGAGTGAAGTACGGCTTGACGCGTTGAAGCACTTTGGGGATCCAGTCCCGGACAGCTTCGCCAAGCTCTTTGCTTGGGTGCCCCGACCAACTGATGAATACTTTCATGATTGTATCCTCCCGAGGTGAAGTATACGGAGACGAAACCGCTTCGTACGCTGTAAGGTCGCACTTCGACGTCGTTGTTTCAAGGATGAAGAGCGCGGCCAGGAAGCCTGAGGCGATGGGAACGCTCTTTGCGGCTGTGACGGTCGCGGTTTATTCGGACGGCGCCGACTGTTCGCCTGCAGCTGGGTCTTGTCCTTCGCACGCTGCAGCAACCCGTGGAGGAAGCGGTAGCGTTGTCGTTCTCGCCCAGCCATCTGCTTCTTCGTCGCACCGGCCTTACGTGCTTGCTCACTCGGCCCTACGATCTGAGTCAAGAGTGCGGCGGGCTCAGAGTCACCGATCCGGATGGCTTCGAGCTTGAGCAGGTAGAAGTCGGCGGAAGAACTCTCGTTCTACCAGGTGACCACACCCATGTGCTCCGGGCGAGGATCCGCGACGATCCAGATGGCTTTCCTCGCCTCAATTCCTACGAGATACGTGAGGAGCTTACCAAGGTGGTCGTGATTGCTCGAGCTGGTTCTCGATGACCACCGGACGACCGTCCTGGTCTTCGGCAATGAGGTCGACGCTGAAGGCGCCGACGGCCTGCTCACGTTCGACACCGCTGAGCTGAAGGTCGGTAGCCTCGTTGAGGACGTCGATGTTCTCCTCCAACCATTTGGTGAAGTCGAGAGCCTCGTGTCTCCACACGTCACGGAGGCCCACACGCTGAATTCGTCGATCATCTGTCCCACTCCTGGCGGTTCAAGCTCGATTCGCGCATGCCTTGACGTGAAGGCGGTGGTCGCGCGCCGGAGCGATACTGTTCGCGACGCAGCTGACGTGTCAATGGCCGATGGGAAAACTGGGCGGCCGAGTCCGCCTCGCGCACGTTCCGACGTCTCCGTGCCGGGCGGCGACCGCCCCCGCGACCACCCCTGCCCCGCGTGACCCGGTCAACCTCCGCCCGGGGTGCCGATCCACAGGAGCTAGGAGTTGACGCGGACAGGGTCTTCTGGCAGGTCCAGTAGTCCAATACAATACCTAGGCAATGGCGGCCCTCGCGAGCTTCTCGCGCCTTGACGAATCGGCGACTAGTCGGCCAGCATTCACTGCGATCCCGGCACATCGTAATGCCCTCGGGAGAAGGCATCGTCGCGATCGGCAGGATGTCTTCCAAGTTCATCCGCGACCTACACGATCCAAGTTCCTTGTCAGTGCCGTTGTCTCTCCGAAATCAGACCCCGCGGTCAGCCCACATGTGCCGTTGTCAAAGCAACGGGCCTTGCGCGACTCGTGCACCCGGGTACATTTTCCTCTGGCTCGTGAGGGATCGATGACGCTTCAGATTAACAGGGACTAAAGCTAATGAACTACGAGGGCAGGAAGCCTCTGCTACAGAAGGTCGAGGAACTTCGACCCGGCCGGCGACTGGTTTGCTTCCTGAACTTTGATCGCCAATCAGAGCCTGCGCTGCCTGGACTCTCGACGCATTTTCAAGCGGACGTGAAGGAAGCCCTGTTCCGGGTCCTCAAGGAGAGTGATTCGCTGGAAGGGATAGATCTCCTCCTCTATACGCGGGGGGGAGATACCAACGCCGTGTGGCCTCTAGTGAGTCTAGTTAGGGAGTTCGACCCCGATTTTGAAGTTCTGGTGCCATTCCGTTGTCATAGTTCCGGAACGCTTGTCGTGCTCGGTGCCAATCGCGTTATTCTGACAAATCTTTCAGAGCTTAGTCCGATTGATCCTAGCACGGGCAACCAATTCAACCCAAGAGACCCTGCCAATCCGACGTCTGGCATGGCAATCAGCGTAGAGGATGTGCGAGCCTATCGTTCCTTCATACTGGAGCAATTGGATGGTACTAGAGAAGACGAGACTGAGTCATCGTCTTTACCAGTTCAGGCAGTTCCGCTCCTGCAACGTCTTACCACCGAAGTCCATCCGCTTGCACTGGGCAATGTCAATCGAGTATTGCAGCAGATCAAACAGCTAGCCGTGAACCTACTCAATCTTCATCCAATCGACGGGGAGGGTGTGCAACAAATAGTGAAGGCATTGACGACCCAGTTCTTCTCACATCTTCACATGATCAATCGACATGAGGCCAAGGAGATTCTTGGCGACCGCGTCGAATTCGCTTCTCGTGAACTCTCAGATGCATTGGACCACGTACTTCGAGCATATGAGGACCAATTCAATCTCCGGAGGAAGTTCTATTTGGCAAACCTCCTGAATGGCAATACTGAGTTTCCGTTCAGATTCGTCGGAGCGGTATTGGAGAGCACTGTGCGCTCCTATCTATTCGAAACGGCTGGCGTTGTGCGCCAAGTAGCTAAGCCACCAGCGAATGTTCAAATACAAGTGCCCGTAGGGCAACCCATCCCACTGGTTCCTGGCATGCCAAGAGAAACACAGGTAGAAGTAAAATCACAGGGCTGGGTGCACAACAAACAGCCACAGGGAGTGACGAAATGATGTCAATGGAACTGATTGAATTCCAAATGGCTCTGTCTACTGGGGAACAGGAAGAGGCCTTGTTCGACGAACGTGAACCAAATAGAGACATGCGAGAAATGGAGGAGGGGTGGCTATCGCCAGGCACCTATAGAGTTGTCGACGGAGAACTCTATCGGCTGGTTCCTGGGGTTCCGCCTGGGGGCGCAGTTGCGCGCGCCGATGACAGCAATGATCCGTCAGTGGTATGAGAGAGCGGCGCTGATCGATTCTTCCGCTGTCATTGCCCTTCACAATCCAATCGAGCAGTTCCATGCCGATGCAGTGAGTTTCTATTCCAATAGTAATGATATCGTATGGTGTACTCTTGACGTCACGGCTCATGAAGTATTCACTCGAGTTCGGTATGGTTCGTCCGTGGGCAAGGCTCTGGAGCATTTCGACTTCCTCAGAGGCAGCCACGGCGTTCGTTTGTATCGTTTCGAGCCGGACGACGAAAAGGAAGCGCGGGACATACTAACGCGGTATTCAGATCACGCCATCAGTTATCATGATGCCCTTTGTGCGGCCGCGATGAAGCGCCTCGGGATTCTTCGCATCTTTACTTTTGACAGCGATTTCGCTGTGATGGGTTTCGAGGTGTTTCCGGGTCCAGCGGGATAGGGTACGGTAAACAGCGGATGTCCGGGCGATCATCGGTCGCGCTCCTGGCGGTCGAAGGTCGGTTCGCGGGTGCCTCGACCTGAAGGAGATGGTCGCGCGTCGGGACGGTACCTTTTCCGACGGACCGCACGTCTCAGTGACCGCTGGGAATTGGGCGATTCAGGTTCCGTTTCCCGAACCGTCCGGCGCGCCGGCGCGGGGCGGCTCCAGTTGGAATCCCGCCGGGGACCCCGTCAACATGTGCCGTACTTTTTCTCCCCTTCAAGCCCAGCTGCCCGATTCTCGGATCACGTCTAGCAGGTGGTGGGTAGAGCGGGTTCCCCCTACCTCAACTTCAGCATCGTAGACCCACATCGGCACTGCAGGACCTCTGAAGCGCCCTTCCTTGGGGTGACCTCCAGCCACGAGTCGCATGAGGAACACTGCAATTCCGCGAGCAGCCTCTTGAAGGCCTCCACCACTTCCCGAAACTCCGCCGCAGTGAACGTTGCCCACTCGTTGTAGTGAACAGCCCTGTTGACGACCCAGTTCTCGTCGTCATAGGCGGATCGTGCGTTAGCCCATGCGGTCGTCAAGCCCTTGACCTTCTCCTTGGCTTCCTCATTCCCCCACCTACGTGCTACGTTTGCGGCGCTTCTTAGCAGCTTTCCATAGCGGCTGACAACCGGTGGTAGTAGCTCCCCCAGGTCGTACGAATAGTCGCCTCGGAATCGCAGCTGCGCTCCGAGCCTCTCCGCCAGCTCGCTTGCTACGTACTCCATGTGTCGCCGCAAGCGCGCTGCGGCAACATCTACCTCACCCCTGTCAAGATCTGACTCGATGGCATCCCAAGTCCCTGCCATCTCCTGCACGATCGGACCTGTTTGGACGCTCCACCTATTGAAGACCATGGTCTCCTTGCGCCGGACGAGCTTCTCGGTTTGCATTTGCTTCGTCCAAACTCTGTCATGGGTTGTGATGATGAATTGCGTATTGGGGAATCGTTCCCTCAGCAGTCGGCAGATCTCCTTTCGGTGCCCGCGATCTACGGACATCACGACATCGTCGAGCACGGCAAGTCGGAACCGGTTGCCCAGCAGACGCTGCATAAGCGCTAGGTAGAGGCAGAGTCCCATCCCGTCTTGGTGTCCCTCGCTGTGGTAGGCGCGTGGTGGGTACATGCCCTGGTCATAAAAGGCTACTTCCAGATCGAGGGAACCTTCCGCCGGTTCTAGCCGTGCTGTGAATCCACCTTCGTCTTCCGCATTGATCTCCCGATAATGCGAACTAAAATCGTTTTCCACCGCTCTATACAGCGCGCGCAGGTAATCGTCTGCCACTTCACAGTACGTGTTGTATGCAGCCCTCCCGGTCGCGACCGCCGCTTCCGCCTGCTTCTTCGCGAGCCGCGTGCTCTGCCAAGCAGAAAGGCGATCTTGGGCGCGCGTCAAGAAGGTCTGCGCTGCGATCTTCTCGCTCCGATCAGGCTTAGCCAGAATCGACGTTCGGAGGGCTTCAAGCTGGTCCTCCAATAACTCCGGTGGGCGGCTCCACCCGTCTTCCACTCGGTTTCGCTGTCCTGCGATCGAGTCAACGGTCGTCAGTTTGGCAGCAAAGGAGTTGAGATCCAGCGACCATGTCTCGAGGTCCCCACCGAACCCATCGGCGCCGTAGGCCCCACCGAGAGGGTGAACGGCATCTACGAGGCCCGAGAGATGGTGCGCCTGATTGGCTATCTCGGCTCCGTTTCTCCGAAGCCGTTGCTGGATCGCATCCGCTTCATCCGCCGCTGCGAGCTTCGCTCTCAAATGGGTTACGAGCGCCTCTTCATCTTCCCACGCGGTGTCGCACAGCGGACATTGTTCTCCGTCGATCAACCCTAGACCGCTCTCAACGAAGGAGCGACGCGTGACCGCATGGAGAAGGGCCGGATCATCCTCCAAGTTGGTGAGGTCACGCAGCACCATCTCCACCTCGTCTTGACCCAGTGCCGCCAAACCAGCTACCGCGTTCTGAAGCGATTCCACATCCCGAAGTGCGGCTGCTTGATTGAATCCTGCGCCGCCAGCCGCTTCCAAGACGCCAGCGCTCACGTCCGTTTCCGGGCGCAACTCATCGATCTCAACGAGCCCGAGCATGTTGCGGTGCTGATTGATCGCTTCGAGTACTGCCTCCGGCTCCAATGTTGCAACGTCAAGATGACGACAGAGCGATTCCTCGGAATCCGCGACCGCATTCCGCGCTTGGCGCGCCACGATGGCGAGCTTGTTGGACATCGTCTTCATTACAGCACGGGTCTGACCGATTGCCTCGAGCTTCAGAAGCGCCTGGATTTCCTTTGATCGAGTCCCTGGCTCGGCAAGTATGTACTTGATGATCTCCCGACGCGATAACGTCATTTCCGGATGATCCGCTACCTCTTGGACGAGGGCTCGCACTTGGGAGTCGTCGGGCTCGAGAGTGAAATGTCTCGGATTCCCCACGTTCCTTGTCAGGACTGCCGTTCTGTCGAGGTCCGGAATGTAGAACTGGAGCTCAACCTCAGCCGAGGCAGGATCATGCCGCCGGTCCACGTGGGGACCGTGACTCCTCACGCTCAGACCCTGTGTCCCCTTACCAGCAAGGCGCGACATATCGCCAGTCAGAGCGAACTCTATGGCGTCCACCACGCCGCTCTTTCCAGATCCGTTGGGCCCGGATACGACGAAGGTCTTTCGGTCGGGCTTGATCTCGAGCTCCCGGATTCCTCTAAGTTCCCGAATCACCACCGACTCAATCTGAATCATGGCTGCCCTCCTTCGCCGCCTTCTCGAATATCGCCACGAAATCGTTCGCTTTCGGTTTCTTGCCAGAAGAAAAGAGGGCGCGCAACTCCCTCATAGTTTCCTCATCCACGGTGTCGGATTCCAAGAGCTTCTTGTAGAATGAATCTAGGATTTCATTCAGTACCTTCGCCATTCGCTGAACCTCCAATCGAATCCATGCAAGGGTTCAAACTGTCTCTTCCATCCAACTACGCCACTTGAGCCGGAATGTGAGACTGACACTACAATGCTACCTTGTCTTGACGACCGTTCCGTTACTGGCACTGATCGCGTCTATTGTCGATGCATTTCTGCCGCCGTCGCCTGTTGAGAAATCCCGGCAGTTGCAACTCTTCCGCCCACTATGGGAGCGAAGCGCCTGTCGGTGTTCGCACCAACACCCGGATTACCATAGCCGGTTTCACATTCTCTTCCAACCTCGGAGCGGTCTAAGGTACCGCCAGCTGTAGAATCTAACCGCCCGCCGACCTAGATGCCGCGCCGCGCGGCCACAGCCCTCCGCGCCCAGCCCAACGCCGCGTGACCCAGGTCAACCTCCTCCCGCGCCGATCCCCACTGGCAGCGGCCCAGCGCGGTACCGCGACCGCAACCGCGATGGCCGCCCTCGTCTCCCCCCCTCCCCGCCGGCAATACCACTGATCCGTCGCGCATCGCATCGCCAGCACGTTCCTGGGCTTCCCACCCTCGAATGGAATCGCATCCCCGAACTGCCCGAACTCCTCGTAGCCCAGGTCGACGGCCGCCGGATAGAACGTGATCCGGATCTTAGAACGTGATCCGGATTTCCCCGGGGGTTCGCCGATCGTCACGCAGTGCGACCCGCGGACACGCGCGCCATCGGGCAGGGTGGTCGTCCGCTGCAGGTAGGTGATGCCGGCTTTCGTGTAGTCCGTCCGAACACTGTAGTCCAGCGATTCTCTGGCATCCTGCCAGATCGCCGCGACTCCGTGCTCGGTGGCCTTCCGTTTCAGGTCGGTCCCGCCGCCAACTCTCACTGACTGGGCCGATCTACGCCATCGGACACTCTATTCTCTCCCGACACCCTGGAAAGCTTGACAGCAGAATCAGGGGCGACTCGATTCAAGCATCCACATGACGACTTGGCTTACCTCCACACGAGCGGCGTTAGCGGCACTCGCTGCTGGAACGGTACTCCTCATGGCGTCCGCTTGTTCGCCGGAGGAACCAGGCGATCCCTCGGCGGCACCGTCGCCAGAGACTGCCTCGGTCGCTCCGGCGACCGCGGACAATATGCAGGCGAGTCCGGGAGTTTACGATGATCGCGTCGTGTTCGGGCAGTCCGCCGCATTCTCCGGCCCGGCGCAAGCCTTGGGCCAAGCCATGCGAATGGGCATTGAAGCGGCATTCAATGAACGGAACGCCGCTGGCGGCGTACACGGCCGCATGCTGGAACTGGTTGCCATGGATGACCGGTATGAACCGGGCTTCGCCTACGCGAACACCAGCGATCTGATCGCCAGGGAGCAGGTGTTCGGGCTGATCGGAGCGGTAGGCACACCCACATCGCGTTCCGCCGCCCCGCTGGCCGATTCGGAAGCGGTGCCGTTTCTGGCGCCATTCACGGGTGCCGGCTTTCTGCGCAACCCCGAATTGAAGTCGGTGGTGAATCTACGCGCGTCGTACGCGCAGGAGACCGAGCATATGGTCGAACGGCTGACTGTGGATCTGGGCGTGACCAGAGTCGCCGTCATGTACCAGAACGACTCCTACGGCCAGTCGGGTTTGACCGGTGTTCTTGAGGCTTTGGATCGGCGCGGACTCGAACCCGTTGCAACCTGGTACTACGAACGCAACTCAACCGCGGTCAAGGCGGCGGTGTACCAGATCGCGGCAGCCAATCCCGAGGCCGTCATCATGATCGGGGCCTACCAGCCGGTCGCCCGGGCCGTTTCCCTGCTGCGAGTCGACATCGACCCCATCTTCCTCGCTGTCTCGTTCGTCGGCGGCAACGCGTTGGCGCGCGAACTCGGGGATGAAGCGCTCGGTGTCTTCGTTACTCAGGTGGTCCCGGCGCCTGACGATGCCGGCACGCCGGTGGTGGCGGAGTACCTCGCCGCGCTCGACTCGTTCGACGCGGATGCCGAACCCGGATTCGTCTCCCTTGAGGGCTATTTGGCCGGGCGGCTAGCGATCTTCGGACTCGAATCCTGCGAAGATCTGACTCGCGGCTGCTTCCTGGCCGCCCTTCAAGAGTCGCAGTCGATCGATCTTTCCGGCATGAGGCTGCAATACGGGCCGGGCGACAATCAGGGCTCTGACGAAGTGATCATGACGATGATCGACGAACAGGGCAGACTCGTCCAGGTGACCAGTCTCGACGAGCCGCTGTGATGGAACGCTTGCCCGTGTCGGTCAGATTGGCCGTCGCGACGGTTTCCCTTCTCGCAACCGCCGTTTGCGGAGCCGCTGCGAACGGGCAGGAGGGCGCGAACCCGGATTCCGCGGACGACGTGTCTCCCCACATCCGCGCGACTGCCGCCGCGCTGGCCGTGGCGCGCGGCGCGGAATCGTTGGCCACCACCGCCTCCGTGCGGACCCGTGCCGAAACGACCTCCGAAGCGATGGCGGAGTCGAAAGCGTCCATTGACGCCCATGCGACGGAGATGCGTCGGCAGATCGATCTGCTCGCGAGCGCCGGTTACGAGGAGGTCGCAGGCCGCATGCGTGGGTTGCTCGACGACCTGACGCTCAATGCTCGGCGGATCGAAGATGGTCGGCAGCGGGTCGCCCGGATCTTGCACGAGTCGCAGAGCCGCCGCCAGGAACTCATCGCCGCAACCAGTTGGCAACTGCTGCCCGCCGCTCTTGTCAGCGAGGACGATCTGTTCTACAGCATGGTTTCCAGCACCGGTGACGCCGAAGCTCAGGCGTCCCGGACTGCCCGCACAGTCTCGGTCGACGACCTGCTGCTCTACGTGCGTTTGGCGCTAATGATCCAACAGGTGGACCAGGGCTACATCGCGCTGGAAGTTACCACGCGGCTTCCCGACAGCGAGTTCATGGCCACCCTGGAAGAGAACGCGCACATGGCGATGTACCAGCTTCGGGAGAACATCGAGAGCCTTGCCAACGTCGATCACGACCATTTGGCTCCCGGGCTGCTCTCCCTTGCCCGTGACTTGCTGGATGCCGCGTACGGAGAAGCGAACCTCATCGATCTCATGAAGACTCGCTTTCGGCTGACGGACCAGGAAGAGAGGCTTGCCGCTGCGGTCGCCAGCGTCTCGGCCTCCCTCCGAAGCGAGGCCGACGCGGCGCTTGAACAGGCGATTGGCACACTGGAACTCATGGATGCGACGGCCGGGACGGCAAGGGCTCTGCGGGCCGTCCTGGCCGTAAAGCAGCATGCGTCCGCGGCCGCACGCCACGCGGCCGGCCAAACCACCGCCAACACGCCGTTGGCCGATCTTCCGGGGATTCGCGCGGCGCTCGCGGGCCACATTTCCGGCATGCGCCAGGCGCTGGACACGTTGGAGGACCTGGGCTACGGCGCCGCATTGGCGCGCCTGTACCCTGAGATCGACCGACTGGATTCCGTCACCGAACGGATTCTGAACGGCCGTCCCGAGCTGGCCGCGGCCTTGCAATCGGTCGCGCAGCGGCGGGCGGAGCTGAGGAGCCTGGTCGATTACCACCTGGATCCCGCCGTAGTCTCCAGCCTGGACAACCAGTTGTACTACATGCTGACCGGCAGGAGCGAGTTCCGGGACGTGGGCATTGCCGGTTCAGACCCGTTGTCGCAAGTGGAGTTCTTGCGCTACTGGCACCTGGCGTCGGCCTACAACTCGCTGTTTCGCACTTTCTCAGGGTTGGTCATTGCCATCATTATGACGGAGCCCACGCTGATCGGGGAAGGTGAAGAGCGCTTCATCACGGCGTCTCATCGGCTTGCGAGGAGCATCGAGGCTCTGGACGAAACGGGAGGCCCTGAATTGGCACCGAACCTGGTCGCGCTGGCCCGCCAGTTCATGTCCTTCGGAGACGGAGAGTCGAACGTCTTCGACTCGTTGCGGCACAGATTGCCTCTGATTGCGTCCGAGAACGGACTCCTTGAGGCCGCCCAACAGATCGGTTCCGGGCTGCAAGCCGGCGCGGATTCGATTCTTGACAGCATACTTGCGGACGCCTCGTCGTGATCAAACCCGCTGCCGTTCGCAAGACTCCGTTCATGGTGGTCGTCCATCTGGCCGTTGTCGCCGCGCCCCTCGACGCGCAGGATCCTCCTCCCCCTCCTGATCCGGACAGCGTGTTTGTGCTGGAATCCATCGTGGTCACGGCCAGGAACCGGGCGGAGATCCTGCAGGAGGTCCCCATCGCCATAACAGCGCTGTCGGGAAGGGAGCTCCGGCTTCAGCAGGTCGACGCGACCGATCAGCTCTCCTACGCCACGCCCAACCTCGCGTTCAATTCATCCGCCGCATTCGTCGGCGCCAAGTCGGCAACGCAGGTCTTCATTCGGGGCGTGGGCCAGACCGACTACATCCCCACCACGGATCCTGGAGTTGCCGTCTATCTGGACGGAATCTACATGGCACGGTCGGTCGGTCCGCTCATGCATCTCCTTGACATCGGCCGCGTTGAAGTGCTGCGCGGCCCTCAGGGCACGCTCTTCGGACGAAACGCGATGGGGGGTGCGGTGTCCGTGCACTCGACGCGGCCCCAAGAGGAGTCGCGCGGCAGTATCCGCCAGCGAATCGGGAGCAACCGGATGGCGTACACGACCGCTGCAGCGAGTGGACGGATCGCGGAGGGTCTATACGGAGGCGCCGCGGTTTCCCACCGCCACCGGGACGGCTACGTCACGCGCGTCCACGACGGACTCGACATGGGCAACGACAACGCACAGGCGGCTCGGGGATCCCTCGTGTGGCGGCCATCGGACGACATCGAGCTGTTCGTCACGGCGGATTACTCCCGGCTACGGGAAAACGGTGCGCCCACGGTCTCCGGGGGACTCAACGACCGTCAGGCCTTCGCTACCTTCGGCAATGCCCTTCTAACGGAATGCGAGGCGGTCAGGATAAACCCCAACTTTCCCCGGGCAGGTCCGCCGACCTTTCCTCCTCCGGGGACCGGGGCCGGCGGCGCGGCGGGCTGTTATGGGCCGGACAGCTTTGCGGGCGAGTACATATCGGAGGGCACGTTTCCCGCCTTTGAAGACCTCGACTCCTGGGGAAGCAGCGCGGAGCTGTCCTGGTCGCTGGGAGACTGGGGTACGTTGAGGTCGCTCACCGGTTACCGCGGATTCCGGCTGAGGACCTCGCGCGACGCGGACAACACCCCGGCCAACATGGTGAGCAACCAGCAGGACTGGGACCATGAGCAGGTCACCCAGGAACTGCAAATCGGCGGACTGGCCGCAGGACGGCGACTGCACTGGCAAGCCGGCCTCTACCTGTTCCGCGAATTCGGATACGAAGTGGGCCATGTGCTCATTCCCGTGGGCGCGTCGGTGATCGGACGCGATTACGACAACCGGTCGGTAGCCGGGTTCGGCCAGATTACCGCCGATGTGACGGAAAGGGTGTCGTTGACTGCTGGCGGGCGATACACACTGGACCGGAAGGGCCTTAACCCCGACATGTACGCCGTTGGCGATGCCTCGCAGAGCAGGGGCAGCATCTTCGGTCCCACCTGGCCGTTGCTTCAGGGCATATTCAGTTCGCCAGGGGGTCCGATGCGCCCGGGAGACCGGATGCTCCCCCGCAGGGATTTCACCGAGAACTTCAGCGCGCTCACGGTGACGGCAACGGCGGCGTACCATTTCGCGCCCGACGCGATGGGCTACGTCGGATACTCCGAGGGGTTCAAGAGCGGCGGGTTCAATGGGCGCTTTCCGGCACCCCCGCCGGGCCACAAACCGAATTCCCCGACCGCGGCCCCCGACACCTATGAGCCGGAGGCGGTCTCCAGCTACGAGCTGGGATTCAAGTCGCTAGTGGCCGGGGGCAGGCTGCTGTTCAACATCGCGCTGTTCCGGGCCACCTACGACGACATGCATATCATCGTACGTGAGACGTTCATCCCGAAGACGTTCAACGGAGGGACCGCCAACATCTCCGGTGCCGAGGTGGAGACCGCGTGGATGCCCGGGGGCGGGTGGAGCCTTCGGGCCAATCTGGGTACGATCCGCGCCGAGTACGACGAGCTCAGCGAGAGCGTCCTGAACAATTCGACCCCGATCCTTCCCGATTACCGGCTCGCCAAGACGCCGAACTTGAACTACTCCGTCAGTGTGTCCAGGGCGTTAGCCGCCACACGCGGTCTGGTGCTCACGCCACGGCTCAACTGGTCGTTCACGGGATCACAGTACCACGATGCGACCAACTCCTCGCATTTGTTGCAGGATGGTTATCGCCTGGTGAACGCGGCGGTGCGCGCCCGGATCGGTGACGGACGTTGGCAGGTGGAGTGGGCGGCCCGCAACCTGACGGACGAGCGCTACCTCGTCACCGGGAACTCTTCCTTCAACACGGGAGGGTCGTACGTGGAGCTGGTCTACGGGCGGCCGCGGGAATGGTCGATGTCGGTGGAGTACAACTGGTAACATGTATAACTTGCGCGACCCCTCTCGAGTCGTTTACGCTGGCGGTGCCGTGGGCGGAAGCGACTTGATCGTCGCGCGCCCATCATTCCGGAAAGGGAGAAACAGATGTCGGCTTACGTCGTAACGGACGTTCATGTGCACGATCGCGACAAGTATGAAGAATTCCTGGCTGCAGCGATGCCCCTGTTCAGGAAGTGGGGCGGAGAAATCGAGGTCGGCAGCAGCGAGTGCACTGCATTGGAGGGCGAATGCCCCAGCAGAGTCGTGGTTCAACGGTTTCCCGATAGCGAGTCGGCCCGGGGCTTCTACGAGAGTGAGGAACGCCGGAACCTTCGAGACGCTACGTCCGAATGCTGCACGTTCCACGCCATTCTGCTGGGAGACGACGCCTGACCCACAAGGGTCCGGCGGTTCAGCAGCCCGTGGGCAAAGCCCGCGCGGCATCGAGCGGCAACCGCTATCCCAACATCGCCTGAGGCAGGAACGTGACGAGCCCGGGCACGAGCGCGAGCAGCACCAGCAGCGCCAGCATCGCGAACCAGAAGGGTATGATGCCGCGAAAGATCGAACGGATAGGGATATCCGGGGCCACGGTCTTCACCACAAAGGTGTTCAGGCCGACTGGCGGCGAGATCAGCGCCATCTCGAGGGTGATCACAAGCATGACGCCGAACCAGATCATGTCGACGCCCAGTGACGTGAGAATCGGCTGAACCAACGGGGTCATCAGAACGAGGATTGCGAATCCGTCCAGGAACGTGCCCAGCACGATGAACATGGCGAGCACCACCGCAACCACCTGGGGCCCCGACCATCCCTGCTCGCCAACCCAACCGGCCATGGCGAGCGGTGTCCGGGTGTAGCCCAGGAACACCTTGAAGACGTAGGCGCCGATCAGGATCAGGAACACGGTGCCACACGCCCTCAGCGTCGAGAGCAGGCACTCTCCGAGGGCATTGCGGGTCAGTGAGCGGCGCCCCAGTGCCACCAGCAAGGTCAGGAACGCGCCCACGCCGGATGCCTCCAGGGCAGAGAAGACTCCGGCGTAAATCCCTCCTAGCGTCACAGCGGCCAGTCCCAGGATCCAGTAGGCCCCGGTGGGCCGGCGGGTGCGCTGTCCGAGTGCGATGGTGGCGGTCCGACCTGCCCGGGGGGCCCTGTCGGGGTGAAGAGTTGCGATGATGACGACGGTCATGACGAAGATCGCCGTCAGCAGTATTCCGGGCAGCAACCCGGCCATGAAAAGGCGACTGATGCTCTGCTCGGTCAGGATGCCGTAGAAGACCAGCCCGGCCGAAGGTGGAATGAGGATGCCGAGAGTCCCTCCCGCGGCGACGGCTCCCGCTGCCAGGGACGTGTCGTAGTTGAAACGCCGCATCTCGGGCAACGCGACGCGCCCCATGGTCATCGCGGCCGCGAGCGAAGACCCGGAGAGCGCCGAGAAGCCTGCGCAGGCGATGACCGTCGCCGCGGCCAGGCCGCCTCTGACGCGGCCAAGCCAACGGTTGGCTGCGAGGTACAGATCCCGGCTCATTCCCGAGACGACGGTCAGATTCCCCATCAACATGAAGAGGGGGATGATGATCAGCGTGTACCGCGACGACACGGAGAAGGTCTCCCCCGCGATGACGGCCAGAACGGCCTGAGGCTGGATCAGGGCGATGGCGGCCGCGGCCGCGATGAGCATTGACAGCCCTACCGACACCCGCATCAGGATGAGGACGAGCATCAGGGCGATGCCGAGCAGAGCAGCCACGGACCCGTCCATCAGTCGCCCGGGCCTCGCCGTTCGTCCGCGTTAGGCGCAGCGGTTCGGCGAATGAGTTGGTACGCAAGCAACAGTGAGCATGTCGCCATCGACACACCCAGCGCGTAGTAGAACGGCGTGTGCACGATGGCGATCGTTCCGGTGACCTCGCCGCACTCGGTCCCGCAGCCGCCCTTGGCGAAAAGGGCGAACGCCGCGAGCGCGGCGGCGATCGCCCCCACGAGCCTTGCGGGCACATCGGTCACGCGGGCGAAGACACCGCCGGCCACGCGTCCGATGAGGTCGACCGACACATGTGCCTGGTTCTGGGCCGCGCAAACCACCGCGGCCGCAACGAGCACCGTCAGCCCCATGGAGGCGACATCCTCCACGCCCGGTAAGGGAGCCTGGAAGAGATGGCGCGCCACGACCTCGGCCACGGTCAGACCCACGAGCAGCAGCAGCGCCCCGCCTCCGGCGACGGCGCAGGTGGCGATCACACCCCTTTGAAGCACCCGCAGGACGCGACTGCGATCCCGACCGGGCTCCAGCCGGAAGGCCCTCAACTACCGCTCAACTCGGCAAGAATTTCGGCCACCGTCGCATCACCGATCCTGCGGGAGAGTTCCGCTTCGTAGACGTCCCCGACCGCTCCCAGGAATCGCGCTTTTTCGCTGTCGGAGAGATCGATGATCTCGATGCCCGATTCACGGGCGAACCCCAGACCGCGGGCAGTGGCGAGTTCGAAGGCCTGACCCCCGGACTCCGACAGCCGGGCACCCGATGCCTCGTCCACCCATCTCCGTTCCTGCGGCGTGAGGAGGTCGTAGGCGCCTCGGTTCATCAGCAGCGTAACCGGAGTTGCGGAAAGAGGCATCCAGGTAGTGAGAAACGAGGCCACCTCGTTCAACCGAAAGGCGGGTATGCCCCCCGCCGGTATCACGATTCCGTCGATCACGCCTGTCTGGAGACTCTGGTAGACTTCCGTGACCGGCTGCTGCAGCGGCGTCGCTCCCAGGGCCTCCAGGAAGGGCATCTCGATCGCCGATGGCACGCGCAACTTGAGGCCGCGAATATCCTCCACCCTGCGCACTGGCCTGTCGCGGGTGAGGAGCACCGGCGGACCGGGGGACCACATCGCCAGGATCCTCGCGTTGTAGTCGTCCTCCAGGACCGCAAGGCCACGTTGCAGGGCGGCCGTACAGTCGACTGGGCTGTCGCACACGCCTGGAAATGTGCTCAACGCCGTTCTGGGGAACGTTGTGGCCGTGTATCCCGGAACTACCAGGGCTATGTCCGCCACCCCCTCGAGCAACATGGGGTAGTACCTGCGGGCATCGCTGCCGATGGCACCCCCCATGTACTCTTCCACCGTGAGCCTGCCGCCGGACACTTCCGCCAGCCGTTGAGCGAACGGAACGATGACTCCGGTTCTGGGGGGAGCGAGCGGGGGCAACGGGTGCGCCAGGATCAGAGACTTTCTCCCCCCCTCGTTGCCATCGCCCTGCGGGACGGGAGAGCAGGCAGAGAGCCCGGCGAGCAGGACGGGAGTCACCGCCGCGATACCCATTCGTGGCAGTCTCAGCATCTCAACGCCTCGAACCCTCCGGCCGACCCGCGGCAACCTTCAGGGTGACAATGTCCACATTGTGGTATTGCTGGTGCCGGACGGACGAAGCCAGATGCCGGAGCAGCCGCAGCGAGATTGCCTGCTCCTCGAGTTCGCTCCCGGTCTCATCTCCGAGCCAGGCCAGCCGATCCTGAAGGTTCAGCTCCTCCTGTCCCGCGGCAGTTGCCTTGAATTGCAGGACGGCGTGCCCTTTTTCTCGTGAAGCCGTAAGCAGGAGTGCGCGCCGGCTTCGCGCCGCGTCGTCCTCTTTTTCCTTCTCCGTACCGCGAGGCTCCACCAGCATCAGCAGGGTCTCCTCGGCGGCGGCCTCCATCCGGCCGATCAACGCCTCCAGGCCAGCGCCGCGTGCGAACCTGCGAATGAACTCGTTGATGGCCGGCAGTTCGCGTACGTCGAGTCTACCCCTGAACCGCGCTGCGCGTGGCATCGTCAGGCCCACAAGCAGGATGGCGAGCATGCCGCCTGCGGTCATTCCGTTGTTCAGGAGTCCACCGGCGAAGTCGTTGAAGAAGTCCGGGAAGACCAGGTCGAACTCAATGGCGATGCCTGCCCAGACCGCGAGCCCCGCGATGAGTCCGGACCGCGGATTGCTCCGACTCCCGGTAACCACCTCGCGCATGCCGACCACGAAGAGCGTGCACAGGGTGACGATGATCACGGCGGCCACGACAGCGTCCGGAATTGCGACGATCACGGCCACCAGCTTGGGGAAGCAGGCCAGGGCGATCAGGGCAAGCCCGGCGAACAGACCCACGCTGCGAGACGCCACTCCAGTGGTCTCGATCGTGGCGATCGGCGTGGGGTGGAGCGTGTTGGGGAGCCCACCCGCCAGGCTTGCAAGGATGTTGCCGCCGCCCTCCGCCGCCACGGCGCCCTGTACGGAGCGAAAATCCACTGCGCGAGGGGTTCGCCAGGATACACGCTGGGTTGCGACGGCTACCCCTACCGCCTTGGTGGTCCCGACAAGCGCTATGAAAACGAAGCTCGGCAGCAGCGCCCAGAAGGCTGGGCCGAAACCAAGGTCCAGCCCCGGGGGACGGCCTTCGGGCAATCCGACCCACGCCGCCTCGGCCACGCCCCCGAACTCGGAAATCCCCATCAACGTGGCCACGGCGGACCCGGCTGCGAGCCCGACCAACGGGGCCCACAGGCGAAGTCGGGGTGATCCCGTCAGGTGAATCCCGGTGGCCACGGCAATCGTCACACACGCGCTCAGAGGGACGGCCGCGGCCGGGGCACCGGCCGGCACCTCGTTCAGCATGCGCAACACAATGGGCATGATGGTGACCGGCAGGAGCATGATGACCGTGCCCGTCACCACCGGGGTGAAGACGCGGTGCAACAGGGCGAGCTGCCGGGACAATGCCACATGCACCATCCCCGACGCGAAGACCAGAGTCGCCAGCAGCGGCGGCCCCCCTTGATCCAGAGCCGCAACACATACCGCGATGAACGGCGCGGAGCACCCGTGGAGCATCTGGTATCCGGCGCCGATCTGTCCCGGCCGGACTGCCTGCACTGCGGTGATGATGCCGCACGCCAGCATGCCGCCGAAGATCGCCCACATGAGGAAATCCCCGGCATTGGCGGCCCCGAAGACGATGGTGGGGAGTAGCACCGCGGAATGCACCGAGAGCAGGGCCAGCTGCGATCCGAGCCCAACACCGACCAGCGGCCGTAGCGACTCGTTGGCTTGGTAGCGAAGGCTCTGGTCAGGTCTCATACAGGCGCATCGTTCATGGGCTCCGGCCCCTCAGCATCGCTCAGCGCGGGCAGCGCGGATCGGTTCGGAGATTGCCAGCCTCACGCGCGACGGCGCGAAGACCACATGAGGCGTAGAGCACGGCGTTTCGCGTGTCGGATGGTCCAAAGATGGAAACAGCCCGGATCGCTCGCAACACAGGTCGAATCGCACGGACGGCTGCCGTGGACAACCCTGCTTCGGTGGCGAGGGCCGCGAATGTTCGAGAATGCGCGGCGGAACTCCGACAGGGAGAACGCCGGCGTCGAGTCCGACAAGGCGACGGAGCGGACCGTGCTCGGGATGGTGAGATGCGATTCGATCGTCGGCTGACGATGGCGCCTCCCGGCGACGACACCGGCGAGTGCCGCACTCTGGAGGAGACACGATGAACACCAGCACCCTCCTGTTCGACGCAGTCGTCCTGGTCCACGTCGCAACGGGATTCGTGGGACTCGCCGCGTTCTGGGTACCGGTGTTCGCCCGCAAGGGTGGCCGCCTGCACGTGCAGGCAGGTCGCGTCTACGCGTACTCGGCCTACGTCGTGACCCTGTCGGCGGTGACCGCGGCGGCCGGCAGAATCGTGTCGTACATGGGTCAGGGCATGGGTCTCGCGGAGGACCCGGAGCTCTACGGCATTGCAGTCTTCCTCGGCTACCTCGGCGTGGTCACGTTCGCGAATGTCCGGCAGGGCATCCGGGTGCTGGCCACGCGCAGAGCCCCGGAGTCGCTTCGCACTCCGTTCCACGAGGCGCTTGCGTGGACGTGCATCGCGAGCAGCACCCTGGTCGTGGTGCTGGCCGTCGCGGTCTGGTCCGCCGTCTCGCCCGTGCTGCTCGGGCTGAGTCCGGTAGGTATCGTTGCCGGCTCCAACATGCTGCGTCGCATGCGTAATCCGGGCGCGGAACCTATGGGCTGGCTGTACTCTCACCTGGGATCGATGATCGGTGGCGGCATCGCGTTCCACACCGCATTCGCGGTCTTCGGGGCCCAGCGCTTCTTCTCCTACGACCTGGCCGGCCCGATGATCATGTTGCCCTGGATGCTCCCGACGATAATCGGCCTTCCGGCGATCGCGGTTTGGACTCGCCGCTATCGGCGGCAGTTCTCGCGGAGCTGACTGCTCCGAAAGACGCAATCCCTGCCCTTCCCGGAGGCCTTGGATGGACCGAATTCGCTGTGATTGGGTGAACGACGATCCACTCTACATCGCCTATCACGACGAAGAGTGGGGTGTCCCGGTTCGGGACGATCTCCAGCTCTTCGAGCAGCTCCTGCTCGAAGGGGCGCAAGCGGGCCTGAGCTGGTACACGATCCTGAAGAAGCGCGAGGGCTACCGGCGCGCGTTCGATGGCTTCGATCCGGAGCGCATGGCCCGCTATGGCGACCGGAAGGTCGCCGCGCTCCTTGCGGACGAAGGGATCGTGCGGAACCGGCTCAAGGTCCATGCCGCCGTCGGCAACGCCCGGGCGTGGCTGGATCTGCGCGAATCCGGCGAGGGCTTCGCCGACTTACTCTGGAGCTTTACTGGAGGGATGCAGATCAACAACGAGTGGCATCGGCTCGATGAAGTCCCTGCGTCTACTCCCGCGTCACAGGCGATGAGCAGGGAGCTGAAGCGGCGCGGATTCCGCTTTGTCGGCCCGACGATCTGCTACGCCTTCATGCAAGCGGCCGGAATGGTGAACGATCACCTCGTGTCGTGTTTTCGCTGGGCGGAGTGTGGCGGGGCGGCACGGCCATGTCCACCACCTACCGGCCCCCGCCCGCCATGACCACCACCAGCGGCCGGAGTGTGTGTAGCACTTTGACCGTGTTCCCCTGGGCGGCCAGCACATCGGGCAGCCTTCGATACACGTGGGGGCTCTCGTCCGTGCCGCCGCCGCGCAGCACCACACCTTTGCGGTCGACCCAGTCGTGCATCATCTCGCGGGACACCTTCCCGCGTTTGAGCACCTTGCCCGTCCGGCGGTGACGCTTTCCCCGTGCGGCGGTGCGGCTCATTACCCGGCCCGCGCCGTGGACGGTCGAGTAGAGGGCCGTCGCCTGAAGCTCGGCGGTCGGTGAGTCCGGTTTGGCGGCGCGCGTCCCTTCGAGGATGACCGCGTCGTCGCCCATGGAGCCCCCCACGAAGCCCTTCTGCCCGGGGAAAGCCGGCGTTGCGCCCTTCCGCACCACGACGAAGTTCCGTCCGAAGTGCTCCTCTTTCCAGGCGAAGTTGTGGTGGTTGTGAACCAGTTCGACCTCGTGTCCTTCAATGATCTCGACGGCCTTCCGCACCGCCCACTCGCGGCCCGCGTACGCGTACCGCCCGGCCAGGTTCATGAGCTGCCAATAGTCGTGCCCGACGGGCGCGTCGAGGTTGAGGATGACTTCCGCCTCGCGGACGCGCGTGCCCCATTCGGCCCCCTGGCCGATCGCGAGAAACGACGAGGCGACGGTGTGGCCGAAGCCACGTGAACCGAAATGCACGCCGACCCAGATGTGCTCCTGTTCGTCGGCGAAGACGTCCACGTAGTGGTTGCCCGACCCCACCGTGCCCAGCTGCTTGCGGGCCTTGTCTCGCAGAGCGCGGCGGTGCTTGCCCGGGACGGCTTCCCAGGCCGAGTCCTCGAACAGCGGGTGGTCCGAGGGCGCATCGGGTGACCTGTTGGTGCCGCCGACCCCGAATGCCAGCTCGGAGCCGATGTGGTCGCCGATGCGTTCCAGGCCGCGCCGGAGCCCGCCGGGCCGGTCTCGGAGGTCGTCCAGCCGCAGGTCGGTCCGGATCGCGGCGTTGCCGCATGCGATGTCGAACCCCACACCCGCGACGCTGACCCGGTTGCGATACGCCGCCACGCCCCCGATCGGCATGACGTATCCCAGATGGCCGTCCGCCATGAGGGCGGCGTGCTCGGCTCGCTGGGCGACGCGCGCGAGCTGGCCCAGCGTCTGCGCTTCGTGTTGCCCGAATACCTGCATGGGTCCAGAGTCCAAGTGGACGGTCGTCACGAGGGTCGCAGGAGCGCGCCCCCAGGGGGCGTCCAATGTACTTCCAGAGGAGGGATCCGTGAAAACAAGTCGCCTTGGACCGCTTCGTCGTTTTTCGATCATGGTGGCCCCGTGGACGGTGGCATCGCTGGCGGTCACGGCGGGAAGCACGTCGGGACAGGCCGGCTCGTCCACCCCGGGCCTCGAGGATGTCGCCGCCTTCCAGGAATCCGGCCTGGCACAGGTCGTGGAACGGTTCAGCGCCGACCTGGCAGTGCTGGAGCGGCGGTGGGGGGACATTCCGTACTCGGCAGCGCGCCACGAACGCATGCGTGGTTTTCTGGCGGGGTGGACGAGGGAGCTCGATGCGCTCCAGGTGGCCCCGGAGGACGTGGAGGGCAGCATCGACCACGTCCTGCTGAGCAGCGAGGTGCGCTATCGCCAGGAGTTGCTCGCGCGGGAGGGGCGGATGGTCGCCGAAGTGCTCCCCCTGCTCCCGTTCGCGGACGAGATCGTAGCGTTGCTGGACATTCGCCATTCGCGCAGGGAGGTCGACGGGCAGCAGATCGCGGGGAGCCTGGCCGCGCTGGCCGTAGCGGTGGACGAAGCCGACCGCGCGGTGCGGTCCGGGGCAGCAGCCGGGGGGGCTGGCCTGGGCGGGGCCGGGCTGCCAACCCCGACGCCGATCACGGGGCTGCGGGCCGTGCGGCTCCTCGATTCCTACAGGAATGCTCTTGGCGCCTGGTACCGCCACTACGAGGGCTACGACCCGCTCTTCACGTGGTGGGCCCAGCAGCCGTACGGGGAGGCCGACGAGGCGCTGGACCGCTACCTGCTGACGCTGCGCGAGCGGATTGTCGGTTGGCCGGAGGGCGCGGAGGAGCCGATCGTGGGCGACCCGATCGGGCGCGACGGCATGGAGGCGGACCTGATCTACGAGATGATCCCGTACACGCCCGAGGAGCTGATCGCGATCGCCGAGCGCGAGTTCGCGTGGTGCGACGCGCGCATGCTGGAGGCGTCGCGGGACCTGGGGTACGGGGATGACTGGCGGGCGGCGCTGGAGCACGTGAAGACGCTGCACGTGGAGCCTGGCCGGCAGCCCGAACTGATCGTGGAGCTGGCGCAGGAGGCGGTCGACTTCCTCGAGGAGCGTGACCTGCTGACGCTTCCACCGCTGGCGAATGAAGTGTGGCAACTGGAGATGATGTCACCCGAGCGTCAGCGCGTGGCCCCGTTCTTCCTGGGCGGCGAGGTCATCCGCGTCTCGTTCCCGACCGACGAGATGACGCACGACGAGAAGCGCATGAGCATGCGCGGGAACAACATCCACTTCGCGCGCGCGACGGTTCACCACGAGCTGATCCCCGGGCATCACCTGCAGGGCTTCATGACCGACCGATACAACTCGCACCGCAACCTCTTCCGCACGCCGTTCTGGGGCGAGGGATGGGCGCTCTACTGGGAGATGCGGCTGTGGGACATGGGGTTCCCGTCGACGCCCGAGGACCGGATCGGGATGCTCTTCTGGCGAATGCACCGGGCCGCGCGGATCATCTTCTCGCTGAGCTTTCACCTGGGCGAGATGACGCCCGACGAGGCGATCGCCTTCCTGGTCGAGCGCGTGGGTCACGAGCCCGCGAACGCGACAGCCGAGGTGCGCCGCTCCTTCAACGGGAACTATTCGCCGCTGTATCAGGCCGCGTACATGCTGGGCGGCCTGCAGATCCGCACGCTGCAGGAGCAGCTGGTCGGCGGCGGCGAGATGACCGAGCGCGAGTTCCACGACACGATTCTGCGGGGTGGCCGCATGCCCATCGAGATGGTGCGGGCGCGGCTTCTGGGCGAGGCGCCGTCCAGGGACTTTCGGGCGGCGTGGCGGTTTTATGGGGACCCGATGTAGGGGCGGGATCGCGGGAGAATGTCAAGCACAGTCGACATAATGTCAACTACGGCTTACATGTGACTCGGCCCTACCGCGCCTTCCACTCCTCCAGGATCTGCCGGTCACGGTCCAGGTTGAGCTGCAGCTGGTTGCGCCGCTCTTCGGACTGGGTGTTGAACCAATCCAGCGTGTCGAGCGCGGTGACCGCCAGCGGCCGGAATTTGAGGCCGGCGGCGACGGCCTTGTGGGACCGTACCCGTGAAATGCCGCGCAACGGACCGTTGTCCGGGGGATACCACAGCTGGAAGCGGGCCTCCCTGTCGATCAGGAACTGCTCGTCGACCCAGGTGAAGCCTAGCTGGGCGCTGGTGATCGCGCGCACTCCGTAGAGGAACTCGGCCATCGAGGTGGGGTCGAGCGCGGGGCCGGCGGTATTGAAGGTGCCGCCGATGTCGCGCTCGAGGGCCAGGATCATGAACTCGGCCAGGTCGCGCACGTCGATGTACTGTACGGGGGTGTCGGGGCTGCCGGGCGCGATGACCTCGCCGCCGTGGTCGATGCGGACGGGCCAGTAGGTGAAGCGGTCGGTCGTGTCGCCGGGGCCTGCCACGACGTGCAGGCGGAAGACGGTGCCGCGTTCCCTGAAGGTGTCGGTGACGGCGTTCTCGCAGAGGATCTTGAGGGGGCCGTAGTAGCGGTCCACGTCCTCGCTTTCGGGGTCTTCGATGGGGAGAAGCTCGCCGTCCTCGGTGATCTCGTCCTGGTCGAAGGTGTAGACCGATCCGGTCGAAGTGAAGAGGTACCGGCCCACCGAGTCCTGGAGGAGTTCGGCCGTGTCGCGCACGTGCCGGGGCACGTAGCCGCTGTTGTCGATGACGGCGTCCCAGGTGCGCCCGCGCAGGGCGTCGATCTGGCCGTCGCGGTCGCCGATCAGCGTCTCCACGCCGGGGAAGAGGTCGGGGGCGGATCGGCCGCGGTTGAAGATGCTGACCTGGTGGCCGCGGTACATGGCGTAGCGCACCTGGTGGGGGCCGATGAATCCCGTGCCGCCCAGGATGAGGATGTTGAGGGGGCGCGGGG
>VXQO01000057.1 GCA_009838975.1 Gemmatimonadota bacterium | reverse complement strand
TTGCTCATACCGCATCGTAACGTCCCTCCGTGCTTGAGTCAAGGGCATAATCACCCGGCGGGCAGTCACAATGGAGTACGACATACCACTGTCCCGGAACACGCGCAACCCCCCCCTGTTTCCGGGAATCGGGTGGACCGAAAGCGTCCCGTGGCCGGCTCGCCGCGCCCGCTCTAAACTGGATGTTCTCGGTCCGCGAAGAGCCCAAACGCAGGAGGACCCGATGAGGAATGCAGACTTGGGCTTTGGAGGGAGGTCGCCACCATGAAAGCCGATCTTCGGCTGCTTGGCGTCGTGGTTGTCGCATGCGCCCTCGCGTCCTGCGGCCCCGACGAGGCTCCTTCCGGTACCGGGCCGGCGGTAGTCGTCGAAACCATCGGCGACACTACCGTGGTCCGAACGCTGTCGGGAGGTGTCTGGGGCGCCGAGGCCACCCTCGTCCCGGAAGTCTCGATCGGGGAGCTGGACGGGCCCGAGGAGTACCTGTTCGGCAGCATCTGGTCGATCGCCGTGGACGATGACCGCAACGTCTACGTGTTCGACGAGCAGGCGCACAACATCCGTGTCTTCGACGCGATCGGGTCATACGTGGAGACGCTGGGCGGGCGCGGTGAGGGACCGGGCGAGTTCGGCCGCGCCGAGGCCATCGCCCTGCTTCCGGACGGTCGGCTGGTGGTGCGCGATCCGGGCAACCAGCGCATCCAGGTGTTCGGCCCGGGCACTGGAGAACTGGACGGCTGGAGGTACGACGTCGGCGGGACGTACTCGAATTCGCCTCTGCACACGGACGCCCGTGGCCGCACCTTCGTGGAAACCCGCGACCTGTCCCGGACCGACGGCTTCTTCCGGCACATCATCGTTATCGGACCCGATGGGACCCACCTCGACACTCTCCCGGAACCTTCAAGCCCCCTTGAGGGTCCCATGCTGGTGGCCGAGTACACCAGCGAGCGCGGCAGTGCAACCACGTATTCGCCCGTGCCCTTCAACCCGGTGTTTCAGTGGACCGTCCACCCCAGCGGTCACCTTCTGACCGGTCTCCCGTCCACGTACCGGATCGACCTGGCCCGCGACGACGGTGTGCTGCGAATCGAACGCGCCGCGGATCCGGCGCCTGTGAGTGACGTGGAGCGCGCCGCCTACCGTGAGCGCACCATTCGCATCATGCGGGACACGGACCCGGACTGGAGCTGGAACGGCCCGCCGATCCCGGACCACAAGCCGTTCTACCAGGAGCTGCTCGCTGGCAGGGACGGTCGGATCTGGGTGCTCCTGGAAACCGCGGGGAGTCCTGTGGAAAACGAGGACCACGACCCCGGGAATCCCTATTCCATGCCCGTGAACTGGGTCGAGCCGTTGCGCTACGACGTGTTTGAGCCCGACGGGACATACCTGGGCGCGGTGGCGCCGCCGGAGGAGTTCGGGCCGTTCCCGAGACCGGTCTTCGAGGGAGACTACGTGTGGGCGGTGACCGAGGACGAGTTGGGCGTCGAGCGGGTGGTGCGCTTCCGGATCACGATGCCCCCGCCCGCACCAGATCGAATTCGCGCGCAACCGAGTTGAAGGCGCTGAACACGCCGAGGCCGCCCCGGATGTTGCTCGGCGGCTCGTTCAGGTCGCGCGAGTCCTGCACCCGGTTGTTGTAGAGCTCGGCGTATTCCTGGTTGACCCGGTAAACGATGGCGCGGTGGCGGCCCAGGTGCTCGAGCTGCCGCAGCCCGATCGCGTGGAAGTTCTCTTCCGTCGGGGCGCTGCGTATGCGGAATCGGCCCACGCCCTCGCGGATGAAGTCGGGAAAGATCGTTTCGGCAGCCGGATCCAACCCCTCCACGTCTACGAAGTGCAGGATGGAACCCGCGTTCTCCCAGCTCACCGTTACCTGCAGCGACTGCAGGGCACCAGGCTGGAAGCTGCCGGGCGTCAGTTCGGGCACCGCCAGGCTGTCCTTGTCGAGCTGGACGCCGTCGGGGGGTCCGGGCACAATCGTCTCGCCCGTGGCTGTTCGCCCGAACGCCTCGACCTCGATGCGGAACAGGTCACCCCCGCGGACCTGCAGATCGTCATCCGGATAGCCGTAGGCGCCGGGCTCCTCCAACCGGTTCAGCAACCACCGCTCGGAGCCGCGCGTCAGCGTCACGATCGCGTCGTCGACGGTGGCCGCGAGGGCCGGGTCCTCGCCGAGCGGCACGGTCCGGGTCAGCCGGATGTCGTCCACCGGCTCGCCCGCGAAGAGGAACGCTTCCACTACCACCTGGCGGGCATCGTCCTCGGGACCGGTCGTAGTGTCCGAGCAGGCGGCCAGGCTGGCCGACACGGCGAGAAGCGCGAGTTTTCCGGTTTTCATCTTTTCTTGCTCCTGTGCATCTATCGATTGAAGCGGACGGAGAGGTTGAGAACCCGCCCGACATAGTTGACGTCGGTGACGATTGCGGGGGTCGCGTCGAGTTCGAACTGGCGATACCAGACGTTGGCGCGGTCGTAGGCGTTGAAGACCGAGATGCCCAGGTCGCCATCGTAGTCACCGAGCGAAAAACGGTAGCGCGCGCTGAGATCGAGGCGGTGATAGGCCGGCAGCCGCAATCCGTTTTTGGCGCTGACGTTGATGAAGCTGAACGAGTTACCGTCGAGGAGCTCCACGCTGTATTCGGCCTGGGGAGCCGTGTAGGGCGTACCCGACCCGTAGGTCCACGTCGACGCCAGATCCCAGCGTCCCAGCGACATCGTACCAACGGCCTTCAGTTCGTGAAGCTGGTCGTGGAGAGCGGGAAACGGGTTTCCTCCATTCAGACCGGGGAACGTGTTGCGCGCCTCGGCCAGCGTATAGGACAGCCAGCCGGTGAAGGCGCCGAACTTCTTCTGGGCGAGGAACTCCGCGCCTTGCGCCGTCCCCTGCCCCGCGAAGAAGAGGTTGAGCGGGTCGATATCGTTCCGCCGGAATCTCAGCGAGAACTCCGACAGCCCCGTCGTCTCCTTACGGTACAGCTCGACGTCGAACAGGTAGCTGTCGGTCTCGTAGGCCACTCCGGCGACGAGGTGGTCGGACGCGGTCACGTCGACCAGATCGCCGTCGGCGAGCAGCCAGAAGTCGCGCGAGCCCTCGGTGACGTTCTCGTTGACGACGCGGTTGACGAACTGGTGGTACCTTCCGGCGGCCGCCTTGAGCGTCAAGCGGTCGGTGAGGGCCAGGCGTGCGGAGGCCCGGGGCTCGAGGTAGCTCTTTGCCGTGGCCTGGTCGTACGAAATGCGGCCTCCCGCCGTGAGCGAGAAACCGTCCGTGACGTCCCAGGTGTCCTGCGCATAGGCCGCCGCCCGTGAGGACGACTGGGTCCGGTCCAGGATCGTGATGCTGTCGTTCCTCACGTAGCGGTATTCGGCGTCGGTCGCGCTGAACCATGCGCCGAAGCGCAGCGCGTGCGCAGGTGCAGGTCTCCACTCGTTGTCGGCACGCAAAGTCAGATCGGTGAGGAAGTTGTCCTCGGTCGACTGCAGCTCGCGTGTGAGCGTCGACTCGTCCGTCGCGGGATTCGAGATGGTGACCTGCGTGTTGCGTCCGTAGTCCGAGGTGTACTCGGAGTAGGCGGCGAGCAGGCTGCTGGTGAGGCCGCTCCCCCACTGCCGGCCCCAGCGCCCCGACAGACCCCGGTTGCCCCAGTCGGTCAGGTCGCCGATGACGGTACTGAAGTTCTGGTCCCCGGTCCCGCCTCTGGGCGTGAACGACAGGGATCGCTGCTGCGACTTGTCCAGGTAGTCGCGTCCCCCGTAGACGCTCAGCGCGACGACATCCCGGTCTCCGGGCAGCCAGGTCAGCTTGGCGTTGAAGTCGTAGAAGTGGAAGTCCGGCGTGGCAGCGTCCTGATTCGCAGAGCCGAAGAGGCCTCCGGGCCCGCCGAAGCCACGTCCGCCGCCGGGTCCGCCGGCTGCTGGAGCCTGTGGGCCGGTGGTGATGTTGAAGACGTCGAAGATGTTGCTGTACAAGCCGGTACGGACCACGTCGGTGTAGGAACGACGTCCGGTCACAAGCAGGTTGGCCCTCGAGCCGATCGGCGTCTGGAAGGTTCCGCTGGCGCTCAGCAGGTTGAGACCGGCGCCGTAGTGCATCTGTTCCGGATCCCCGGTCTTCCCGGTCATGTCGACTACGCTGGACACGCGTCCGCCGTATTGGGCCGGGAACGCGCCCTTGAAGACCTGAATGTCCTTGATCGCGTCGGCGTTGAAGGCACTGAAGAACCCGAAGAAGTGGTCGACGTGGTACACGGTGATGCCGTCGAGCAGCACGAGGTTCTGGTCGGGGGTGCCGCCCCGCACGTAGAGCCCGGACGAGGACTCCCGGGTGCCGCTGATCCCGGGCAGGAGCTGAAGCGAGCGAAACACATCGACTTCCCCAACGGATGGCAGCACGGCCATCTCCGCAGGCGACGCCGCGATTCGGCTCACGCCGTCCGTGGCGCGTACGAGGCGGTACTCGTCCGCGACGAACTCCACACCCTCCAACTCCACCGGCAGCGGAGCAATCTCTATGTTGAGGCGCCCGCTGAAGCCGGCGTTCACGGGCGTCTCGGTGGGCGTGTAGCCGATGTGGACGATGCGAAGGGTGAAGGTCTCGCGCGGGGCTCCCACGACGGTGAAGAAGCCGTCGGCATTCGTGTTGACCTGCCGCCCGGTCCCGGCGATCTGTATGGCGGCGTGCACGATGGCCTCGCCGTTGATGGAATCGCGGACGACTCCCTGGATGGTGCGGGTGTCCTGGGCTTCGAGGCGAGAGGGGGATGAAGTGAGGGAAGCGAGGAGGGGCAGAAGCAGAAGGCGAGGAAGATGCTGGCGTGGCGAGCGTTTTCTATTCATTGGCACATGATCTCCGGGCTTGTTGGTACGTCGCCTTGGACAGGAGTTGGCGCCGAAGCGTTAAGGGCGGCATTGAATCACCGCCGCGGCGACGCTATACTAAACCATTGTGTTTAGTATTTGTGACGTCAGTCCCTGCCGACGCCCCGCCCGATAAACCAGGAGGTCCGATGCTCCCCGTGGATGACGACGCTCTCGACCGCACCTTCTCCGCGCTTGCCCACCCGGTGCGGCGCGCCATTCTGGGCCGCCTGGCCCAGGGAGAAGTGGCGTCGGTGACCGATCTGGCAGAGCCCTTCGACATGTCGCTCGTGGCCGTTTCCAGGCACGTGAGGGTGCTGGAGGACGCAGGGTTGATCAGCAGGAAGAAGGAGGGGCGGGCGCGCCGGTGCCGCTACGAGCCGGACACCCTGGGCGAGGCGAAGGACTGGATCGACACCCATCAGCGGTACTGGTCCGCGCAGCTGGACGCGCTGGCGCGCTACCTGAAAGGCTCCGAGTGACACGCCGATGACTGCGATGACAAGAGCACTGCAACTAGTTCGCACGGTGGCCGCGAGTCCCGAGCGGGCCTTCGAGGCGTGGACCAGCCCGGACCAGGTCGAGCGCTGGACCTGCCCGGATCCGGGCGCGACCGTGGAGGTGGAGATCGACCTGCGGGTCGGTGGGCACTACTCGATTCGCATGCATGTCGAGGGCGGGCCGTTTACCGCCTGCGGCACCTACCGCGAGGTCGACCCGCCGCGCCGGGTGGTGTACACATGGGGCTGGAAGGAAGAGGCGCACGCGATGAAGGCGGAGACGGTGGTGACGGTGGAGTTCGTTCCGGTCGAAGGGGGGACCGAGATTCGATTGACCCATGAGGGCTTCCCGACGCCGGACGACCGGGACGGACACGAGGAGGGGTGGAGGATCTGCGTCGGAAGGTTCGCCGAAATGGTGGCTGCGGAATGAGGACGACACTGATCTGCGCCACGGCGCTTGCGTTGGCCACCCCCTTGGAGATTGCGGCCCAACCGACGTCCAGGGTCCTGCTGATCGGTATCGACGGCGTGCGTCCCGACGTGCTTGCCGAGGTCCCCACCCCCAACATCGACGCGCTGGCGGCAAGCGGCTGGTACACCGACGAGGCTCGCACCACCACCCCCTCCGTCAGCGGCCCGTCCTGGTCCTCGATGCTGACTGGTGTCTGGCCGGAGAAGCACGGCGTCACGGACAACAGTTTCTCGGGCCGCGACTACGACACCTGGCCCGGCTTCCTCACCCGCGCGGAAAGAGAGCGCCCCGAGCTGTCCACCTTTGCCGCGCTGGACTGGCTGCCGCTCGCGGAGCTTCCCGAAGGCGGCCCCGTTGTCCCGGCGGCGGTCGACGAGCGGGCCGTGCTTGACGGCTACGAGCACGGGTGGGCCGAGGCCGACGGCGAGGTCACCGCGCACGCCGTGCGCCACCTCGGTGAAGCCGACCCCGACGCCATGTTCGTCTACCTCGGCAATCCCGACGAGACCAGCCACCGGCACGGCTCCATCGGCTCCGAGTACCGCGACGCGATCGCGCTGGCGGACCGGCACGTCGGCATGCTGATCGACGCGGTGCGCGCCCGGCCCGGCCTGGCGAACGAGGACTGGCTGGTGCTCGTCAGCACCGACCATGGCAGGCGCGAGGACGGGGGTCACGGCGGGGACTCGCCCGAAGAGATGACGATCTTCATACTGGCGAGCGGGGTTGGTGGCAGCGAGGGCAGGTCCCCGACCGCCGACTGGCCGCCTCCCGGGCCAGCCAACATCGTCGACATCGCAGCCACCGCGCTCGCCCACCTGGGCTTCGAGATCAACCAGGCCTGGGGGCTGGACGGGAGGCCACTCGGGGGACCCGGATAGCCGCGCGGTCCCGGGCGACCATCCCCTCCCGGCGGCACTCCAGACCGTCTTGTCCGCGAAACGGCGGCGGTCGTATGGTAACCGTCACCCTGCCCCACCCACCCCCACGACGGGAAGGAGTGACCACCATGCGGATTGCGAGGACCACGCGGCTGCTTCCGGTGCTGGTGCTGCTTCCCGCGACCGTTGCGGCGCAGGAGCCCGGCGATGCGGCCATCGAAATCGCGGACCCCGCGCGCGCCGAGAACCTGTTTCGCGCCCATTGCGGGCGGTGCCACGGCGTGCAGGGACTGGGCGGCGAGGGGCCGGAACTGGCTCGGCTCGTGCTGCCAAGGGTAGCGGATCAGGGACAGCTGGAACGCGTGATCCGCTCCGGTATCTCGGGTACGGGGATGCCCGGCGCCAGCACGTCGGTTCTCGACGACGACGCAGTGTCGCTCGTGGCCGCCTATGTGCGCTGGATGGGCGCGCAGACCACGGCGGACGGTGCGGAGGTCACCGGCGACGCCAGCCGGGGTCACGACCTGTTCTGGGAAGCAGGCGATTGTGCGTCGTGCCACATCGTCGACGGGCGGGGCACGGCGGTCGGGCCGGAGTTGACGCGGATCGGGTTGCGCCGGGGGGCGGACTATCTGCGCGAGGCCCTCAGCGCGCCTGCGGCCAAGCTGCCGGTGGCGCGGTCCGGCGCGCGCAGCGGGTTCTTCGAGTACCTGCCGGTGCGGATCGTCACGCACGGCGGCGACATCTACAACGGAATGCGCATGAACGAGGACGCCTTCACGATACAGCTGATGACGGTGTCCGGCGCGTTCGTGTCGCTGCGCAAGGGCGAGATCGCCGAGATGGAGCGACGGACCGGACATTCGTTCATGCCTGTGGCCGAGAACCTCGGAGAGGACGATGTCGAGGATCTGGTCGCTTACCTGACGACCCTGGGGAGGGGATCATGAGCAAGTGGAGTTGCACGGCGGCCGCGGGCGTCGCGGTCCTTGCGCTGGGCGCGGCAATGGCTCGGCCGGCTGCCGCCCAGGTCCCCTACGAACGCATCGTCGCGGCCGACTCCGAGCCGGAGAACTGGCTGACGTACTCGGGCAACTACGCGTCGCACCGGTTCTCGCGGCTGGACCAGATCAACGCGGGGAACGTGGCGGATCTGCGCGTCGTGTGGGCCTACCAGATGGACGAGGGGCTGATCGAGACCACGCCGATCGTGGCCGACGGGGTCATGTACGTGACCGAGCCGCCGAGCACGGTGACGGCCCTCGATGCGCGCACGGGTAGACGGCTGTGGAAGTGGACGCCGCAGATGGGGTCGGACGTGCTGCACATCGGCTTCCCCGAGGTGAACCGGGGGGTGGCGATCCTGGATTCGACCCTGTACGTGGGGACGCTCGACGCGCACCTGGTGGCACTCGACGCGCGGTCGGGCGCGGTGCGCTGGGATGTCGAGGTGGCCGACAACGCGATCGGCTTCGCGCTCACGCTGGCCCCGCTGGCGCTCGACGGGAAGATCATCGTCGGCGTGTCGGGCGCCGAGGCGGGCGTGCGCGGCTTCATCGACGCGTACCACCCCGAGACCGGCGAGCTGATCTGGCGTACGTACACCATTCCGGCGCCCGGCGAGTTCGGCAGCGACACCTGGGGCGGCAACAGCTGGGAGACCGGCGGGGGATCGACGTGGCTGACCGGCTCGTACGACCCGGAACTCGACCTGCTCTACTGGCCGATCGGCAATCCCGCCCCCGACTGGAACGGCGACCTGCGTCCCGGCGACAATCTCTACACGGACTGCCTGCTCGCGCTCGATCCCGACACGGGCGAGATCGTGTGGTGGTTCCAGTTCACGCCCCACGACACCCACGACTGGGACGCCAACCAGATCCAGGTGCTGGTCGACGCCGAGTGGGAGGGCGAGCCCCGCAAGCTCGTCGTCACCGCCAACCGGAACGCGTTCTACTACGTGCTGGACCGGGAAACGGGCGAGTTCCTGCACGGCACGGAGTACTCGAAGCAGACCTGGGCGGAGGGACTGGACGAGAACGGTCGGCCGATCGTCATCCCCGGCACCGATCCCACGGAAGAGGGCAACCTGGTGTGGCCGAGCCTGCAGGGCGCGGCCAACTGGTTCAGCCCCAGCTACAGCCCGCTGACACGGCTCTTCTACCAGCCGACGCGGATCATGGGCGCGATCTACTACAAGGCCGACGTCGAGTACGAGCCCGGGCAGCCGTTCATGGGCGGCGGGGAGCAGGCGTTGCAAGGCGAGGAGGCGAGCGGCGCGGTGAAGGCGCTCGACGTACTCACCGGCGAGCTGGTATGGGAGTTTCCGCTGCAGACCCCGCCGTGGGCCGGTGTCATGGCGACTGCGGGCAACCTGGTGTTCGGCGGGAGCGACGAGGGAAACATCTTTGCGCTGAACGCCGAGACCGGAGAGCCGCTGTGGAACTTCCAGGCCGGCGCGGCCGTGCGGAGCGGGCCGATGTCGTACGAGATCGACGGGCAGCAGCGGATCGTGAACTCGGCGGGCGGGACGATGTTCGTGTTCGGGCTGCCGGAGAACGGCGGGGCTGGGGCGGGCGGCGGGGAGGGGGCGCAGGACGCCGGCGCGGAGCGAACCCACCGCCCCGTGGACCTCGCCATGCTGGCGAAGATCCGCGAGGAGGGGCTGCAGCGCTCGCAGCTGCCGAACACCTTGTCCTACATGACCGACGTGGTCGGCGCGCGGCTCACCAACTCGGCCGCGATGGACCGGGCGCAGGAGTGGGCGCTGGACGAAATGAAGCGGATCGGCCTCGAGAACACCCACCGCGAGCCCTTCATGAACTACGGGGCGAGCTGGGACAACGAGTTCGTGTCGGTCCACATGATGGAGCCGGACTATCAGCCCCTGGTCGCGTACCCGATCGCGCACACGCCCGGCACGGACGGCAGGCAGCGCCTGGACGTGGTGCTCGCCGACGTTCGCACCCGCGATCAACTGGAGCCGCTGCGCGGCAGGCTGCGCGGTCTCGCGGTCATGTCGACGCCGCCGCCGGTCATCGACCTGGAACGCTTCGCCACCGGCACACCCCGCCGCACCGACGAGGAGATGCGCGCGCTGGAGGAGGACGTGATCCCGCCGCCGACCGGTCCCCGCCCGCGGGCGAACGCGCAGATGCTCACCGCAGCCGAACGGCTGGCGTTCTACGTGGAGGAAGGGGTCGCGCTGGTCCTCGAATCCAACAGCGGCTGGCCCGGGGCGGTGCGCGGGTTCGCGCGGCCGGGGGCGAAGGTCGACCGCTGGGACCGGGACGTCACACTGTCATCGGTCCCGATCGTCGCGGTCACGCCCGAGCACTACAACCGCATGTACCGGATCCTGAAGCGCGGCATCCCCGTCACCGTCCAGACCGAGGTGCGCAACGTGCACGGCGCCGGGGCCAGCGAGGCCGCCAACGTGCTCGGCGAGATCCCCGGCACCGACCTCGCGCACGAAGTCGTCATGCTGGGCGCGCACTTCGACACCTGGCACGCCAGCCCGAACGCCAGCGACAACACGTCCGGCACGGCGGTCATGCTGGAGGCGATGCGCATCCTGAAGGCGGTCGGTGCCCGGCCGCGCCGGACGATCCGCGTCGCGCTCTGGTCCGGCGAGGAGCAGGGCATCTTCGGGTCGACGGCGTATGTGGTGAAGCACTTCGGCAGCCCGGGCGGCGAAGTGGGGCCCGGCGGCGCCGACGGGCCTGGCGGCACTCCCGGCACCACGCCCGCCTACGACGACTTCTCCGTCTACTTCAACCAGGACTACGGGCCCGGCCAGTACCGTGGGATCTGGCTGCAGGGAAACGAGCACGTACGCTCGCTGTTCGCATCCTGGATGGAGCCCCTGCGCGACCTCGGAATGACCACGATTTCGCCACGCAGCGTCGGCTCGACGGACCACATTCCCTTCGATCGCGCAGGCTTGCCGGGCTTCCAGTTCCTGCAGGCGCGCGTGGGGGGCACGGGCGGGCACACCAACCTCGACTTCTATGACACCCTGCCCATTGACGACCTTGTCAAAAACGCCGTCATTGTGGCGTCGTTCGTCTACAACGCGGCGATGGACGACGTCAAGGTGCCGCGAAAGAACCCGCAACCCTGAGGTCCACGGACGGCCAGCCATGAGCAATTCGCACCGCACCCGGATCGCGCGCACGGTCGAGATCTTCGAGGCGGCGCGACGGCCGCTGTTCACGGTGCTCGACGGGATCGCGCAGGAGGACTTCGACTGGAACCCGGCGCCGGGATCGCGCGGGATCGGCAAGATGTGCCGTCACATGTACCGCGTCGACGTCTGGTTCCTGAAGCGGCTGGGGATCGAGCCCGTGATCAGCCACGACGCCCCGGGGCCGGTCGACGAGGTCGCCGGGCGCATGCGCACGATCCAGAAGCAGATTCTGGCGGAGGTTGAGGGGTGTGAGAGCGACGCGGCCCTCATGGCCGAGCGGACCTCGCTCGACGGCAAGACCGGCGCCCGGCTGGGGGTGGATGTGGTGCACATCGCCCAGCACTATCTCTATCACCTGGCCCAGATGACCTACCTGCGGCGAATCCGCGACCGCGCCTGGGCGGCGCCCCTCGACGCGTGGGAGCACGCGACGCATGTGATCGGGGACATCGTGCTTGAGCAGGGCCGGTGACTCCGTCCCCCGTCATTCCTCCTGCTCGCCGGCCTGCCGATCTCCCGGCTCGGCCTGAGCAAGGCCTGACAGGCGCGCCTGGCATTCACGCACGCCCTCCTCGACGCCGGCGGACCGGTACAGTTCTGCCGCCCTGCGCCACATGAGCCGCGCCCCCTGCACGTCGCCGAGTTCCTCCCGTAGCGCGGCCATGGGCCGAAGGGCGTTGGCGTGGTCCACCGGATGCGCCGTCCCGGCCCGGTCATACAGGTCAAGCGCCTCCTCGTAGCAGGTTCCCGCTGATTCGAGCCGACCCAGGCGATGGTTCACCTGGCCCAGGTGCCTTACCGCGTGCGCGAGCCGCAGCGGATCGTCGGCCTCCCGAGCGACCGCAACCGATTCCTCGAACAGGGTCCGGGCCCTGTCCGTGTCGTCCAGGTCCAGCGCGACGTGACCGAGCTTCCCCAACGCGACGGACAGCCCGCTCCTCGTACCCGCCTGCTCGTACATCTCGCAGGCCCTGACCAGGTCAGCCTCGACCCCTGACATCACGGCTATCAGGGTCGCGTCGTCGGTTGGCGGCGACTGCAGCACCTCGCGGCGGGCCCGCCACGCCTTCGCGACGAGTGCCCGGGCGTGCTCGGCCCCGCGTTCAGCCGATTCGAAGCGTCGCGACATCGAGCGCCCGGGGTTCATAACCACTACCCTGCGGGGTTTTTCGACGGGTCCTTCGCTTCCTCTGCCTGCCCGGAAGCGATCAAGGCCTGCAGTTCCTCGACGTGCCGCACCAACGCATTGCGGCCTGCCTCGGTCAGCCGGTAGCGGGTCTGCGGACGGCGGCGCACGAAGCGCTTCCTCTCCTTCACGTAACCTCCCTCGACGAGCTTGGCCAGGTGGGCGCTCAGGTTGCCGTTGGTGGTATTGACCGACCGCTGGAGGTCCGAGAAGGTGGCCCACTCCACCGACACCAACTCCGCGATGACCGCCAGGCGCACGCGGGAGAGCAGCAGATCATACATCGGCGCGCCGATTCCACAACACGAGGCCGGGCACGACGAGCCCGGCCAGCCAGCCGAGCGCAAGCGTTCCGGAGAACCAGGCCGGAACGAAGCCTGCCAGGGCGGACGCGGCGAGCAGCGCCAAACCACCCGCCATCAGGGGACGGCTCGCCTGAATACCGACGACGAGCAGAGCGATGCTGATGCTCCCGGTCCAGAACAACGACATCGCCCGGGCGGGAATCACCGTGTCCTGGGCGGTCAGGTTCAGGAGCAGCGCTACGGCCAGGGCCACGCCGAAGGTGATTCCGGCCTGGGAGTCGACCTGCGTCTCGCGCTCCGCGTCCTGACGACCTGCGGCCCAGACGGTGATGCCGATGGCAAGCAGCATCAGGGCGATATGAAAGTACGCATCGGGGGGCACCGGAAACCCCAGCGCCCGACCCTGATGAATCCCGTTGATGATCGCCGCGCACAGCCCCCACGTGACGAGAATGAGCGGCGGGATGTGTAGCGTCCGATCCGCCGCATGGAGAATCCTGTCGACCGCGGCGAGGTCGTCGTGTGCGGTGGATTTGTTCATGCCGGGAACTCCCTTTCAGAGTATTGTCTGTAAAATAAACTACTTCTTCCATAAGAGTGCACTGCAATAACGATGCTGTCAAGCGGTGAGCCAAGCGCGGAAGTGGGCTTCGATCCCCTGGCCTGGCTTCCTAGAAGAACGTGTCGCCCAGGAAATGCAGCCTCAGGACGGCCTCGGGACCGCCCTCCCTGTCCCACCGAAGGCCTCTGGCCACATCGAGCCGCATCATCCCGTCCATGAAGACGAGCCCCAGGCCCACCGCCTGGAAGTCCCGGCCCGAGGCCCTCGCCCAGTCACCGAATGCCGAGAGGCGCAGGAACGTTATGGGGCGTTGCAGATCGACCCTGGTCATGTGGACTCGCGATCCTCGCACCGACTCCGCGTGTCCGCGCAGCCAGCGACCGCTACCACCGATGCGCCAGAGGTCCGGCGGTGCCGGATCGCCCCAGACGCGTGCGGTTCCTGCCTGAATGCCCAGCGATAGCCGCGAGGGGAGAGGGATCAGCAGCGCCCCTTCCACAACGGCCCTGACATGGGGGTTGTCACCCGCCGATGCGCGGACACTGGCGCGGCCACCGCCACCGAACGACCCCGACTCGAATCCGCCCCACCACGGTCTCCACGCCGCTGCGCCGCCGACCCGGTTGCGCCTGGTGTCGGTCACGATATCGGCGTCCTGCTCGGCGAAGAGACGGAGCGACAGCCAGTTCCTCTCGCCCGCGGGCGGCAGGAACCGGATCGCGGCTCCGTGCGACCAATGGAAGTCGGCCGGGTCCCCCGTGACGTAGATGCCGGGCCTGCCGGCTCCGCGCTCCCCCGGATGCCCGTCCCGCAGCGTCCGGTAGAAGAAGACGAGCATCCTGTGGCCGGGGTGGTTCCTCTGCACGGTGAGGTCGATGTCCGGCAGCTCCAGACCCGCGGTGCCGACCCTCGCGGTCAACGCCGCGCGGCCCCATCCGAAGTCGCGCCGCAGGCGGGTTCCCACCGACACGTGTTCCACGGGATTGTACCGCAGCAGCCGCAGTGTCTTGCCCGGGGGATCCAGGAGCCAGGGGCTCGGTGCCGCGGTGCGGTCGCCGCCTTCGCCGGTGCCGATGGATGCCAGTTCCGCGGCGATCCGCTCGAGGGTGCCGTCGTCCACCGCCTGGATTCCTTCCCACAGGCTTGGGGGCAGCACGTCGCTGGTCGTGAGGGCATCCCGGTTTGCGGGCGTGATGGTAACCGTTTCATCCGGGCCGGCCGCCGCCAGTTCCCCACTGATACTGTCTCCCTCCTGTTGCCACAGCCCCAGAGCTTCGGCGGCCGTGGCGGGTGTGCCGGGGATCGCTTCAGCGCCGCTTTCGCGGATTCCTTCGATTTCCAGCGTCCAGTCGATCGTTACCGGGACCGCGGGCGGAGCCACCCCGGAGGCGGTCACCTCCTCCGCTATGATGTGTCCCCTCCAGGTCACGGCCCGGAGGAGCCAATGCCGCATCTCCCAGAATCCGTAGTCCGCCACGACCGTCGAGATGTCCATCTCGAAGCGGGGAAACACGTTGTTGAAGGCGCCGTTGACCAGCCGATCGAAGACGCCGGGACGCGTGGGAGTTGAATCCGTAGCGACTGCGGTGTCAGCGGGGTCGCCTGGGCCGATGTCCACATGAAACCCCGGGCGCCAGCGTCCGCCCGTCCTGAGCTGCCAGGAGATCTCACGGTCGACCGGCTTGGCCAGTCGATAGGCGACGCGCGCGAGCCCGAATGATTCCGGGTCGATCCACATGATCGCGGACACCAGGCGGATGCTCGCGTAACGCGGTGTCACCGTCACCGCGACCGCCTGCCTGGTGCCGCCGTCGAGCAGTTGAACGGAGATGGTGTCCCCGGAACGGAACTGGTAGTGTCGCTCGGAACCGTGTTCGAGCGGGCTGAGCGTGGTGGTATTCGGCAAGGTCGCCGGCGCCACGACCGAGTAGCCGAAGGTGAACGGGTCAACAAACGGGTCGGTCGCGAATCGTTCGGTGCGCAGGCCGGGGAAGAACTGCCGGTGATCCGGGCCCATGGACGGATCCCGGAATCGCGCCCCCAGCACATGCACGACGCCGGGCTCGTCCCTGGACCACCGCACACGGGCCGCGCGCTCGCCGTGAAACCACGGCCGATCACGCCGAAAGGAGGGAAACTCCGCGCCCAGCCGCTCCCGGATGACGGCGGTGTACGAGTCCAGGTTCCGTCGGGCGGTGTCGCGGGCCGCTTTCACTCCGAGTACGAGGCGCCGGGCGGTGTCGTCCAGGTAGGCATCGCGAGTGGGATCGCTGGCGACTGTACCGGCGGGAACGGTGTCGGGCGTCTGTGCTTCGATCGTATTGGCCAGGGCGCCGGCTACGAACAGTGCGCGCACCGACCTCAGCGTCAAGCGTCGTCTCCGTACCGATCGAAGAACGCGTCCGTTCCCGCGGGGAGAAGGAGGCTGTCCGCAATGGCCGCGATCTCTTCCGCCTCTTTCCACGCCTTCTCCAGGATCCAGAGTTCGCCCTCCAGGGCCCGCCTCTCCTGCTCTTCGTGCAGCGCCATTTCCAGCGCCAGCCTGGTCGAGTCGGGCATACTCCTTATGTACCCCGAACGGCCCCTCCAGTCCCGGTAGCCCAATTCGGCCACATGGGAGACGAAGCGACCGGGGTGACCTTCGGACTCGATTTCGTGCACGGCACGCTGTACCGCGAGTTTCGAGCCGCCCCATCCATTGAGGTGTGGTACGAGGGCGGCGGCCACCCGTTGTGCATGCTCACCGCGAAACCGGGCCCTTCGCACACCCCGGAGCACTTCGACGCTGAACCCGGGCCCATCGTCTTCAGGCATCAGCCGGACGGATCGCAGGTCGCGAAGGCTGAACTTCACGACGGGGCTGGCGGCGCCCGAACCGTCATTCTCCGATTTCAGACGGACCTTCGTGCGCGGCCGCAGGTATTCCCATGCCAAAGCCGGATAGGCTCCGAAGCCAACTGCCGTGCCCACCACAATCGGGAGTGATACCAGGCCTGATGCCCCGAGCATCACGCATCCTCCCATTGCGCCGGCCCAGGCCAGCTGCCTGCGAAGTCGCCTGCGGAATTGATCTCCGTAGCGCCAGGCCGCGAACTCCCCACGCGGTGGCTCCCCGATCCGGACCAGATCCAGTCCTTCGCGGTGCCGCGCAATCCCGATGTTCTCGGTGGTCGCCCGCGTCCGGGTTTCCCGGAAGAGGCGCTCGCAGTCTTCGACAGCCTCCCAGCGTTCCTCCAGCGGGGTCAGGTTCCATCGCTGGCACCTGGTGCACACCACCCAGAGCCGACCCTTGGCGCCGTCGAAGGCGAGGCGGCGGCCGACCGGGAAGCTCTCCACCACCTCGTTGGAGCCGAGGGGCTTCTTGCAGAACATGCACGTCCGGTACATGCCGCCGGATCGCCCGCTAGCCGGCCATCTTCCGCAGTTGCGCCCTCCCCATCCCGATCGATAGCGCGATCCACATGGCCGCCAGCGGCGCAGTCGACATCGCCACCCAGGCCAGCGTCAGCCCCAGCGCGGCGAACATCCCGTCGATCCCCGCGCCGGCCGCGTCGCCAAAGCGGTACAGGAAGACGTCCACGACCGGCTTGGCCTTGTACTTCTCCGACGGGGTCACGACGCTGAAGAGCGTCTCCCGCGAGGGTCTGGAAATCGCGTAGCGGGTCGCGCGGTGGATGGCCTGGAAGAGCAGCATCACCCCGTAGACGGGCCACACCGCCAGCACCGCGAAGCCGGCCAGGGTGACGAGCGGCAGCACTGCCAGCGTCCAACCCACACCGACCTTCCGGATGAGGTGGGTGGTGATGAAGACCTGCGTGATCAGCGTCACGATCTGCGCCACGTAGTCGAACTGGGCAAAGCTCCCGACCAGCTGGCTGAAGGTGTCGGAGTCGTTGAGGATGATGTTCGCCTGGGTGAAGTAGATCATCGTGTTCGAGATGGCCATGAACACGACCCAGAGGCCGACCCCGAGCAGGTAGGGAGATGTCAGGACGGCCTGTGCGCCCTCCCAGAAGGAGCCTCCGATCTCGCCGCCGTCGTCCGCCGGAGCCGAATCCCCGGCCGCCGCGCCGCTGCCGGCCGGCCCGCCTCCCACCGCACCCAGGGACGAGGCATCCGACCGCACCGCCATCTTGTCCAGCATCAGCATCACCGCGATCGCGAGCGCAAAGCACCCCGCCCCGGTCAGCATCAGCCCGGCGGGCAGGTAAGGCGACTCGGTCATGCCGCTGATCACGTTGGTCGCCCAGCCGCCCGCGAGCGCGCCGAGCGTCCCGCCGATCCCGACGAAAGCGAACAGCCGTTTCCCCTGGTCCACGTCGAAGATGTCCACCATGAACGCCCAGAAGACGCTGGTGGTGAACAGGTTGATGACGGTCAGCCAGATGTAGAAGGTGTACCCGACCCCGCGCGAAAGCCCCGTCTGGGCGTCGGTCCCGATCAGCCCGCCCCCGGCCCGCACGTCCTGGATCAGCAGCCCCGCGAACCCGATCAGGCAGACGATCACGAACAGGTATGCGACCGGAATGAAGCGGCGGCGATTCATGCGCGCCACCACGCCGCCGAAGGCCAGCACCGCAGCCAGCGACGTCACCGAAGTCGCCACGAACAGCCACCGCAGCTCGTCCATCCCCCGCGCGACCCCCATTGCTTCGCGCACGGGACGGAGGAAGAAGTAGCCGCAGAGGACGAGGAAGAAGAAGAGGGCAGACATCAGCGCAAGGGGAAGTTCACCGCGCTTCATGTTTGCCAGCCTCTTCAGCAGCCCTGCCACGACAAGCCACGCACGGTTCAACACTGTAACTCCTCCTCTGCCATGCGAGGCTCTACAAGTCGCCATCTGGTTCGCCCCGGAGCCACCCGGGATTGACGTTCTCGAAAAGAAGCCCATTCTCCATCGGAGGCAAGCCGACGACGACGCCATGACCCGTCGCGTCACACGTTGCCGCGGGGGACGAGGCCAAGCCGCGAGCCGCGAAGAGCACGGGAGCTCACACTGAACACATCCTCGAAAGCCGAGCGGGCCAGTGTGCTTGCCCGCCTGACCGGCACCCGCCCCGAGGAAAGCGCGATCGTCCTCCTGTCGGCGGCGTACTTCTTTTTCATCCTCTCGGCGTACTACGTGATGCGCCCGATCCGGGAAGAGATGGGTGTCGCCGGCGGCGTCGAGAATATCCCCTGGCTGTTCACGGCCACGCTGTCCGCAATGCTGGTAGCGCACCCGATCTTCGCGTCAATCGTCTCCCGGTGGCCGCGGAAGCGTTTTGTCTCGATCACCTACCGCTTCTTCATACTAAACCTTATTGTTTACTATTTTCTGCTGAGCGGGGTGGCGGAAGGCTCCGCCGCGGCCGTCTGGGTGGGACGCACCTTCTTCGTGTGGATCAGCGTCTTCAACCTCTTTGTGGTGTCGGTCTTCTGGTCGTTCATGACCGACATCTATCGGGAACGCCAGAGCCGGCGCCTCTTCGGGCTGATCGGGGTGGGCGGCACCCTTGGCGGGATCGTGGGGTCGTCGATCACGGCGTTTCTCGTTGGGGAACTCAGCGCCGCAGCGCTGTTGTGGTTCTCGATCGTCCTGCTCGAGTGCGCAGTCGCGTGCGTGAGGGGCCTGGATCGGCGGGTCGGCAAGCTGCGGTCAGACAGCGCCGAGCCCTCGCAGGCGTCCAACCCCTCGCAGGCGTCCGAGCCCTCGCAGGCGTCCGAGCCCGACCCCGTCATCGGCGGTTCCGCCCTGGACGGGATACGGCGGGTGGCGGGCTCCCCCTACCTGCTCGGCATCTGCGCCTTCATGCTGCTGTTCACGGTGGGGTCCACGTTCCTGTACAACATCCAGGCCGAGATCATGTCGGGAACCTTCTCCGACCCTGCGGAGAGGACTTCCGTTTTCGCGCGCATCGACCTCGCCGTGAACGTGTTGACGCTCGTCACCCAACTTTTCCTCACCGGCCGCATCATGCGGTGGCTGGGCGTGGGCGTCACCCTCGCGCTGCTTCCGCTGCTGAGCGTGGCGGGCTTCCTGGCGCTCGGGGCGGCGCCGGTCTTCGCGGTCTTCGTGGTGTTTCAGGTGTTGAGGCGCGCGGGCAACTTCGCGGTCGCGGTGCCGACCCGCGAGGTGCTCTACACCGTCCTGCCGCGGCGCGACAAGTACAAGGCCAAGAACTTCAACGACACCTTCGTCTATCGCGCCGGCGACCAGGTGGGGGCATGGTCGTTCGCCGGGCTGGGCGCGCTGGGGCTGGGCACCGCCGCGCTGGCGTGGTTCATGGTGCCGGTGGCGGGGGTCTGGCTGGTGGTGGCGCTGTGGCTGGGGCGGAGGCAGAGGGTGCTTGCGGCCCGCGGCCTACCCGTCGTGTGACGAGTGCCTCACGACCTGGCCCGTACACTTCAAGGGGTCAACCGTGTAGCGGCGCACGCGATACCGGCTGGCGAGAAACCCACGCCGAATAAGAGCGCGACGGCAGCCACCGACGTTGATGAGGCGCTGGGCATCGGAGTGAGAGGGCACTGATTGAGATCAGCGGCTGGCCAGACAGGTGGCAGGGTTGCCCGGCTCAGAACGCCGAAACCCCCGTAATCGTCTGGCCCAGGATCAGCGAATGGACATCATGGGTGCCCTCGTAGGTGTAGACCGACTCCAGGTTCGCCATGTGGCGCATGGCCGAGTACTCGGCGAGGATGCCGTTGGCGCCCAGCAGGCGGCGCGCTTCGCGGGCGATGTCACAGGCCGTGTTCACGTTGGCGCGCTTGGCGAGGCTGACCTGCTGCGGGGTCATCGTGCCCTGGTCCTTGAGGCGACCCAGACGGTAGCAGAGCAGCTGCCCCTGGGTAATCGCCGTGAGCATGTCGGCCAGGCGGACCTGCTGGATCTGCTTGCCGGCGATGGTGCCGTCGAACATCACGCGCTGGCCGGCGTAGCTCGACGCTTCGTGGAAGCAGGCCATGGCGGCCCCCACGGCACCCCACGAGATGCCGTAGCGGGCCTGCGTCAGGCACATCAGGGCGTTCTTGAGGCCCGTCGTGCGGGGGAGGATGGCGTCGTGGGGCAGGTGCACGTCGTCGAGCACGAGTTCGCTCGTGTCGGACGCGAGCAGTGAAAGCTTGCCCTTCTGGTCGCGGGCGCTGAACCCCGGCGTGTCGGTCGGCACGACGAACCCACGAATGCCCTTCGTGTCCCCGGCTTCGCGCGTCTGCGCCCAGACGACCGCGACATCCGCCATGGAGCCGTTGGTGATCCACATCTTGGTGCCGTTGAGCACCCACTCGTCGCCGGTCTCGCGCGCTCGCGTGATCATGCCGGCGGGATTCGACCCGTAGTCGGGCTCGGTCAGGCCGAAGCACCCGATCTTCTCGGCCGACGCCAGGCCCGGCAGCCACGTTCGCCGCTGCTCCTCGCTCCCGAAGGCGTAAATCGGGTACATCACGAGTGCGCCCTGCACCGAGACGAACGAGCGCACCCCCGAATCGCCGCGCTCCAGCTCCTGCATGATCAGCCCGTACGCGACGTTGTTCAGCCCGGCGCACCCGTATTCCTCGGGCAGATTGGCGCCGAGCACGCCCAGTTCGCCGATCTCGGGGATCAGCTCGGTGGGGAAGCGCTGCGCCACGTACGCGTCACCAATGATCGGCAGGAGCCGGTCCTCGACCCAATCGCGGATCGTGTCGCGGACCATGCGTTCCTCTTCTGAAAAAAGGGCGTCGATGTCGTAGAAGTCCGAGCCCTCGAACCTGGCGGCCATGTATGTGGTCTCCGTGGGGGATGGATGGTCAGGTGGTCATTGCGGGCGGCCGCGGAAGCGCAGCACGCCGTACGTCAACTCCATGCCCGCGCGGCCACCGAGCCAGAAGGTGGCGAGGACGGCGCCCAGCCACCCGCCGATCAGCATGCGGGACGGTTGCTGCACGAGGTAGATCCACAGCGCAAGCGCGGCGGCCAGAAGGGCGCCGCAGATCCACCCGATGCGCCTGGCCCGTTCCCGTGCCACTGCGATGCAGCGCTCGCACCAGAGATGCCGGTCCAGATTCGAGGCCGGGTCGGTGCGGCCGCAATTCGCGCAGGCGATGTCGGCGGCCAGATCGTGCCGGAGTGCGGCCTTCTTCACGGGACGGCCCTCGTCACCCTGCTCCCCCTGCACCGGCACACCGTGAGGCTGGCGCCCCCGTCACGCGAGCGCCCCCGTCACCGCCGCGGCGAACTCGGACGTGCCGTGGTTGCCGCCCATGTCGCGCGTACGGGCGGTGCCGTCGCGGATGACGGTGGTGACCGCGTCGCGGATCCGGGTCGCGGTTTCGCCCTGGCCCACGTGGTCGAGCAGGAGGCATGCCGAGAGGAGCAGCCCCGTCGGGTTGGCCACACCCGCGCCCGCGATATCGGGCGCCGACCCGTGCACGGCCTCGAAGACCGCGTGGCTCTCCCCGATGTTCCCGGCCGGCGCGAAGCCCAGCCCGCCCACGAGTCCCGCCATGAGGTCGCTCAGGATGTCGCCGAACATGTTCTCCATGACCAGCACGTCGAAACGGTAGGGGTCGAGGACGAGGTACATGGCGGTGGCGTCGATGATCCTGTCCTCGAAGGCCACGCGGTCCGCATAGTCGGCGGCCATGCGCTGGCCCACCTCGAGGAACAGCCCCTGGGTGTGCTTGAGGATGTTGGCCTTGTGGGCGAGCGTGACCTTGCCGCGCCCGTTCGCGGCGGCGTAGTCGAAGGCGAAGCGGACGATGCGCTCGGAGCCGAAACGGGTGGTGATCATGACCGACTCGGCCGCCGCCTTGGGGTCGCGCTCCATGCCGATGAAGTGCTCGACGCCGACGTAGAGCCCTTCCGTGTTCTCGCGGATCAGGACCAGGTCGATGTCCTCGTAGCGGCCGCCGGGGAGGATGGTGCGCACGGGGCGGACGTTGGCGAACAGGTCGAAGGTCTTGCGAATCGCGACGTTCACCGAGCGGAAGCCGGAGCCGGAAGGCGTGGCCAGCGGGCCCTTGAGCGCTACCCGGTTCCGCTCGATGGAGTCGACCGTTTCGCCGGGGAGTGGGCTGCCGTGGGTGGCGACGGCGCCGACTCCGGCCGACTGCCGTTCGTAGTCGAGACTTGCGCCGGCGGCCTGAAGCACGCCCAGCACCGCGTCGGTGACCTCGGGGCCGATCCCGTCGCCCGGGATGACCGTGATGATCGGGTCGCTCACGCCTCGTCCCGCCCCTCGTCCCGCCCCTCGAAGTCCAGCGCGGCCGAGTTGATGCAGTAGCGCAGACCCTCGGGACCCGGGCCGTCGGGGAAGACGTGGCCCAGGTGCGCGTCGCAGCGTTTGCAGATCACTTCCGTGCGCCGCATGAAGAAGCTGCGGTCTTCCCGCTCGCCTACGTTTTCGGCCTCCGCCGGGCGCTCGAAGCTGGGCCAGCCCGTCCCGGAATCGACCTTGGAATCGGACTCGAACAGCGGCAGGCCACAGCACACGCAGACGTAGGTGCCGTCCTCCTTGTGGTCCCAGTATGCGCCCGTGTACGCCCGTTCCGTCCCGCCCTTGCGGGCGACCCGGTACTGTTCGCGGGTCAGTTGACCACGCCATTCGCGGTCGCTCCTGCGGATCGCGGTTTCGTCGGCCCTGGTGTCGGATTTGGCGTCGGTCTTCATATCAGGTATCCACCGTCGATGGGAATCACTGCGCCCGTAATATGGCGCGCGACCTCGGAGCAGAGGAACAGGATGACGGAGGCCACGTCCTGTGGATCGCCCAGGCGGCCCAGCGCGCTTCGTTCGCGGGCGCGATCGATGAACTCGGCCGGGACGTGTTCGGTGAGCTGGGTCGTGCGGATGTAGCCCGGGGCAACCGCGTTCACGTTCACGTTCGAGGGCCCGAGTTCGACCGCCGTGCTGCGGGTCAGGCCGATCATCCCGGCCTTCGAGGAGCAGTAGTTGGCGAGTCCGAACTCGCTCGAAAGCCCGTGAACGGACGACACGTTGACGATCTTGCCGAACTCCTGCGCCCGGAAGTACGGTGCGACCGCGCGGGTGAAGTAGAAGGCGCCCGACAGGTTGGTGTCGATGACCGTCTGCCACTCCTCGTTGGACATGCGCCACAGGGCCCGGTCCCGTCCCACGCCTGCGTTGTTGACGAGGATGTGCAGACCTCCGAGCTGTGCATTCGCCTCCGCCACGAAAGCCGTGGCAGCGTCCGGATCGCGTACATCTCCCGCCTGAGCGAACGACTTTACCTCCAGCCTTGCCAGCGATTCCTGCAGCTCCTGTGCGGCCGCGCGGCTCTCCGGACCGGTGTCCAGATAGTTGAAGGCGATGTTGACGCCGCCCTCGGCCAGCGTCAGGGCGGTTGCGCGACCGATCCCGCTGGAGCCGCCGGTGACGATGGCGCACTGGCCCCGAAGCGACGTGGATTCCCGCAGCGGCTCGGGCTCGGTGCGCGTCGTGACCTCGCTCAGAAGCTCTGCGACGGCACCTCCGACCGCCTGGTCCACGTCACCGGGACCACCCGCCGCCCGGCTGCGGTCAGGGTCCGTGCTCATCGGGTCCGGCACTCCTGGTGTGCTTGATGGAATGTCCCTCCACGAGAAAGACGACCTCCTCGGCAATGTTGGTCGCGAGGTCCCCGATGCGCTCCAGGTTCTGGACCGCCAGGATCATGTTCATGCCCGCAGGAATGTACCTGGCCTGGTGCGACATGTAGGACATGATGATATCGAACGCGGAGTAGCGGAGCGCGTCAACCACCTTGTCCTCGGCGATGACGGCCCTGGCCGTGTCCGCGTCGCGGTTGACCAGGGCTCCGAGCGCCCTGCCGAGCATCCGCCGCACCAGGTCGCCGATCTCGGCGATCTCGAGGATTTCCGGGAGTGGTGGGTGTACCGCGGCGCGTTCGCCCGCCCCCGCGATGTTCACCGCGTGGTCCCCGATCCGCTCGATGTCGCGGCACGCCTTGAGCACGACGAAGACGAAGCGAAGATCGCCGGCCATCGGGCGCTGAAGGGCCAGCAGCTCCATGACCCGCTCGTCTATCTGCAACTCCAGCTGATCGATTCGGTCTTCGGCCGCACGCACTTCGCCTGCCCGGGCCGGATCCCTGTGTACGACGCCGTTCACGGCCAGCCGCACCATCTCTTCGCTTCGGCCGGCCATCTCCAGAAGCAGATTCTGAAGGGCGGTCAGCTTGGCGTCGAAATGACTTCCCGGGAGGATCTGGTCCGTCATGGGAGGCGGCCGGTCAGGTAGGACTCGGTGCGTTCGTTGCGCGGGTTGGTGAAAAGCTCCTGTGTGGCACCGTACTCCATCAGCCGGCCGGAATCCAGAAAGGCTGTCAGATCGGAGAGGCGCCCGGCCTGCGTGTGGTCCGAGGTGGCAAGGACGATCGTGCATTCGTGCCGCAGTGCATGGATGATGGACTCGACCTTTGCGGATGCGGCGGGGTCGAGTGCCGCGGTCGGCTCGTCCAACAGAAGGCAATCCGGCTTGAGTGCCAGCGCCCGGGCGATGGAGAGTCGTCGTTGCTCACCCGCCGTCAGGTCCAGGGCCCGCGCGTCAAGAACCTCGGCGCCCCCGGACCAGAGGCCGACGACCGTCAGCGCCTCTTCCACGAGCCCGTGCAGATCCCCCTCCACACCCTTGGCACGCAGTCCGAAGGCAACATTGTCGAACACCGACTTCGGGAAGAGCGTCGCCTCCTGGAAGACCATTCCGATCCTCCTGCGCACCTCGGCCGGGTCGATCTCCGCAGCGTACAGATCGACCCCCCGGAAGTGCACCTTCCCCGCGGTCTTCGCTCCCGGAATGAGCTCGTTCATGCGGTTGAAGGAACGGAGCAGAGTGGTCTTGCCGGACCCCGCGGGCCCGATGATCGAAACGACTCGGCCGAGTGGAATCTCGATGCTCACGTCCCTCAGGACGGCCTTTCCGTCGAAGCGCACCGTCAGCCGCTCGGTGGAAAGCGCGGGGGGCGCGGGGCCGGGTGCGCTCATGCCGATGTCCCCCTCTGCCGTCGCCGGTGGGCGAACAGGACCAGATGCATCGCTGCCATCAGCAAAAGGAGCGCGACGCTGGCACCGGCGGCAAGGGCGAGAAAGCCCTCCTGCGGGCGCGCAGCCCAGGCGAAGATCTGGGTTGGCAGCGCGGTGAGCGGATCATTCGGGCTGTCCGGGGCGAAGGTCGTGAACGAGACCGCGCCCAGCATCAGCAGGGGCGCCGCCGCACCGACGGCCCTCAGCAGCGCGGCGCAACAACCGGCCACGATGTCGGGGGCCGCCGCCGGAAGAACCTGGTCGCGCACTACCTGCCACCGGCTCGCCCCGAGGCCGAACGCAGCCCAGCGAAACTCGTCGGGCACGGCGCGAAGGGCTTTGCGGCAGTTGACGACGACGAGGGGAACGGTCAGAGCGGTCAGGGTCAGTGCGCCGGCGAGAATGCTGGGGCCCAGGCCCAGGCCGCGCACGAACAGCGCAAGGCCGGCGATGCCGTAGACAACCGACGGCACGCCCGCCAGGTTCGTGAGGACGGACTCGACCGCCTTGACCAGCCTGGTTGGGGGCGCGTATTCCGCCAGATAGACGGCGGTGCCGACGCCCAGCGGCACGGCGATCGCGGCGACAAGGAGTGTCAGCCACAGGCTCCCCGCCAGGGCAGGCCCGACACCCCCCTCGGCGGCCACACGGGAGGGAGGATCGAGAAAGAACCGCCAATCGAGGACTTCACGGGCCTCGACCAGCAGCACACCGGTCAGCAGGATCAGCGCCGCCATCGTGACGAGCGCCGCAGCGACTCCCATCGCGCCGATCGGGCCCCGAATGGCGACCCCGGCTCCAGCCCGCCTGGACTCGCTCACGAACGGGCCGCGCCGGGGTTTCCGCGTTGGCCGCGCGCCATCAGTGCCCCACCGGCCGCGTGCATCCCGCAGGTAAGAAGGAAAAGGACCGCCGCCACCGCGAAGCAGGCACCGTACTCGATACTCCCCGCCGGGATGTCACCCAGGCTTGCCTGCGCCAGGAAGGTCGTCAGCGTGCGCACGCCCTCCAGCGGATTCCACGTCGGACCCGTGGGGTTCCCGGCGGCCAGAGTCACGATCATGGTCTCTCCGACCGCCCTCGCAGCTGCCATGACGACGGATCCCGCAATCCCGATCGCCGCCGCGGGCACGACCAGCCGAACGAGCACCCGGCGTCTGGTCGCCCCCAGGGCCACACCCTCCTCCAGCAGCGAGTTCGGCACGGCTCCCAGCGCTTCGCGGGAAAGCAGCACGATCGTCGGAAGGATCATCAGCCCCACAACCAGGCACGCGGAGATCCCGTTGAACCCTTCCACTCCGGGCCAGACGCTTCGGATCGCCGGGGTCACGTAGTTGAGGGCGAAATAGCCGTATACGACGGCCGGGATACAGGCCAGCAACGTCACCACCGCGTTGAGGACCGACGCCGTCCGTCCACTGGCGTAGTAGCGCAGGAACACCGCGGTCAACAATCCGACCGGCAAGGCGAGGAGGGTCGCCCCCGCGGCAATCTGAGCGGTGCCGGCCACTAGCGGCAGGACGCCGAAACCGGGCTCTTCGGCAAGCGGCGTCCATGTCAGACCTCCGAAGAAGCGGGCGGGTGAGACCTGCCCGAAGAAGCGGACCGTTTCCAATGCCACCACAACGATCACCGCGGCCCCGAGCAGCGCCGACAACGCCGCACAGGTGAACAGGACGTGCTTGCCGAACCGCTCGCCAGGACTCGGCGGGTTGCCCGCGCTGCGAGACAGTGCCGTTGCTGTCATGGCGCAGCGCCCCTGGCTCCCGCCAGCAGCGCCCGGCTCCGAACATACTCGGCAGAGGGCAGCGGCACATACCCGGCCAGCGCGCTGAGCCGCTCGGCTGCAACGATGTAGTAGCGCGCGAATTCGAAGACGTCCGCCCGCTTGAGGGTGGAATACGCGACGTAGATGTAGAGGTCACGTGACAGCGGGCTGTACGCCCCGGCCGACACCGCCTCGACGGTTGGCCTCACGCAGCCGAAGCCGGTGTCAACCTCGATCGTGCGCAGACGGTCCCTGTGGGCCGCGAACGCAGCCGACCCGAAGTACCCCAGCGCCCAGCGGTTCCCCGCCACTCCGTGCGCGATGAGATTGTCCGCCTCAGTCTGGTAGTAGTCCGCCCGGCTGGCTCCCGGCCGCCCCATGACCACCCTGGTAAAGGCATCGAACGTCCCCGAGCCGGGCCCCGGTCCGAACAGGCGTATCTCTTCGGACGGGTACGCAGGCCGCAGATCGCGCCACGTTGCAACCCCGCCCGATGGTTCCCACAGGCGGCGCAGTTCGTCCAGGGTGAGACATTGCACCGCGGTGTTCGCCCGATTGGCCACGATCGCGATTCCGTCCCGCGCGATCGGGACGCCCAGGTACCGGATTCCAGCGACCCGGCACCGTTCGGACTCGGCAGTCGAAATCGGTCTCGATGCGCCGGTGATATCGACTTCCCCGGCGCAGAGCCGTCGAAAGCCCCCTGCCGAACCCGAGGCCACCACGGTGATGCGAGCGTCCGGCCGCTCACCCGCGAAGTCCTCGGCGATCGCCTCGGACAGCGGATAGAGGCTGCTGGCGCCGCCGACCGACACGACCGGCGCGTCGCGGCCGCACCCTGCGGAGAGGACAACGACCATCCCGACCGTGGCAGCGCCGAGCATCGGCCTGAGCGGCGTCAAACGGGGTCTCCGTCTGCGCGATTGACTGCAGCCACCCCGGCGGGGGCGGAGTCGGGCCGGTGCGCGGCGGGGATCGTGAAGGTGATCGTGGTGCCGACTCCCCACCCGCTCCTGGCCTCGACCTGTCCCCCCATGCTGGAGACGAGGTGCCGCACGATGGCAAGCCCCAGACCCGTGCCGCCCCCATCCCGTGAACGGGCCGTGTCGACCCGGTAGAAGCGCTCGAAGATCCTGGGCAGCGCCGATACCGGAATGCCCGATCCGTTGTCCTCGACGCCTACGACGAGATGGTTGCCGGAGCGATCGATGTTCACGACGACGCGACCGTTCTCGGCCGGAACGTACCTGAGCGCGTTTTCCAGGAGGTTGCGGAAGATCTGATAGGCGGCCGCCTCGTCGCCGAGCGCTTCTCCATCGCCCTCCACCCTGAAGGACACCCCTCGGTCGGCCCACTTGTCCTGCATCTCGTCCCAGGCCGCCCAGGCCGCCCGTGCGACGGCGAACGGCTCCCGCTCGGGACGCCACGCGCCCGATTCATAGCGGGAAAGATCCAGCAGGTCGTCCACCATGCGCTGCAGGCGAACCGTATTGCCCTCGATGGAACGCAGGAACCGGCCGCGAAGGTCGGGGGGGAGATCCTCGTCGAGCACCGTCTCGGCGGCCGCACGGATGACCGTCAACGGCGTCTTGAGCTCGTGCGAGGCGTTCGCGACGAAGTCTGACCGCACCGCTTCGAGGCGCCGGATCTCGGTGATGTCGACGAGGAGAACCACCGCGCCGCCCTCCGTTCCCCGCTTCGTCCGAATCTCCAGCTCCCGATCGCCCACGGACACCTCGAGCCGGCCCTCCGGACGGATCACGGAAGCCTCCAGGAGGTCGCGGAGCACCGGATCGCGCACGATCGACCCGACGGGCGAAAACGGGATCACCTCGGCCAGCCCCAGTAGCTGACGGGCCGCGGGATTGATGCGAAGCACTCGCGCGTCGTTGGTGAGCGCCATGAGCCCCTCCCCGACCTCGTCCATCAGCTGTGCGAGTTCGTCGCGTTCCCGGGTGACGCGGGCGACCTGCTCCTCCAGCTCGCCACGCAGCCGATTGGCGGCGGAGGCGACCCGGGCAAGCTCGATCACCGCCGGCAGCTTTACGCGTGCGACAGGCTGGCTGTCGCCCAGGCGCGCCAGGAAGCGCCGGATGTCGCCCAGCACATTAACGACGCCGCCAGCTCCTCGATCCAGGACAAGGAGACCGACACCACCGCCCGCGAGCACCGTCAGCGTGATCCAGTGAGCGACGCGCGAGGCGGCATCCAGAATCGGTTCGGCGGGAGCCCCGAACCTGAGCACCACCTGCTCGCCGCCCCGGTAAAGACGTGACGCGCTGAACAGGTAGCGGCGACCGTCGAGTTCACTGACCCGTATCGAAGACGCCCTCACACGGCTCAGAGCACCGGCGACCTCGCTGCGCGTGTCGGCGTTGACCGCACTTGCCGCCGGCACGGATTCCAGGTTGGAGTCCACCAGCAGCCGCCGGTCGGAGTCGAAGACGCTCACCCGGTAGCCGGTGGAGAGCGCCAGGGCATCCGCGACACTGTCGAGGGGCAGCTCCTGCGATGCCTGCAATCGCTCCGTCGCGAGTGCGGTGGCGGCGGCCAGATCTCGCTGACCCTGTGCGTACATCGCATCGGCAACCACGGCCCGCGCCACGATCCAGGCCGCGGCGCCAAGCACGACGATGCACCCGCCCAGGGCAAGCGCAGTGGCAAGACGAAGGGGGAGCCTCAAGAGTGCCGCACTTTTGACGATGCCGACCGATCAGCGAACTGCATCTACCGTGGCTCCGGGGCGCGCATCCTGTAACCGAAGCCGCGAACCGTCTCGATCCAATTCCCGACGTCCCCAAGCTTGGTGCGCAAGCGGCGGATATGCATGTCCACCGTGCGGGTGCGGATCCGGCTGGCGACCTCGGGGCCCGTTTCCCAGGTCTCCTGCAATAGCTGCTGGCGCGTGACGGCCCGTCCGCGACGTTGCAACAGCGCCCTCAGCAGCCTGAACTCGCTGGGCGTCACCGCAATCGGCTTTCCCTCCAGCGTGGCCTGTCTCGCATCCAGGTTCACAGTCAGGGGTCCCATCACCAGCAGCCGCTCGCCCGACGGCGAAGAGACACCGTCTGCCCGCGCGCGCCTCAGGATGGCGTCCACCCGAAGCACCAGCTCACGGGGGCTGAAAGGCTTGGTGATATAGTCGTCGGCGCCCATCTCGAGTCCCTCGATCCGGTCGATCTCTTCCCGCTTCGCGGTGAGAACGACGACCGGCAGGGACCTGGTCGCCGGGTCCTTGCGGATGGCGCGAAGCACGTCGTCGCCCGAAAGTCCCGGCAACATCCTGTCCAGCACCACCAGATCCGGGATGTCCTTGTGAAGGGTGTCCAGCCCCCAGCTTCCGGCAGCCGACGTCTCGACGCGATACCCGGCCCGTGTCAACTGGTAGGCGACCAGAGCGGCGATCCCGGGATCGTCCTCGATAACGAGGATCCGGGCCTGGGGCTGCCGGCCACGCTCCCGGGCGTTGCGGCTGCTCACATCACCGGCTCCGCCCCGAATTCGCTCACGATCGCCAGCATTTCCTCCTCGGTCAGCGTGTGGTCCTCCTGCTTCGCGACGTCGAAGACCCGTCTGCACAGCTCCGTGTCTCCGGGATCGTACCCTCGGCCTGCCAGCCAGTGCCGCACGTTGGAAATCCCGGACATCGGCCCGACCTCGATCTCCTGCGTGCGCCCGACCATCGAAGCGGGGACGCCGGAGTAGACTCTGTCGGCGAGCCAGTCGGCACCCTTGTCCTGCGCCTTTATGATCGCGGCCGCGTGGACGCCGGTCGCCGTCTTGAAGGCGTCCGCTCCCACCACGGGATAGTGGGGGCCCAGGGGGACATTGCATACCGCGGCCACGAACTCGCAGTAGTCGGACAGCCGCGTCAGATCCGCGTCGTGGACCCCGGCCAGGGCCAGGTTCACGAGCAGCAGGTCCATTTCGACGTTCCCCACCCGCTCGCCGATCCCCATCGCCGTTCCGTGGATCCGGTCGGCTCCGGCCTCGATTGCCGCGAGGGCGTTCGCCAACCCGAGCCCCCGGTCCCGGTGGCCGTGCCAGTCGAGCTTCACGTTCGCGCCGGAAGGGTCGATGATCGCACGTTTCACGAAGCGAACCAGCGCCTTGACACCCGAAGGCGTGGCGTGACCCACCGTGTCCGAGAGGCAGATCCTCCTCGCTCCCCACCGGATCGCGTTTCCGTAGAGGGCCTTGAGCGTCTCGGGGTCGGCCCGGGTGGTGTCCTCGGTGACGAACATCACGCGCAACCCCTCCCGCACCGCAAAGGACACCGAAGCTTCCGCATTCCTCAGCATGTGGTCCAGGGTCCATCCCTCGGCGTAGCGCCTTATGGGCGAACTGCCGATGAAGGCGGCCGCTTCGATGGGGACACCGGTCCGCTGGGAGATCCTTGCGATCGGCTCGATATCGCCGACGACCGTTCGGCCCGCGCAGTTGACCTCCAGCGACAGCCGGGAGTCCCTCACTTCCTCGCAGAGTCGGGTGACGTCGGCGACCGCCCTCGGGCCCGCGGCGGGAAGGCCGACGTCGGCGGAGTGAATGCCCAACTCGTCCATCATGTGGATGAGCTGTATCTTGGCCTCGATAGGGGGATCCGTGACCGACGGGGACTGCAGCCCGTCCCTCAGCGTTTCGTCGTCGAGTTCCACATGACGGCCCCACGCGAGCGTGTCGAACTCCTCTACGTTCCAGTCATGGATCAATCCGCTCTCGTCCATTGGGACTCCGCGCATCCACCTTCGAATGGTCAACCAAGCCGAGTGCCCCTTCGAACCCTCGCACCGCGGCGCTCCTGCCGACGATCGACCTGCGCAACCGGGAGTTCTCGACCGTCGCGTCGGCCCCCACGATCGTGTCCCGCAGCTCCGAACCGGTCACGCGGGCTCCCGCTTCAACTGTAACGTTATCGCCGATTCGGCTTCCGGTCACGCAGGCCCCGTCCTCGACCCTCGAACACGGCGAAACGACGGACTCCCGGACGAGCGCGCCACGAGCGACGCCGCCGCGGGTCCCGGAAACCAGCCGCCGGTTGGCTTCGAGCAACGCATCGACGTTGCCCGCGTCCAGCCACATCTCCACCGGCGCGGTGACGATTCTGGCACCGGCGTCGACCATGTACTGGAAGGCATCGGTGAGGTAGAACTCGCCGGAGGGACCTGGTCCGGCCCCGAGCGTGTGCCTGATGCCCTCGAAGAGGAGTTCGTGGTCCCTGATGTAGTAGAGGCCGATGTTGGCCAGCCGGGAGACGGGTTCTCGGGGCTTTTCCACGATGCGTGTCATGTCTCCGGCGCCATCCGTCAAGATCACCCCGTATCGCTGGTAGTCCTCGACCTCCTTTGCCCAGATCACACCGGCTCTGGAACGATCCAGGGTCCTGGTGATGCCCAGGTCGACCTTAAAGAGGGTGTCGGCAAAGAGAATCAGCAGTTCGTCGTCGGCCCAGGGCTCGGCCAGCCCTACGGCGCCCGCCGTGCCGTCCTGGACTTGCTGGACGACGTAGCGGGTCGTCACCTGCGGATAGCGCTCGGCGACATGAGCCCTGACCGCGTTCTGAAGGTGCCCGACGACAAAGATCATCTCGTCGACCCCGGCAGCGAGAAGATCGTCCAGGATGAAGTCCAGCAACGGTTTGCCCGCAACCCGAAGCAGAGGCTTCGGAGTTAGATGCGTGTGTGGCCGAAGGCGCGTGCCCTTTCCGGCGAGTGGAATGACGGCTTTCATGCGGTTCTTTGTCGTCCGTGTGTCCGTGGCCCGGCGGCCCCGAAACCCGGGATGGGGGCGCGCGCACGGGCGGAGACTGCGGTGTGGCGGCGATACGGGGAAGATAGCGACCGGGTGTAACCGCGGCGTAACCGCGTCGGCGTCTGCGCGTCCCGGCCAACGGTTGTTGACCTCTACCCGCAGCGAGCGACAGCTTTTGAAGATGAGCAGGGAGACACACACCGACGCTCGCGCGAACGAGCCCGACCCGTGCGGGCGCACGTATGCGATTCCCTTCGGCTCCGTCTGGGACGCGGCGGTCTCACTCGCCGACGGGAGCCTGAAGGGCTGGAAGATCGTCAGCGCGGACGAGCACGCCGGCTTGATCGTCGCCCGCGTCGACGGTCGGGTGCTTCCCTTCCATTCAAGGGTGGAAGTCTCGATAGAACTGGACGACAACGCCCAGACACGGGTGGATGCAAGCGCCAGAGGCCGGAGCGGAGGAGTCAATCGCGGTGTCCACGGGCACAGGATCCGACGCCTCCTGCGCTTTCTGGACCGTGTCCTGGCCGCCAAACCGCACCAGATCCTGCAGAGAACCGCCGTCGCGGGACACACGGTCGCAATAAAGTAATGAAAACATTACATAATGTAATGTATAGTATACACTTCTGGTCTCCGCGGCTTCTCTCTGTGTTGCTTCCCATGCTCATGGCGGCGGGGTGTCGTCAGGAACCGGAGGATCGAGACCTTCCACCGCTGCCGGGCGAGCCGACCGCCACGACCGGCGACACCGGCGCAGTACCCGGCGCAGCGGTCGGGACGACCTATCGCCGCACGGTCATCTTCATGGAGACGTCCCCGGATTCGTCCATGTTCGTACCCTGGGACTTCGTGAACCGTGTTGAGGCCGATGGAATCAGGAGATCCACCCGCGGATGGCTCGGCCGTGCCGGTGAATGGCGCATGTTCGTTCAAGAGGACTGGACAACCGAACTCACGCGGGCGCCGTGGCGTATCGTACCCCGCGGATCGGCCAGGCTCGTGGTCGGGCTCGATGATGCCATTACCGAGATCTATTTCCGTGAGGGGCTCCGGGACCTTTCCGTGAGGCCCGGGGAGGTTGTGGCGGAGTGGAACGGGCAGCGGGGAGAGACCTTTCGTCTGCGTGCCGGCACGGCTGTCCTCGCGGGAGTGGAGACGCAGGGGCTCGTACTGGACGCCTTCACAGCCAGAACAACCGCCGGCGACGAGTTTACCGAGCTTGCGCTGCTGACCGGGGATGACGGATTCCAACTGGTCGTCGCCGATGTGGAGGGAACGGGTCTCTATCGCGCCTGGGCGCGCACGGATACGGAGTCGTATTCCTGGAGCGAGGTCGAGGTCGTCTGGCAGGAGACCCGCACCTTCGAGAGGGCTCGCCGGGATGTCCCGGTGTTATGGCGGATCGATGCCGCGGAGCCCGACCTTTCGGGAGAGTTCGAAGCGGTCAGTTCACACCTGCATACCCCGCCAGGCACCGGAGCGCTGCTTCCCGTGTTCGGCGTCTACGAGGTTCGGGGCCACGTCGATCTCGAGACCGGACGGATCGATGTAGCGGGGTTCCTCCGCCACTTCCAGCGATGATCGGAACCGGCGCATGAACGAGGCTCTCTTCCGCGCCATCGTTACCGTGGTGAGCGGCGCGCTGGCAGGCGGCCTCACCAACACGGTGGCGATCTGGATGCTTTTTCATCCGTACCGTCCCCCTCGACTCTGGCGCTGGCGGATCCGCTTTCTCCAGGGCGCCGTTCCCAAGAACCAGGTTCGCCTCGCCGGCGCCATCGGCCGCGCCGTGGGAGACCGCCTCCTTACCGAGAAGGACCTGAGCAGGGTTCTGGCGGAGCCGGAGTTCAGGAAGGCCTTCGACGAGGGGCTGGAGCGGTTCCTGCACGAGGTGCTCGAAGTGGAGCGAGGCTCCGTGCGGGACCTCCTTGGCCCGGAAGTCATGGCCATGGCCGACCCCGTGGTCGAAGACGTGCTGGACCACGCGGTCTCGCGAATCGAGCAGCACCTGGAGTCGGACGCCTTCGAGGAAGCGGTCGAGGAACGAGCCGCCACGCTGACGGAACTCCTCGCCGAGCGGCCGGTGTCGGATGTCCTGACGCCATCCCGGGAGGCCCGGCTGGCGCAGGCGGCCGAGGAGTGGATGCAAGGTGCGGTCTCGAGCGACGGATTCCACCGCACAGTCTCCGAGTACCTGGAGCACGCAGCCGACCGCCTGCTGGTTCCCAACCTCACGATTCGGGACATGCTCCCCCCGGGGGTCATCGGCACGTTGGAAAGCGCCATCGCCGACTTCGTGCCGCTCGCCATACGCCGCATAGCCGGCGTGCTGGAAAACCCCGGGGCGCGGGAGCGAGTGGAGCGGGCCATCCACGACGTCCTGGGACGGTTCCTCCAGGACCTGAAGTTCCACCAGCGGGTGGTAGCGCGCGTTGTGCTGTCGGGCGATGCCGTCAAGCGGGTTCTCGATACCATCCGGGTCGAGGGAGCGGAGCGAATCGCGGTCCTCTTCCGGGAACGGAAGGTCGAGGAAGCGATGGCCGTGGGGATCAGGGACGCCATCGAGGATCTCCTCGACCGCCCGGTCACCGAGGTGCTGGGCAACCCCGGCGACCCCGCCGTCACGGAGACATCCGAGACCCTCACCGCGTGGCTGGTCGAACTGGTGCGCGATCCTTCCGCGCAGGATTTTGTCGGGGAGCGCGTCCAGGCATCCCTGAATCGCGCGTCGGGAAAGACCTGGGGAGAGCTGCTCGACGACGTGCCTCCGGAGCGCGTGTCCGGGTGGGTTGTGAGCGCCGCCAGGAGCGACGTGGCCGGCAACGTGTATCGAGAAGCCGGACGGCGTCTGGCGGCCGCGCTGCTGGAGCGCCCCGTCGGCCGGCCCGCCCGCTGGCTCCCCGCCAACGCGACCCGCGCCATTCAGGCGGCGATCAGCGAACCGCTGTGGCAGTGGCTGCAGTCGCAGATCCCGTCCGTGACCGGCAAGCTGGACGTTGCGCGCCGCGTCGAGGAAAAGGTCCGGGATTTCCCGGTGGCGAGGATGGAGGAGCTGGTGCGCCGGGTGACCGACCGCGAGCTGCGGTTGATCGTGTACCTGGGCTACGCCCTCGGAGCCTTCATCGGGGGCATCCTCGTGCTGGTCAACAGCCTGCTGTAGCCGCGCGGTCGCTACCGGTCGGACCTGTCGCGGGAGGAAGGCGCGGCGGTCTTGAAGTACCTGCGTTGACGCCGCCGCTGAGAGGCGCGCTTGTCGCGCCGCAAGAGGTCGAGAGGGGTGAAGTAGCGTTTGGCCTCGGCGCTTCGCCTGGCGACTCTCCCCAGCGCGAGCTCCAGCTCCTTGATCCGCTTCTCGTCGTGTTCGCCGATGTTCTTGCGTCCGGCGCGCCGCAGTTCGCGGCTACCCCTGCCCGGCATCCCGAGGAGCACGCCGAGCAGCACGGCAACCACACCGATCAGGATCTTCAGGAGGGGTGACATCTTGCGCTCCCGGTGTCGTCCGGACTTCCCGTGGCACCCGCGTCGATCCGCCTCCGCGCTTCCGCCAGATACCCGGACTTCAAACCTATCAGATTCGAGATCTTCCTCATCAGGTAGTCCTCGCGCGTGGCCAGTTCACCATCTGCGAGGACGATCCCCCACATGGCCTCGACAAGGACCATCTTCTGCCCGGTCGAGTAGTGGGCGTTGATCAGATTCGTGAAGGCCCAGAGATCCACGCTTGCGCGCCGCCTGTCCTCCGCAAACGCGATCAGTTCGTCCGCGGCGTCCCGGTGCAGCCCGAAGTGCCGCCGGACCAGACCGCGCAGATGCCGTCGTTCGCCCTCGCTCAGGTAGTCGTCGGCGTGCGCCACCTCCAGCAGCAGCGCGCACGCCGCGATGCGAAGCGCCTCGGTGCCGTCATCCTGCGCCTCCTCGGCGGGCATCGCCATCTCACGCAGGAAGAAGGACTTCAGCCGATCGATCATTTGTCTACGCTCCGGCCCCCGGGCGGCACTCGCGCCGAACCCAGTCCAGGTAGGCACCGGCACCGTCCGCCACCTCGTGCACAAGCAGTTCGGGCACATCGTACGGATGAAGCTGCTCGGCTCTCGCCAGCACTCTGGAAAGCAACCGCCGGGTCGTCTTCAGAATGACGACCGATTCATCGTCGCGATGCACCTCTCCCTCCCACCGGTAGATACTCACCGCACCGGGGAGGATGTTCCCGCAGGCCACAAGGCGCTCCTCGACCAGTTGCCCCACCACCTCGGCCGCCGCGCCCGCACCCGGCGCGGTCATCAGAACCGTGACGACCTCGGCCCCTTCGTCGACGACCGTGGCGTCGGCGGCGGCGCCGGTATCGCCCATCACCTCACCCGGACGCCACGAACATCGTCTGTTCCACGGAGTCCGCACGGTAGAACGACTCGATCAGCGCCGCGTAGCGCTCGGCGACGACCGCGCGCTTCACCTTCTGCGTCGGGGTGAGAATGCCGTTCTCGACCGTGAAGGCATCGCTGATCAGCCCCACCTTCTTCGGAGTCTCGAAGCGGGCCAGGTCGCGCATTTCGGAGAAGAACTGCTCCTGCAGGTGAGCCTGGCACCTGGCATCGGCAAGGAGCGACCGATCGTCCGCCGCCTCGACTCCGGTGTCCGCGGCCCAGGCCCGCAAACGCTCGAAGGCGGGCACCACCAATACCGCGCAGAACTTGCGACCCTCGCCGATCACCACCGCCTGGTCGACATAGGCGTTCTTCTTGAGCAGGTTCTCGATCGCCTGCGGGGCCACGTACTTGCCACCGGAAGTCTTGATCAGGTCCTTCTTCCTGTCGGTGATCTTCAGAAACCCGTCGCTGCTCAGCTCACCGATGTCCCCCGTGCTGAACCAGCCGTCCGCCGAAATCACCTCGCTGGTCATCTCCGGAAGCCCGTAGTACCCCTTCATGACCTGCGGGCCGCGGACGAGGATCTCCCCGTCGTCCGCAATGCGGATCTCGGTCCCCGGCACGGGGCGTCCCACCGTCCCGATCCGGAAGTGCACGTCGGTGTTCACGTTGGTCACCGGCGAGGTCTCGCTGAGCCCGTAGCCCTCGAGAATCGTGATTCCGGCGCCCAGGAAGAAGCGGTTTATCTCGGGGGCCAGCGCCGCCCCGCCGCTGACGAAGAACCGCAGTCGCCCTCCGACGCCTGCCCGGAGCTTCGAAAACACCAGGCGGTCGGCGAGGGCGTGCTGCCAGCGCACCATGAACGGGAGCTTCGCACCCCGTTCCCGGCACAGCGCGGCCTTTCGTCCGACTCTCGCCGCCCAGGCCACCAGTTTGCCCTTGACGCCGCTGGCGTCGAGCACCTTCTGGTAGACTTTTTCGTAGAGCCGCGGAACCGACACCAGCACCGTCGGGCGCAACCGCCGCATGTCCGCCGCCACGGTCTCGATCGAACCGTGCGTGATCGAGCACCCCGTGGCAAAGAACAGATAGTCGACCATCCGCTGCAGAACGTGCGACAGCGGAAGAAACGAGAGACTGGAGTCGTCGGGCCCCGTAGCCAGCTGCTGCTCGCTGGCCCAGATGTTGGACGCCACATTGTTGTGGGTGAGCATGACGCCCTTGGGCGTGCCCGTGGTCCCGGACGTGTAGATCAGGGTGGCCACATCCCCCGGCTCCGCGCCCCGTGCCTCCGCGTGGAACGCATCGGCGTCCGCGTCGTCGCCCCGCGCCAGGAAGTCGCTCCAGCCGACAGCCCCGTCGCCCGCAGCGCCCTCGTCGAAGACGACGATCTCGACCTCCCTGGCCAGCCCGGCCAGGGCTTCTCGCGCCTTCTCGAGCTGCTCTGCGTCGGACACGAAGATCAGCGACGCCCCCGAATCCTCGACGATGTAGCGCACCTGCGCGACGGGCAGCGTGCTGTAGATGGGCACGTCGACCACCCCCGCGCACAGGCAGGACCAGTCCGCAAGCGCCCACTCCACACGATTCTCGGACAGGATGGCTGCTCGGTCGCCCCGATGCACCCCCGACCGTGCGAGCGCCGAGGCTCCGCGTCGCGCGACATCCTGTACCTGTTTGTAGGAATAGGTCGGCGCGCCCTCTCCGGAGACATTGTAGGCAAGCTTGTCCTGGAACCGGTTCACGGCGCGAAAGAAGGTGTCCACGAGCGTTCCCGTCGGGACATCGGCCTTGGTGGCGTAGTAGTGTACGGTGTCGGGCACGCGGCTACCCTCCTTCGAGGACGACTTCCACCGGTATGTCCTGTCTCAGAGAGAAGAGGACGGAACAGTACTTCTCGTGCGACAACTCAAGGGCGCGCTCCACCTTCGGGCGCTCGCCCGGCGGCACTCCGGTCACGCTGAAGACCAGGCGCAGCCCCGTATAGTGGCGCGGCGGGGATTCGCGACGCTGCCCCTCGGCGGTCACATCGAGGCTGTCGAACGGAACACGGCCCTTTTCGAGAATCACCCTCACGTCGATCGCCATGCATGCGGCCACGCCCATGAGGGCCAGGTCCATCGGCGACGGTCCGGTGGCCGAATCCCCGTCGATCACGATCTGCGGACCCCCGACGGGACCGCCATCGAAGACGAGCCCGGAGCCCGTCCATCCCAGTCGAACCTGCCTGTCCGCTTTCAATCCGGATCGCCTCCCCCAACTGGGGTCAGGGTGCGTCGCCTTCCCCGCCCGCATCGCCTCGAAGCTCGTGAAGCGTTTCCCGGGCGTGGGCGATGTGCTCCTTCGCCTCGTCTTCCGATGGGCTGTTGGCCAGAAACGCCTCCAGATGCTCGATCGCTTCGCCTCGCTCGCCCTGACGCAGAAGCAGAAACGCGAGTCCGTAGTGCGCGCCGGGCGTCTGCGGGTTCCTCTGCAGTACGTGCCGGTACGTCTTGACGGCCTCCGATTCCATGCCCATGCGAGTGTAGGCTATCGCGATCTGCTGAAGGACGACGGGATCCCCGGGAGATTCCTTGAGCGCGAGGCGAAGGGACGTCAGCGCCTCGTGGAACTTGCCCTCGTTGGAAAGGGCAAGGGCCTCATCGTAATAGTCGACCTGCTCCGCGCGTGCGGATCCGCCGAATATCTTGCTCCAGATGGACATGGACGAATGTCACCGTCCCTTTTGTGGGGCATGGCCCGCGCGTCGCCAGCCAGTCATGTCGTTCCAAGCTATCTGATTCGGCCCTTGTGACAAGACCGACATGAAGTGCAACCATGCGCGTATGTAGGCGTGTCCGAATTCCGTACAGGCTCGGGAGGCACCCGCCGCGATGCGCACCCGCCGCGATGCAAGGGGAGGAAAAACCATGAGGCACAGCCGACAACTGAACGAAGACGCCAGGAACATCGCCGTGATCACCGGCTCCGCGCTGGTCGCGGTGGTCGCCACGCTCGCGCTCGTCAACGGGGCTCCGGCGTCCCGGTCGCATCCCATGCCCGCGGCCTCGCCCTGGCCGGAGAGCTACACGCTGAAGCAGCCGCTGGCGGGAACGAACCAGCTCTACGGGTCGGTGCGGACCCGTGACGGCGCGGTGCACCGGGGTTTCCTGCGGTGGGACCGCAACGAGGGCAGTTGGGGCGACCTCCTGGACGTGAGCAAGCTGGACCGGGGCTTCCGGGGACTCTCCGGGATCCGTTTCGGGCACGTCGACCGCATCCAGCCGGTGGGAAGCAGCCAGGCGATCTTCCACCTGCGTTCGGGCCAGACGATCGGGATGGAGGGAGAATCCTCGGATCTGGGGATCGGAATGCGGTCGCTGGTCGTTACCGGCGCGAACGGTGATCCGACCACCCTGGAGTGGCGCGACATCCGTCGCGTCGACTTCGAGTCGGCGCCCCGGCACGTCCGCCCCGCCGCGGGCCGCCTGTACGGAACCCTGACCACCGGGCGCGGCGCCGAGTTCACGGGATACATCACCTGGGATGTCGACGAAATCCACTCGACCGATTTCCTCGACGGTGAAGCGGACGGCCAGGACTACCGGATCCCGTTCGGGGCCATCAGCGAGATCGAGCAGTACGGCCCCGTGGGCGCGCATGTGACCCTGCACACCGGCGAGAGGATCACGCTGTACGGGACCAACGATGTCGACCGCAGCAACCGCGGCATCACGGTTTCGGATCCGGGACTCGGCCAGGTCAAGATTCCCTGGGACTACCTGGGAAGCGTGCGCTTCCACGGGGCTCGCCGCGACCAGTCACGCAGCGACTTCGACGGTGGGCGGCCCCTGCGCGGCACCGTGATCACCACGTCGGGGGACGCGCTCTCGGGCGACATCAGGTGGGACCGCGACGAGTACTCGAGCTGGGAGATGCTCAACGGCACGAGCGCGGGCATCGAGTTCGACGTCGAGTTCTCCAGAATCGAGCGGATCGTGAAGAACGACGCCGGCTCGACTGTGATTCTGCGCGATGGCCGAGCCTACGACCTGCAGGGCAGCAACGACGTCGACTCCGGCAACCGGGACATTCTGGTCACCACGGGCGGAAGCGAGTACGTGGTCGCCTGGGAGGAATTCCGCGAACTCAGGCTGCACAGGTAGCGCCTACTTCACGTCTCCCATAAGGCGCTTGATCCACGGGCTTGCCGCGAGCGCGATGATGCCCGCCACGCCGATGATCTGGGCCACGGTGAAGAAGAGCGGCGAGGGTGCCAGATCTTCGAGCCGCCCGGCCACCAGGCCGGCCATGACGTTCCCCAGGGAGGTCGCCACGAACCAGAGCCCCATCATCTGACTGATGCGGCTGGGCGGAGCCAGCTTGGTTACCGCCGACAGACCCACCGGGGACAACGCCAGTTCACCCACGGTGTGCAGGAAGTACATGACTATGAGCCAGGAAGCCGACACCGGGGAATCGGCGGTCGCGTTGGCCGCGCCCCAGGCGATCACGAAGAAGCCCGCCCCGAGCAGCAGTAGCCCGAGCGCGAACTTGACCGCGGTGGACGGATTCGCGTTGCGGTTGGCGAGCCACACCCACAACCAGCCGAAAACCGGTGCCAGGCAGACGATGAAGAAGGCGTTGACCGACTGGAGCCACGACGCGGGGTAGCTCCAGTCCCCGAGGGTCCGGTCCGTGAATTGCTCCGCGAACAGATTCAGCGACGATCCCGCCTGCTCGAAGCCCGACCAGAACACGACGGCCAGCAGCGCGAACCAGAAGATCGCCACGATCTTCTTCTGCTCCGTCTCGGTGTGACCCCCGAACGACATCAAGTAGATGAAGTAGGACACCACGACGGCGATGATCACCACGGCCAGCCCACCGGCGATCTGGGTCAGCGTGACCGGGATGACACCGCGCGACACCAGGTAGCCGAAGCCGATCAGGGCAGCCGCGAGCGCGCCGCATCCCCCGAAAAAGCGGCGTCCCAGGGCGGCACGCTGTTCGGCCGTCTTGTCGCTGCGAAGTATCCCGGCATCGCCCAGCCGCTTGTATCCGAGACGGAACTGGATGAGCCCGAGCACCATTCCGAACCCGGCCGCAGAGAAGCCCCAGTGCCAGTTCCAGTTTTCACCCAGCTGCCCGCAGATGATCGGGCCGGCCATTGCCCCTACGTTGATCCCCATGTAGAAGATGGAGAACCCCGCGTCCCGCCTCGCTCCACCTTCCGGGTACAGGTCCGCGACCACGGAACTGACGTTGGGCTTGAGCAGACCCGTCCCGATGACGATCAGTATTAGCCCCAGGAAGAAGTTGAAGTCATTGGGCACGGCCATGCTGAAGTGACCGGCCGCGATGATGCATCCCCCCACGAAGACGGCTTTGCGCTGTCCCCACAGCTGGTCCGCAATCCAGCCCCCGGGTAGCCCGAGCAGGTAGACGAGCCCGGTATAGAGTCCGTAGATGGCGCCGGCCGGTGCTTCGGCCAGCCCCATCCCCGGATTCGCGGCTGTCGTGGCCTCAGCGAGGTAGAGGATCAGAAGCGCCCGCATCCCGTAGTAGGAGAATCGCTCCCACATCTCGGTGAAGAAGAGCGTCATCAGCCCGCGCGGGTGCCTGACCCTTGTTGCTGTCGTCATTCGGACCTCGGTGTCGGTGGATTCGTGGTGACCGGGGAAGCTACGGCGCGCGGGGCGCGTGGGCGAATGGGCGTCAGGAAAAACGCCCCTCCATGATCGCCTGGAAGACGTGCGGGTCGATGTTGCCCCCCGAGACTACGGCCACGACCGGACCGTCCCCGATCCCGGGCAGACCGCGCAGGGCGGCCGCCACACCGGTGGCCCCCGCGCCCTCGGCCACGATATGGGCGCCGCCGGCCAGCACGCGGATGGCCTCGCATACCTCCTCCAGCGATACCACCAGCGACCCCGCAAGTGACGTGCTGGCAAGCGGCCACATCTCTTCGAGCACACTGGACGAACCGATTCCGTCGACGAAGGACCGCCGGTACCGCACTTCGACGGGACGGCCGGCCCGCAGCGACGCGGCGAATGGGGCGGCGGTCTCGACCTCGGCCGCGAAGACCGGGACGCCAGGGGCAAGTTCCCGTAGCGCTGCCGCGATTCCGCACGACAGACCGCCGCCGCCGTACGGCACCACCACCGCGCGCACCCGCGGCAGCTCCTCGACGATCTCGAGGCCGATGGTGCCGTTTCCCGCGATCACCGCCGGATCGCTGACCGGGTGGACGAAGTAGCCCTGCTCGCCCGGGTGACCGTGATCGCGCAAGACGCTCCACCACTCGTCGAAGGGAAGCGGTGCTGCCGTGGCCCCGAGCCGCGCGATCGCATCCAGCTTGGCGCGGGGAGCCGTGTCGGGCACCACCACCCTGCAGGGCACGCCGAGCCGCCTGGCCGCGAACGCCACACCCTGCGCCATGTTGCCGGCGCTCCCGGTGTAGACGCCCCCCGCCAGGAGGGTGTCGTCGGCGAGCGCCATCGCGTTGGCGGCCCCGCGCACCTTGAACGACCCGATCGGCTGGAGGCACTCGAGCTTGACCCAGAGTTCCACCGGAGATTCGGGGATGTCCACGCGAATCAGCGGGGAGCGGATCGCCGAACCCTCGATACGCGACCGGGCGGCGTGGATGTCGTCCAGTGCAACCGGCCGCACCGGTCTCATGACCGATCCCTCAGCGCGGCCGCGACCCCGTCCGCCGCGCGGGCGATGCAGAGCTCGCCGATCTCGCGGCTCATCCCCCGCGCATCGCCCAGCACTCCGTTCGGCGTCACGGACCGGAATCCGTCGGTGAAGATCCGTGCGGCCACTTCATCGTCGAACGCGGCGACGTACCCGGGAACCGCAAGTTCCCCCCGCACCAGATCCGGCCGGATGCAAAGCATTTCGGAGCTCTCCGCGATGTCCGCATGCCCGCCCACCCGCTCGACGAGCCCGGGGGCGATGTCCCGCACCGCCGACTCCCACAGGGTGACGAAGCCGTGCAGGTCGGTGTACGCGCGCACCTCGCAGCCCGGACCGGCGGCGTCCCGCAGGTCGTCCAGCATCTCCGCGAGAGGCGCAAAATTGCCCCCGTGCGACGGCACGAAGCAGACTTCCCGGAACCCGTGCCGGGAGAGGCTCGCCGCGTAGTCCATGCAGATCGCCCGCAGGGTCTCGGGCCTCAGGGAGAGCGTCCCCGGGAATCCCATGTGGTGCTCCGAGCAACCCACCCGGATCGTGGTCGCGACGAGGGCGTTGCCGAGCCGCCGAGCGACCTCGAGCGCGAGCCGGTCACCGCGCACCGCGTCGACGAGAAGCGGAAGGTGCGGCCCGTGCTGCTCCACCGCCCCCGCCGCGACCACGACCGTCGTGAATCCCGCCCGGATCGCGCGCTCGACCTCGGGCCAGGTCATCTCTTCGAGAAGCAACTTTGTGTCTGCCATGCGGCAACCTATGTTCACAAACCGGATTGCTCCAGCTACAAGGAAGGCCGTGCCCCACGACTATCACCCGGCGCCCGCAGCCATGTCCCGCTCCCGGAACGAGGAAGTCGCCCCATCCACCGGCCGCGACCGCTCGCTGGGCTCCAGACTCGCCCGCTTCCTCTACCCCCGTCCGGCCAGGCGCAGCGTCGGCGGCATCTTCAAGTGGTGGGAGCGGAGGCGCCTGGCCTTCAGCCTCATCGTCGGCGCGGGCGGCGGGGTGTCCCTGCTCGCTCACGGGGCGCTGGGATGGATCGAGGGCGACGATCCGATCCTCCTGCCCGCGCTCTTCTGGCTCCTCGCGGTCGCCAACGTATGCTACACCCTGGGCCCGGTTACCGAATCCATCCTGCACAGGATCTGGGGACGGGACGTGTTGCCGGTGGGACCACATCTCTTCCGGGCGGGCCTGGCCCTCTCCGTCGGTGTCACCTTCCTCCTTCCCATGCTCCTGTTCGGCGTGCGGGCGGCGGTGACCCTGGTGCGAAGTGTTCTTGGAGTGGGCCTGGCGTAGTTTTTGCGGGTGGATGCGTAATGTCAACATGACATTATGTCATGTGAATATTACATTTCGGATCGCTACGTCGCCGGCAGCACCAGCGGCACGAAGCGCACCATCCCCAGTTCTTCCCGGGTGAAACCGCCCGAGCGCTCCAGGCGTTCCCTCACCAGCACCTGCCCGCGCCCCGCACTCCCGACCGGCATGACGAGGCGGCCGCCCACGCGGAGCTGCCCCCGCAACGGCTCCGGTACCCGCGGCCCCGCCGCCGCCGCCACGATCGCGTCGTAGGGCGCGTGTTCGGCCCAGCCCCCGCTCCCGTCCCCGTGCCGGACGTGCACGTTGTCGTACCCCAGCAGCCGCAGCCGCTCCCCGGCGGCTTCGGCCAGCGACAGGTGGCGTTCCACGGTGTAGACCGCTTCGCACAGCCGGCCGAGCACGGCGGCGGCGTATCCCGACCCGGTCCCGACCTCGAGCACGCGGTCTCCGGGCTCCAGTTCGAGCGCCTCGGCCATCCACGCCACCACATAGGGCTGCGATATCGTCTGCCCCATCCCGATCGGCAGGGGGCCGTCGCCGTAGGCGCGACGCAGGTGCTCCCGCGGCACGAACTCCTCGCGCGGCACCGCCCCCATCGCCTCGATCACGCGGGCATCGCGAATCCCCCGCCCCACGATGTGACGGCGCAGCATCCGCTGCCTGGCCTTCGCGAGTCTGTCCTCCTCGCTTGCGCGCCGGTCGTACCAGTCCCTCAACGAGTTCCGCGGGAGCCGGGCCGATCGTCCGCGCCGGTGACCGACCAGAAGTCGATTCCGCCCGACTGGTGCTGCAACTCGATGCTCTCCACCACCTCGAGCGCCGCGAGGTCGATCACGTCCAGGGTGCCGCGCACCGACCCGACCGACTCGTTCGACACGAAGGCGTAGCGGCCGTCCGGGCTCGCCACGACGCCGTGCGTGACCGGGCGCGAGGTTGCGATGCGGGCGAGTTCGTCGCCGGTCTCCAGGTCGAAGACCGCGACCGCCTGTTCGCCCTTGAGCGTCACGATCAGGCGCGCCCCGTCCGCCGTAACCTCCAGGTTGTAGGGCGCCTGCCCGGTGGCGAACCGGCGCGACACCTCCCAGCGCTCCGTGTCCACCTCGAGCACCTCGTGGTTCCTGTTGCAGGCGACGTAGACAAAACGATCTGCACCCTCCCCCGTCGCCGGCTCGACCCAGGTGGGGCTGCATACCGCGCCGGGCGTACCGGGCGACACGTCAAAGCGCCGGGTTACCTCGAACGACTCGATATCGATCTCCACCAGTCGCTCGGAGTGCATGCACGCGGAGTACTGCTTCGCGCCGTCCGCCCGCACCCGGCTCCCGTGGGGCATCATGCACGTCCGGATCCTCGTCACCTCGACCATCTCGGGGGTGTAGACCACGGACACGTCCGACGGAACCATGTCGCCGTGGAGGTTGAAGTTCACGGCCATGAGGAATTGGCCGTCAGGGGTGAGGCCCATCGTCGCGGGGAACAGGCCAAGCCGAGTTCGCGCGACCAGCGTATCCGGGCCTGCGTGATACTTCCACAGGTAGCCGCGGGGCGTCCCGTGCGCGATGGTGACATACCAGTACTGCCCGTCCGGGGAGACGCTGATCCCGTGGGCGCCGTCGTTGTCGCCCGGCATGATCCCCACCGGGATCTCCCTCTCGACGACCGCCCCTTCGCCGGGCGTGAACGCGACCCGGCTCACCAGGTCGGACGACTCGTTGGCCACGTAGACGCGGTAGGTGGGCTGCCGGGCCTCCAGGGGCTGGTCCGGCGGTGCCTGGGCCGGCGCCGGGCGGACGGATGCGAGCATCGCGCAGGCGCACAGTGTGGCCACGGCCCCGCCGCGCACGGCCGTGGAGGCCGAGCGACGCGGGCCGGCCTCCTTCTGTCCGAAAAACCCCGCCCTCACGACACCGGCGCCCTGTTCTTCGGTTCGACCCGGACCACCCAGAGCCCCGAGTGCATGTCCGAGACGAAGACGTGCCCCTTGAAGGGCTGGGGTCCCCAAGCCATCGGAGAATTGGGGACCCGGGCGTCCGGCGAGCCCGTCGCGAGCCACGCCATCTCGCGGCCCTGGCGGTAAAGGTCGCCGCGAAGTTCGCCGGAAACGTCGACCACCCTCAGGCCCGCCTGGTAGTAGGCGACGTACATCCTGTCGTCCTCGATCCAGAGGTTGTGGGCGCCGGCCTCGGGGACCTCGTAGCGGGCGACCTCGCGGAGGTTCTCCGGGTCCTCGAGGTCGAGGATGTGCACGAATCCGCGCGATCCGTCGCCGGGGACCGCGTTGCGCGAGATGCAGTCCTCGCAGTCGAAGATCTCGTCGCCCACGAAGAGGTAGCGGTGCCCGTCGGCGTTGGTGTAGGGGTAGGCGAAGTGGGTGTTGCCCTCGGGATAGGCGAGGTGGCTGACCTCGACGGGCTCGGTGGGGGTGCCGCCCCAGCGGCCGTCGCCGACGTCCAGGATGTAGACGCCGTCGTTCCAGTAGGAGACGTAGGCCATGCCGTCCAGAACCCAGATGTCGTGCAGGTACTTGCCGCGCGACTCGATGCCCCAGCGGCCCACTTCCTCGACGTCCGTGGGGTCGGAGAGGTCCAGGATGTGGACGTCGAAGGTGCCGTTGTGAATGGCGTAGAGGATGTCGCCCGAAAAGAAGACGTTGTGTACGCCCCCGGTGAGCTCGTCGGTGTAGGTGTCGGCCACCACGGGGTGTGCGGGGTCGGTCAGGTCCAGGACCACGATGCCGTTCCTGCGGTCCGATGCGCCTTCGCGCGTGATGACCGCGACGGTGCCCCTGCTGTTGACCTTGACGTCGTTCACCACGCGCGCGTCGACCTCCACGTAGTCGGTGAGGATCGGGTTGGCGGGATCGGTCACGTCCCACGCGAGCATGCGCTGGCCCCCGAGGTGCGTGCCCGTGTAGACGTAGTCGCGTCCGTCGACCCCGGTGAAGGCCCAGAGGTCCGAGGTGGGGTGTTCGCCGCCGGCGCCGCGGCCCACGATGTGGACTTCGTGCTCCACGCCCCGCTCCACGACCTCGATGAACGCCTGTCCGGTGCTCCCGCCTGCGGTCGCCGCGATGCGGTAGAGCCCGGGCCGCTCGGCCACGAAGGCGCCGTCGGGGTAGACCGACGCGCCCATGTCCGCCCTCTCCTGGAACGACGCGACCGTGAAGTCGACGGCGATGTCGCCGAGTTCCCCGCCCTCGGCGTCGCGCGGGACGGCTTCGAAGCGGATGACGTCGCCCGTGCGGGCGCGCGACGCTCCCGTCACCTCGACCGATGCGACCGGGTCCTCTTCCACCGTGAGCGCGAAGGTGGCCTCGATCCCCTCCACCGCGGCCGTGATGATCGCGTCGCCGGGTCGGATCCCTCGCACGAAACCGTGGGCGTCGACCGTGGCCAGGCGGCGGCGGTTGCTGGTCCACGTCACCGCTACCGTTTCGCGCACGCTTCCGTCGTCGGCGAGCGCGCGGGCGTGCAACTGAACCACCGAACCCGTGAGGAAACGCACGCCCGGATCCTCGATCTCCATCGACACCACCGGCGCGCCGACAACGCGGACCGGCGCGGTGAAGGTGCGGATCTCGGGCGGTCCGGTGCCGCTCGCGGGCGGCACGCGTATGGCCATGCGGAGTTCGGTATCGCCCTCCTCCAGCCCCTTGATGAAGCCCTCCTCCACGATCGCGAAGCGCGAATCGATGCTGCTGAGGATCCGCACGCCGCGGACGGGTTCGCCGTCGGCGTCGTAGGCGACCACGGAATAGTCCTCGTCGGTGGCCAGCGAGTCACCCACCTGGACGACGATTTCGCCCGGTTCGGTGCGCACATCGTCCACCTGCGCCCCGATCCGCACCGCGGGCGGATAGTTCAGCCCGCCGGGGGTCGCCGCGAGGTCGGGAAGGTCGTCGCCGGCGGCGGGTGCGGCGGGTGCGGGTGTGGCGGCGGCGGTGTCGGGCATCGCGGCCGCTTCGGGGGCTGCCTCGGCGGGTTCCGGGTCACCCGTCCGTGCCTCCGGCGTGTCTTCCCGGTCGGGCTGTACGGAGTCGGCCTGCGGCGGCGGGGCCGGCGAGTCCACCGTCACCCTGGAAGTGCCTCCCGCGCCGCATCCGGCTGCCAGCATGGAGGCCGCAAGGACCCCCGCTGCGATTCTGATCATCGATCCTCCTGATTGCATGTCCGCGGAGCGCTTCCGCGGCCCACCGTGGGACCTGTGGTCCGACGACGATACTATATGGTATTCTGGCAGTTCATACCTCCGCCACACTGCCATCTGTTCCCTTGGCGGACTCCGCGGTCGCCGGATAGGTTAGTCCGCCATGACAGAATTCTCCCAACGCGTGTATGCCTGCGTGCGGCGAATCCCGCCCGGACGGATCGTCAACTACGGCGGCGTGGCGGCGCTGGTGGGGAAGCCGAGGGCCGCACGGGGAGTCGGCTACGCCCTCAGTCACCTCCCGATCGACACCGATGTTCCCTGGTGGCGCGTGGTCAATCGGCGGGGAGCCATCTCCACCTCGCGCATCGCCGGCGTGGCGCAGCGTCAGAGGGCGCTCCTGGAGCACGAAGGCGTCGAGTTCGACGAGAAGGAGGAGGCATCGTGGGAGAGGTTCGGTTGGGACCCGTACGAGTGAGGCCGACGCGGGCCCGTTCGGCGTTGCTCGCCGGCGCCGGCATCGTCTGGGGCGTGGGTGCGTGCGATACGCCGGTTCCCGCGCCCGCAGCAGACCGGTACGCGGGCTACGCCGAGATCGTCGCCGAAGAGGATGCGCGGGGCGGAATCGGGCTGGAGAGGATCGAGGCGCACCTTGCAGGTGACAGCCCGGCGCTGCGTGCGCTGGCCGTGCGTGCGCTCGGGCGTCTGGAGGATCCGGGGCAGGTGGAGCGGATCGTCCCCCTGCTCGACGACGCGGAGGGCGAGGTGCGGGAAGCCGCGTCGCACGCGATCGCGCAGGCGGTCTTCGGGGCGGACCCGGGGGTGGTTGCGCGGGTCCTGGCGGAGCGGATCGGGACGGAAGGGGATCCGGCTGTGCTGGGGGCCATCGCCACCAGCCTCGGCCGACTGGCATTCGGCACCGCGGACGCACGCGCCGAGGCCGATGCGGCGCTGGTCGCCGCGGCCGAGCACATCCCTTCGGTGGAAGAGGATCCGGGCCTGGCGGGCCGCGTCGGGCTGGCTCGGGGGATCGAGGCCTTCGCGAGGAACGGCCAGGGGGGTGGCGG
>VXQO01000160.1 GCA_009838975.1 Gemmatimonadota bacterium | reverse complement strand
GCGCACCCCCACGCGCACCCCCACCATGGCCTCCGCCAACTCCCGTGCCGACACCTCCGCGGCCGCGCGCGTCATCACCCACCGGCCCCGCCGCAGCACGGTCACGCGGTCGGCCGCGGCCAGCACCTCGTCCAGCTTGTGCGCCACCAGGACGATCCCCGCCCCGGCGCGCGCCACCTGCCGCAGCACGGCAAGGAGCCCCTCCACCTCCTGCGGCGCCAGCACTGCCGTCGGCTCGTCGAGGAGCAGCACGCGCGTGTCGCCCATCAGCGCCTTGAGGATCTCGACCCGCTGGCGCGCCACCACCCCCAGCCCCCCGATCGGCGCGTCCAGCTCCACCGCCAGCCCCAGCTCCGCGGCGCGCGCCTCCACCCGCTCGCGGTAGCCGGACCGCCGCGTCCCCCGCCGCGTCCACGCGGCCGCGTCGAAAAGCGCGACGTTCTCGAAACCGGTGAAACGCGGCACCAGCGAGAAGTGCTGGTGCACCATCGCGACACCCAGCGCGCGCGCCCCGCCGACGCCCGCGTTGCCGAGCGGTTGCCCGCCGATCTCCACCCGGCCCGCATCCGGCTGCAGAATCCCGGCCGCTACACGGGCCAGCGTGGTCTTCCCGGCCCCGTTTTCGCCCAGCAGCCCGTGGATCTCGCCGGGTGCCAGCGCGAAGTCGACCTGATCGAGCGCGGTGACCGGGCCGAAGCGGCGCGTCACGCCCCGTAGCCGCAGGGCGTCGCCCGCGCGTGTCCGTCCCACCTCGCCCGCCACCCGCGCGCCGTCCTGGCCGCCCACCCGAGCGCGCGCCTCGCCCGTCAGGACGAAGGCGGTTCGCCGCCCGCGGGCTCGAGAAAGTTGATCTTCGGAACCTCCAGCGTGCCGGCGATTATGGCCGCGCGCGCCTCGTCGATCCGCGCGAGCGCGTCGGCCGGGATCACCCCTTCATGAGCCGGGCTGGGGACGAACTCGACCGAGCCGCCAACCAGCCCCGTAATGGTGGGCCCGGCGAGCGTGCCCGCCTGCCAGTCGAGCGCGGTCTGCAGGAAGATCGTCGGGATGTTGATCGCGGCGCTGCCCAGGATCACGTCGGGCGCGACATCGTTCTGGTCGCGGTTCATCCCGAACGCCCAGGCCGTGCGGCCTCCTTCGCGGGCCTCGCGGACGGCCTGGAAGACGCCGAAGCTGGCCGCGTCGACGTTGTGGATCAGCACATCCGCACCCTGCCGCAACTGGGCGGCTGCAGCTTCCTTCGCGGCCGAGACGTCGTCCCAGCTGCCGATGAATGTCTCCAGCACAACCGCGTCCGGCATCACCGCCTTCACCCCCGCCTCGAAAGCGATGAAGGTGCCCTTGGCGCTGGGGATTTCGACGCCGCCCACCATCCCCACGTTCCCGGACTGTGTGACGGAGCCGGCCGCCATCCCGGCGAGGTAGGATGCTTCGTGCAGCCCGAAGATGATCGGGACGACGTTCGCGGCCGAGCGCGAGCCCGAGGAGACCACAAAGGTGACATCGGGGTACATTTCGCCGGCGCGGCTCGCGGCGTCCTGGTACTCGAAGCCGTGGCCGAAGATCAGGCCGTACCCCGACTCCGCGTACGAGATGAAGGCCTCGTCGAACTCGGCCGGGGTCCGGGTTTGCTGATGCGAGACGCGAAAGCCCAGCGAGTCGCCGATCAGCTGCAGGCCCTCGTAGGCGCCCGCGTACCAGCCGGCGTCGCTCACGGGACCGGCGGTCAGAAGCGCCACGGCGGGTGTGTCGGCGTCGCCACCGGCATCGGGGTCGGACCCGCATGCTGCGGCCGCCAGCCAAAGGACCGCGAACGGGATTAGCGGCAGGACCGGGCCGGCGTGCGGCGAACGGGTCCGGCTGGAGTGTTTCATCATCACGTTCATCTGGCGGCCGGCCTTGATCTGGTGGCCCGTGGAAGCGTCAGAGTACAATATATGCGTGAATCGACACTCGAACTCCGGCCCGATTGGAAACCCCTCATGAGCCAACCCCGCGACCATTGGAGCTCCAACGCAGGCCTCGTGCTCGCCGCCACCGGCAGCGCGATCGGCCTCGGCAACCTCTGGAAGTTCCCGTTCATCACCTGGGAGAACCAGGGAGGCGCCTTCGTTCTCGTCTACCTGATCTGCATCGCTGCCGTCGGCCTGCCGATCATGATGGCCGAGCTGCTGATCGGGCGCCGGAGCCAGAAGAGCGCGGTGGGGGCGCTCAAAGACGCCGTGGCGTCAAAGTGGCCCGGCGGTCGCACGCTCGGAGGACTGGTGGGAGGATGGGGAGTGCTGGCGGGCTTCATCCTGCTCAGCTACTACACGGTCATCGCGGGGTGGTCGCTCTATTACTTCGCCAAATCGGTCTCCTGGACCTTCGGCGGCTACCCGGTCGGGATGTCTGCCGGGGATCTGTTCGGCACTCAGGTGAGCAATCCCGGTCTGCAATTGGCGCTTTCCCTGGGCTTCAGCATAGGCACCATTGCCGTTGTCTACTTCGGGGTCAGCAAGGGGATCGAGCGGATCGCCAGGATCTTCCTGCCGATCCTCTTCGGCATTCTCCTGCTGATGCTCTTCAGCGCGCTCAGCATGAGCGGGTCGGGCGAGGCGCTGGGCTACATCTTCCGCCCCAATTTCGCCGACCTGACGAGGGAGGCGGTTCTGGAAGCCCTCGGGCACTCCTTCTTCACGCTGTCTCTCGGCATGGGCGCGATGATCACCTACGGATCGTACATCTCCCGCAAACACTCGGTCGTGAAAGCGTCGGGTGCGATCGTGGCTCTCGACACGCTGATTGCTCTGATCGCCACGGTCATCATGTTCTCGGTGATCTTCTCGGTGGCCGGCATGCGCGACGCGGTCAGCAGTTCCCCGGTCGGGATGCTCTTCATCTCGCTGCCCGAGCTGTTCTACACCGAGGTGCCCTTCGGCATCGTGCTGGGACCGCTCTTCTACGTGCTGGTGGCACTGGCCGCCTTGACCTCGACGATATCGCTCCTCGAAGTGGTGTCCGCCTACCTGATTGACGAGCGCGGCCTGACGCGCCACAAGGCGACCATCGGCGCGGGTGCGGCGATCTTCGTGTTCACGATCTTCGCCGCGCTGTCGTTCACCGGAACGGGATGGCTCTCCACCATGGAGGTCTTCGACGGCAAGGCCGGCTGGTTCTCGACCGCCGACCACTTCGTCTCGAACTGGATGCTCCCGACCGGCGGGTTCTTCATCACCCTGGCGGCCGGCTGGTTCATGACCCGCAAGGACACGATGAGTGAGCTGGTGGACGGCACCGAACCACGCTGGTTCAAGTACGATGCGTGGCGCTTCTTCATCCGCTGGGTGGCTCCGATCGCCGTGGCGGTGATCATCTACTTCGTGATCCTCGGAGTGGACTTCAGTTGACGAGGGCGCAGGTTCGCAAACGCCCGCCGGAGGTCTCCTTCGGCGGGCGCGTCCTTTTCCTCGCGGACGACGCCGACCTGATCCGGCGCCAGCTCCACGAGGGGCTCGACCTCGACCTCACACCCGAGCTCAAGGCCCGCCTCCGCGACCAGATCAGCACCGACGAGATCACCCCCGCGTACATCTGTTTCTTCTACGACGAGACCCTGGGCGAATTCCCGTACCTGGGGCTGGAGGCCGCTAGCGGAGACGGCGGCACCGAAGCCCCCATAGAGCGCGGCAGCGTCAAGAACGCCGGCTTCATCTGTTCCGTCGCCGGCAAGCGCCGCGGCAAAGGGTCGAGCCGCGAGCAGAGCCCGTACGCCGAGCTGATGGCTGGCATCAAGGTGGTCGTCAGCGAGAGCATAGAGCGCATCTACAACGAGAACTGCCAGAACCTGGGTATTCTCACCACGACCGACTTCGGGCTGATCGACCGAATCCGCTCCGGCGAGCCGATTCCGCTGAGCGAGTTCACCGCGGGAACGGACGACATCACCCGGCAGATCATCGAGTACGGTGGCCTGTTCGAGTTCAACATGGCGCGCATGGGGGGCCAGGTGACGCTCCCGTCGCCGCGCGCGCTGGCCGACCCTCCCGCAGGCCACGCGGGGCAGCCGCCCACCGCCCAGCCGAACGGCCAGCCGCGAGCAGGCGGCCGCGCTTCCTCCCCCCGCCCGATGACCCTCGGCGAGAAGATCTTCGCCCGCAAATGGGTCGTCGACGCAGCCGAAGGGCGCATCGGCACCGACTGGACCGAACCCGGCGAGGCGGGCTTCTTCCGCGCCGACATCCGCTTCAGCCACGAGTACGTGACGCCGATGGCCGCCATCTTTTTCGAGCAGAAGCTGGGCGCCGACACGAAGGTCCTCGATCCCGACTCGATCCTCTTCTTCCGCGACCACCTGACCTTCCTGCACAAGGTGATGAGCCAGGAACGGATCGAGCAGGGGCTGCTGGAGGTCGCGAACCAGCTCGAGGTCAAGCAGCGCGAGTTCTCCGAAAAGCAGGGGATCCGGCTCTACGGCGAGCAGCAGGGCCACGTGATGGGCTCCGAGGCGATCTGCCACTCCAAGATCCTCGAGGACTACGCCGAGCCGGGCATGCTCGTCATCGGCACCGATTCCCACACGCCCCACGCAGGCGCGGTCGGCGCGCTGGCGTTCGGGGTCGGGACCACGGCGATCTTCAATTCGTGGATCACGAAGGACGTGCGTGCGCGCATCCCGCCGTCGTTCAAGGTGGTGGTGGGCGGCGAGCTGCCCTCCAACGCGACCGCCAAGGACCTCATGCTCGAGATCCTGCGCCATCCCTACGTGCGCGACGGCCACGCGATCGGCCAGATCATCGAGTACGCGGGCCCGGTCGTGGAAGGGCTGTCGGTGGACGAAAGAGCGACCATGACCAACATGGCCGCGGAGGTGGGCGCATTTACGGGCGTGGTTGCGGCAGACGAGAGGACGGTCGAGTTCCTCGTGCAGGAGCGGGGCATGCCCGTGGCGCGCGCGCGGGCGCTGGTCGAAGGCGTGCACAGCGACCCCGGCGCCGAATACGTGAAGTTCATCGAGATCGACGCGACGCGCCTGCGCCCCATGGTCGCGCTGCCCGGCGATCCCGGAAACGGCCTCTACATCGACGAACTCGCCGACCCCGTTCCCATCGAGATCGCCTACGCCGGATCGTGCACGGCCGGCAAGAAGGAAGACATGGACATGTACGCGCGCGTCTTCCGCGAGGCCCGCGACCGGTGGGGCCTGGGCGTCCACCCCGACGTGAGTTGCTACATCCAGTGCGGCTCGACCGACGTGCGCGAGTACGCGCGGGAGCAGGGCTACCTGGACCTGTTCCGCGAGATCGGCGCCGAGTTCATCGAGCCGGGGTGCGGCGCTTGCATCGCCGCCGGGCCGGGGATCACCCGCTCGCCCGACCAGGTGTCGGTGTCGTCCCAGAACCGCAACTTCCCGGGCCGCTCGGGGCCGGGCCAGCTGTATCTGGTGTCGCCCTACTCGGTGGCCGCGTCGGCGGTGGCGGGGAG
>VXQO01000011.1 GCA_009838975.1 Gemmatimonadota bacterium | reverse complement strand
CAACTCGCCCTTCCCCCCGACCCCCTGGAGCTGGAGACCGTCGACGCCACACCCGTCGATCGTGCCTCGTACGCGGCCCGGGAGCGCGAAAAGATCCTCCAGCTGCGCGAACGGGAGCGGAACCGGCTGCGCGCCGGGATCGAGGAGACAAGGACCGCGCTGCAGCGTCTCGACCAGACCCGAAAGACCGAAGTCGAGGAGCCTCTGCAGACCCTGGTGCGGGCGCTCGCGGACCACCGGACCGCTCTCGCGGACGCCGTTCGGGAATTGGCTGTCGACATCGCAGTCCCCGGGGCCATTCACTACCCGGTGGACGCGACGGCGCTCCGGGAGGGACTCAGTCGGCTGCGCGAAGCGATGGAACAGGTGCTCACGCAAGCGACCGACCTTCGCCACCGCGCTCTCGCTGCCGCCGACGAGGCGCGCCACGAAGCCCGGCAGGTCGCCGCGCAGTTGGACCCTCCCGCCGACCCCACCGACCTCGAGGCGCTGGTGCGATCCACAGGCAGGGCAGCCGACGAGGCGCGCTACACCGCCCGGGACGCGACGCGGGCCAGTGACGGGTTCGCCGCCATCCTCGACGACTTGCTGAAGCTCCGGCAGACCGCCGACGAGGTCGCCGCACTCGAACTCGCCCTTGGCGATCTCGACGCCACCCTCAAGCGGGGCGCGTTCCTCAAGTGGCTCACGCTGCGGCGGTCTCGCGACCTGCTGGTCTACGCGTCCAGGATGCTGGGGGAGATGACCGGGAACCGTTACAGCTTTGCTGATCCGGGCGACCTGGAGGACCAGCAGTGGCTGGTCGTCGACAACGATTCCGGCCAGGCGCGTTCCCCTGCCAGCCTCTCCGGCGGGGAACAGTTCATCGGATCGCTGGCACTCGCGCTCGGGATGGTGGAGATGATGGCCCGGAGCGGCGGCCGCCTGGAATCGCTCTTCCTGGACGAGGGTTTCGGGTCGCTGGACCGCAGCAACCTCGACTCCGCGATTGAGGCGCTTTCGCTGGTCGCAGGGACGGGTCGGATGGTGGGAGTGATCTCGCATGTCGCGGCCGTGGCGGAACAGATCGACGACGTGCTCGCCGTCACGCGAACTGCGAAGGGCAGCCAGGTGACATGGCTCTCCCGGGCGCAACGCCAGGAACTCGCACGCTCCGACGTGGGAATGGAGGGAGCATCGGCGCTGGCGGGGTTGCTCGATTAGCCAGCGTCGGGCTTAGATTTCAGAAGCCACAACACCACAGTGAGGTAGCAAATGAAGCTGACGTTTACGGATAAGGCCCGGGACATGGTCACGTCGTTCATGGACGTGGATGAGGACGGGCTCCAGGCGCTCAGGATCGCGGTGGAAGGAAGTCCGTTCGCGCCCAACTACGAGCTTACGCTGGTCGAGGCGGAGGCGCGCAGCGCGTCCGATGTCGAGGTCGATGCGGGGGCGTTCACGGTGCTGGTCGACGAAGCGAGCGTGAAGCGGCTGGACGGGGCCAGGGTGGACTTCGTCGAGACGATCCAGGAGAGCGGTTTTCAGATCACTCCGGACCCGGATGCGGTGAAGGATGCGATGGACGAGGCCGGCGCCGGCGGCGAACTGGCGGAGCGGGTCACTCAGGTGCTGGACGCCGAGATCAACCCGGCGATCGCGGCGCACGGGGGCGTGATCAACCTGGTCGATGTGCAGGGCACCGAGATCTTCATCGAGATGGCGGGCGGGTGCCAGGGATGCGCGATGTCGCGGATGACGCTGCGCCAGGGGGTCGAGCGCATGGTGTCGCAGTCGGTGCCGGAGGTGACGGCGATTCACGACGTGACGGACCACGCGAGCGGGGACAACCCGTACTTCACCTAGGTCCGGTTCTGACGGGGGCCGGCAGGTCGGAGTCATGCCGCACCGCATCCTGATTCGCGATGCCAGCGTGGTCATGCCGGAAGAGACCGCGCGCACCTCGGTTCTCGTCGAGGATGGGCAGATTCTGGGGGTGGACGCGCCCCCGCAAACGCGCGCCGACGAGGTCGTGGAGGCGGCCGGGCTACACCTCCTGCCCGGTGTGATCGACGACCAGGTTCACTTTCGCGACCCCGGCCTCACGCACAAGGAGGATCTGCGCACGGGCAGTCGTGCCTGCGCGGCCGGCGGCATCACGTCGTTCCTGGAGATGCCCAATACCGTGCCGCAGACGGTCACCGTCGAGGCGCTCGCCGACAAGCTCGCCCTGGCCGAGCGCCGCTGCGTGGTCAACTACGGCTTCTACATGGGTGCCACGACCGACAACCTTGACGAGCTCTGCCGGGCCGGGCACACCCCCGGCGTCTCCACACCGGGGATCAAGATCTTCATCGGTTCGAGCACCGGAAACATGCTGGTCGACGACCAGGAGTGCCTTGAGGCGATCTTCGCCGAGACCACCCTTCCGATCACGGCGCACTGCGAGGACGAGTCCACCGTGCGCTCCAACCGGGAGCGCCTCAACGGCCCGCTCTCCGTCCACGACCACTCGCGCATCCGCGATCACAGGGCCGCTGTCACCGCCACGCTCCGTGCCATCGACCTCGCGCGACGCCACCGCCACCGCTTGCACGTCCTCCACGTGTCCACCGCCGAGGAGGTGGCGATCCTGGCGGAACAAGGCGACCCCGTCACTGCCGAGGCATGTCCGCATCACCTGTTTTTCGACATCTCGGACTACGACCGCCTTGGCACACTCGCGCAGATGAACCCGTCGCTAAAGACCGCCGACGACCGCGCCGCTCTCTGGCGGGGGCTGAAGGCCGGCGCCATCCAGATCCTCGCCACCGACCACGCCCCCCATACGCTTGAGGAGAAGCGCGCGCCCTATCCCGAATCGCCCTCCGGCATCCCGGCCGTCGAGGTCCTTCTTCCGCTCATGCTCAACGAGGTGAACCGCGGCCGCTGCACCCTGCAGGACCTCGCCAAGTGGATGAGCGACGGGCCCGCCCGCATCTGGGACATAGTCGGCAAGGGCCGTATCGAGCCGGGCTACGACGCGGATCTCGTGCTTGTGGACATGGCAGAGGAGCGAGAGGTGAGAAACGAGCGTCAGCTTGCCAGGTGCGGCTGGAGCCCCTGGCACGGAACGCGACTCCAGGGCTGGCCCGTGAGGACGTTCCTGGGCGGCCGCACCGTCTTCGCCGACGGACGCGTTGCCACCGAACCGCTCGGCCGCGCGCTCGTCTTCGATCGTGAACGGGGTGGCTACTGGGCCACTGTGACATGAGGCCGAGCACCGGGGCCATGCCTGCTGTTACGGCGACGCCAACGGCCTCCCGGTGCGGTCCAGCATGACCGCTTCGCCAAGGCCCAAAGCCGCCAGGCGGTCGCGCTGGGTCGCCGCATCGCCCACCACGAGCCAGATCATGCCTTGCGTGTCCAGGTGGCGCGCGGCCAGTTCGCGCAAGCGATCGATCGTCATTTCGCGTACGATGCGCTCGCGCTCCAGGATGTAGTCCGGCGCGAATCCGTACACGCTCACGGCACGGACCACGCCGAGCTTGGCGCCAAGCGTCTCGAAGGCGCGGGCGTTGGCGCGCAGCAGGAACCCCTGCGTGGCCTCCAGATCCGCCTCGTCGAAGGCGGGGCCGTGGCGCTCCACGATCTCCTTGATGAGATCGAGCGATTCGAACGTCACGTTGGAACGCACGGATGAGCGGATCGCGAACGGGCCGGGGAGATCGGTCCCCTGGAAGCCGGACCCGATCCCGTACGTGTACCCCTTGCCCTCCCTGAGCTCCAGCGTCAGCTCCGATGCGAACCCGCCACCCCCCAGCCGGAAGTTCATTACGGTGGCCGGATAGAAGCCGTCGTCGGTCTGTGCAAGTGCGAGTCGCCCGATCGCGAGCACGGACTGCACCGCGCCCGGAACGTCGATGAAATACACTCCGGCACGCTCCGGCGACCACACCGGCGGGGCCGGATAATCGGGCTCATCGCCTCCGGTCCAGCGAGCGGCGAGACCGGCCAGGGGCCCTGTCGCCTCGTCGGCCGAAACCGCACCGGCGACGTGGAAGGCGCTTGCCGCCGGAGTCAGGGCCGTCCGGTGGTGTTCCCGAAGCTCGTCGAGCGTGATCGACTCCAGCGTCTCGATCGTGCCCAGGGTGTTCTCGGCCAGAATGTGGTCGCCGTAGACGAGCCGGTTGAAGGCCCCCGCCGCCACCGCGCCGGGGCTTGCGGCCTGCCGCCGGATCGCGCTTCCGACCCGTTGCCTGGCGAGCTCGAAGCGCTCCGCGTCGAAGCGCGGCTCCAGGAGGATCTCCTCGACAAGAGCCATCGTTGCGGCGTAGTTCCGAGCCAGCACGCTACCCGAAATGGCGAAGCTCTGCGTGCCCGCAAAGACGTTGAGCGACGCGCCGAGGAGGTCGATCGCCTGCTCCAGCTCCTCGGGTGTGCGATTGGCCGTGCCTTCGAGCATCGTCTCCGCCAGCAGGTTGGCCACGCCGGTCCGGTAGGGGTCCTCGAGCAGGAGGCCGCCGCGAAAGCGCAGCTCGAACTGCACGATCGGGGTCTCGCGGTCCTCGATGCCGAATGCCGCGAGGCCGTTGGCGAGCGTCTCGCTCCACACCTCCGGCACACGCAAGCTCGGCGACGGCCCGAAGGGCGGTTCGACGGACCGGTCGAAGGAGCCCTGCGGAGTGCGCTCCTCGCCGCGTGTGACGGTGAAGGCGGCCTCGGCCCCCTGCACTATCGGTTCCTCGACGACCTCCGCGCGCTCCGAGCCGGCCAGCGCCAGCTCCGCCTCGCCCAGCGGCACGAAGCTGGTCGCGACGTACGGTCTGCCGGCCACGTAGGTCTCGTACACCCTGAGCACATCGTCCGCGGTCACGGCCAGGGTGCGTCGGAGGTCCTCGGCGGCGAATCCGGGGTCATCCGCGAAGATGGCGTACTGCGTCAACTGGAAGGCCTTGCCCAACGCACTCGACAGGCCCCTGTAGAACGCTGTTTCGGTACCGGCTTTCACCCTGCGCAGCTCCGCCTCCGGGATTCCTTCATCCTCGAACCGCCCGAATGCCGCCTCCACGGCCGCTTGCACGCTGTCGAGGTCGGTTCCGGCAAAAGCCCCTACCTGCAGCGTGAAACGGCCCGCCAGCTCCTGCGCGCTGTTGAACGCCGACGCCGCGGGCGCGACCCGCCGCTCCTCCACCAGGACCTTGTAGAACGGGGTCGACCTGCCGTCGGTGAGCAGCGCGGCCAGGACGTCGAGCGCATAACTGTCGGGGTGGTAGAGGGGGACGGCCGGCCAGGACATGGTCAGGCGCGGCAGGCGGGCAAAGTTGTCCTCATGAAACAGGAGGCGAGTCTCGGCCAGCTCCACGGTGGGTGGCTCGCTCACCGTCGGGAGCTCCCGCGGCGGGATTTCGCCGAAGTACTTCTCGATCCACTCCTTCGTCCGCTCGATGTCGATGTCACCGGCCACCGTCAGCGTCGCGTTGTTGGGCCCGTACCAGCGCGCGTGGAACTCCCTGGCGTCGGCCAGCGTCGCCGCGTCCAGATCCTGGAGCGAGCCGATCACCTGCCAGCGGTACGGGTGGCCTTCGGGGTACAGCGCGCGGTCGATGACGAAGTTGGTGTGACCGTAGGGCTGGTTGTCCACGCCCTGCCGCTTCTCGTTCTTGACCACCTGCTTCTCCTTCGCCACCACGGATTCGGTCACCGTGTTGATGAAGAATCCCAGCTTGTCCGCTTCGGCCCACAGCGCCTTCTCCAGGCCGTCGATGGGCACGACCTCGAAGTAGTTGGTGTCGTCGCGGCTGGTCGACCCGTTCGTCGAGCTTCCGATGCGGGTCATGAGGCGATCGAGACCCCCCGCCCCCAGGTTCTCCGAGTCCAGAAAGAAGAGGTGCTCGAACAGGTGGGCGAATCCCGTGCGCCCCGCAACCTCGCGGGCCGAACCGACATGGAAGGTCATGGCGACCGCCGCCAGCGGGTCCGACCGGTCCACGTGCAGCACCACCTCGAGCCCGTTGGCGAGCTCGTACCGCTCGAAGGGTATCGAGAACGTATCCCCGGGTGTACCGGCGTCCGACCCCGGGCTACAGGCGGCGGCCAGCGAGGCGAGTGCGACGGCTCCCGCGAGCTGGGCAAGAGCGGGCAGAGTCGAGCAGCGGGCGAAACGGGACATGGGCAGGGCTCCTGCGTATGGGGGACGCGGCGTGCGCATATGGGGGCGCCGCACTGGCGGGGGTGCCATCGGCATCGGCACCGAGCCGATCCGGAGCTCCGTAGCTCTACGACTTTGTGCTTCTACGGCGAGCGGGGCTCCACGGTTCCGACCAGCGGGTAGTGGTCCGATCCGAAGGTAGCGTCCACGCGATGATAGGCGCCACGCCACCCGGAGGGGAGTCGGAACATCAGGTGGTCGGAATGACGCAGCCAGCCACCGACCTCCAGGTGGTGCGTCGGTCGGCGATCCGGTCGCACGGGAAGGGGAAGGCGGGAACGCGCGAGCCGGTAGGCGCTTTCGCGGCGGCCACCGACCCAGGTGTTGAGGTCGCCGCCCAGGATGTCGGCATGGTGTTCGGCGGCGGGCCCCGGGAACACCTCGAGAAGCCCGGCCATCTGGCGTCGGCGGGCGGCGCCGAGGGTTCGCCACGCCCGGCTCCATGGCGACCTGTTGTCGAGGTGGACGGAACAGAGGGTGATTGTCGTGTCTGCAATGGTCACGTCCGCCGCGACGGCGACCCGTCGCTGGCGTTCGAAGGGGAGCTCGATGGCGTGGGGCGCCGAAAGGGGCACGTTCGCGAGAATGGCGTTGCCGCGATCTTCGGGGGGTCCGTCCAGCGCGCTCGGCCCGGGTCCTCCGTTCCGCATCGATGGAGCGTAGAGCAGCGACAGTCCCGTGTCGCGTGCGAAGGTGACGATGTCGGTGCGCTCTTCATCGGGCGGCACGGCCGCGATGCGCGGGGCCCATGCCGCGCCGGGAGTGACCCCCGGGATCGGCGGTCCGGTCGCGAACACTTCCTGCAACAGGAGCACGGTCGGGCCGGCAGCCGTGTCCCGGCCGGCCGTCAGGTGGTCCCACAGGGTGCGAACCGCGCCGCCACCGACGTTCGTGTTCCAGGCCACGATCGTGAGCGGCCATCCAGCCGTGCGGGTGGGGTCCCGGCGGACCACCGTGGCCATCCTCACCGGCCCCACTGCGGCTCTCCAGCGTTGCAGCTCGGTGAGATCCCCGGGTGGGGCCGCGGTCGCCTGCGGGACAGGGGGCGCGGGACGCCCGTGCAGGTCAATGGCCTGCAATTCTGTAAGGTCAGATTGACCAAATGTCATGTCGGCCTTACATCGGAAGATTGGCGCGCTCGGAGCACGCCGCCACACGGAGGGTCGGCACAGGACAGCGGCGCGCGTTTTCACGTACCTTGTCGACGTTCGTCGCCGGCGGGCGTAGCCGCCTCGAATCTCGATTCAGTCTACAAGCCTACGGGAAATGAATGGAATGGCGGAGTCCAGGGCACGGCAACCGGACCGCGCATGCCCGGTCGTCCTGATCGTCTGCGACGGGTGGGGAGTGGCGGCATCGGATCCGGCCGAGATCGCGCGGCGGGGCGACGCTGTGGCTCTGGCTCGGACGCCGGTTCGCGACAGGCTGCTGGCTTCGTGCCCGTGGGGACTTCTCGCCACCTCGGGCGAGTCGGTGGGGCTTCCCGCCGGCCAGATGGGGAACTCCGAGGTCGGGCACCTGAACCTGGGCGCGGGCAGGATCGTACATCAGGTCATCACCCGCATCTCGATGGCGATCCGGGACGGCTCGTTCTTCGAGATCCCGGCGCTGTGCGAACTGGGTGCCGCGCTCGAGCGCCTGGGCGGTGTGCTCCACCTGGTGGGCCTCTGTTCGGACGGGGGGGTGCACAGCGACATCTCCCACCTGTGGGCGCTGGCGGACTGGGCCGAACGCACGCGCCTGCCGACGCGGGTGCACGCGGTCACCGATGGCCGCGACACTTCGCCGACCTCGGGGGTCGGGTGGATCGAGGAGCTCGAGGCGCGCGCAGGAGCAAGCCGCGGCGACATCCGGATCGCCACGGTGTCCGGGCGTTACTACGCGATGGACCGGGACCGCCGCTGGCCGCGCACCGAACGCGCATACCGGGCGATCGCGGAAGGAGGAGGACCGCGGGTGGAGAGCGCCTCGGCATACGTCGCAGATTGCTACGCCAACGGCACGACCGACGAGTTTCTGCCGCCGGTCGTGGTCGGCGCCCCGGACGGCATTCGCCCCGGCGACGGCGTGCACTTCTTCAACTTCCGCGCCGACCGCGCACGCCAACTCACCGCCGCGCTGATGGACGAGGCCTTCCCCCACTTCGAGCGCCCGCGCGGCCGGTGCGACCGCCTCGTGGCCATGACCCGCTACGAGGACGACTTCCCACACCCCGTCCTCTTCCCGCCACGCACCCTCGACAACGTCCTCGGCGCGGTGCTGGCGGACGCCGGGGGCACACAGCTCCGTATGGCCGAGACGGAGAAGTACCCGCACGTCACCTACTTCTTCAACGGCGGCGTGGAGGAATCCTTTCCCGGCGAGGAGCGCCACCTCATCCCGTCGCCCCAGGTCGCCACCTACGATCTCAAGCCCGAGATGAGCGCGCCCGAGCTGACCGAGGCGCTCGCCGCCCACATCGCCGAGCGGCGTCACGACTTCATCCTCGTCAACTACGCCAACGCCGACATGGTGGGTCACACCGGAAGCATTCCGGCAGCGGTCGCCGCGGTGGAGGCGGTCGACGAATGCGTGGGGCGGGTGCTGGAAGCCGTTGCCCGGGTCGGCGGGACGGCGCTGGTGACGGCCGATCACGGCAATGCCGAGCGGATGCTGTGCGAGGACGGCAGCCCCTTCACGGCCCACACCACCGGGCCGGTGCGGCTGATCCTCTCTGCCCCGGCCGGGCAGACCCCCGCCACCGTGCGCGACGGGATCCTCGCCGACGTGGCCCCCACGATTCTCCATCTCCTGCAAATACCCCAGCCGCGCGAGATGACAGGGACATCGTTGGTGAGGTAGGCTGCGGAGGAAGTCCTGCTGCACTCGGCTGGCGGTTTACCGGGGTTGGACCGTCGCGTTCCGGCTTCGGAGGTGGACGGATTGGCAACCCTTGCTTACATATTGTTGTTATGTATCTCGTAAGCCAAAGTATTGAAGGAACGCCATGACGTTGTTGCGTACACCGAAGCAACTCGTGGCCGCTTCGTCACGGCCGATGATTCTCTCGATCCTCGCCGGGGGCGAGAGCTATGGCTATGAGATCCTCAAGCAAGTCCGCGTCCTGTCGGGCGGACGGATCGAGTGGTCGGACGGGATGCTCTACCCGGTGCTGCACCGACTGGAACGCGATGGCCTGATCGAGGGTCGATGGGCGCTTACCGAGGAGGGGCGGCGCCGCAAGTACTACCGGCTAACAAGGAAGGGCAGGCGTCAAATGGCACGTGACCGCGAGAGTTGGCGCGCCGTGCACGGAACACTCGAACTGCTCTGGGGAAAGAGCCATGTCTGAGTCGAGATTCGGGGATATGGACCGGGTGGTGTCCGCCTGGAGGACACAGGTCTCACGGACATCATCGTTGTCGGTGCGTGAACTCGACGAGTTGGAAGACCATCTGCGGGCACGGGCCATTCTGGAGATGGAGTTTGACATTGCGTTGACACCGCAGCGAGCGGTGGGTCTGGCTGCCGAGGAGCTCGGGGAGGCCCGGACGCTGGCACACGAATTCGCGCACGCCGGCAAACCCCGCTGGCGGAGGTTGATGGTTGCGGGATGGGGGCTGTGGGCCGTGGCCTGGGCGTTGCCCGTGTCCGACTTTGGCAGCAGAACCCTGACCCTGGCCGAAATCGTACGCGGTGACCTCGCAAGCCTGGCGAGTCGAGGATCGCTGACGTCACTGCTCGGGCTCCTGGCGTTGGCGCTGATGAATGTGCCGATGCTTCTGACGCTGTGCCGTTTTCCGAACGCCCTGCCGCGGATCCGTCGTTTGCGGATGGCTACCTGGCTCGTTACGGCAAACGCCCTCGGGGTGCTCGTCATCGGAGGCGGGTTTGTCGTGCGTTGGTTGAGGGCGGGAGCCACGCTGTCGGAAGTACCGCTTGGCAGTGGCTGGTGGCTGTACACGGCGTCGTTGGCGTGCGTCACGGCAGCGATGTGGATGCGGCTGGGCGACGCTCGACCACTCCGACAGGGGCATCCGCACACGCGGGCGTAGCGCGCAGGTGACGACGCCGGCCGGCAAGAACGGCCGGTCAGCGACCAGGCGAAAGCTTGCCTACCCCGATCGCGGCGTGATAGTCTGGGCGTCGGCCCACGAACCCCGTCGACCCCTCCGCGGCCCAAGCCACCCATCCGGGACAGCGACAAGCCATTGCGTGACAACCCGTACTCCCGCTTCGTCGACCGCCTGACCGGCGGCCTGGGGCGCTTCATCGCGTGGATGGCGCTGCTGATGGTGCTGATCGGGGCATACAACGCCATCGCGCGCTACCTGGGACGGTTCATCGGCATCAACCTCAGCTCCAACCTCTACCTGGAGCTGCAGTGGTACCTCTTCTCGCTGATCTTCCTGCTCGGGGCCGGCTTCGCGCTCAGGGAGAACGCCCACGTGCGGGTGGACGTGCTCTACGGACGACTCCGCGCCAGAGCCAGGGCCGCGATCAACGTCGTCGGCGCCATCGTCATGCTCATCCCCTTCTCGATCTTCGTGCTGTGGGTCTCCTGGCCGTCGATCCGGAATTCGTGGGCGGTGCGCGAGGCCTCGCCGGACCCGGGCGGACTGCCGCGCTACCCGCTGAAGGCCGTGATCATCGTGGCGTTCGTGCTGCTGCTGGCCCAGGGGGTGTCGGAGTTCCTGAAGGATCTGGCGGTCCTGCGGCGGGGGGACGACGCAGAGGAAGAGGGCGAAGAGAGCGCCGAAGCGCCCGCCGGAGGGATCGGACTCTAGATGGAAGCGAACATCCTCGCCCCTCTGATGTTCGTGGTGGTCTTCCTGATCATCTTCTGCGGCTATCCGGTCGCGTTCGCCCTGGGCGGCGCCTCGCTGACCTTCGCCTTCATCGGCGTGCAGTTCGGGTTCTTCGACTGGAACCTGCTGTTCGCCATGCCCGAGCGGATCTTCGGCGTCATGTCGAATTATGTGCTCCTGGCCGTGCCGTTCTTCATCTTCATGGGGCTGGTGTTGGAGAAGGCAAAGCTGGCCGAGGATCTTCTGACGACCATCGGCACACTCTTCGGCAGGCTACGCGGTGGGCTTGCGCTAGGGGTCGTGGTGGTGGGCGCGATGCTGGCCGCCGCAACTGGCGTCGTTGGCGCCTCGGTGGTGGCCATGGGGAGCATCTCCCTGCCGGTCATGCTGCGCTACAAGTACTCGGCGCGGCTCTCGTCTGGGGTGATCCTCGCGTCGGGGACGCTGGGCCAGATCATCCCGCCGAGCATCGTGCTGGTGGTGCTCGCCGACCAGCTGGGCATCTCCGTGGGCGACCTCTTCATCGGCGGGCTGGTGCCGGGACTGATGCTGGCCGGGATGTACGCGCTGTACGTGGCGGGCGTGGCGGTGGTGAAGCCCGAGGCCGCGCCCGCGCTGCCACCCGAGATGACCGACGTCGACTTCCGCGTGCTGATGCGCCGCGTGGCGGTGGTGATGTTGCCGCCGCTGCTGCTGATTCTCATCGTGCTGGGGTCCATCTTCGCCGGGATCGCGACTCCCACCGAGGCCGGAGCGATCGGGTCCGTGGGCGCGATCCTGCTGGCGACGGCGCGCGGCCGCATGTCGATGAGCGTACTGCGCGAGTCGTGCCTGGGCGCGACCAAGCTCACCACGATGGTGATGTTCCTGCTGATCGGCTCGACGGCGTTCGCGCTCGTCTTCCGGGGGCTCTACGGCGACATCTGGATCGAAGACCTGCTGACGACGCTGCCCGGCGGGCGGATCGGCCTGCTCCTGGTCGCCAACCTGACGATCTTCATCCTCGGGTTCTTCCTCGACTTCTTCGAGATCGCCTTCATCATCATCCCGCTCCTGGCGCCCGCGGCCGCCGTCCTGGGCATCGATCTGGTGTGGTTCGGCGTGATGATCGGGATGAACCTGCAGACCTCGTTCCTGACGCCGCCCTTCGGCTTCGCGCTCTTCTATCTAAGGGGTGTGGCCCCCCCGGAGGTGAAGACTACCGAACTCTACCGTGCGGTCATCCCGTTCATCATCATCCAGCTGATCGGCCTCATGCTGATCATCCAGTGGCCGGCGCTGGTGACCGGGCTGGTGAACTGAGGCGACGTTCGAAGCGACAACCAATTGTAAACACAACATTACAAGTTGTAATGTTGACTTTACAGTCTTGGGTATCCAGAGTTCATCCGCCGGCCCCACTTGCGTCTTCCAGTCCCCGTTCCGGATCGAGGGCGCGAAGGAAATCCTCGACCGGCACGCACAGGACGTCTCTGCGCACGATCCGCCGGCTGCCGCGGTACAGAAGAACCCGGCGTGCCTCGGGGTATTCGTCGCCGAAGGATGTGAGGCCCCGCAGATCCGCGGGTCGGATCCGGTCGGCGTTCATGACGTCGAAGGCCCAGAAGCCCGTGGCCCCGTAGATCACAAAGTCGACTTCGGCTCCCCCGCGTGTGCGCCAGTAGTATAGTCTCGCGTCGGCCCGGGAGTAGGCCAGCCAGGCCCGCAGGTGCTGCGCGACCAGTCCTTCGAGTGCGGGTCCGGCTATCTCGGTGGGTCGATCCAGGGGGCCCGCCGGGCGCAGACTCCGGTAGACGCCGCAGTCGAAGTAGAAGAACCGGGGGTGTGCGACAAGTCGGCGCTTGGCGCGTCGCGTGAAGACGGGAAGACGGAAGGACAGCAGCAGGTCTTCGAGCAATTCCAGATACCCGGCCACGGTGGTTCGGCTGGTCTCGCACTCGCGGGCGAGTTCGCTGACGTTGAGCGTGGCCGCATGGGAGAAGGCGGCCGCCTCGAGAAACCGGGAGAAGCTGCCGACGTCGCGTGCCAGCCCCTCGGCGCGGACCTCCTGCTCGACGTAGAGTGCCGCGTACGCTGCGAGCGCTGATCCAGGATCTTGCGATGTGACCACGGTCGGGACGGTGCCGAGCCTGAGGCACAGCGGATTGACTACAGCGCCCCCCCGGTTCAGGCTATGCTGCCGTTGAACCGCTGGCTACGCCGTGCGGCCGATGCCTATACGTTGCTGGACGCGGACGGTGTCGTGTTGAACGCGAAGCTCGCGAACCTCAGCTCGGCCGTGCCGAACCAGCGGTAGGACGCCTCCTTGAAGTTCCGCCAGTGGTCGTAGACCTGCCGGTACTGCTGGTCGGCTGCGGCGTAGTCCTCGAGGATCTCGCCGATGGTGGTGCGCGCGAGTTCCATGATGTCGTCCGAGAAGGACCGCATCTGGGTGCCGCCGTCGATCAGGCGCTGCAGCGCGCCCGGGTTCTTGGCGTCGTAGTAGTAGAGCATCCGGCGCGCCGTGGCCTTGGCCGCGACCTCGAAGACCGCCTGGTAGTCGCTCGGGAGCTGGTCCCACGCCTGCTGGTTGACCTCGTAGGAGACCGACGCCGACGGCTCCCACCAGCCCGGGTAGTAGTAGTAGGGCGCGGCCTGATGGAGGCCGAGCTTCTCGTCGTCGTACGGGCCCACCCACTCGGTGGCGTCGATCGCGCCGCGTTCGAGCGCGGGGTAGATGTCGCCGCCTGCCAGCACCTGTACCGTCACGCCCATGCGGTCCATGACGTCGCCGCCCAGCCCGGGGATGCGCATCTTGAGCCCGCGCAGGTCCTCGGCCGAGTTCACCTCGCGACGGAACCATCCGCCCATCTGACCGCCCGTGTTGCCGCCCGGGAACGAGATGATGCCGAAGTCCGAGAAGACCCCGCGCACGACGTCGAGTCCCCCGCCCTCGTTCAGCCACGCGTCCTGCTGGCGCGCGGTCATGCCGAAGGGCACACCCGCGTCGAAGGCCAGCGCCTGGTTCTTGCCCGTGTAGTAGTAGCTCGTGCTCTGGCCGACCTGGACGGTGCCCTGCTGCACGGCGTCCATGACCTGGAGACCCGGCACGAGTTCGCCGGCGGGATACGCGCGGATCTGGAAGCGGCCCCCGGTCAGCGAAGAGGTGATCTCCCCGAGCATCTCGGCCGACCCGTAGATCGCGTCGAGACCGCGCGGGAAGCTCGACGCCAGCCTCCAGGTCACCCTCGGCTGGGTAACCACGGCCGGGCCCCCGCCCGACTCGCCGCCGGTGTCGCCTCCACATGCGGTGACCAGGCCAGCCCCGACCACGCCGGTCGCGGCCGTGCCGAGGAACTTGCGGCGGCCGACTGATTCGTCGCTGCCGGACGGGGTGGTGGCCGGAACGGATTCGTCAACGGTCTTCTTGCTCATCACAGTGCTTTCCATGAAAGGCCTGGTTACTTCGCCCGGTATGCTGGCCGGGCCCGCTAGTCAGCTGTAAAGATTAGCACAAACCCGGTCCGCCCGGCTAATGTGACGGTCCGCCGGCACCTGTTGGACACCACGAATGGAGGCAGGCTTGATCAGCTGTTCCGCAACCGCCACGGCCGTGGCGCTGACCGTGGCCATGGCCGCGTCCGCCTGCACGCCCACCCCGCCCGAACGCGATTGGGTGATCGCCGAGTCCGCCGATCTGTCCGCCCGCATCGACGCGCTCTTCGCCGGCCACGACGCGCCCGGGAGTCCCGGCGGGATCGCGGCTTTGATTCACCAGGGCCGGATCGTGCACCTCAACGGCTACGGTTCGGCAAACCGGGAGTTCCGGATCCCGTGGGCGCCTGACGTCGGATACCGGATCGCGTCGATCACCAAGGGCTTCACCGGACACGCGGCCGTTCTGCTCGCCGACGCCGGCAGGCTCGATCTTGACGATCCGGTGCAGCTGCACCTGACGGATTTCCCGACGTTCTCCGAATCCCTGACCATTCGCCACCTGCTCACCAACACCTCGGGACTCTGGTACGATGAGTGGCTTCTGCCGTTGGCGGGGGTCACCGGTCATGCCACGCTGGACGAGATGTACGCGCTGGCCCGCCGCCAGGACACGCTCAACTATGTGCCCGGGACCGCGCACAACTACATCGACACCAACTGGCGGATGATGGCGAGGATCATCGAGACCGTCACCGGCGTCTCATGGCAGGAGGCCCTGCGCGAGCTGATCTTCGATCCCCTGGGCATGGACCGAACGCTGGCGCCCCCCGACATCGCGCAGATACAAGACGGGCAGGGAACGACCTATCTGTATGCGGGTGAGGGCGTTACGTCCTTCCGCTTCGAGTTTCCCTTTCAGACGTCGGGCGACGGGTCGCTGCTGACCACCTTCGACGACTTTCTGCGCTGGCCCCTGCATCTGCGCGAGGGGTTTGAGGACGGCACCTCGATGTTCGACCGGCTCAAGGGCCCCACCCGGCTGGCGGGCGGCGCCGACCTCGCCTACGGCTTCGGCCTCGGCGAGGAGCGGTACCGCGGACTGCGCGGCTGGGGGCACGGCGGCGCGACCGGCACCCATTGGGCGTTCTATCCCGAGATCGATCTGATCGTCGCGGTCTTCACCAACTACCTCGGCAGCCTGTCGGCCAGCGCACTGCACACGCAGATGGTGGACGCATTCCTGGCCTCGGACCCGGGATCGGGCTACTCGGTGCCCGGAGAGATGGGGCCCGCCCCCCTCACGCCTGAGCAGCAGCAGCTCCTTGCGGGCACCTTCGTCGACCCCGAAACGGGAGACTACCTGCGCTCGATGGGCGAGCCAGGCGCGCTCACCCATCAGTTTTCGGGCGCTCCGGCCCCGCTGCGGGACCTCGGCGACTGCACCTTCGAGACGGTCCGGAACGTGCACATCCCGCCCATCGAGGTGGTGGCGCCGGGATGCGATACGGGGCCGCCCGCAGAACTCCACGTCCACTGGAGCGCGTGGGATTCCCCGCGCCGCTTCGTGAGGGTGTCGGCCGGGGACGCCGGAGCAGGCGCCTCTCACGCCCCCGCCGATTACGTCGGCAGCTACTACTCCGACCAGTTGCGCGTGCACTGGCACGTCGAGAGCGAGGAGGACGGGTTGACCATGCGCATCGGCGCCGGCGTCCAGGCCGGGCAGAACTTCGATCTCGTGGCCACCGCCGCGGACGCGTTCATCGCCGAGCCACAACAACCACCGATGCTGGACCTGCTCTCCCTGCCGTCCCTCGCCATCAGGTTCGAGCGTGAGCGCAGCGGCCGCGTATCCACCATGCACGTCTCGGTCGACCGGGTTCGGGGCGTGCGCTTCACGAGGAGGTAGCCGATGGCGCGCACGGTCGTCGTCACCGGAGGAGCGAGCGGAATCGGGCGGGTGATCGCGCAGCGGTTCGTGGACGCCGACTACAAGGTTCACATCTTCGACATCAACGCCGAGGCCGTGGCGCGGGCGCTGAGCGAGAACGCCGCCTTCTCCGGCACGGTGGGAGATGTGTCCGTGCCCGCGGACGTGACTCGCGGCATGCGCGACGCCGAGGAAGCCATCGGCGGGGTGGACGTGCTCGTGAACGACGCGGCCATCCCCGGTCCCCGCGCTCCGGTGGAGGAGATGCCGGACGACGAATGGGACCGCACGATGCGGGTCAACCTCTACGGCCCCTTCTTCTGGACAAAGGCAGTGGTACCGGGGATGAAGGCCAGGCGCGAAGGATCGATCGTCAACGTCTCCACGGGCAGCGTGCGCACCCTGCCGCTCAATCGCTCGGTATACAACGTGTCGAAGTGGGGGGTCGAGGGGCTGACGAAGACGGCCGCGCGCGAGTTGGGGCCGTGGAATGTGCGCGTGAACGCGATTCAGCCGGGGATGGTCAACAACGAGCGCATGCGCATGATCGTGCAGCGGATCGCGGACCAGGAGGGGCGCTCGACGACCGAGGTGGAGGACGAGTTCCTGCAGTTCATCTCGATGCGCTGCAAAGTGGAGCCCGAGGACATCGCCGACATGGCCGTGTTCCTGTCTTCGGAGGGGGCGAGCCGGGTTACCGGGCAGGTCATCGCGGTCGACGGCCACATCGAGTGGGAGCAGTAGGTGGATGGGCAACGACATGGTTGAATGGGACGTCTCCGACCGCGCCGCCGCGCTCCACGAAGATGCCCTGGTGTGGGACATGGTCTTCGTCTGGGAGCCTGATCATGGGAACGACTCCCGTCTCTTCCCGCGCTGGCGGGCCGCGGGTGTCGACTTCGTTTCGGTCCATCCCGCAGGCGACCGCCACAACATCGGCGAGGCGATGCAGCGGATCGCCCGCTGCCGCCGCCAGATCCTGAGCCAGTCCGACCGTTACGTGCTGGTCAATACGGTCGACGACATCCTGGTCGCCAGGCGCAACGGCAAGCTGGCGGTCGGGCTGCATCTCGAGGGGTTCCGCTGCCTGGAGCGCGACCTCAACCTGATCGAGACCTACTACAAGCTCGGCGTCCGCTTTGTGCACCCCATCTTCAACCTCGTCAACTCGATCGGCGGGGGTTCGGCGGACCGTATCGACATCGGGCTGACCCAGTTCGGGATCAAGGTCGTCCACGAGATGAATCGCGTCGGCATGCTCGTTGACGCCGCCCACGCGGGCTACCGCACCACCCTCGAGATGATGGAGGTGTCGAAGGCGCCGGTCATCTTCTCGCACCTCGGCTGCCATTCCATCCGCGAGCACTTCCGGAACGTCCACGACAACCAGATTCAGGCGTGCGCGGCCGTCGGAGGCGTGATCGGCATCACCAGCGCCGGCTTCTATCTGGGCGACACCAGCACCGAGACCTACTTCCGGCACCTCGACCACGTCGTGCAGCTCGTGGGACCGCAGCATGCTGGAATCGGCCTCGACAACCTGGACAAGCCGGGCCTGGAGTTCCTGCGACGGTTCATCGACGCGCGGCCGGACGAGTGGCCCGGGAAGGAGCAGGGGTTGTGGGAGCCTCTGGCCTGCTTCGAAATCGAGCAGTTGCCGGCGCTCACCGACCTCATGCTGCAACGGGGATACGGTGAAGACGACGTGCGCGGCATCCTCGGCGGCAACTGGCTGCGTGTATGTCGCGAAGTATGGAAGGAGCCGAAATGAACGGTAGCACCACGCTCGGCACGGTCGCCGCAAACCGGACCGCCACGCTCGCAGCAACGCTTCTGCTATTCACCGGCGCGACGAGTGGCGAAGCCCGCGCCCAACCCCCCGACCCCGGCGAATACTCCCAGGCCGAGTACGAGGTGGATGTAACCCGCGGCGTCCTCGTGCCCATGCGGGACGGGGTGCGCCTCTCGGTCGATATCTACGCCCCGCGGGGGTCCGCGGGCCCCTTCCCCGGCATCCTGGCGCACACCCCGTACGACAACAACGGGCAGCGGGAGATTGCAACATGGTTTGCGGAGCGCGGCTACGTGGTGGTCTCGGCCGATGCCCGCGGGCGCTACGACTCGGACGGCGAGTGGGATCCGTTCGGGGCCCTGCACCGGGTGGACGGCTACGACCTGGTCGAGTGGGTCGCCGCCCAGCCGTGGTGCACCGGCAAGGTCGGCATGATCGGCGGCTCGTATCTGGGGTGGACACAGTGGTGGGCGGCGAGCATGGCCCCGCCCCACCTCGCGGCGATCGCGCCCAGGGTCTCGCCCCCCGACCCGTTCGAGAACCTGCCCTATCAGCACGGCGTGCTCCTGGGCGGCTGGATGCTCGACTGGGCCGCGGGGTCCTCGGGCCGCACGGCGCAGGTCGCCGACACCGGCTACTACAATGGCTGGCCCCAGCACCGCGCGGATCCCCCCCACACGCCCTACATCGAGATCAACGAGGCGCGCGGACTGCGCGCGGCCCCGTGGTTCGAGACGTGGTACCGTCAGAACCGGACCACCGATCCCTACTGGAGCGCGATCCGCTACCAGACACCCGAATCGTACTCGCGAATCACGGTCCCCTCTCTCGCCTTCACGGGCTGGTTCGACGGCAACCACCCCGGATCGCCGATGAACTACGCGGGAATGAAGCGGTACGGCGCGACCCCGGAGGCGCGGCGGCCCAGTCTGGTGATCGGACCGTGGACGCACGGGATCAACACCCGCCATCTCGGTGGAATCGACTACGGCCCCGACGCCGTGATCGACATCGACGGTTACGTCATGCGCTGGTTCGACCACTTCCTGAAGGGCATCGACAACGGGGTTGAGGATGACCCGCCGGTCTACGTCTTCGTCATGGGCGAGAACAGGTGGTACGCCGAGGACGACTGGCCTCTGCCGGGAACCGAATGGACCCGCTTCTACCTCTCCTCCGAGGCAGGCGCCAACTCCCTGAACGGCGACGGCCTGCTCACGACTACACCTCCCGTGACCGAGGGCCACGACACCTACGTCTACGACCCGCTGAACCCCACCCGCACACCCTTCGACAGCTGGCCCAACACGAACGGGCACATCGACGGGGCTCTGGACACGCGCGTGTCGGCGTCGGGTGACGAGGTCCTGGTCTACCGCACGCCACCGCTTGCGGAAGCGGTCGAGGTCACGGGCCCGATCGAGGCCAGGCTCTACGCTTCGACCTCGGCCAGCGACACCGACTGGTTCGTGCGCCTCGTTGACGTCCACCCGGACGGCCATTCGGCGCTGCTCACCGAAGGCGTCATGCGGGCGCGCAACCGCGACCCGGACGACGAGGGGCGCTTCAACGGCGCGCAACTCAGCACGATCGACCCCGGCGAGGTCTACGAGTACACGATCCGGTTCTGGCGCGGCACCGGGAACCTGTTCAGGGAGGGTCACCGCATCGGCATCGAGATCTCGTCGAGCTGGTACTCGTACTACCTCCCCAACCTCAACACGGGGGCCGACAACGTTGCGATGGTAACACGGGACCAGGCGGTGGTGGCCACGCAGCGCGTGTACAATGGTGGTGAGCGGGCGTCGCACATCGTGCTGCCCGTGATTCGGAGAGCGAGGTAGCGGCTCCGGCAGAACGCATCCGGCATCAAATGCTTGCATAAATGTATACACAGGCGTATTCTGCGTGACGGCGCAGTGACGCCACCGGACCCCTGAACCACGGTGTCACCGCAGTGCGCCACGGTTGACGCAGGCACTTGTTGGAGTTGCCCATGGTGGGCCGGGCTAGCTGTTGGTCGATCCCGTCGGGGATCGGTCCGTCCTTTGGAGCCCCATTTGACCCCTCGCCGGGAGGAGTGTGTACCCATGCAGAGCTTTAGAAGACTTCTGTCAGCAGGCTGCCTTGCGCTGGTGGCCGCGGCACCGATCGGAGCAGAGTCTCCGTCGATGCAGGAGGTGGTCACGGGGATTGTCGTCTCGGCCCGTACGGGCCAGCCCCTCGCCGGTGCGCAAGTCGTCGTCGAGGGCACGGGACAGGGCGTCGCCACCAACTCTGCGGGCCGGTTCCTCATCACCAACATTTCCGGGGCCACCGTGACTCTGCGAGTGGTCCTGATCGGCTATCGCGAGTACACCGAGGTCTACCAGGCCGGCGATGCGACCATCCAGATCGAACTGGAGGAGACCGCGATCGACCTGGACGCCATCGTCGTGACCGGCACGGCCGGCGGTTCCCAGACGCGGGCGATCGGCACCACGATCGCGCAGCTCGACATGACCGAGGCGCTCCAGGTGGGCCAGTCGGGCACCTTCCAGGAGATGCTGAATTCGAACGTCTCCGGACTGAACATGGCCAGCGGACCGGGCAATGTCGGCACCGGGGGTGCCATGAAGATCCGCGGTATCGGCAGCGTGACGCTGGGAAGCGGCCCGCTGGTCTACGTCGACGGCGTCAGGATCGACAACAATTCAAACGCCCGAATCGGGAGCGACCAGGGGAACGGCACCATGCGCGGAGGGTCGGTCAGCCGACTCAACGACCTCAATCCCGAGGAGATCCAGAGCGTCGAGGTCATCAAGGGCCCGGCTGCCGCGACCCTGTACGGTACCGAAGCTTCGGCCGGTGTGATCCAGATTACCACCAAGCGAGGCACGGTCGGCGCACCGCAGTGGGAGGTGACGGTCAGACAGGGGGTTTCCTACCTGTCCAACGCGGTTGGCCGCTGGCCCGCGGTCTACGACGCCGGGACGAACCCGTGCCCCAACTGCGAGATCCTGCCCAGCGGGGTGAGGAAGTTCGAGGTCCTCAAGTCCGAGCAGGCTCTGGGTCACGGCATTCCGTTCACCTACGGACACGACCAGACCTACGGGATATCATCGCGGGGCGGCACCGACCTGCTCAGGTACTACTTCTCGGCGCAGGTCGACCGCGACGAGGGGTTCGTCGAATGGAATCACCAGAACAAGTATTCCGCGCGCGCGAATCTCGAGATCACGCCGAACGAGCAGCTCAGCATCTCAACCAACATGGGCTTCCTCCGCTCCAAGTCGCGGTTCAACGGAGGAGGTCCGTTCCCCATCGAGTTCGTCTCGTCCATCTACTGGGGCACGCCGGCCGCAGCCGAGGACGAGCGGCGGCGCGGCTGGAACTGGACGCCCCCGTGGGCCATGGAGACGGTCGACGTCACCGAGGGCATCGACCGGATGATCGCGAGCGGAACGGTGCGTCACAATCCGTTCCCCTGGCTCGTTCACCGCGTCACGGGGGGCGCGGACTTCGGAAGCGCCGTCTCCGGACGCATGGTGCCGCGGTCGCCTCTCGGCTCCGCCGACTTCTTCGGGGCAATGAGTCTCGGGCATGTGGAAACCACCGAGCGCTCGGTCACGCAGGCCAACGTGGACTATGGCGCGACGGCCACCTTCGATCTGCCCTTCCTTGGCACGACCTCCGAGACCTCGGTCGGCGCGCAGTACTACGTGAAGAAGACGCACGAGTTCGGCGCCGTGGGAGACCAGTTCCCCGCCCCCGGGCCCGGCACGGTCTCATCGGCCGCGGTCAAGACCGGTTGGGAGGACTTCATCGAGAACAAGACCTTCGGCCTCTACGTGCAGGAGCAGCTGAGCTGGAACAATCGGCTTTTCGCCACCGTGGCCTTCCGCGGCGACGACAACAGCGCGTTCGGTGAGAACTTCGACTTCATCCTGTACCCGAAGGTCAGTGGGTCGTGGGTCCTCAGCGAGGAATCCTTCTTCAACATCTCGTTGGTCGACAACCTGAAGCTGCGCGCTGCGTGGGGACGCGCGGGGAGGCAGCCCGATGTCTTCGCCGCACGCCGGCTGTATGCGCCCATCACCGCCGGCGGCGACCAGCCGGGCCTGACCACCGACGCGGTCGGGAACCCGGACCTCAAGCCCGAGGTCGGCGAGGAACTCGAGGTCGGATTCGACGCCAGCCTGCTCGATGACCGGATTGGCATTGGTTTCACCGTCTACAACAAGGACACCAGGGACGCGATCATTGCGCGGCCGGTGTCCCCGTCGAGCGGGTTCGCGGGCACCCAGTTCGTCAATGTCGGGCAACTCAACAACAGGGGAATCGAGATCGAGGCCAGCGCGACGCTGGTGCGAAGCGGCAGCGTGGACTGGGACATCGGCTTCAACTACGCGACCAACAACAGCGAAGTGGTCGACCTCGGCGGGCTGCCCACGATCTTCCTCTTTGGCCAGCGGCACCAGGAGGGGCTGCCGGTGGGTGCCGTGTTCGTCGAAAACGTCGTTTCGGCGGAATTCGACGCCAACGGCAACATCGTCAACGACCAGTGCGAGGCCACACCCGAACAGGGTGGCGGCATGGTACCCTGCTCGATGGCGCAGCCCGTCTACCGCGGGCCCTCGGTCCCCACCTGGTACGGGGGCGTCAACACGTCCGTCCGGTTGTTGCAGAACTTCCGCGTTTTCGCCCTGGTCGACTTCTCGGGTGGATACACCAAGATCAGCGGCGATCTGGCCGCCTCCCACCTGCTTTTCCAGAACTCCCAGCAGATCCTGGAGCGCGAGGATGCGCAGTTGGCAGCCATGAGCGAAATCGTGGGCAACTGGCTCCAGGCCGGGGTACTCAAGGGCGGACTCGCCAAGCTGCGCGAGCTCTCGCTCTCCTACACGCTCTCGGACGAGATCGCGTCCCTAGCCGGCAGCGACGGCGGATCGCTGACGATCTCCGCGCGCAACCTGTTCAACCTCTGGGAAGCCCAGTCGGGAACCTTCGGCCGCCGGGAAATCGATGTAGAACTGACCCGCCAGTGGAACGCGTCACGCGAGGGAGGAGTGTACCACCAGACCTCGATGCCGCCCGCCACCACCGTGGCCATGACCGTGCGCCTCAACTATTGACCCCGCAATGAAAGGAGAGAAGGGAATCATGTATACCCATGAAATGAACAGCGCCCGCAAGCGGTATTGGTCGCGCCTTTCGGCGGTCGGGCTCACGCTCATGCTCGCCATGGCCACTTCCGCGTGTGAAGACCTGTTGCAGGTGGAGCTTCCGACCAAGGTCGCCGCCGAGAACCTCGAGAACCCCTCCGTCGCCCAGGTGCTGGTCAATAGCGCGATCGGCGAATTCGAGTGCGCCTTCAGCCAGTACGTCGCCGCCTCCGGACAGCTCACCGACGAACTGCGACACAGCTCGGGCTGGCTGGTGATGACCGAGTGGGATCACCGCAAGATCGGTCAGGATCGCGATGTCAGAGAGTGCAACACGAACTTCGGCTACGGTGTGTTCACGCCAATGCAGAAGGCGCGGGTGTCAGCCGAGTCGTCGCGCACGCGCCTGGAGGGTTGGGACGACGCCGACGTGTCGGAGCGTACGGAGAAGATCGCGACGGTCGCAGCCTACGGCGCCTTCTCGCGCGCCATCCTCGGCGAGGCCTTCTGTGACATGACGATCGACGTCGGCCCCATCATGCCGAAGACCGAAATGATGCAGAACGCCGAGGCCGCCCTGGGCGAGGCGATGTCGCTGGCACAGTCGGCGGGACGGCCCGACCTGGCCGAAGCGGCCCGAGTCCGGCGCGCGGCGGTGCGCCTCCACCTCGGAGACAACTCCGGGGCGATGTCGGACGCTTCGGCCGTGCCGGACGGCTTCCGCTTCGACGCCAACTACTCGTCCGCCGACTTCTACCGCTACAACCGCATCTACCAGCACAACATCGTGGACGGGTTCCTCTCGCCCGAGTTCAACGACGAGAGCCTACAGCCTACACTGGACGGTGACAACCTGACCTTCGGCGGCGTGGTCGATCCGCGGGTGGCAAGTACTCCTTCGGGGATCGGGCAGGACGGTTCACCGCTTCGGCACATTCACAAGTACCCGTCGTGGACGAGCCCCATCGCGATCGCGAACGCGGCGGAAGCAAAGCTGATCATCGCCGAGATCGAGTTGGGACAGACTGCGGTGGACATCATCAACGAGTTCCACGCGGCCGTCGGGCTGCCGGCGTACGAACCGGCGAATGTGAACGACAGCGAGGAGATCATGAAGCAGGTGATGGAGGAGCGCACCCGCGAACTGTTCCTCGAAGGCAGGCGCCTGCCGGACTTCCTGCGCCACGACCTTCCGTTCGCCTCGGGAACCCATCCGTACGACGGAAACACCTACGGCACGACCACATGCATCCAGATCCCGCGCCGGGAGCGGGACTCCAACCCGAACATCACGTAGGATCAAGGTCCGCCGACGCCCAAAAACCAGAGCGGGGTCACCTCCACCAAGGGGTGGCCCCGCCCATAAACGGGAGACACCAATGACCAGGAAACTTGCCCCCCTGATCCTGCTCGTCGCCGCCACGGCATCGTGCGACATCGGCGCGCAGATGCCCGACGCGGGCGACTACTCGGGAGCGGACTATCAAGTCGACGTGACCCGGGGCGTCCTCGTGCCCATGCGGGACGGGGTGCGCCTTTCCGTGGACGTGTATACCCCCCGGGGGGAGTCCGGTCCGTTTCCCGCCATCCTCACCTCCACCCCCTACGACAACAACGGATCGCGCGAATCCGCCATCTGGTTCGCGCAGCGCGGGTACGTCGTGGTCGCGGCGGACGTACGCGGGCGCTTTGACTCGGAGGGCGAATGGCGACCCTTCAACGCGCTCCACAAGAGCGACGGGTACGATCTCGTGGAGTGGATCGCGACCCAGCCGTGGTGTACCTGCAGGGTCGGCATGATCGGCGGATCGTATCTGGGGTGGACGCAGTGGTGGACGGCCAGCACCGCCCCGCCTCACCTCGCAGCGATCGCGCCGAAGGTGGCGCCTCCCGACCACTTCGAGAACCTGCCCTACCAGAACGGCGTCCTCGTGGGCGGCTGGATGCTCGATTGGGCGGCCATGCTCTCCGGACGCACCATGCAGATCGCAGGCGCCGGCGGCTACCTGGGCTGGTCGGAGAACCGCCAGGACCCACCCCACTCCCCGTACATCGAGATCAACTCGTCACGCGGCCTGCGTTCCGGCCCCTGGTTCGAGGACTGGTACCGCAGCAACCTCTCGACCGCACCGCTGTGGCAGGGCATCGCCTATCAGACGCCGGAATCGTACGCCAACATCACCGTCCCCTCGCTGTCATTCACCGGTTGGTTCGACGCCAACTACCCCGGCTCGCCTATGAACTACCAGGGGATGAAGCAGTACGGCGCCACCGCCGAAGCAAGGCGCCCCAGCCTGATCATCGGCCCCTGGGTGCACGGCATCAACACGCAGTCGTCCGGCGGAATCGACTATGGCCCCGACGCCGTGATCGACGTCGACGGCTACGTCGTCCGCTGGTTCGACCACTTCCTCAAGGGCGAAGACAACGGTGTCGAGAACGACCCGCCCGTCCACGTCTTTGTGATGGGAGAGAACAGGTGGTACGCCGAGGACGACTGGCCGCTGCCCCAGACCGAGTGGACCAACTACTACCTGACCAGCACCACCGGAGCGAACTCCTCCGCCGGCGACGGTCTCCTCACCATCGACGCCCCTGCCGCGGAAGGGCACGACACCTACGTCTACGACCCGCTCAACCCCACACGCGACCCCTTCGACACCTGGCCCAACAAGAACGGCCACATCGACGGCGCCCTCGACACCCGCGCCTCGGCAGCCGGCGACGAAGTCCTCGTCTTCCGCACGCCCCCCCTCGAAGAAGCGGTCGAGGTCACCGGCCCGATCGAAGCCAGGCTCTACGCCTCCACCTCCGCCCGCGACACCGACTGGTTCATCCGCCTCGTCGACATCGGCCCCGACGGCTACTCCGCCCTCCTCACCGAGGCCGTCATGCGCGCCCGCAACCGCGACCCCGACAACGACGGCCGCTTCAACAGCGCGCAGCTCAGCACCATCGAGCCGGACGAGGTCTACGAATACACCCTCCGGTTCTGGCGCGGCACCGGCAACCTCTTCCAGGAAGGCCACCGCATCGGCATCGAGATCTCTTCGAGCTGGTATCCGTACTATCTGCCCAATCTCAACGCGGGCGCGGACAATGTGGCGATGGTGACCGCCGATGAGGCGGTGGTGGCAACCCAGCGTGTGTACCACGGGGGTGAAAGGGCGTCGCACATCGTGCTGCCGTTGATCCGAAGGGAGCGGTAGGCCGCACTTGAATGGCCGACGGGACATTCCCGCGCGGATGAGTGAGGCCACACTGCGCTGAGCCCCGGAAGCGACTATCGTAAACTGCTCGCGTCCAACTCGCGGGACAGTACATCATGGACGACAGTCGCGCTCAAGGGAGTCCCAGCCGTGACCACACGAACCGTATCCGCGCCGATCGCGCAAGTCACCCTCGCCACCGCCTTGCTCGCCCTCACCGCGCCCGCAGCCAGCGCCCAGGAGTCCACGCGCCTCCTGCGCCAGCCCACGGTCAGCGCGACGCACATCGCGTTCGCGTACGCCAACGACCTGTGGATCGTGGACCGGGCCGGCGGCGAGGCCATGCGCCTGACCACCTTCCAGGGCCAGGAGACCGACCCTCACTTCTCCCCTGACGGCCGGCACATCGCCTTCAGCGCCCAGTACGACGGCAATGTCGATGTCTACGTCCTGCCCTCCGAAGGAGGGAACCCCAAACGCCTTACGTGGCACCCCGGGGCGGATCAGGTCGTCGGCTGGACCCACGACGGCGGCAGCGTCGTCTTCAACTCGGGACGCACCAGCGCGCCGATCGCGTACCCCCGGTTCTTCACGGTCGGGCTCGACGGCGGCCTCCCCGAGGAGATGCCGATCCCGCGCGGGAAGACCGGCGACTTCTCCGCCGACGGGTCGCGCTTCGCCTACCAGCAGCGGCAGCTCAACGACGCCGAATGGCGGGGCTACCGGGGCGGACAGGTCAACCCGGTGTGGATCGTGGACACCGACGACTGGGCGCTCGAGGAGGTCCCGTGGGAGGACAGCAACGACCTCGATCCCGTTTGGCTCGGCGACGAGGTCTACTTCCTCTCCGACCGCGACTGGGCCACGAACATATGGGCCTACGACACCGGTGCGCGCACCGTCCGGCAGGTCACCCGGCACGCCGACTTCGACGTCAAGGGCCTCGACGCGGGCGGCGGCTCGGTCGTCTACGAGCAGGGCGGCTACATCCACCTCCTCGACCCGGCCAGCGGCGCGGCCGAGCAGGTCGACATCACCGTGCGCGGCGACTTCCCGTGGCTGCGTGCCCACTGGGAGGACGTCGGCGGCGCTCTCCAGAACGCGTCCCTCTCCCCCACCGGCGTGCGCGCCCTCTTCGAGGCCAGGGGCGACATCTTCACCGTGCCCACGGAGGACGGCGACTGGCGCAACCTGACCCGCACCTCCGGCGTCGCCGACCGCAGCCCCGCGTGGTCCCCCGACGGCCGCCACGTCTCCTGGTTCTCGGACGCGTCGGGCGAGTATCGGCTCATGATCGGCTCGCAGGACGGCCTGGGCGAGCCCCGCGAAATCGTCATCCCCAACCCGACCTTCTTCTTCACGCCCACCTGGTCCCCCGACTCCGAGCACCTCGCCTTCACCGACACCGACCTCAACCTCTGGCGCGTCGAGGTCGCGAGCGGCGACGTCACCCTCGTCGACACCGACCGGTACGCGCACCCGCTGCGCACGATCGACCCCGTGTGGTCCCCCGACTCCCGCTGGCTGGCCTACGCCAAGCGCCTCGACAGCCAGTTCCACGTCGTCATGGTCCACTCGCTCGCCGACGGCACCACGCGCCAGCTCACCGACGGCCTATCCGACGCGCTCGCCCCCGCCTGGGACGCGGGCGGCAAGTACCTCTACTTCCTCGCCAGCACCGACTACGCGCTGAGCAGCGGCTGGCTCGACATGACCTCCTACGAGCGTCCGGTGCGCCGCGCGCTCTACCTGGCCGTGCTCCAGGCCGACGAGCCCTCGCCCTTCCTGCCGGTCAGCGACGAAGAGGAGGCGGAGGATACGGCGGACGAGGATGAGGGGGATGAGGGCGGAGACATGGGCGGCGGCGACGCGGCCGACACGAGCGGGGACGACATCCGCATCGACTTCGAGGGGATGGGGCAGCGCATCCTCGCGGCTGGCGTCCCGGCACGCAACTACTCGGCCCTCGCGGCGGGGCCCGAAGGGATCGTCTTCTTCACGGGCCCGGACGCGGGCGGCGAGTCGGCCACGGCGGCTCTGACGGGACCCGGCGCGGGCACGCTCTACCGCTATTCGCTCGACGACGACGAGGCGACTCCGTTCCTGACGCCGGTGCAGCAGTTCAGCGTCTCGGCGGACGGGCAGAAGCTGCTCTACCGGAGCGGCCCTTCGTGGGGCGTGGTCGGCACCTCCGGGAGTCCGAGCGTCGGTGAGGGCCGTCTCGACACGGCGGTGCGCATGCGCGTCGACCCGCGCGAGGAGTGGCGGCAGCTCTTCCGCGAGGCGTGGCGCTACCAGCGCGACTTCCTCTATGTCGAGAACGTCCACGGCGCCGACTGGCCCGCCGTTCACGACATGTACGAGCCCTGGATCGAGCACGTCGCGCACCGCTCCGACATGAACTACCTCCTGGACGTGCTCGCGGGCGAGGTCGCAATCGGGCACTCGTACGTCTTCGGCGGCGACAACCCCGACGTCGAGACCGTGCCCGTCGGACTCCTGGGGGCGGACCTGGAGGAGGACGCGGGGCGCTACCGGATCGCCCACATCTACACCGGCGAGAACTGGAACCCGGGGCTCGAGTCGCCGCTGAGCGCTCCCGGGATCGATGTCGCGGAGGGCGACTATATTATCGCCGTCGACGGGGTCGATCTGAGCGCGCCCACCAACCCGTACAGCCTGTTCGAGGGCACGGTGGGGCGGCAGGTGGCGTTGCGGGTGGGCGGGACGGCGGACGGCGAGGGGTCGAGGGTCGTGCAGGTCGTCCCGGTGGGCAACGAGGGCCCGCTGCGGTCGCGCGAGTGGGTCGAGGACAACCGCCGCAAGGTCGACGAGATGTCCGGCGGCCGGCTCGCCTACGTCTGGCTGCCCAACACCGCGCAGGGCGGCTACACCTACTTCAACCGCTACTACTTCGCCCAGCAGGACAGGGAGGGCGCGGTCGTGGACGAGCGCTACAACGGCGGCGGCTCGGCGGCCGACTACATCGTCGACCTGATGGCCCGCCCGCTCATGGGCTACTTCAACAACCCCGCCGGCGACCGCGAGCCTTTCCGTCTTCCGGCCGCCGGGATCTGGGGCCCGAAGGTCATGATCATCAACGACGCCGCGGGATCGGGCGGCGACCTGCTTCCGTACATGTTCCGCCTGCGCGGGGTCGGTCCGCTCGTAGGCACGCGCACGTGGGGCGGCCTGGTCGGCATCTGGGACGTGCCCCCGCTGATCGACGGCGGTCTGGTGACCGCGCCGCGCGGTGGGTTCTTCGACCTCAACGGCGAATGGAAGGTGGAGAACGAGGGGGTCGCGCCGGACATCGAGGTCAGGCAGATCCCGGCGGATGTGATCGCCGGGCGGGATCCGCAGCTCGAAGCCGCGGTGGCCGAGGCGATGCGGCTGCTGGAGACGGAGGCGGTGGAGATTCTGGCAGAGCCGGATCCGCCGGTAAGAGCAAGGAGGCCAGGAGGTATGTAAGACTGTCCGGGCCGCGATCTGGGGCCGAGGGATCATTCAGAGGATTCGTCGAATGAAGAAAGCCGGACTGAAAGTCCTGAGTGCAGTCGCCGGAGTGGTCGCGGCATTTGCCTTGACGACATCGCAGGGAGCCGGTCAGGTCATTGCCGGGCACAACGGCCCCGTCGAGTTTATCGGGTTGAAGGATTGGGATGCGCAGGAACTCTTCGACACCATTCGGGAACTGGCTCCCGACCGTCCCTTCCACGCCTGCGCCGCGGTCATGAGGTTCGAACTCGGATTCGCCGACGCGGGCGCCTTTCGCTTTTCGACCGACGGGTCGGACGACTGGTACACGGTCGTGGTCGGCGTGGAGGACAGCACGCGAGTCCACTACCGCCAGACAGGAAGCGAAACGGTTGGTCTGCCCGATACATGGCAGAAGCTGAAGACGGTCGCGGCAGAGGATCTGCGTACGCTGACCGCCGTCGCGCGCACGCTCAACTGGGACGATCTCACCGTCGATGGCGTCTCAATGAATTCGCGGGAGCTTGCCGCACGCATGGGCGCCGATCTGGAGACGTTCGATCACGTTCGGGAGCTCGTCCACACCGCAGACGGCGAAGAAGACCGCCACCTGGCCCACGAAGTGCTCGCCAGGGATTCGTCGTGGGCAGCACGATCGGTCGCAACCCTCGTTCAGGGCAACTTCCTGGACGATGACACTTCATGGCACGCCCTGGTTGCTTCCCTGATCGATCCACTCGCGCCGGCCAGCTCGGTGGCCATGGCCATGCTGGATGGGCCGACCACATTTGAGCGGGACCCTGTCGATTGGTCTCAGGCCCGCTCCCATTTGTCGGCCATCTTCGGGGGAACGAATCCGTTTGCTTTCCGAAGTATGCTGAGTGCCCTGGTTGCGACCGATGTAGACCCGGAGTTCGCACGCCAGCTGGTGCGGGAGACCCCCGACCTGCTGCTGGCGCACGTCGGAGCCGAGCATGAATACACTCGAGAACGGGCCCTGGACTTTCTGAAAGCAATCAGTGGCGAGGACCATGGAACGGATGTCAAGGCCTGGACCGCGTGGGTCACCGGTCAACCGGGCTGAAGTCGGGCATCGCGCGCCACAATCCGGACCAAGATGATGTAATGTCTGATTTACATAATGTAATGTTTGATTTACATTCACGAATCTGCGGCTCGACGCGCGCGCGGCGGGGGGTTTATCGCCACAATGCTGAACAGAGACGGTATGGGAGCATAGTCGTGAGACGCTTGCCGGTGGTGACCGCCCTGGGCTTTGGTGCGCTCCTGTCCAGCGTCCCGTTCCTCCCCGTCGCCGGGCAGTCGATCACCGTCGTGTCCTGGGGCGGATCCTACGCCCGCGCCGTCAACGAAGGCGCCAACATTCCATTCACCGAGGCGACCGGCATCCCCATCAGCCTGGAGGCCTACAACGGCGGTCTGGCCCAGATACGGGCGCAGGTGGACATCGGCAACATCCATTGGGATGTGGTCGACCTGGAGATGGCCGACGCCGTGCGCGGTTGCGACGAGGGACTGCTCGCGCCGATAGACATCGGCGATCTGCCGGCCGGACCCGACGGCACTCCCGCGGCCGACGACTTCGTGGCCGAAAGCCACACCGAGTGCGGTGTGGGCAATCTGTACTGGTCGACCGTCTACGCGTACAACGACGAGAACTTCCCGGACGAAAAGCCCACCACCATGGCCGATTTCTTCGATCTGCAGAAGTTCCCGGGCCGCCGCGGGATGCGGCGCGTACCGCAGGTGAACCTGGAGTTCGCACTGATCGCCGATGGCGTGCCGCTTGACGAGGTGTACAGCACGCTGGAAACGCCGGCGGGCCTGGACCGGGCCTTTGCCAGGCTCGCAACGATCAAGGACGAGGTGGTCTGGTGGGAGGCGGGCGCCCAGCCACCGCAGATGCTGGCCGACAGGGAAGTGGTCATGAGCACGGCGTACAACGGTCGCATCTTCAATGCCCAGATCCTGGAAAACCAACCGTTCGTGATCGTGTGGGACGGACAGTTGCTGGACGTGGGTCAGATCGGGATCGTCGCGGGTACTCCGAGGCTGGAAGAGGCTCTGGAATACGTGGCCTTCAGCACCAGCGCCGAGTCCCTGGCGCGAATCGGCCGCCGCATCTCCTATTCCCCGGCGCGCAGATCAGGCATGCCGCTGGTGACGACCCATGTAGTCGCGGGGGTCGACATGGCGCCCCACATGCCGGCCAGCGCGGGCAACATGGATCGCGCGCTTCGGTACGACTGGGCATTCTGGGTCGACAACCAGGACGAATTGAACGAGCGCTTCAGCGCCTGGCTGGCACGCTAGCAAGCGCACACTAGAACACCACCCGGTACATGACGTTCAGACTCCGCCCGGCCTCCGGCATGATCTCCTTAACCCGCGACAGGTGGTTGCGGTACTCGGCATTCGCGGCGTTGACGAGGTTCACGGTCAGCACGTTCAGACGCCCGCCGAAGGTAATCCGCACGCCTGCCGCGGCGTTGAAGACGGTGTACCCGGCAGTCGCCGTCTCGAATTCGCCAACCCTGTCCTGCTGGTCGGCCATCTCGGCCTCCGCCCGGACATACCACGACGGCCTCTCGTACTTCACGGCAAAGTGTCCCTTGAGCGGAGGAACGAGAGGCAAGGGCTGATCGGTCCCCTTGAGACTGCCGTTCACCATTGAGGCCACTCCCTCCAGCGCCAGCCCCCGCCCGGCGTCCACGTCCACACCGGCTTCGAAGCCGCTGAACACGGCGTCGCTGCCCCGGAACTGATAGATGGGGAGGAGCACGCGGCTCAGGCGGCCCGTATCCTCCCCGTAGATGTGGTTCCTGATGTCGTTGTGGAAGCCGGTCACCTCGGCCCTCAGCCGGTCGGACTCGAAGCGGAGGAAGACGTCGAGCCCCCTCCCGACCTCGCCCTCCAGAGACGGGTTTCCGACTTCGAACACGTAGGCCGCCAGATGCGGCCCCTCCGAATAGAGTTCGGTGACGTCGGGCGTGCGAAACGCGCGGACAAGGCTGGCACCGAGCACCAGCCCCGAGGCGGACTTGTACAGGACACCCAACGACGCCGAAAAGGAGGGGAATCCGCGTTCATGAATCTCACCGATGTCCGAAACCCGCTCTTCCCCCGGATCGATCAGAGTCCAGTCGTAGCGCAGCCCCGACTCGATCTGGAAGGAGCCCAGATCGACCTCTTCGAGCAGGTACAGGGCCGCCTTGAGCCGACGCGTGTCCGGCGTGTGCAGGGATCCCCCGTATCCGAAATCCTCCCACGATGCACGGCCGCCCATCGCGCCCGCCGTAAACGGTCCCCACCTCCGATGCCGACCCAGGACGTCCGCGCTCGCGCTCTGTTGCTCGAAAAGCGTGCCCAGAATGCCCGATGCTTCGATCTCACGGTGAGTGTACCAGGAGTGAGTCGCGTCGAAGCGGAGGTTGTGGAAGGGCCCGACCGGGTCATCGATCACGGTCCGGCTCCTGGATGACACGCGCTCCATTTCGATCCGCACCCCCTCCTCGTGCCCACCCACGAAACCGCCCGGGATGCCGTAGTAGTTGCGGTAGCCGCGGAAGGACGCCCCCACGCGACCCCAATCGCCCACGTAGGCCGTCCCCGCACCCCCGCTCCACAGTTCTCCGTCGGTGTTGAGAAGTGTTCCGATCGGTGTCTTCAGATCTCCCGCCGTCCGCGCGGCCACCTCCACACGCAGCGGCACGCGCTCCGCGAGGGCGAACACGGCCGTCGCGCTGCCGGCCAGCGAGCCAGTCGCGGTCTGTGTCTGCAGAGTCGCCGCGCCCGTCAGGTGGTGCGGCGCGGCAGACGGAATCTCGTCGCGGATGACGTTGATGACTCCGCCCAGCGCGTTGCCCCCGTAGAGCAGCGCACCCGGACCCCGCACAACCTCGATCCGCCGCGCCGACGACGGATCGAGCGCGGTGGTGTGATCCGCGCCCTGGTTGGAGGCATCCCCAACCGCAATCCCGTCCTCGAGCATCAGTACGCGATCCCCGCTCAGTCCCCGGATCACCGGTTGCGCAACCGATGGACCCATCCTGGTAGCGGCCATCCCGGGCATCGACGCCAGTGTCCCCGCGACGGTCGCCGTCATCTGGCGTTGCAGGACGTCGCCCGTCATGACGCTGACCGGCCGGAGCGCCTCGGCCGCGGCTCGCTCGGTGATCGTGGCCGTCACCACCAGGTCCTCCAGCGCGATGGGAGACGGTGCCAACTCGATCACGACCTCTGCCGACTCCGCCACCGCCCGGCGCGCGCGCTCGGTCCCCACGGTTACTACCGCGGTGGCGCCCCGGTATCCCAGGCGGTCGGCTCGAAGGATGTAGGCACCCGCGGCCAACCCGGTCAGGTGGAAGCTCCCGTCCCCGCGGGTGACCGCCCAGGTCTCCCTTCCGACCACCGATACGTGTGCACCCGCCAGCGGTTCACCGGTACCCGCGTCGCGGACATTGCCCTCGAACACATGCACTTGCTCCGCCTCCTGCGCGGAGAGCTGGTGAATGTCGAGCGCGGGAGCGACCGCAAAAGACAAGACGAGCGCGAGCAGGTGCCAACGGATTCCGTCGACACTCGGATGAACCGCCGTGGAAGAGACTCTATGCATGGGAATCAGCGCAAGCGAGGCGAGCCGTTGTACGGACAGCGCGGATATCCGCGAGCCAACAAGCGTCATCAGGTCTAACTCCTGGCCTACTTGGCCGACCTCCGCAAGCCGAGGTGTCCCAATCGGGTTCCACGAGAAGGCTCATGGATTGAAGTAACGTAATGTTTGCTTTACAAAACGTAATATACGGTTTACATTCTGATCCGGAAGTCCATCCACTTCAGCCGGATTCGCCACCATCCGATAGTTGTCTACCTACCTGGCTTCCACCCACTGGCTCACGACGAGCGTTGGCACGTTGAGTTCATCGCGTTCCATATGGACTACGAGACCATCGGGTCCGAAGGCAACCGGCATCGTCGGTTGGCCGACAGCGAGCGTGCCCAGGTACTCGCGATCCGCGTTGAAGACATCGATCGGTCCATCGTCATCCCACGGATCCTCTCCACGACGCTGGATCCACAGCCCCCCGTCCCAGGTGACCGCGATCCCCCGTACCACGGGGACTTCGTGATAGAACCCGCGATCCCGAATCCTCCGGCGACCCGCTTCGGGATCCAGCGGCGGCAGGGCCCCGGCCGAAGACGAGCCTCGCGCCAACCGTTCCTCGAGGAGCTGAAGTCGCGATGCGACCACCTCTTCCTGGACCCGCTCGGAGACCGCCTGTGGCGAGAGCGGCCGTGTCAGAACGTTGATGACTGATCCATCTGGACGGGCAAGTTTGATGGCGTACGCGGAGGAGTCGGAGTAGGCGATGGTGCCGTCGGGTAGCACATCCCAGTGAAACCCCGGCTCGAAGTGCCGGTCTTCCGTCGTCGCGACCACCCTCGACCAGTCTGCCGCGTCGGCCGATGACAGGCTGACGTCGGGGCGAGGTGCCCTCCATCCGTGAAGGATCGGGCTCGATGTCATCACATCCCCGGAGAGGTCCAGCATTTCAAGCGCGCGGTCATCGACCCCCGCCGGATTCTCGTCTTCCGGTTGTCCGACGCGGCGATTGGCAAAGTTTGCCATTCGGGCCAGCACGCCGCCGACCCCCTGGGCGATGATTCCTTCGCCCAGTGGATCGGCCCGAATCCTCTCTCTGAAACCGAGGGTGGCGGCCAGCGGAATGTTCTCGTCGGCCAGCCTGACGAAACGCTCAAGTTCGCCGTCGGGGTTGAACACCTGGATTGCGGAATGGCCCATGTCGGGCACCGCAAAGCGGCCATCGCGCCACACCGCGATTACCAAACTCATCTGGAATTCGCCCGGCCCTTCGCCCTCGCGCCCGACAACACGCACAAGTTGACCGTCGGGTCCGATTACAACGACGCGGTGGTTCACAACATCCAACACCAGCAGGGTGCCGGCTCCATCGAAGCTCATCTCCAGGCGAGGCCCGAAAAAGGCCCACTCTTGCGCGTTCAAACCGCCCACGCGGTAAAGCTCGGTCATGTCTGCGGTCAGTGGACGGTCCTGCGCGACGGCCGGGGTTGCGAGCAGCGTGGCCAAGATTGGGTAGGTGGCTCTTGTCACGTTACGCCTTCCTGGTTTCTGGACCGAGCTTCTATATCGGAGCGTGGCGATTCCTGCAAACTAAGGTATGCTCCGGTCACTAAGACACGTCCGGGTCCGTGGCCCGGGGAACACGTGGTACTCAAGTTCGGTGATCCCCTTCCTGACTGTCTTCCTACTTGCGAGTGCCGCCACGGGGAGGCCGGTCGGACCTGATCGAGGGGGCTGGCTCGCGTGCTCGCGGAACGTCTTGATCCGGGTTGCTGGAATCGTTCATACGCCTGTATCTTGGTCGATCGCGCGCCATACAGGGCCCGGAGCCCTCGCAGCCCCGCGCCGCCGTCAACACCAGGGATCCGATAGGATGAAACCGTCCATCGGGCTGTTGCTCGCCTTGGCGTGGCTCCCCGCAGGTTGCGGGAGGGATGCGGCGCCCGCACCCGCAGGCACCATCGTCGCCGACAGCGCCGGGATCGAAATCGTCACCAGCGATCCGCTGAGTTCGGACGCGTACTGCACGCTCAGCGAGCAACCGGTGTTCTCGGTGGGCACGATCGAGGGCGACGAGCCGTACATGTTCGGCCGAATCCAGGACGTGACGCGACTGTCGGACGGCTCGATTGCGGTAGTGGACGGTTCCAGCCGGGAAGTGCGCATGTTTGATGAGGCGGGTGCACATCTGCGCTCGATTGGCGGTCGCGGAGAGGGACCCGGCGAGTTTACGGACCCCTGGCTTTTCTGGGTGTTGCCGGGCGACACTCTTTGGGTGAGCAGGGACTACATGCCCTGGCAATTCAATGTCTATTCTTCTGGCGGCGCGTACCTCCGGATGGTGGAGCCCACGCCGTTTGGCGTTCATTCTTTCGCCCGCGGGGGCGTTTTGGATAACGGAACTTCAGTGAATGTGTCGCAGGTGGCGCCCGCAACAGACGATTCCCGAATCCCGTTCCAGTTGATCGCCATGGCTCATGGGCCGGATGGCGTCCTTATCGACACCATCGCACGCCTCCCGGGACCGCGTCTGTTCCCCTCGACGGAGAGCAGCAACTACAACGTCATTCCGCTCTTCGAGCCATCGGCCTTGGTCGCAGCTCGAGGGGCTACCGTCGCGATGACCGACGCCAGGGAGCCAGAAGTGCGGCTCATGGATGACGACTTCCGTCTGCATCGGATCGTACGCTGGCTGGAGCCGGGCCGTGAGGTTACCGCTGCCCACGTAGAAGCTTTTCGCGAAGACTATCTGGCGGAACGGGGTGGCCCGGCAAGCGAGGACTGGGGAGTGGGTGACGAGGTGCTGGTCACCGAACAGCGTCCGGTCGCCGATTCCTTCGCCACAGCCTCGGACCTGATAGTAGGACGCAACGGTCGGTTGTGGGTGGAGCGCTTCACAAGGCCGCGAGAGCAAGAATCGTGGATGGCTTTCGACCGTGGCGGCGGTCCCCTGTGTCACCTGACCAACCCTGCCAGCTTGACGATCCACGAATTCGGCGCGGACTACGTGCTGGGTGTTCACCGCAACGAACTGGATGTCGAGTCGGTGGTGATGTACGAGTTGCGGGTGCCGTGAGTCCCGCGCTCCCGCTATCTCACCACGCGACCCACACCGATGCGCTCAATATCCAGCGAGTCCACGACCGCAATCAGGGGACGACCGTCGGGCAGAAACGTCAAAGGCATCGGGAACCCGTCGGGCAATACACCCGCGATCCGACCTTCAGGATCCAGCAAGAGGACGCGAAAGGCGTTGTCGCGGGTGAGCAGCTGGGCCCACACGTAGCCATCCGGAGCCACCGCCAGTTCGCCCACCAACTGGGGTCGCGGATGGAAGCCGTGCTTCTCGAGCGTCTCGTCGAGATCGTCGTCGCACGGCCCAAGATACCCGCGGGCTTCGAGCAGTGCTTTCGCCTCTGAGCGGGTTAGCTCCCGATCACCGACACCAGCCCAGCGCACGCTCGTGTCCAGCCGATGATCGTCCAGAATGTCGATCCGGAACCCGCCCCACGCGGTCAAGGCCACCCGGTCTCCCCAATGGGACCAACGATTCTGCGGTGCCAGCGGTCGGCGGATCGAGAACGTGAAGCTGCAGCGCGGATAGTATGCCGTAGTGCTATGGGAAGACTTGCCGCTGATCAGTTCGACCGTGTCGCGGCCCGTCACGGAAAGAAGTCGTTCCACCCAGTCGTCATGGCCCACGTTCGGGCCCGTCGGGTTGATTCGCCTCCGGGCCCATATGAGGAACCCGCGTGAAGTCGCTTCCACATGGCGCAGACTCGCAAGGATCACCGCATAGTTGAACGCGGACTCGGTGCCTGCCTGGTCGCCCATCCGAAGCTCCACGATCTGGCCCGCACCGTCGTGCACGTAGGCGCGGCCATCGTCCCGGACGGACACGGACATCGCCCACTCCAGTTCGCCGGGCCCCTCGCCCTGTCTTCCCATGGAACCGAGGGGCGCACCCGTCGAATCGAAGACGGTGACACGGTATTCGAAGGGCTCCAGGACGTAGATTCGGCCCTGGGAATCGACATCCACGAGGGATGGCTGGGCCAGGTGGAAGGTCGCGGGCCCCGATTCCTCTCCGCCGAAGATTCGGACCGTGTCGAGCGTCCACCGGAGGACTGTGGGCTCGCCGACGTTCGTGACGATGGCGACTCCGGCCGAATCGGCCACGGTCGTTTCGACGTTGCCCGGCGGGCCACACGACGCACCAGTGACAGCGATGAGGACTGTGGCCGCTCGGCCCTTCCGTGCTACCCGCATGAAGTGAGGCTAGGGCGTGCGGCGCACGATGTCAACTAAGACATTAGGAGACTGTGCGACACACGTGGCCCGACCCCGCCGACTGGCCGGAGGCAGAGCCGTGCCGCATTCTGGTGGAAGCATCGATCCGCACCACGTCATCAGAGGGGTGGCAGTTATGAAGACGCTCCTTCTCATCGCTTCCGTGGGCACATTCGCCGCGCTTGCGTGGCCAACGGCGCCTGATGCGGAGGCGGGACCGTCCGAGGGCCCGCCGGAGGCCGCCCTCATCCCCCAATCCCCTTCCCCATCGCTCCAGGTCCAGGAACACGTCCTCGGCAACGGCTTCACGATCCTGCTCGTCGAGGATCACCGGGCGCCTCGGGTGGCCGCCAACCTGTGGTTTCGGGTCGGGTCGATGCTGGAGCCTGAGGGGCTGCACGGCATCGTTCACTTTCTGGAGCACGTCATCCACCAGGGGACCACGACGCTCGGCACCCGCGATCTGGCCGCCGAGCTTCCCATCCTGCAGGAGATTCACGACACCGAGCAGGAGCTGATCGCGGTTCGGAACCGGGAGCGCAACCGGCTGCGGGAGCGGGCGGTCTTTTTCGACGAGCTGGGCTGGCCGACCACGCCCGAGATGGACGCGCTGAGGCAGCGGCTCTACGAGCTGGAGGACCGGGACAACGAGTACCGGGACTTCTGGACTACCTACAAGTGGTACATGCAGCACGGCGGGTACGTGCGACACACCGATCCGGTGCCGGCCAGTACCGAGCAGGACTACATGGAGATGAACATGGCGCTCCCGCCGGAGCACATGGAACTCTTCTTCCGGTTCGAGGCGGAACGGATGGTCAACGCGGTCATGCGCGGTTGGGAGGCTCAGCGGTTCACCGTGCTGGAGCAGGTGCTCGGGGGACTGAGCCGGCCGCAGACGCGGTTCAACGAGGCGATCGACGGCGTCACGGCGCAGTCGCATCCGGTCTATACGCCGGACGGCGGGCACCTGCCGGACTTCGCGAACTTCACGCGAGCCGCGATGTGGCGGATCTACGACGACTACTTCGTGCCCAACAACGCGACGCTGGTACTCGTTGGCGACGCGACGCTGGACGGAATCGTACCGCTCGCCGAGCGCTACTTCGGAGCACTCCCCAGGGGGCCCGAGCCCCCGGCCGATCTGGACATCGAGTCGGAGCAGGTGCCGGGCGGATCGGTGCGGCTCGACTGGACGGAGCCTCTGTCGCCACAGGTGCACGTGCGCTACCGGATTCCGGGGATGGGGCATCCCGACCGACCGGTGCTCGACCTCATTGCCGCCCTCGCCGGCGGTCCGCACGGCATGGCGGGTCAGACGCTGGCGGCCGCCGGCACGCCGGCCGCGGTATCGGCCGACTTCCGCGTGATCCACACCTACCGCTTCGGTGCGCCCGGCGCGTTCAACCTGGTGGCACAGGCGCAGTCGGACGGCGACCTCGCAGCCGTCGAGCGCGCACTGCTGAATGTCGTGGCCGACCTGCGCGAGGGGCGGATCGACGCGGGTGCGCTGGAGCGGGCACGCAAGCGGCTGCGGGTAGAGTGGGCGGAGTTCCTCGACAATCCCCAGGAACTCGCGTTTCTGATTGGGCACCACCACACGATGAACCACTGGAGCGTGCTGCCCGACCTGATCGCGGCGAGGGACGCGGCGACGGTGGCGGACGTACAGCGCGTCGCGTCGACGTACTTCGTGCCGTCCAACCGGGTGATCGCCACCGCCCGCGCCGAGCCCCCGGAGGGAAGCGGGCCCAGCTGGCTCGACTTCCTCTGGGCGGACCTGCCGGGAGACGGGCGATGAGGGGCGGGGCGCGCGGGATGTGCGCGTGGCGGAGGCCGGTTGCGCGGGCCGTGGTGGCCTCGCAGGTACTCGCGGTCGCCGCACTCGCCGGATGTGACGGCGGCGGCGACACTCTCCCCGGCCGCTCCCGACCGATCCTCGAGCACGACTGGCCCGATCCGGGCGAACTCATCCTCGGGCCCTCCGCGTTCACACCGTCCGACCCTGCCGCAGCCCTGCTCGAGACATCGAGCGGCACCCGAGCCTACATCGTGCCGGGGGCCGACTCCGACCCACTCGTGCGCCTCACCGCCGCCCTCCCCCTGGGCCGCCTCCACGAGGCCGAGGGCGAAGCAGGCGCCTCCGCTCTCCTGACCCGGCTCATCACGACCCGAACCCCGATCGGAGCCACCCGCCCGCTATCGCTTCTCCTGGCCGAACTGGGGACGTCGCTGACCACCGTGGAGACTCTCGACGCCGTCCACATCTCCCTTCACGTGTTGCCCGAGGACTGGCAGGCCGGTCTCGAACTGCTCATCGCAGTCGTCCGCAACCCCGACCTGGACGCCGCTACGATCCGGGAACACCGCGCGGGCCCAGGCTACACCATGCCGATGGCCGGAATCGGTGGCGCGGGCTACCGCCCCAAGGTCGAGCTCGAGCGGCGGATTCAAGGGTATCCCCTCGCGCCTCCCGACCCGGGCACGACGGTCTCGCCCGGCGCGGTGCGAGCGCTGGCCTCCCGAGCCCTCGCAGCCGACCGCGTCGTGTTCGGCGTCGGCGGCCCCGCGCCCCGCGATGAGGTGGTGGCGACCCTGGAGACCGCAACCCGCGGCTGGGCACCCAGCGGCCAGCCCGCGCCGCAACCCGCCACGATCACCCCCCGCGAGCCCTCAACCCGCTTCCACGCCGTGGATGTCCCGAGCCTGGAGGGCTGGATCGCCATCGGCCGCGCAATCGGCACCGTACCGGAATCGGACCGCGCCGCGTTGGCCGTCCTCCGCTTCATCCTCGCCGAGCGCCTCAACATCGCCGCGCGCGAAGTGCGGGGTCTGGCCAACCGCGACGACTTCGAGATACCCGAGACAGGCTCGGGCACGGGCCTCCTCCTCGTGCGCACGGGGGGTCGTCCCGAGGCCGTGGCGCCCCTCGTCCGCTACAGCATGGACGAAATCGCACGCATTCACGATCCCGAAGCGCCGGTCACCGAGTCCGAGGTCGCGCGCGCCCAGGGATGGCTGGTGGACGCGGTCTGGCGGCGGTCGCTCGAACTCGCCACGACCGCAAGCGTGACGTTCGCGGTGGAGCACGTCCGTCGCGGCGGCACCGCCCAGCTGATGGCGTGGTCAGCAGCCCTTCAGACCGTCACACCCGACGACGTCAACGCAGTCGCGCAGGCGTACCTGGACCCCTTGGCCTTCGTGACGGTCGTGGCCGGACCGTTGGAGAGGATAAGAGCCGCGCGACACCCGCGCTGGCCGGTGGCCCTGGATGAACTGGAAGCCGAACTCACCGGCACGAGGTGATGGTCGAGTGGGTCGGTGCTCGCCACGGATCCGGCGCCTGACACCAGCGCTGTTGATGCTCTGCGCGACCGCGTGCGTCCAGCCGGAACGACCCGACCCCTTCGTCCGCGTCGACAGCGCCGGTGTGCGGATCGTGGAAAGCACGTCTGCGGCATGGTCACCCGGGCAGGAATGGCGCGTCGACCCGGAGCCGGCCTTCCGTCTGGGCGATGACGAAGACGACCCCTCCTCGCAGTTCTTCCGCGTTCTGGATGCGGCGTTGCTGGCCGGCGGCGACGTCATTGTCGTGGACGGCGGCACGTCGGAGGTCCGCCGCTACGACGCCGGCGGCCGCCACCTCTGGTCGGCTGGCGGCAGCGGAGAGGGTCCCGGAGAGTTCCAAAGCCCGCGGTATCTGGGCCGGCGGCAGGATGGGGCCTTCCTGATCTGGGACCGCTCTCTGTCTCGCCTCTCCGTTTTGGGAGAGCAGGGAGACCTGATCGCCACCGAGCGCCCGTCCGTCGGCGGCTCGGAGTTCGTAGCTCAGGGCCTGTTCGACGATGGCGCCTGGCTCGTCACCTTCCCGGTATCCATCGCGGCGCCCGAGGCCGGGACCACCTGGGCCGACACGATCGGGCTGTGGCGCTACGATCCGGTCCAGCGGGATCGGGTGCGGCTGGCAACGATTCCCGGCCAGCGGTGGATCTGGACGGGCCGCCACATGCTGCCCGTGCCGTTCAGCCCGCGACCGCTGCGGGCCATCGACGGCACCCGGCTCGCGGTGGCCAGCGGCCCCGACGCCCAGGTATCGCTTCGCGACGCGGCCGGTTCGCTCGTGGCTCGTCACCGGATCGTGCGCAACCGCCAGCCGGTATCCGGGGCAGACATCACACGGGCGATCGAGAGCCTTGTCGAAATCGGTCAGTCAGGTGCCGACGCGGCGGTCTGGCGGGAATGGGGGAACCGCATGGAAAGCCCCGGCTACGAGCCCGCGTTCGACCAGCTGCTGACCGAACCGGATGGGACCATCTGGGCACGTCGCTTCCAGTCGAATCCGGTGTCACGCGAGTCCCCGACGTGGGATGTATTCGACCCGACCGGCGTCTACCTGGGACCCGTATCGACTCCCGGCGCCCTGACGGTGCTGGCGATTCGTGATGGGCTCCTGGCGGGGGTCTATCGGGACGAGCTGGGCGTCGAGTATGTCAGCGTGCATCGTGTGGTGGGAGAGCGCCGCTGACCCGCTCCGTCCCCCCCCTCAGTCGATCCGCCGATGCGTCGTCTCTATGACCGCCCCGTCGGCGCGGGGCGGTGACCGGTAGACGTACGCCTCGCGGTCGAGCCGCGTGATCGGCTCCTCGCCCTCGACCCCGATCCAGTGCGGCTCGATCGAGAGGACCCGCGGCCCCACCACAAACATCGAGTCGACGATGCTGTATGTGCCGCCGCTCGCCCAGAACACCGGCTCGTTGCGATCGTCCCAGATCTGCGCATAGCGCGTGGTGACGCGCTGCTCCGGGGCCATGCGCCCGAGTTCGCCGGGGGTGACGACCGGCCGACCCTTCTTCATCCAGACATATGTCCAGTGGGTGTCCGTGACGTGGAACCAGGCCGTGCGGTGCTGCCAGACCTCATCCACCTCCCCAGTCGCCAGATTGCGTGTGGAGGTGATCTGCCAGTTGCCCCGCAAGTCCGCCGGATCGATGTCGCCCTGACGGGTCACGGCCAACTCGCCCATCGTGTCGAGACGGCGGTGCGTGTATTCCTGTACCGCCTCGCCGTCGGCGGGCACGGTGTGGTATGCGTAGGCGGTGTCGTTGACGTACACGACCTTCTCCACGCCGCCCATCTGGACCTGGTAGGGCTCGATGGAGACGACGTTGGTGTAGCCCATCATGTCGCCGTCGAGCCACCACTCGCCGCCGCTGCCCCAGAAGCGCCACTCGCCCTCGTCGTCGAGCATCTTCGCGCGGTTCTCGGCGTGCTGGGCCTCGGGCGCGAGCGTGGCGAATTCGGCGGGGGTGCTGCCTTCGCGGCCGGCATCCATCCAGACGTAGGTCCAGTGCGAGTCGGTGTAGTGGGTCCAGATCGTGCGGTCGTTGGCGATCGAGTCGACCTCGCCGGTCTCGAGGTTCGTGACCGTCATGATCTGCCAGACGCCGTGGAGTTTGGCCTTGTCGATGGCGGCGGGCTGGGCGGATTCGTCGGCGCCCGGCGCGGGCTGGTCGGGGGCGGGTGTGCAGGCGGTGGCCAGGACGAGCAGGGTAGCGGTTGCGTGGCGCGGAGTCATTGAGGTTCTCCTTCTCGAATTACGTGATGCGTGCAGCCCTATTCCCCACCCGTGAACCGGCGACGTCCCGGACGCGGGGATCCAGCCTGGTACGAAGAACCTGATTCGTGCTTATCGGTCAGGAGCACGGGAAGATCGCTCTCCGCCCGGCGTCGGATGTAGCTCAACGCCGCCTGGGCCAACAGCCCCGAGCGCGATTGCCCTTCGCGCACCGCCGCCCGGTCCACAATCGCCAGCACCCGCTCAGGCAAGGTGATGTTGATCCGCGTGGTCTTGCTGGAAAGCTTCGACACATCCACCGCGACAATCGCCCAGACGCCCTCGCGAAAGTCGTCATTGACCTGATGGACTTCGAGCGAGGCCCTGGCAGGAATCGGTTCGCCGTCCATCAGCAGCCCTTCGATGTGGCATGCGATTGCTTCGCGGGCAGACTCGATTGCCTCATCAAGGGTATCGCCAGCCGAAAAACAACCAGGCAGATCGGGCACGGTGACTCCATACCCACTGTCTGCGTCCTTGTGAATCACGATCGGAAAACGCATCAGCGATTCTCCCATTCCCAGTTGGCTTGCCGGTAGAGTGTGTATAGTACACACTAAATGGGATTGGTCAATCCTCAAAAATCCCGAACCAACTCCCGCATCCGCCGCTTCATCCCGTCGTCCGGCAGGCGGCCGAAGCCGGCCCCGATGTTGTCCGCCATGTGCTCGGGATTGGTCGTCTCGGTGAGCGCGCACGTGACCGCGGGATGCGCGAGGATGTACTTGAGCGAGAACTGCGCCCAGGTCGCGCAGTCGAACTCGGCCGCCCAGTCGGGCAGCGTGCGCCCGCTCACACGCCCGAAGTAGCTCCCATTCATGAACGGGCGGTTGATGAGCACGGCCATCCCGAGGTCCTGCGCGAGCGGCAGCAGCCGATCCTCCGCGCCCGGCTCCATGACCGAATAGTTGATCTGCACGAAGTCGAGGGGCTCCGCCCTCATCACCGCCTCGAAGTCGTCGTGCTGGCCGTTGCTCGACACTGTGACGCCGATGTAGCGCGCCTCGCCCGAGTCCCTCCACCGCAGCACGCTCGGCCAGTGCACGTCCAGATCGCGCATGCTCTCGACCTGAAGCAGGTCCAGCATGCGCCGTCCGACCAGCCGCTGGTTCTGCCGCATCTGCGTGATCCCCGCGATCCTCCCGTCCGTGTTGATCTTCGTCGCGACGAAAAGGCGGCCCTGGAACTCGGGCGCCGTCAGGACCCGTCCGAACTCGGCGTCGATCTCCGGCGTGCGCGGCGAGGTGTCGACCACCCGCCCCCCGTGTTCGAGCAGCACCCGGATCACCGCCGCCACGGGCTCGGTCCCCTCGGTCGGGATCTCGAGCACGGGCTTCGACGAGCCGAAGCCGACGATCGGCAGGGTCTCATCGGTGCCGGGAATGGGCCGGGTCGGGAGCGTAGGCTGCTGTCGCGGCCGTTCCCCAGACACGGCGCGCGGGGTTGCCAAGACCGCTCCGACGCCCGCCATCCGCAGGAGGAAGTCGCGGCGTGTCGTATCGTTCGGGGTCGCCATGATACCTTCCTTCGATCAGCCCGCCCACGCCAACCGGAGCGGGCACCTACATGGTCAGCCAGCAGGACCGCTGGCGGGGATTGAGGATGTTGTTCAGGAAGCCCGGCGGCAAGTTGCCCGGCAGCGGTGCCGCGAAGGAAACGGCGGCATGGTAACCCGGCCCGCCTGCCGGAGTGTCGAGTTTGCCGAAACCTTCAAGGATCCGAGCGTGGTGGCCGCCTATCGGCACCGCCCACCGCATCCGCCCGGCACGTTCGAGGTCCTTCGCGAGCTGATCGTGGACCGGCCGCGGTCACTGCTGGACGCCGGGACCGGACTCGGCGACATCGCGCGTGGGCTCGCGCCGGATTGTGACCGTGTGGACGCGGTCGACTTCTCGCGCGGTATGATCGAGACGGCACGTGGGCTTCCCGGGGGTGACGACCCGCGCATCCGCTGGATTTGCGCGCCGGTCGAAGAGGCCGATCTGGTCGGCCCCTATGCGCTCATCACGGCGGCGGAGAGTCTGCACTGGTTCGATCTGCACGTTGTCATCCCGAGATTCGCCAGACTATTGACCGAGAATGGCGTCCTCGCTGTAGTCGGTCGGAGCGCTCATGTCGGGTTGCGTGAGGACGACATCATCCCCCGCTACTCGCTGAACCGGAAATACGTGCGATGGAATCCGGTGACGGCGCTCGAGGAGGCAGGCCTGTTCGAGCGGCTTGGCCAGGAGGAGACAGGTCCGGTCCCGTGGACGCCGACGGTAGATGAGTATGTAGAGCGACGGCACTCGCAGAACGGATTCTCCAGGGATCGGATGTCGCGCGATCAGGTTGCCAGGTTCGACCGCGCTTTGAGGAAGAGGATCGCGGAGCAGGTCAAGGAGGGCTCCGTGAGGATGGAGGATGGGCGGCTCTTGGGAGAGGTGGCGGGCCTGGTTGTGTGGGGGAGGCCCATGGCCTCTGCCCGTCTCTCATAGATACAGTCAGGCGTTTGTCATGCGCCGCACCTTGTGATCGCCCATATGTAATGCCGACATGACATTGTGTAATGTCGATTTTACGCATTGCGCCACACGCCCCGGAGGACGGATCTTGGTGACTACAGACGCGATCTCGAAGGAGGAGGACAACCATGAAGTTCCGTGCCAAGGCAATCGTCGCCAGCGTGTCGCTGGTGTTCGGACCTGCGTTACACACGCCTCTCAGCGCCCAATCCCGCTCCCCCGACCTCGAATCCATCTGGGCCGCCGCCGGCTTCGGTGCCGCGATCGCCATCGGCGACGGTGAGGTCTTCGTGGGACGCACGGGCGGTGGAGTCGCGGGTGCGATCTACCCATCGCCCGGCAGTATCCATGTCTTCGAACGCGGTAACGACGGGTGGGATTTCGCCTACATCATCGCCGGCGACGATGTCGAGATCGGCGACGAGTTCGGGGCGGCGCTGGCAGTTGACGGCGACCGGTTGCTGGTGGGATCGCCGGGGCGGACCGATGGCGTTGGTGGAGCCTACATCTTCGAGCGCGGTAGCGACGGCACTTGGGCGCAGACGGTCGAGTTCGTGCCTCCAGCCGATCGGGAGATCCGGAGCGCGGGTGCCTCCGTCGCCCTGTCCGGTGATGCCGTCTTTCTCGGGGCGCCATCGGACGCAGGCCCTGGAGCGATCCTGCGGTTTGACGCGGACGGCGGATCCGCCACGCTTCTCGCTTCCCCCGTCGTCTCTGCCATCGACCGTTTCGGGGCAGCGCTCTCCCTGACCGGCGACCTCGTCTACGTCGGCGCGCCCGGGACGCGTGACGATCGCGGCGCGGCCTACGCCTTCAACGCCGGTTTTCCGGCCACCGGCCCTTCTCCCACCACGATCCTGGCGCTCCCCGACGGTCGCGGCGGCGACGCCTTCGGCACGAGCCTCGCCGCCTCGGGCACCTCCGTTCTCGTCGGCACCCCCGGCGCGGACGAAGGAGCGGGCGTAGCTCTCCTCTTCACCCGCAGCGACGACGGCGAGTGGGATGCGAGCGCCCGTCTCTCCTTCCCCGAATCCGGCCCGGCAGGCTACGGCTCGGCGGTGGCCTTCGACGGCCGCAGCGTGTGGGTCGGTGCGAGCGCCGTCAACCAGGCCGCGGGCAGCGCACAGGTCTTCCGGGTCGCGGAGACGGGCCCGCCGAGCACCGTTGCCCTCGAGCCCCAATCCACCATCCCTGCCCCCGGATTCTCCCGCGGCGCTCTCTTTGGCTCGCATGTTGCCCTGCGTGACGATGTCGCCGTGGTTGCCGCCTCCAACGCTGACATGCGGCTGGGTGCGGCTGTCGTGTTCGAGCGCGGGGACGATGGCTGGGCGGAGAGCTCAACCCTCCGAGAATCCACTCGAACACTCACTGCAGTGACCGGCGAGGAGGCCCCCTGCACCGACGGCGCCACCGGGCCCTTCGACTGCTCGCAGGTCGACCTGGTCGCGTTCGTGCCGCTTGCGTCGCTGGGAGCCGATCCGGGCACGATCCTCAACGACATCTGGGGCTGGACCGACCCCGTGACCGGCCGGGACTGGGCGCTGGTCGGGCGCTCTGACGCCACGGCCTTCGTCGACGTGAGCGATCCCGCCAACCCACGGTACGTCGGCGAACTGCCGCTGACCGAGGGCGCCACAGAGAACCTCTGGCGCGACATCAAGGTGTACGCCGACCACGCGTTCATCGTCGCCGACGGCGCCGGGGCGCACGGCGTGCAGATCTTCGACCTCACACAACTCAGAGACGCCTCGGGCCCGCCGGTGACCTTCGCCGAGACCGCGCGCTACGACGGCATCGCCAGCTCCCACAACATCGTCATCAACGAGGAGACGGGGATGGCGTACGCGGTCGGCAGCAGCATGGGCGGCCAGACCTGCGGCGGCGGCCTGCACATGATCGACGTGCGCACACCTGCCGAGCCCGTCTTCCTGGGCTGCTTCTCCGACGCCGCCACCGGACGCCAGCGCACCGGCTACTCCCACGACGCCCAGTGCGTCATCTACCGGGGCCCCGACGAGGACTACCAGGGGCGCGAGATCTGCTTCGGCGCCAACGAGACCGCGCTCAGCATCGCCGACGTGACCGACCGCGACAACCCCGTCGCCATCGCCCGCGGCGAGTACCCCAACGTCGCCTACGCGCACCAGGGCTGGCTGACCGAGGACCACCGCCATTTCTTCATGGGAGACGAGGCCGACGAAGCGCAGGGCGGCGTCGACCGCACCCGCACCCTCATCTGGGACGTGGCCGACCTGGACGACCCCCTCCTGCTCAAGGAGCACTTCGCCGAGACGGGAACCATCGACCACAACCAGTACGTGCGTGGCAACCGTCTGTACCAGGCAAATCTGATGAGTGGATTGAGGGTCCTCGACATCAGCGACGTGGAGAACCCAATCGAGATCGGCTTCTTCGACACGGTGCCGGATGATGCGGGACTTCCTGCGTTCGGCGGGGCCTGGAGCAATTACCCGTTCTTCGAGAGCGGGGTGGTCGTGGTGTCGAGCTGGAGTGAGGGGCTGTTCGTGTTGCGGCCGCGGGGGAGGCCGGTGAGTTGAGGGACAGATCTTGCTCGGCCGGGAGGCCGGTCGTCAGGGCGCCACATTGGGGGATGTCGCGACCCTGATAGCAGCAATGACACGATCCTGATAGCAGGAATGGCGCAACCCTGATAGCAGGAATGGCACGATAGTGACTGCAGGGATGCCCGTGGTTTGGATCGGTGCGGCTAATACTGGCGCATCTCCAGATGTCAAGCACACTTGTCATTGTGTAATCTTTGGCTTACATGCCTGTGGACCTTCACTAACGACCACGCTCCGGAGACCTCCTCGCCGAATCCCTTCCTCGGCAAAGGACCCAACGGCTACTATCGGGGCCCTGACGAGCCATTCCTTGGTCTGGCGGTCATGCAAGGTGGAGAGGTCGTCCACAACCTGAATGTCGTGGAGCGCTATTGACGTCCGACAGCTGGCTGGAGCGTCAGCCCCGACATTCTCAGATCAACCCGCCTGGCGGCCTCCGGGCACCTGCTCGCGCCAACTGCCCTCGCGATACAGTTTCGCCACTGCCCCGCGCCGCGCCGATTCGCCTCGCGCGTAGTGCGCCGGCATGCGCTCGGAACGCCAGCGGCCCGCCACCATGAGGGCAGCGAGACCGACGCCGGCGGCGGTGAGGTCCTGCGCCATCCCCACCCGCGGCGAGTGCCCCCGATAGCCCTCGCCGAGTCCGGCGGCGCGCGCCATGGCGGCGATGCGGTTCGAGATCGAGCGACCGGACCGCAGACCGAACACCCGCGCCTCGGAGCGCGCGTTTAGCGGGCGGATGCGCCGCAGTGCGGCGGTGGCCTGGACGCCCACGTACTGCACCGCCGAGACGTTGCTGGTCTTCGAGCGGCGGATGGTGACGAGCGACGATCCGTCGTGTGAGAACTCGACATCGCGCCAGCGAAGTTCGGCGGCTTCGCTGCGACGCAGCAAGGCATCCCGCATGACCGCAGCGATGGCGATGTCGACATTCCCCCGCCGCTGGGCGGATGCCCTGGACTCGGTGCGGCCGGTCTTGCCGGAACGGGGAAGTCGCGCTGTCCTCACAATCGACTTCAGGTTCTCGGCGGTAAGTCCCCTGGCCTGGCTCGGCTCGCCGCGCCCCTGCTCGGCGGCCTGGTTGCGGAGTCCGGCGACGGTGAGCTTGACGCCTTCGGACATGGTCGGGGTGGGCAGACCCTCCGCCCGATGGAAATGGCTGATCGCCTTGCGGTCAAGGGAGAGGGTCGAGGCCGACAGTCCCTGTTCGGAGCGGTTGATGAGGTAGGCGGCAACGGTCATGGGATCGGCGGGGAGTGACTGAAGCCCTTCGGATTCGGCCCAGCTTCGGAAGCGTTTCCACGCGCTCTTGTAGACGCGGCGCGTGGCGGGCCGGCGGCTGTCCTCCACAGCGCTGAGGATCGCATCGAGATAGCGTGAACGGAGTTCGCCGGAGCCCTGCCGGCGGTGGATGGTGGGATGTGGCATTCGGGTGTCCTCAAGTTCAACTAGCAGTCTGAGCCGCAGAAAGCCAGCCGCTATCTTCGGAGGCAACGAAGGCATTTGGCAAGGTCGGCTTGTCACAATACCGCTACTTCTTTTCCACGCCGGGGACGGTAACGGTAGAGAACATGGGCCTCGGAGGCGTGACTGTCGCGCTGTCGGGGGTGTCCAGCGCTACCGCGGTCACCGACGACAGCGGCCAGTACGCCTTCACCGGACTTCGGATGGGCAGCTACTCGGTCGAAATCTCGGGCTTCGACAGCGACGAGGTCGGGTTCTCGAACACCGCTTCGGCCGTGA
>VXQO01000109.1 GCA_009838975.1 Gemmatimonadota bacterium | reverse complement strand
CGCTCTCCCTCCCCCCCGCCCCCCCCTCCTCCCCCCCCCCTCCCCCCCCCACCCCCACCCCCCACCCCCCCCCCCCCCCCCCCCCCCCTCCCCCCCCGCCCGCCCCCCCCCCCCCCCCCCCCCCCCCCCCCCCCCCCCCACTATTCCGGGTCGCGGGCGACGATGCCCAGGCCTGCCGTCGCATCCGCAACCGCAGTCTCCAGTTCTGCGCGGCGGCCGCGCGGAATCAGCACGCGGTAGAGGACGTCTGCGGCAAAAGCCCGTTCCGCCACGATCGCGTCGAGGGCGCTGAAGATGCGTTCCACGCGCTCCGTCGCGTCGTAGGTCACCAGAACGCTGACCGGCACGGTGTCGACCCTGACGGTCGTGGAGCAGGCCTCCAGGGCGCGTTTTGCGCCGCTGGCATAGGCTCTGGCCAGACCGCCCGTGCCCAGCTTCGTTCCTCCGTAGTACCGCGCACAGACGGCGACAACCTCGCCGACATCCGAATTCAGCAGAACCGTGAGCATCGGCCTGCCCGCGGTTCCGTGAGGTTCGCCGTCGTCGCTCATGCCGATGGAGGCGGAGGAGGACGGAGCGCCAGCGTTGAATGCCCAGCAGTGGTGCGTCGCTCCGGGATGCCGGTCCTTCACCCCCTGGACGAACTCCAGGGCTTCCGCCCGGCTGGTGGCGCGCCCGACGCTGGTGAGGAAACGGCTGCGCCGGATTACCTCCTCCACTTCGACCGAATCCGCGGGTACGGCGTATTGACCGGACAAGTCCGAACTCCGTGCTCGACCCCGGCGGGGTCTTTCCAATTCCGATCCTCCCACTTACTGTACATCTTCAGGTGCTGATTGAGAATCAGTCTCAATCTCAATGGTGACCTGTCTGAGCATCGCACGATCACGGGAGCAGCGCTCCTGTCGGGAGGAGAATTGGGCAGCAGAAGGGACTCAGCCTCGAAACCGGCCGACCGAACGCTGGCAGACGTGCCCCTGGAAGAGGAGGTCGTCGTCGTCAGGATGGAGGTGGCCGGCGAGGATATCGAGCCGCTGCTGGAGCGTGGCATCGTACCTGGCTGCAAGGTCTGTCCCGTGAGGCATTCTCCCGCGGGGGGGCCGACCGTCTATCGTGTGGACGGCCACCTGATCGCCTTGCGGAGGGAGACCGCGTCCTGCCTCTGCGTGCGCAGCGCACTCGAGGCCGCTGGGGTTCTCGACGCGAATTGAGCAACGGGGCACAGTCGGCATCCATCGCGCCGGCTCCAGCGGTTGCGTCCAGCCCGGGTCATCCGCGCGTCGCGCTGGTGGGACCGCCCAATTCCGGCAAGTCGACGCTCTTCAATGGTCTCACCGGACTGCGTCAGAAGGTGGCCAACTACCCGGGCGTGACCGTAGAGCGCAGGTCGGGAGTCGTTGTCGAAGCTGTCGGTTCGGTGGAGGTGGTTGACCTTCCCGGCGTCCACAGTCTGTCTCCGCGCAGCCTGGACCAGAAGGTCACCCGCGATTTCCTGACGGGCAGGCTGGAGGGCGACAGGCAGCCTGAGGCCGTGATCCTGGTTCTGGACGGGACCCGTCTCAAGACGCACCTGATGCTGGCCGATCCGGTGCTGGGCCTGGGATTGCCGACCCTGGTGGTCCTGACGATGGCCGACGAACTCAAGCGGCGCGGAGGCGGCGTGGATGTACGACTGCTCTCCGCGGAACTGGGAGTAGAGGTCGCGCTCGTCAACGCGAGAGACGGGGCCAGCCTGGAACCCGTGCGCCGTTTCCTGCGCGCACTCCACACCGGCGGTGAGGAAATCCGCGCCTGCCCGGTCGTCTCCGCGGCGGACGCAACCACCGCCGAGAACGTCCACGGACGCGCGCTCCCCGTGATCGACCTCTTCGCTGAGAGGCGGAAGCGCGCTCGCACGCTCGGACGTTCGGCCGCCTTCCAGGATCCCCGTCCATCCGACATCACGCACCGGATCGACTCGGTGGTGCTGCACCGGTTGTGGGGGCCGCTGGTATTCGTAGCCACCATCGCAGTCGTATTCGAGGCCATCTTTACCGCCGCCGTCCCCCTCATGGACGGGACCGAGGCCCTGGTCGCGGCCTCCGGAGAATTCGTGGCTCGCACCCTTCCCGAGAGCTGGTTCCGATCGCTTCTGATCGATGGCGTATGGGCGGGTGTTGGCTCGGTGGTGGTGTTCCTTCCGCAGATCCTCATCCTTTTCGCCTTCATCGCCATCCTCGAGGACTCGGGATACATGGCGCGGGCCGCCGTGATCGCCGACCGGCTGATGCATCGCGTGGGCCTGCAGGGACGGTCGTTCCTGCCACTCCTTTCCGCCTACGCCTGCGCGGTACCCGCGGTGATGGCGGCGCGAGCCGTCGAAGATGAACGCGACCGGATCGCGACCATCTTCGTCACGCCCTTCATGACCTGTTCGGCCCGGCTCCCGGTCTACGCCCTGCTGATCGCGGCCTTCATTCCCGCCGGACCCCTGATTGGTCCCCTGGGAATGCGGGCGGCGGTGCTCATGGGGCTCTACGCGCTCGGACTTCTTGCCGCGATCGGCACTGCGGCGCTGCTCAAGGGCACGCTCCTGAAGGGCCGGCCGCACCCCTTCGTGATGGAACTCCCGCCCTACCGGATGCCGAGCCTGCGCTCGATCGGAACCAGACTCCTGGACCGCACCAAGGTCTTTCTGCGACGCGCGGGCAAGATCATCCTTACTGTAGCGGTGGTCCTGTGGGTGCTCACACAGGTTCCCAGCGGGCCCTCTGGAGAGCCGCCCGAGATCGGGGACAGCGCGCTGGGACGGATGGGGCAGGTGATCGAGCCCGCGATCGAGCCGCTGGGCTTCGATTGGCGGATCGGCATAGGACTTGTGACCTCGCTGGCGGCCCGGGAGGTGATCGTAGGCACCCTGGGCACCATCTATGGCGTCGAGAGCGAGGACGACCAGAGCTTCGAACTCCAGGCCGCGCTCCAGCAGGATCTGGATCTGGGGTCCGCGGTGGCCATGCTCATATTCTTCGTGTTTGCTCTGCAGTGCATGTCCACGGTGGCCGTGATGCGACGCGAGACCGGCGGGTGGATGTGGCCGGCACTCCAGTTCACCTACATGCTGGTCCTCGCGTACGCGGGGGCGTGGGTGGCCAACGCACTGCTGTGAAGAGGCTTCTCGCCGCCGTCTGTCTGCTCGCGGGCTGCGCTCCCGATACTGCGCCTGCGCCCGCCCGCTCGGTTGCAGACGACACCGGCCGCCTGCATGGCACGGCCACGCCGCGGGGTCGCATCATCTCGCTGGTGCCCGGTGTGACCGAAACCCTCGTTGCGATCGGCGCCGCGGAGCGTCTCATCGCGCGCACGCAGTACGACGAGCAGCCGGAACTCGCGTCTCTTCCGATCGTCAGCGGGGCATTGGAGCCGAGCGTAGAGGCGCTTGCGGGACTGACCCCCGATCTGGTGGTCATGTGGCCGTCAGGTGGGGATGGGGCGGCCGTTGGCGGACGACTCGACAAGGTCGGGATCGACTGGTACGGAGCAGCGCCCCAGACCGTTGGCGATTTCGAGCGGCATGCTCGCAATCTGGGGAGGCTCCTGAATCTGCCCAACCGCGCGGATTCGCTCATCGCCTCGGTGCAGTCCGATCTCGCCGAGGCGTCCCAACGCTGGTCGGGACGGACTCCTGCCAGGATCTTCTACGTGGTGCAGATGGAGCCGCCGATGACCGTCGGTCCGGGCACCTTCCTCGACTCGATCTTCGTGGCGGGAGGCGCGGTCAACGTCTTCGCGGACATCGAAGGCAACTGGCCGCTGGTGAGCCTCGAGCAGGTCGTGTGGCGACAGCCCGACTACGTCGTCGTACCGGTCACGGGATACGGAACGCCGCGGATCCTCCCCGGCTATCGGGATCCTTCGCTGGATCGACTGGCGTCTTCGCCCGCCTGGAGCGCGCTGTCCGCCGTTGCGGAAGGCCGCGTCGTGTCAGTGGACGCCTCCCTGTTCGGCCGTCCCGGTCCCCGCATGGGCGTGGCGGCCCGGTACCTGGCCCACCGCCTCCACGAGGCCTTCGGCACCGCCCTCCTCAGGAGACCCGCGGCGGCCGCTTTCTGAGCACGAAGAGCCCTTCCTTGATGCTCGACACGACGATCACGCCGCTGCTGAAGTACGGATACACGCTCCATGCGCCCGCAAACCCCGGCTGGTCGTCGCCGAAGGGCACCGTGTCGAAGAACCCGACCTCGACGGGCGACTCGGGATCGGAGATGTCCAGGATCCGCAGCCCGCTGGTGTAGTTGGCCTGGTACATCAGGTCGCCCACGACGTAGAGGTTGTGGTCCGAAGCGCTGGTGGTTCCGAAGTGTTCCTTTACCAGCACGGGATCGTCCAGTTCCTGGATGTCCCAGACCAGCGTACGCGTGCGTGACACCGCGCCGCCCACCTCGTCCGTCTCGTCGTTCATGTAGAAGTAGCGATGGTCGTCCGAGATCCACCCCTGGTGGAGGAATCCCGTGTTGGGGTAGGAAGCGGCCGCGATCGCCACCGGTGCCTCCTTGTCGGTCACGTCTGCGATCGACAGCGCGTTCTGGTTGGCGCCGAAGCAGATCTCGCGGCCGGCATATGCCTCGTCGGGGCCGTCGTATCGAACGCACTGCGCGTCGTGGCTGGCCCCGGTACCGGCGTTGCCGGTGGTCGGATCGGCGAAGCACCCCGCGAAAGACGGTGCACGCGGGTCGCGGATGTCGATCATGTGCAATGCACCACCACAGGTCTGGCCGCCGCTCGAGGAGCCGACCGCGTACGCGAACCCCGTCTCCTCGTTGATGACGATGTTGTGCGCGGAGTTGATCCCGTCGTAGTTGGCGGTGGCCTCGAATGTCACCGGCGCGTCGGACACGTCGCGCAGCTGCGCCAGGTCGAAGACCTGCATTCCGTGCGCTCCCGCGTTGTCCGAGACGATGAAGGCATGGTCGCGGTACACCTTGATATCGCGCCACATCGAAGGCTGGGCGCCTTCGGTGAGCGGCAGTTCGCCCAGATAGACGGGATTGCCGGGATCACCCAGATCGATGAAGGTAGTGGCGTCGGCGCGGCCCATGATGGCGTACTCGCGGCCGGTCTCGGGGTCCGTCCATCCCCAGATGTCGTTGGCGATCACGCCGCGCTCCCCTCCCACCGCGTGCAGAGGCAGGAAGGCCACGAGGTCGACCTCGCTGCAGGTGAACCCGCCTGCCGCTCCCTCCTGGCACTCCCGCTCTTCACCGAGCAGCGGCTCGGGCCCAGCCGTCGCGTCAATGACCGTACCCTCCGGTTCCCAGCCCGACGCAGTGCGCCGGAAGACGAAGCCGGTGCCCTCGAAGAAGTCCGCCCCGGGAGCACCGACCACCGCCATGTCGCCCTCGACGCCCACCGCGAGCCCGTAGAAGCTGAAGGCTCCGCCGGGGCCGAACGACGCCACCTCCGACCAGCCCCCGGACGCTCCCCGCCGATAGGCCCCGCCCCCGCCGCGCCCGCCCCCGCTCAGCGCACACCCG
>VXQO01000099.1 GCA_009838975.1 Gemmatimonadota bacterium | reverse complement strand
GGGGAGGGAGCGCGACCACCTCAACCCGGCGCGCGGTCGCGGAGCCCGCGAGGTCGTCGGCACGGGGGAGGGAGGAGTCCACCACCACCGCGCGGGGGCGCGCGTCGTCCAGCACGTACTCGAGCTCGCGGCGCGGATGCGTGAGCGCGAGCGGCACGGCGATCGCGCCCCCGGCCCAGATGCCGAGTTGGGCCGCCACGTGCGACCGGCCCGGCTGCACCAGGTACGCGACCCTGTCGCCCGCTCCCCAGCGTGCTTCCGCCAGCCGGTCGCGCCACATCGCGGCCTCGGCCGCCAGCTCGGCGTAGCTCCAACTCCCTCCGTCGTCCACCAGTGCGGTCCGGCCCGCCACGGACGAGCGGCCGACGCGGTCGAGAAGGCTGGGATTGCTGTCGCTGATCGTCGGTTTCCGGTCGGGGGGAATCGGGCGGGCGCGGGAGCAGCGGGAAAGGTGCAGCGGCATGCTGCGTTGCGACAACCCGACTTGGCGCGGGTAGCGGCCTGGTCACATCTTTCGCGCAATCGACCCGCCAACCCCCGGGAGGCACAATGAGCGACGAGGCTGCGAGCGACGGGGCTGCACGCGGTCTGCCGGCCAGGATGTTGGGCGCCGCCCTCCTCAGGCCGGAGGTCTACGAGGAGGTCGAGGCGGATCCCGGTGCGACCGTCCAGGCGGCCTTGGTGGTGGTGCTCGTCTCGCTGATCGCGGGCATGCCGGACTACCCGCTCGGATGGTTGGCGATGGGGGCGGCCGTGGCGACGAGCCTGCTGCACTGGCTGGTGTGGGCCGGCATCACCCTGCTGGTCGGCGACAGGCTTCTCGGCGGCACGGCCACCTGGGGCGAGCTGCTGCGGACCCTGGGATTCGCGCGCGCGCCCGGCGTTCTGCTCCTTCTCGATCCGGTGGTGGGAGGGGTCGGACTCATCGTGCAGCTGTGGATGCTGGTGGCGGGGGTGGTCGCGATCCGCCAGGCGCTGGACTTCGGGATCTGGCGCGCGCTGTTGACCGCGGTGCTCGGGATCATCCCGTACTGGCTCGTGCTGGCCCTGGTGTTGCATTGAACGCGCGCGCGGCGGCAGCGATCGCGCTGGCCGGCTTCTGGTGGGCGGCGACGGGCGCGGCGGCGAGGGAGGCGGCTGCCCAGGAGGCCCACGAAGGTCAGGTCCTGGTCGAGGCGCTCGGCTGCGCGGCGTGCCACGCAGGGGTGCCTGGCGGCGAGGCCATTCGCGAGGTGGCGCCCCCGTTCGGTGACGGCGCCGCCCCGATGGCGCCGGCCTACATCTTCCACTACATGGCCGATCCGCAGACCGTGAGGCCGGACATCGCGCCGGCGCGGATGCCGCGCTATGAACTCGACGAACGGCAGCGGGTGGCGCTCGCGCTCTTCGTCACCAACGACCGCGAGATGCGCGGCGTGGACGACGCCCTGCGCGAGGCGATGGCGCGTCACGCGGACGCCGACCGGGCGGAAGGGGCGGCGCTCTTCGAGACGCTGAACTGCGCGGGCTGCCATGTCCACCCCGAGGCGCAGTCGCGGGTGACGGCGCCCGACCTGAGCCTGACGGGGCTGCGCGTGCGCCCCGAGTGGTTGACGGGCTATCTCGCCAACCCGGTGACCATTCGCCCGGCCGGTCCCGCGCCCGGCGAAGGCGGCCAGATGCCCGACTTCCGACTCGATCCGGCGGAGGCGGCCTCGATCGCCGACTACCTGCTGGAGCTGGAGGGGCCGGACGGTGCGGACCCCCCGGCCGAGGTGGCCGACTGGGAGCCGCAGGCGCTCTCCCCCTTCGCCATGCAGAAGGCCGGGACCCTCCTCCGCAACCGTTGGAGCTGCCTGGGCTGCCACCAACTGGGGGAAGACGGCGGCCGCATCGGCCCGGGTCTCGACGGCGTCGCGCAGCGGCTGCGCCCGGGGTATGTGCGCGCGATCATGCAGGATCCCGCGCACCTCGCTCCCGGCACGATCATGCCCGCCTCGCTCGCACAGCCGGACCGGCTCGACCTCATCGCCTCCTTCCTGCTCGGGCGCAACAGCGAATGGGCGGGCAGCGAGCCGGTGCCCGACCTCCCCGCGCCGCCCACCGCGACGGCTCCCGGAGCGGCACTCTACGCGGCCCGATGCGCGCCCTGCCACGGTGTCGGCGGCGCGGGCGACGGCTTCAACGCGCCCTTCCTGCCCGTCACGCCCACCGTCCACGCCGACTCGGCGGCGATGTCGCTCAGGCCCGACGACACCCTCTACGACGGCATCCACGCCGGCGGCTGGATCCTCGGAAAGAGCCATCGCATGCCGGCGTTCGGCGCGTCGCTCGACGACGGCGATAAGCGCGCGCTGGTCGCGTACATCCGAACGCTGTGCCGCTGCGAGGGCCCGGCCTGGTCCCGCGACGGGCGCCGGAGCCGATGAGGCCCGTCTTCCGGGACGCGACCGTGCTGCCGGTCGTCGACTTTCGCCCCGGGGACCAGACGGCACGGGACATTCTCGCGCAGCTGGAGGCGGCCCGATCGCCATGAGCGAAATGAACCGGGTGCTGCGGGTGCGCGACGGGCTCGCGATCACGGTGGGGATCATCATCGGCGCGGGGATCCTTCGCACGCCGGGGCTGATCGCGGAGTACCTCGGCAACGGGTGGCTGATCCTCGGGGTCTGGGCGCTGGGTGGGGTGGTGGCCGGACTCAGCACCCTCGTGCTGGCCGAAATGGCCACCGCGATCCCGAAGGCTGGCGGGAAGTACGTCTACGCCCGCGAGGCCTACGGCCCGGTTGCGGGGTTCGTGGCGGGGTGGTCGGAGCTGCTGGTGAGCCGCGCCTTCTCGGGCGCGATCAAGGCGGTCGCCATCGCGGAATACCTGATCATCCTCGCGGGCAGCGGGTCGGTGCGGATTCTCGCGGTCGGGGTCGTGGTCGGCTACGTGATCATCCACATGGGCGGCCTCAAGATCGGCACCACCTTCCAGAACATCACCACGGCGATCAAGGTCGTGGTGCTTGTCGCGATCGCGGCGGCCGGGATCGCGGCGGGGGACGGCAGCGGCCTGCTAGCGGCGCCGACGGTCGAGCGCGCGTCGCTCCTCGGCTTCGCGCTCGCCTACCAATCGGTGGCCTTCGCCTACTACGGCTGGGAGGACGCGGCCAAGATGGCCGAGGAGATCCGCGACCCGGGCCGCGCGCTGCCCCGAATCCTCATCGGCGGCGCGGTAGCGGTCGCGATCCTCTACCTGCTGGTCAACACGGCGTATCTCGCGGCCCTCACCCCGGACGAGATGGCGGGCTCGGAGCTGGTCGCGCGCGACGCCGTCCAGGGCGTCTTCGGCAACACCGCGGCGACCTTCGTGGTCGTCGCCAGCCTGATGATCCTGATCAGCTCGCTGAACGTGAACTTCCTGGGCATGCCCCGGGTGGCGTTCGCCCTTGCGCGCTCCGGTCTGGCGCCGAAGGTCTTCCGGCACGTGTCGCCGCGCGGCACGCCCGTCGCCGGCCTGCTGCTGGTGGGGGTGGTCATCCTCGGCCTCGCCTCGACCGCCGCGCTGGAATTCCTCATCCAGTTCATGATGCTCGTGGCGATCTCGGTCGACCTCTTGGTGCTGTCGGCCTTCTTCCGGCTGCGCCGCACCCGCCCCGACCTCGAGCGCCCCGTCCGCGTGCCGGGCGGCGCCTGGACGGCGGGGCTGACGATCCTGCTCTATCTTGTCATCCTCGGCATCATCGTGGGGACCCAGCCGTTGCTGGCCGTCGGTGGCGCGATCATTCTGGGTGGGCTGGCCTTGGCCGGAGCGATCACCGCAAGACATTCGAACGCGTAGGAGCGTGGCATGAGCGTGGCAACAATCTTCGTTCTGCTGATGGTCGCGGCATTGCTCGCGGGGACCCGGCAACAGCGATCGTGGGGCACCCGGCTGCTGCAGCGGGTCAACCGGCTCGAAGAGAGAATCGACCGGCTGGCGGTCGGGGGCCCGACAAGGCGGGACGACTTCCACCAGGCCGACGAGTTGCAACGTCTCGAAGAGCGGATCGACTTCCTCGAGAGATTGTTGGAGGAGCGCCCGAAGAGGCGGTCCCTTCCGGGGGACGATAGTGTCTAGCGCCTACCACGCCCTTCACCGTCGCCAAGCCTCAGCGCCCGGAATCCCTCGGCTGAACAGCACTCTCAGCGGTGAACCTGTGGCCTGACCAACCGCATCCAGGGCGGCCTGGCTCTGGAGCGGCAAGTCCCGGAGGATGGCGCGCACCTGCCCGTTGCGCCGATTGCGCAAGACGGCCATGGGATGGTCGCTGCCTTGATCCAGGGCGACCGATCCCGCTGGGCCTGAGAGCGTTACACTGCTGAGGCTCCCTTCCCAATGAGGCTGTACCGGCAGCACGAACGCGAAGGATGAGCTCCCGTCGCCATCCGCTGTCTCGGGCATGGAGAAGCTGAGCGAGAAGAGTTCGGTGCCGTCGACATCTCGTCCCACCACCAGATACTCTCCGGTTGAATCCGGCAACGCGGCTGGCGCGTCGACAACGAAGACGGGTTCCAGGAACGGCACCGTGTTGCCACTGATCCCGCCCCAGACGAGAAGGGACCTGACGACGGCTGCCGCCGCCGTCGGCTCGTCGTGCAGACGGAAGCGAAGCGCGTTGGTGAAGCTATAGTCGCTGATCAAACGCGGTCGGCACCCCCCGGGCGCCATCAAGTCCCACGCGGTCGGAGGCACCAGTGTCCCGTTGCGAAAGTCGAATCCCCAGGCTCCCGTGACTCCATGGGGATGCGGGTACGACGGGTCACTGTCGAACCCGCCGTCGCAGCGCGTCGCGTGGTGCAGGCTCAGATTGTGTCCCAACTCGTGGGCCATCGTCCCTGCGTCAGGGCGCGAGAAACTCGCTCGGCCCTCAACATACGCGACCCCGTAGGAACCCACGGCGGGAGGCCTTGGCATCATGCCCATGTAATGGCCGGTACCGCCTTCCATGGCTTGGATCATGCTGGTCAGGCGTAGCAGATCGCTCGCATTGTTTGTGGCAGTCAACACGGGCTCGTGGGCTGTCACCGCAAGGTCACGCACCGGCAGAAACGTGTGAATGTCGCTCAACATGGTGTGGTTTTCGGGATCGGCGGCCATGTCGTCGATAAGGCCGATGATCGACGAATCCGCATTCTCTGTCCACAGCAGCGGGATCAGCGTCAGGTCAAGCGGCGGCATTGCCGCCACCTCCACCGTCAGGCGGCCCGCATCAGGGACGCGCTTTGCGACCCCGAGCGCCGGGTCCAGCGTGCCGTCCGGGTCGATCTCGACGACCATTTCGAGGCCCGGTTGTACGACATTTCCGGGAATCTCAACGTTGCCGGACGTTGACAGGCTCGCTTCGTTCACCTCGGTGGGGATGGGCGAGGGCTTGGCGGGAATACTCACCGCATGCGTCTCTCGGTCGTTCAGATAGAAGCGGACACGAACCGGTGGAATGCCCTCGCTGGTCGTCTGCCGGGCAATCGGGAACACGCGCAACAGCGCCCTCTCGCCCGCCACGAGCGGCACGGGGAACTGCCGCGACTGCACCGCCTGGGTGAGGTAGGCCGCAGGCGGCTCCGCTTCCGTGCAGGGCTTGATCCGTCGGCTGGGCACCGCCTCGAGCCAGGTCTGGAAATCGGGGTCCGAGGGAGCGCACAGGTCCGTGCCTCCAGCCGTGAGCACGTTGAGGCGGAGACCCGTAATGCTCATCGGCAGCTGCCCGGTCATCCCGGCGTTGTTCCCCATCTCGAGTTCCGTCAGGTTTGCCATGCCGCTGAATTCGGGGGGTATCGGACCTTCCAGTCTGTTCGCGCCGAGAGACATCTGTTCGAGCGCCGCAAGGTTTCCAAGCTCCTGGGGCAATCGGCCCGAAAGCTGGTTGACCGCCATCCGGAGCTGGGTCAAGCTTGCGAGATCGCCCAGTTGAGGGGGAATCGGGCCTGTCAGCTCGTTTTCGTTCAGCCGCAGCCGCTCCAGGCTGGCCAGGTGACCAATTGCGGACGGGATCGGCCCGGAAAGCTCGTTGTCGTCCAGGTACAGCCGCTCCAAATCGGCCAGGTCACCGATTGTGGACGGGATCGATCCGGAAAGCTCGTTGTCGTCCAGGTACAGCCGCTCGACTCGGCCGGAGGCATCCACTTGCACGCCGTGCCAATCGGCGAGCGGCGCGTCAGTCAACCAGTTGTCCCGGCGGCGCCAGCCTGGCCCGCCTGTGTTCTCGTAGACCATGACCAGAATCTCGCGGTCCGACAAGGGAGGACACTCGGCGCCGGTGCCATCGTGAGACGGGATGGTACCCAGCCAATCGCGAAAGGAAGTATAGGACGGGACACAGAGAGCCGTTCCGGAGTAGTGAAGGGTCTGGAGACCGAGACCGCTCAGCGACACCGGAAGACGGCCCGCAAGGTCCGTGTTGCCCGCGATTCCAAGCGCGGTCATGTACGCCAATTCACCGATACCGGCGGGCAGACGTCCGGAGAGTCCATTGTTGCTGAGATCGACCTCGGTTACACGGCCGGACGAGTCGGTCCGGATCCCGTACCAGTCGGCCAGGACCGGGTCGCCTAGCCATCCGGTGGAGTTCGTCCACTCCGATCCACCCGCGGTCTCGAACAGCTGCTTGAGCGCCGCGACATCGCAGAATGGCCCGTCCGCCCGGTTTATCCCCTGAATCCACGCTACGAACTCTCGCGTACCGGGCGCACACAGGCCATCATTCCGAGCAAACTCGATGTCCGTCAAATTGGCAAGTTGCAAGAAGCTTGTGGGGATCGACCCCGACAGCCTGTTACTGTGCAGTTCCAGGCGCACCAGGTTGGTCAGGTGGCCGAGTTCGGGCGGGATTGAACCTGAAAACCTGTTGTTGCGGACGTAGAGTTGTTCCAGGCGCGACAGGTTGCCGAGTTCTGGCGGGATCGGACCCGTAAGTCTGTTGTTACGGAAGTCGAGGTGTTCCAGGTTGGCCAGGTTACCGAGTTCCGGTGGGATCGGTCCGATCAGGATGTTGTCATTCAGGAACAGCGACACCAGGCCGCTGAGATTCCCCAACTCGGACGGGACCTGGCCGGTGAGTCGGTTGTCCCCCAGCCATAGCTCCGTCAGGTTGCCGAGGTTGCCGAGCTCGGGCGGGATCGGACCCGAAAGATTGTTGCCGTAGAGAGTCAGAGTGGTGAGGTTGGCCAGCTCGCCGAGCTCCGCCGGGATCGGGCCTGACACATCATTTGCGTTGAAGTCCAACAACGTGAGGTTGGCCAGGTTGCCGAGCTCCGGCGGGATCGATCCGGTTAGGCTGTTGGCATAGAACTGCATCCGCTCCAGGTTGGCCAGATTGCCGAGTTCGGGGGGGATCGGGCCCGATATGTTGTTGTCGATCCACTGCCCGGTATCCCAATCGTAGTAAGTCATCTCCAAGGCGACGACGCGTCCCTCATGATTCGTCGTCACGCCGAACCACTCACCCAGCGGCGCGTCGGTCAACCAGTTGTTGCTGTTGAGCCAGTTCGGCCCACCGGTTGCCTCGTAGAGCGCCACCAGTGCCGCACGGTCCGTCGATGCACTGTCGGTTGCCGCCACGCTCACGGTCGCCGTGCCCGTGATCCCCCCAAACGTGGCCGTGACGGTCACCGTTCCGTCGGCCATTGCCGTCACAAGCCCGGTCGAATCCGCGGTCGCCACCGCGATGCCGCCACTCGACCACGTCACGGCGGCGCCAGTCATTGGCTGTCCGTTTCGGGCGAGCACCTCGGCGGTTAGCTGCACGGTCGAACCGCGCGTGTCCAACAGCACCTCTGCCGGGCTTACCACAACCCTTGCGGGCACGGGTATCGCAGGTCCGGTTGAACCGTCGTCTCCGCACGCCAACGCGAGGCCCAGCACTGCGGAAAGCCGGATCATGGTTCCGAAAACGTGCCCGCGCCGACGCGTCTGACCACCACCATCTTCTCGGAGCCGTCGCGATTGCATGTCCGTTTCTCCTGAGCGCTGTCAGCGTCGCCGTTGGGATCGCATCATCTTTGTGTCCGATTGATCACAACACAAGGACAAATTGCGATATTTCGGCGATGTCAAGGCAGAATAACATGAGTGTATCACGATCTAATTACCTCTGAAGGGCGGAGTCTCAGGCGCGGGGAACGGCAAAACGCGCTGAGAAGGGGAAGCTCGGGCCACGCGGGGCGCGTCCAGCGCGACCGGCAGCTTGGGCGGCGCGTCGGACGGGCTTGTCGGACGCCCTTTAACGCCGGGGAGCTGTTCTGCCCACTGAGTCAGGCTTCTCGGATCCGCGAGCGGGACTGGCGGGGAGGGCCGAATCCGTGAACCTCAGCGGGGCCCCCGTCCTGCAGCGACCGGAACACCCCGGTCGAGAAGCACATCGCCGCTGTCGGGACCCGTCTCGCCGGCGACAGCCACCGCTACGGAGTATCTTGCCGACGCCAGGGCGGCCAGTTGGTCCTCAATGACTTCCATGAACAACTCTACGTAGCTGGGACCTGACGATGGTCGGAGTCGGCGATTGAAGAGAACGACGTAGCCGATTCCGGTGCCGCGTTGGAGCACCAGCGTGTTGGTGCCGTCGAGGCTTCCCGTGTGATACCACCACCACCCAGGCCCCTCTCCCCCTCTGCGACGGCGACCAATGTCGTCGCCAGCGACCTGGTAGGCCTCGACAAACGCCAAAACCGCCCGAGTGGACGCTACTAGACCGCCATGGGCGATCTTGGCCTCGTGATCCCACCCTCCTTCCGGGCAGCGAACATCAGGTCCAGGCGGGTCGAAGACGTTTCGGCATCTCCGTATGCCGTCATACCAGGGCTCCCGGTCGCTCCGGTCATCGGGGAAAGTACGGCCTTGAATGACATCGTCCCGAGGAACGCCGAGAGGGTCGAAGATGTTCTCAAGCAGATAGGTCATGTAGTCCTGGCCTGACACTTCCTCGATAACGAGGCCGAGCACAAGGTATCCGATGTTCGAGTACGCGCGCCGCGAACCGGGGCTGAACTGGAGGGGCTGACCCAGGACGAACCGGACAGTGTTCTTCCGTCCCGGGGGACTCGCGACCGACAGCGCCGACGCGATCTCTATCTCCCGGAACGCGAAGTCCGATGTGACTTCGCGGTCCCAGCCGCCTCGGTGCTGAAGCAGGTGCAGCAGGGTAATGTCTGCCAGCCGCGTATCGCCCAGTTGTGGGAATGGATCAATCTCCAGCAGGCCGCCTCCGGTCTGCCCCAAATCGAAGACACGGTCATTCAGCGCCAGCATCCCGTCGCTTGCCAGCTTATGGATGGCGGCAGCAGTGATCGGTTTGGTCACGCTCGCGAGCCTCATCACCATGTCCTGCCGTGCCGGCACCTGGCGCCCGGCATCCATGTGGCCGATCACCTGGTCGTAGACGATCTTGCCCTGTTTCATAATCCCAAGCGCGGCAGCTCCGATGCCGTGCGCGTCGATGAATCCCTGCAGCAAATCCGTGAAGTCGGCGACTCTCACCGCCGCAGACCCGGACGCGGACCCGGCGCTCGCGGTGATCGTCGCGTTGCCGTTGGCCACCGCGGTCACCAGCCCCGTCGCGTCCACCGTCGCAACGGATGCCGCGCTGCTTGACCACGACACCGCCGCGCCGGCAATCACGTTGCCGTTTTGGTCGCGCACATCGACCGCCAGTTGAACGGCTGCGCCGAGCACGGAGAGCTCCGCCGTGGCAGGGCTCACCACCACCGTTGTGGGACGTGGCGGGTCTGGCGGCGGAGCAATGGTGGTTCCACCGTCACCGCATCCCTTGGTCACGGCCACGGCCGCCAGCAGGACGCACAGCCGGGTCAGCGGCCGGCAACTGGGCTGCATTGACTCCTCTGGCGAGTGCCGATGCTGGCTACCAGAGGGTAGACCAGGTTCGGGTCTCGTCATCTTCCGCCCTCGAAGTACGTGGCGGTCCCTCCGACCAACCAGTTGGAGGTGTCCCACGCCTGTGGCCATGTCCCTTACTGCCGCGGGAGGACTTCCCGAAACACCCGAAGGAAGTTGCCACCGAGCAGCTTGGCCAAGTCCTCCTCGCTCCAGCCACGGGCCCGCAGCCGGGCGGTGAGCCGCATCCAGCGATCGAGAGCGGCGAGATCAGCGCTCGCGTAGTGATGCGAGCTCGGTTCCCAACCGTCCACATAAGTGTCCGTCGCGATTCCGACATGGTCGATGCCGACCAGCGACGCAATGTACTCGATGTGGACGATCATATCGTCCATGCCTGTGACGCCGTCGCCGTCGGTGTCGAGAAACAGCCTGATCGCTGTGACCCCGATCACGCCACCGGTGGCCGCGACGGCCATCAATTCCTCGTCGGTCTTGTTGCGGTCGTAGGGGTCATCGGTCAGAGCCTCGGCGTTCGCGTGGTTGGCGAGGATCGGCTGCGTCGAGATGGCCGCCGCGTCGAGCGTCGTCTGCCGGTTGCAGTGCGAACAGTCCACAACCATGCCCAGTCGGTTCATTTCTGCGATGGCGCGTTGGCCGAGATCCGTGACACCCCTTTCCTCTCCCTCCCCGGCGCCGTACCCGAGCCGCTCGTCGGGTCCTCGCGCATCTTCCCGGTGACTGCCGTAGGCGATCTGCAAGACCCGAAGTCCATCGTCATACCAATCGCGCAGGGCTGCAACATCCCCGCCAAGCTGCCACCGGCCGGTGGCCGGCCGGGTCTGCAAATACCACATGATCGCAAAGTCGCCGTCCTGCTGAGCGACCTCGATGTCCGCATATGTGCGGACGACACGGACGTTGGCGACTCTCCCGTCGCTGAACTGCTCGGGGTAGTCTCCCTGACCCGGATTCGTCATGCTCATGTCGATTCCGGTGACTTCCTTGATGCCTCCCAGGTCGCGCCGTCCGTCTCCGGGAAAGAGCGTCCGTTCGCAGTCCACGATGCAGTCCGGGTCGACCCGCACCCCGACGTTCATGACGTCGACGACATGCTGCCGCGCGACGAACGCGGCGGCCCACTCCATATCGATCACCGAGACCTCGGCGGTCCCTGACGCCTCAGCGGCCATCGCGGTGATTGTCGCAGCCCCACCGGCAACCGCCGTCACCAGGCCGGCCGCGTCCACCGTCGCGACGGACGCGGCGCTGCTCGACCACGACACCGCCGCGCCGGTCATCACGCTACCGTTCTGGTCGCGAACCTCCGCCGTCAGTTGAACGGACGCGCCGAGCGTGGAGAACTCCGCCGTGGCAGGGCTTACCACCAGCGTTGTGGGACGAGGCGGATCCGGCGGCGGCGTAACGGTGGCTGCACCGTCACCGCACCCCTTGGTCACGGCCAGGGCCGCCAGCAGCAGGCACAGCCGGTTCAACGGTCGGCAACCGCGCCGCATTGACTCCTGTGGTGAGTGCCGATGCTGGCTACCGGAGGGTAGACCAAGTTGGGGTCTCGTCATCTTCCGCCGGCGATTCGCGCATAGGATTCGTACGCCTCCTCAAGCTCGCCGACGGACCGGCCGGTCAGTGCGAGGAGCGCGGCGATCAACTCGTCATTGGACGTGATCCGGCCAGCGTTGATTCCCTGGATAAGCGCGTACAGAGCGCCTGGTTCATGACGCTCCAGGTAGTCGAACAGCATGCACGACTGCGAGTAGGTGCGCCAGTTGTCCGCGAGGAAATCGACCTTCGCGAGGCGCAGGAGTTGCCCGAGGGGTATGAGGCGGTCTTCCCGGTCAAACCGCAGGAAGAGATCGGTGCACCAGTGGAAAGGAGCCGGGACTCGGAGCGAGCCGGCGTCGGTGAACGCACCGCCCTCGAAGTATTGGGCCGTCCCTTCCCTGAACCATTGAGAGGCTTCGATCTCGGGCCATGTCGCGAAGGCGAAGTCGTGGCCTATCTCATGCAACTGGGTGCCCAGGTCCGGGATCTGGTAGGGCATGATGAACCAGCGCGGGTAGTCGAAATAGCAGCCCGTTACGTTCCTGGCGCCGGGGATGAAGATCGTTGGACAGTGCGGTGCGACCTTGTTGAAGACGGTCGGATCCGATGTGTAGTAGGCATCGACGAAAGCGCCGCGGTTTTCGGCGTAGAGGGCGTCGAAGAAGTCCCACACCCGGCTCAGATGCTCGGCATGTTCCTCGCTGAAGGCCGGGCTGATGTCGGAGAACACGCGCACGTTGGCTACGCGATGCGCGTGCGGATAGTCGGAGGACACCGTCCGAAGCCATTCGGGATCCGTGTCGGGGAACGGGGCCGGCGGTCTCCGGGCCGGCAGCGCACGGGAGATGGCGAACGCCAAGGTCGTGTCCGAACCCAGAATCAGAGTTCGGGCGACCGGCGCGAACCCTTCCGCCGCAACACGAACGGTGAACTGCGCCTCTTTCAGCGATTCCAGCAGGTAGCGACCGTTATCGTCCGTGGTCGCCTTTCGTCCGGCATCGGGGCCGTCGACGACTTCAGCGACGGCGCCAACGACTCGGCCCCCGGGGTTCGCCACTGAGGGCCCCGACTCGGGGTCGGCCCATCCGTGACTGACGGTGCCTGACAGTGTCCACTGCGCCGGAGCCCCGCACGCGCCTCCATTGACGACGGGGCAGAGGTTGAGGTCCAGGCTGTCGAAGTAGGCCAGGCGGTTGGGGATCGCCGCCGTAATCGTGTCCGCCATGCCCTCCGTGATGCGGTCCCTGCGGTGTCTGACGGCCAGCCAGGCGCTGAAGCTCTCGGCCAGGTCGTCCCGGTCGGGGTAGTCCCTGGCATAGGTCGAGATGAACGTGGGGTCGGCTGTTTGCGCCGCAAGCCAGCCGGGCGCGTCCGCATGGGTTGAATCGAGCGACGTGTGGACACCCTCGTGCACGAACACCTCCGGGAGGACCCCCTGCTGCCGGTACTGTTCGCCGCGATCCGTGTGTACGAGTAGCGAGCGGTTTCCGCCTCCGAACGCCTCGTCGCCCCGGTGTATCCAGACGGCGTCCATGTCCTCCCGCAATGCGGTCGGAATCTGGCCGATCGCGGGGGCGTAGTCGCGGGCTGCCGCTTCGGCCTCCGCCCATGTTCCGAACTCCGGATTGACCTGAAACTCGACGGAAGGGCCGTTGGCGAAAACGGCGTCGAACAGGTAGGCCTGGATCGTGATCCACGCCGCGGACCGCCGGTCATAGACGAGCCGCTCGCCGCGGCCAGCCGCCTCAAGACCCACGAAATCCGTTGGATCCGATGGAACAATGATATCGGGGTCCAGGAAGACGGTTCCGTGATAGGGCGGAGCGTGGGATGGGGCGTCCACGGTGATTCGGGCGGTTCCCTGGGCGCTCCCAACTGCGGCTGTGATCGTGGCCGTGCCGTTGCCCACGGCCGTCGCAAGCCCGGAGGCGTCTATCGTCGCGACCGAAGCGTCGGCGCTCGACCAGGTTACGGCGACCCGTGTCATCACCTGTCCGTTCTGGTCCCGCACTTCGGCAGAGAAGCGGACTATGGTGCCGAGTGTCGTCAGTTCTGCCGTCGACGGAGTAACGACGACGGTTGTGGGCCGAGGCGGATCAGGTGCGACCGGTGCTGTCCCTTCGTCTCCGCAGGCGGAGGCCCAGAGAATGGCCACGGCGGCACAGAATGCTAGCGTTTCCTTTGTCACTATGGTTCCCCGTGGACCGCACCACCGGCCTCGCCTGCCCCGATGGCCCGGCCAAGTCCGCCGAAATGACAGATCCTGTCTGGCAGATTGGCAGGGTTGACGTCGGGGCAGCCAAAGAGGGGGGGCGAGGCCCGAGTTGGTAACGAGGCCATCCGGCTGCACGGCTGGCTGATCCGTCGGCTTACGGGGTGGATCCCCTGAACGACAGCCTCACCTGCGCGAACCCGAACGCGGCGAAAGGTGCACGATCCGCATCGTTGTGGACTGCCCGCGACACGAAGACCATGAAGTGGCTCCCCGCGTGTTCGAAGAAAAGGAAACTCTTGCTGAGCAAAGAGCCACCGATCAAGACGGCATCTTCCGCGTCGAGGATGGAAAACCCGTTGTAACTATCACCGAATCCATCGGCGCGGATACGGAACGGGTACGGTGGAGAGAGGCTGGCCTCCATCCCCTCGGTGAGGTCGTCGGTGTAGCGCAGGCCGCGTCCCTCAACCATTTCGATATGGTCGAAAAGGCCGAGAGAGCCGAACGAGGGCAAGCCGATCAGGGCCAGGTCGTGCGCTCCCGCTTGCACCCGGACCGCGTTGGAATCGCTGCGAACGTCCCAACTCGTGTTCCGCAGGAACTCCGACGCGTCCGGATTCACAGATTGTCCACCGATACGGAGATCGACGGGGACACCGTCCCGTCCGATCGCGACCCAGCCCTCCGGACCGGGTTGAATTGGCGGATTCCTTGCAACCAGTTCGCCGTTCACATACCACATCGCGGCAGCGAAAACCGCGACGCTGCCACCCGCCCGAAACGAGGCCACCGCGAAACGGCTGCCTTCCACGCCTCCGAGAAACCGGTAGAGCGTGGCAGTGATGACCAGACATACGCACGCCGCCGTCAGCACCGGCGGAAGAGCATACACAAGTGACAGGGCAGCCCCGCCAGAGAATAGCACGATCATTCCCAGCAGGATCTTTGTTTCAGTGTCCACAGTCATCTGGCGGCCCTTCCGTTTATGACACCATACATGATATTTCTGCGGCTAATGTAGGTGTCAAACCTTGGGGCCGTGAAATCGTGGGGTAATCCGCGACAAAATGGCCCCGCTGAATCCGATGCGAGTGCCAAAACGGCGATACTCGGCTTAACCAAGCGTCAGCTGGCGGATCCCGCAATAACCCCCGGTATCTGGCCGGGCGGATCACGGAGGAGGGCCATAGGCCGTTCGGGATCGCGATCCAGCGTGGCCAAGCTAGAACTGCCAGACCCCCAGCGCCTGCACGACGCTCTCGCTGACCTCCGTCCCCAGCTTGTTGCTCCAGTACTGGTACTCGATCCCGACGAACAGTCCGTTCTCGGCACCGATGTCCCAGCGGAGCTGGGGCTGCGCCAGGATCGATGCCGGCACGTCGTTGCCCAGTTCGTCGGTCGTGGCGACGAAGTACTCCGCGTGGCCCGTGATGGAGAAGGACTGACTGCCGAGGTCGAACGGGAACAGTCCGTTGATGTCGATCCCGAAGCGGCTGTCCCGCTCGGGCGGACTCCCGCCGTCCAGGCCGTCGGTCCCGTCGACGGCCATCATGAAGTCGGTGTTGAGGAAGACGAACCCCGGCAGGTTCCAGGCGATGCGGGCGCCCGGCAGCCACTGGAGGACATTGGCGTCGGCGCCGAACGCGACGCCCGCGAAGATGCCGAAGTCCGCGAACGGGCCGAAGCCGAGGTCGCGTCCGCCCAGCTTCCGCAGGCTCAAGTTCGAGTACCACTCCCCGTAGGCGTCCTTGTCGTTGAAGCCATCGCCAACGCCGTCCTCCATCAAATCGACAAAGAAGAAGTTGTCGCCGAACCTCCAGAAGGACGCGTGCTGCAAGGTGAGCACGACGGTGCCGGTCGAGGTCTCGGCGAACGGGTTGGTGATGCTCCCGTACTGGAAGTGCATCTCGGTCTGGGCCTGGGCGACACTCGGCGCGGCCGCCAGCAGGATGGCGGCGAAGGCGGCGCGCGGACCGGGCCTGACCCTCACGACTGGTCTCGGGGCCCGATTGTTCCCGGCACGCGAATGCGGTCGACGAGTTCGCGAACGCTGGCCGGCGGCGACGGAGTGAACTTCGACACGGTGAACGCGACCGCGAAGTTGAGCAGCATTCCGACGGTGCCGATCCCTTCGGGGGAGATGCCGAACCACCAGTTTTCCGGCGAGTCCGCCGCGGGGTTCACGAAGCGGAAGTAGATGATGTACGCAGCCGTCAGGGTGATCCCCGACAGCATGCCGGCGATCGCCCCCTCGCGGTTCATCGTGCGGGTGAACGTGCCCAGAATGATCACGGGGAAGAAGGAAGATGCCGCCAGGCCGAATGCGAAGGCCACGATCTGGGCCACGAATCCCGGCGGGTAGATGCCCAGCAGTCCAGCTATCACAACGGCGAAGGCCGCGCTGATCCGGGCGGCCAGCAGTTCGCCCTTCTCCGATATGTCCGGTTTCCACGCCCGTTTCAGCAGGTCGTGACTGATCGCCGACGAGATGACCAGAAGCAGCCCGGCCGCCGTCGACAGCGCCGCCGCCAGCCCGCCCGCCGCCACCAGCCCCACCACCCAGTTCGGCAGGCGCGATATCTCGGGGTTGGCGAGCACCATGATGTCGCGGTCGATCGTCAGTTCGTTCTCGGCCGCGTCGCCCACGTAGTTGATGTTGCCGTCCCCGTCCTTGTCGTCGAAGGTGATGAGCCCGGTGTCCTCCCACTTGCTGAACCACTCGGGCATCTCCGCGTACGGCTGGCCGGCGACGGTGTCCAGCAGGTTGGCACGCGCGAAGACGGCCACGGCGGGTGCGGTCGTGTACAGGATCGCGATGAACAGCAGCGCCCACCCCACCGAAATCCGCGCGTCGCGCACCTTCGGCACCGTGTAGAAGCGGATGATCACGTGCGGCAGCCCGGCCGTGCCCACCATGAGCGCGGCCGTGATGAAGAACACGTCGATCATCGACTTCGTCCCGTCGGTGTAGGCCGTAAAGCCCAGTTCGCGGTGCAGCCCGTCGAGCTTGTCGAGGAGGAAGACGCCGGTCTCGGGATCCGCCCCGCCGAAGCCCAGCTGCGGGATGAACGTCCCCGACAGCATGATCGCGAGGAAGAACGCCGGCACCATGTAGGCGAAGATGAGCACGCAGTACTGCGCCACCTGGGTGTAGGTGATTCCCTTCATCCCGCCCAGAACCGCGTAGAAGAAGACGATCCCCATCCCGATGACCACCCCGACGGTCACGTCCACCTCGAGGAAGCGGCTGAAGACGATGCCCACGCCGCGCATCTGGCCGCTGACATACGTGAACGAGACGAAGATCGCGCACGCCACCGCCACCACCCGCGCCACCTGCGAGTAGTACCGCTGCCCCACGAACTCCGGCACCGTGTAGGCCCCGAACTTGCGCAGATAGGGCGCCAGCAGCATGGCCAGCAGCACGTAGCCGCCCGTCCATCCCATGAGGTAGACCGACCCGTCGTACCCCATGAACGAGATCAGCCCCGCCATCGAGATGAACGAGGCCGCCGACATCCAGTCCGCCGCGGTGGCCATGCCGTTGGCCAGCGGCGACACCCCCGTGCCGGCCACGTAGAAGTCCTTCGTCGAACTCGCCCGCGACCAGATGGCCACCCCGATGTAGAGGGCGAACGAAACCCCCACCATGATGAAAGTCCAGAGGCGGACGTCCATCGGCTAGTCCCGCTGCCTCATCCGGCCGGCCTCATTCCTCGGCCACCCCGAACTCCCTGTCCAGCCGGTTCATCAGCCGGGCGTACACGAAGATCAGCACCACAAAGACGTAGATCGATCCCTGCTGCGCGAACCAGAACCCGAGCTTGAACCCGGTGCCCGGGATCCGAATTGCGTTGAGCGCGTCGGCGAAGAGGATCCCGAACCCGTACGACACCACGAACCAGATCGAGAGCAGAATCCCGAGGTAGCGGAGGTTGCGGGCCCAGTAGGCGTTGGAGTCGGACATGGGGGAGGGATTGGGGGGGAGGAGGCCGGCGAAGTGAAGGCAGCCCCCAACTTGGGCCAGGGCGGAGGCGTTCGCCAGCCCTGCGGCGGGGGGCATGTGAGCGGGACTCCGGCGTCGGGTACGGTGCGGCCTGCTATATTCCCGCATCGGTTGCCCCAATTCACATGGAGTGGACATGCCAGAGGACTCGCGGAGCGTCCCGGTGAGCCACTCCTGGCGACCCATCGACGATCTCCCCGAAGACTGGCGACGGCTCGTCGACTCTGATCTCCACCAGGTGGCCGACTACTGTAGGGAGAGCCGCGAAGAGCTTGGCGCAGAGGGAGCCATCGCTGATTTCAACGAGCGCTTGAAGCGCGAGTGGGCGATCGAGACGGGGCTGATCGAACGGGTTTACACTCTGACTCGCGGCACGACCGAAGTCCTGATCGAGCACGGCCTGCGCGAGGAGTTGATCCCGTCTTCGGCCACGGACAGGGACCCGGCGCTCGTCTGCGACATGATCCAGGACCATGCCGCCGCGGTGGACGGGCTATTCGACTTCGTGAAGCAGCGGCGCCGGTTGTCGACCAGCTATGTCAAGGAACTCCATGCGGTACTTCTGGCCAACCAGGAGACAGCAAGTGCCCGGGACGTCTTCGGGCGTCGCGTGGAAATGCCGTTGACGAGAGGCGACTACAAGCAGCGACCGAACAACCCTGTGCGGTCGGACGGCCTGGTCCACGAGTACTGTCCCCCGGAGCAGGTGGCGTCGGAAATGGACCGCCTGCTCGCGATGCACCTGGAGCATGAGGAGCGGGAAGTGGCGCCCGAGGTCGAAGCCGCCTGGCTTCATCATCGGTTCGTACAGATCCATCCCTTTCAGGACGGCAACGGCCGCGTCGCCCGCGCGCTGGCGACCCTGGTAGTGATCCGCGCCGGGTGGTTTCCGCTCGTGGTGACCGATGCCGGTCGGCCGGAGTACATCGATGCTCTGGAGTTGGCGGATGCAGGCAACCTTCGGCCGCTGGTGCGCCTGTTCGCCGGCATTCAGAGGCGAGCGTTCGAGGACGCGATCAGGATCGCGCGTGACGCGACGGTCGGTTGATGGGTCCGGCAGCGGGTGTCCCAATCGAGCATCGCCGTGTCCCTGCCCGTTTCTGCGGGACCGGGTCTCACCGTCGTCGGGGCCGGTCGGCGGGCCCCGTGTCCCATCGAAGCATGGCCGTGACCCGCGTCATCCCCGCGGAACCACGCGGGCGAACTACTCCTTGACCAGCACGACCGGGGAGCCGCCTCCGCTCGGCCGCAACTCGATTCGTCCCGGGTCGACGATCTCGCCTTCGTAAATCAGCCGGCCCTTTTCCATCCAGTCTGCCCACACGCGCACCCGACCGGAGTCGACCTCGAAGTGGTGGACGGCATCCCCGTCGGCGAACCGGAAGACGGCCATGTAGGCGCGATTGTACTCGAAGAACACCTGCTCGAGCGGCGCGCCGCCGTCCTCGACCGTCCAGACGCCATCGATCGGCGTGGGTTCGCGGTTGTTGTAGTTGGCGAACCAGTACCCCAGTCCCCATGCCCCAACGAGTACGGCCACAACAGCGGCGGCTCGAAGCGTAACGCCTCTTCTGGACGACTTGATGTCGAGCAACACGGCGTCCGCCAGCCGTTGCGCGTGCGGCCGCAGGATGATCATCAGACAGATCAGGACCGTTACCGAGGCCGGCAGGGCGCCGACAAGAAAAAGGATGTCGGTCAGGATGATGTTGCCGACGACCGGCAACAGCACGAGTGCGCCGATCAGGGAGGTGCGCGGCCAGATCAGCAGCAGCCCGCCGCCGATCTCGACCAGGGCGATGATCGTTCTGTAGACGGAGGAGAATCCGAAGTAGTACCAGGTCAGCCAGAACCCGCTGACTTCGCCCATCGGCCGCGTGAGCTCCGAGTCCAGCACCGTGAACTGGGACCCGGTCAGCTTCGCGAAGCCGTAGGCGATCATGATCACCCCCGCCATCCATCTGGCGACGCGAACGCCCCTGCTCATGCGTGCCCCCCTACATCAGCCCCGAGATCACCCCGTCCTCGTCGATCGTCATGTTGAGCGAGGCCGGCCTGGCAGCCAGCCCCGGCATCGTCATGATCGAGCCGGTCTTCACTACCACGAAGCCCGCGCCGGCCGACGGCGTGACCTCGCGGACCGTGATCCGGAAGCCGCGCGGGCGCCCCAGCAGCGCCGGGTTGTCCGAGAAGGAGTACTGCGTCTTGGCAATGCAGACGGGGGCGTTGGCCAGGCCGAACGACTCGAGGCGCTCGAGTTCGCCGGGGACTGCGGGCGCAAAGTCAACTCCGGACGCACCGTAGATTTCGGTCGCTACGGTCTCGATCTTCTCCCTTAAAGGCATCTTGTCGGGGTAGAGGGGCCGGAAGTCGGCATCCCCGCTGTTCGCGATCTCCCAGACCGCGTCGGCCAGGTCGACGCACCCCGCGCCCCCGCCCCCGTGCGGGTCGGCCTCCACGGCACGGATCCCGCGCGCCGCGCAGCCGTCCAGGACGGCCGTGACCTCGGCGGGCGTGTCGCTGGCGAACCGGTTGAGCGCGACCACCGCCGGGACGCCGAACTTCGCCACGTTCTCGACATGGCCGTAGAGGTTCTCGAGGCCGCGCCCGAGCGCCTCCACGTCCTCGGTCGCCAGACTGTCCTTCGATGCTCCCCCATTCATCTTGAGCGCGCGGATCGTCGCGACGATTGCGACGGCATCGGGGCTGAGCCCGCCTAGGCGACACTTGATATCAAAGAACTTCTCGGCCCCCAGGTCGGCACCGAACCCGGCCTCCGTGACCACGATGTCGCCGAGCTTGAGCCCCGCGCGGGTCGCGATGAGCGAGTTGCAGCCGTGGGCGATGTTGGCGAACGGACCCCCGTGGATGAACGTCGGCGTGCCGCCCAGCGTCTGCACGAGGTTGGGGTGAAGGGCGTCGCGCATCAGGATGGTCATCGCCCTGTGGGCGCCGATGTCGCGGCAGCGCACCGGGTCGCGGCTCCGCGTGTACCCGATGATGATGTTGCCCAGCCGCTGCTCGAGGTCGGCCAGGTCGCGCGCGAGGCAGAAGATCGCCATGACCTCGGACGCGGCCGTGATCATGAACCCGTCCTCGCGCGGGATCCCGCCGAAGGGTCCGCCCAGGCCGACGATCACGTTGCGCAACGCCCGGTCGTTCATGTCGACGGCGCGGCCCCAGGTGATGCGGCGGTGGTCCAGCCCCGTGCTGTTGGGCCGGAACAGGTGGTTGTCGAGCATGGCCGACAGCAGCGAGTGCGCCGACGTGATCGCGTGAAAGTCGCCGGTGAAGTGGAGGTTGATGTCCTCCATCGGCACGACCTGCGAGTAGCCCCCGCCGGCCGCCCCGCCCTTGATCCCGAACACGGGACCCAGCGACGCCTCACGGATGCACAGCACCGGGTTCCGCTCGCGAAGGTTGAGGGCGTCGGCCAGCCCCACCGAAGTGGTCGTCTTGCCTTCGCCGGCAGCGGTCGGGCTGCACCCGGTCACCAGCACCAGCCTGGCGCCGCGGTCCGGCCGCGCCTGCACCACGTCGAGGGGGACCTTGGCCTTGTAGTGGCCGTACTGCAGAATCTCGTCTTCACCGAGACCGACCGTGGCGGTTATCCCGGCGATGGGCTTCATTTCGTGGGCTTGTGCGATTTCAATGTCGGAGCGCATGGGTGTCCTGTGCGGGAACGAGGTAGGGGGAGTCGAAGCAGGGCAAAACGCGTCCGAAGTCTGGGGAGAAACGGTCGGACGAGGCAAGGCAAGGGCAGAGACGGGCCCATCGTACAACTCCGGGTCACCGGGGAGCAATTATGTAAACAATAGTTTACACATTGTCAACTACGATTTACAAAACGGGTGCTCCCAGCGGCGACCCCGCTCCCACTTGCCCCAACACCGGCGGCGGTCCCACCGGCTTCAGCGCCACCGGACAGGCCTTCAACGCCGCAGTCTGCGTCACCGGGTCGTACCCACCCCCGGTCAGCACGTTCACCGGCACGTCCTCGAAGGCGAACGACGCGAACACCGTCCCCTTCGGCGACTTGGTCGTCGCCCGCACCTTGACGTGCAGACACCCGCGCGGGTTGCTCATCTCGGCCCAGCCGCCGTCCTCAAGCCCCAGGCGCACGATGTCTTCGGGGTGCACCTCCAGCGTTTCCTCGGACAGCAGGTAGTCGATCCCGTCTGAACGCCCGGTCTGCGTCCGCGTGTGGTACTGGGGCAGCCGCCGGCCGGTAGTGAGCCACATCGGGTATTCGTCCGAAATGGTCTCCTCGGGGTCGCGGTACTCGAGCATCTTGAAGATCCCGCGCCCGTTTTCGAAGCGCTTCTCGTGCAGCCGGGGCGTCCCGGGGTGATCGCGCGTCGGCACGGGCCACTGGTACTCGCCCCGGTCGATCCGGTCCCAGTCGAGGCCGTTGTAGAGGGGTGAGAGGGCGCAGAGCTCGTTGAAGACCTCCTTGGAAGACCCGAAATCGAACCCTTGCCAGCCCATTCGCTGAGCGAGCTGTGAGAGGATCCACCAATCGGGCTTCGCTTCGCCTGGCGGCGGCACCGCGGCCCGCAACCGCTGCACGCGGCGCTCGGTGTTGGTGCAGACGCCGTCGGTCTCGGCCCAGGCCGTGGCCGGGAAAACCACATCGGCCACCTTCGCCGTGTCGGTCATGAAGATGTCGATGACGACCAGGCAGTCCAGACTCTTGAGCGCGTGCTCGCAGTGGTGGCGGTCCGGGTCGGTGACGAGCGTGTTCTCGCCGTCGATGATCATCGCGTGGATGCCGTCGCCGCACAGGTCCAGCGCCGTGACCTTGGTCATGCCGGTCTCGAGGTCGACCTTGCGCCCGTATGCCTTGTGGAACTTCTCCTGGTGGGCGGGATCGGTGACGGTCTGGAAGCCGGGATAGTTGTTCGGCAGCGCGCCCGCGTCGCCGGCGCCCTGGATGTTGTTCTGCCCGCGCATGGGGTTCACCCCCGTGCCTTCGCGGCCCAGGTTGCCGGTCATCAGGGCCAGGTTGCAGAGGCTCTGCACGTTGTCGACGCCGCAGATGTGCTCGGTGACGCCGACCGTGTAGTAGATCGCGCCCCGGTCGGCCCCTCCGTAGAGCAGCGCGGCTTTCTCGATGTCCTCCGGGTCGCACTCGCAGATCTCGGCCGCCCACTCCGGCGTGTACTGGGCGACGTGCTGCATGAAGTCCTCGCCGTGGGCGGTGCGCTCGTCGATGAAGGCCTGGTCCATCAGCCCCTCGCGGGCGATCACATGCGCCATCGCCAGTAGCAGCGAGACGTCCGAGCCCACGCGTAGCGGCAGGTGGACATCGGCGATCTCGGCCAGCCCGATCCGCCTCGGGTCCGCCACGATCATCTTCGCCCCGCGCGCGAGCGCCCGCTTGAGGCGCGTGGCCGCCACGGGGTGGCACTCGGTCATGTTGGTGCCGATGCAGAAGATCACATCGGGCTTGTCCATGTCGGCGAGCGGGTTCGACATCGCCCCTCTTCCGATTGTTGCCGCCAGACCGGCGACTGTGGGAGCGTGTCAGGCACGGCTGCAGTTGTCGATGTGGTTCGTCCCCAATCCCGCCCGGATGAAGCGCTGCATCATGTAGGCGGCTTCGTGGGGGGCGCGTCCGGAGGCGATTCCGTACACGGCGCGGCGCCCGTGGTCCTTCACCACCTTGCGCAGCTTGCCGGCCGCGAAGTCCAGCGCCTCGTCCCACGACGCGGGGCGCAGTTCACCCGACGCCTCGTCGCGCAGGAACGGAGTGCAAAGGCGATCGGGGTGCCCCACGAAGTCGAAGGCGAACTGCCCCTTCACGCAGAGCGACCCCTCGTTGGCGGGACCGTCCATCGCGGGGAGGATGCCGACGATCTTCTCGCCGCGTGTCATGATGTCGACCGAGCAGCCGACGCCGCAGTAGGGGCATACCGTGCGCGTCGTCTCGGTCTCGCCCGGAACGTCCTTGTTGGCCAGTGCCTTGAGGTCCCCGAGCGCCCCCGTGGGACAGGTCTGGATGCACTGCCCACAGAAGGTGCACGCCGAGTCCTTCAGAAGGCCGCCGAACTCGGTGGTGATCTGGGTGTGGAAACCGCGATTCATCACACTGATCGCGTAGTCGCCCTCCTGCTCGGCGCAGACGCGCACGCAGCGGTAGCAGGAGATGCAGTTCTCGTAGTCGCGCTTGATGAAGGGGTTGTCGTCGTCGGGACGGCTCGTGCCAGACGTGGCGCCCGCAAAGCGGCCCGTGCGGGCGTCGTAGCGGTCGAGCAGGTCGGCCATCTCCTGCGACGCGTAGCCGTGCATGGGATCGACATCGGTGTCGCGGTTCTCCGACGCGACCATCTCCATGAGGATGCGCCGCTGCACCTCGAGCGCGGCCGTGCGGGTGCGCACACGCATCCCCGGCTGGGCCTCCATTGTACACGAGGCCACCGGATTGCGCGCGCCCTCCAGCTCGACCACGCAGAGCCGGCAGCCTCCGAAGGGCTCAAGGCGGGGGTCGTAGCACAGCGTCGGGATTTCCCTGCCGTGCCGCTCCGCGACTTCGTACAGGGTCTCGCCGCGTGAGAAGGTGACCTTCTCTCCGTCCAGCGTCAGGGTCAGCGCGGTACCGTTCTTCGAGGGGGAACCGTTTTGCTTCATCTCCCTCTATCCTTTCTCTACGTGCCTCCGAACACGGTCCGGGAAATACCGGATCAGGCTCTCGGTCAAAAGTGGGGCAGCCTGGCCCAGTCCGCACGCGCTCGTCTTCTTCATGACTTCGTTCAGGTCGGTGACTTCGTCAACCCACGCCTCGACGGAGCGGGGTCCGTCACCCTCCAGGCGCTCTACCAGGCGCTGGGTTCCGATCCGGCACGGGAAGCACTTGCCGCACGACTCCTCGGCGAAGAACTCCATGGATTCGCGGGTCACCCGGATCATGTCGCGGGAGTCGTCGAAGACCATGATCCCGCCTGCGCCCAGGAAGCTCCCCTTCGAGCGGATCGACGGCTCGTCGAGTGTGACGTCGAGGTCGGCGCCGGCCAGGAAGCCGCCCGAGAGGCCCGCCATCGTGACCGCCTGAATCGTGCGCCCGGGGAGCGGTCCCCCTGCCAGGACGTGGAGCAGATCCCGCAGCGGCAGCCCGATCGGCACCTCGTAGTTGCCTGGGCGAGCGATGTCGCCCGAGAGGCTGATCACCTTGGTGCCCGCGTGGTCCCCCAGACCGAGCCCGCGGTACCAGTCGGCGCCGTGGACCACGATCGGGGGCGCGGAGGCAAGCGTTTCGACGTTGTTTACCACCGTGGGCAGGTTTTCGTAGCCGTGCGTCACGGGGAAGGGGGGGCGGTTGCGAGGGAAGGGGTGCGTGCCCTCGAGCGAGTTCAGCAGCGACGTCTCCTCACCGCAGATGTAGGCGCCGGCGCCGCGCCGCACCATCAGGTCGAACGCGAAGTCCGTGCCGAGGATTCCGTCGCCCAGCAGCCCCGCCGCCTCCGCCTCCGCGATCGCGCCTTCCAGGATGTCGAAGGTCTCGGGGTACTCGTAGCGGAGGTAAATGAAGCCGCGAACGGCACCCGTCGCGTAGGCGGCGAGCGCCATTCCCTCGATGGTGCCGTGGGGGTCGTGGTCCATCAGCACCCGGTCCTTGAAGCAGCCGGGCTCGCCCTCGTCGGCGTTGCAGACGATCGTCTTCGGGCCGCCCGGCGCGTCGGCCACCGCCCGCCACTTCCGCCCGGTGGGGAACCCCGCGCCTCCCCGGCCCGCCAACCCGCTGGCGTCGATCACGTCGATGACTTCGCCGGGTGACATCGTGGTGACAGCCCGGGTCAGCCCCTGGTAGCCGCCATCGCTCCGGTATCCGGCCAGCGTGGCGCGGTCCGGATTGCGAATCCCCGCGAAGACGCATTCCTCCACGCCCGCGGGTGCCGGAGGCGGCAGCGGCGACGGCCCGCTGACGAGCGTGCTCGCCGTCCGGCCGGTCAGCACGGTACCGCCGTGGATGACGGGGACCGGCTGGTCGCAGCGGCCGGGGCAGGGCATGACGTGCGGGTCGTGGCCCGCCGCCCGCAGGCTCGCGATCAGGACTTCGGTGCCGCGCATGGTGCACACGGGGCCGTTGCAGACTCGCGGCCGGTCCAGGCCGCCGACGTCCCGCGAAAAGTGATGGTAGAAGGTGACCGTGCCGAAGAGATCGGCGATCGGGATCCGCAGTCCCTTCGAAACCGCCCGTAACGCCTCCTCCGAGAGGTGGCCGTCGCGCTCGTGGAAGTCGTGGAGGAGTGGCAGCAGGGGTGCCTGCTCGTCCTTCCAGCGCGCGACGAGTTCAGCGTTGGTCGGGTCTGGCATCGAGTGGCCGGGTTTCGGGTTCGAAGTGCGCCGCGATGGAAAGTGCGCCACAATAGATACAGGGATGGTAAACATTTGGCGAGTGCGGCGCGCGAGCGGCAGGCGTGCTGCGAGAAGGACCGCGCGCGACGAATCCGGGGGTGCTCACGTGACAACCATGTCCAGGCGCAGGGCGGCCAGGGTTCGTGTGCGGCGGATGAGGAGTGGGTGGATCACGGAGAGGAGCGACAGCGTCGCCGTGGAGGAGCCCATGGAGGTCCGTCTCGAGGTGCGCGGCGACGAGGGAAAGCGCGAGCACCCCGTGTCGGTGACCATGCGGACACCCGGCGACGACTTCGAGCTGGCTGCCGGATTCCTCTTCACCGAGGGGGTGATCACCGACCCGCACGCGCTCGGCGACGTGAGGTACTGCCGCGACGTCGACCCACAGGAGTACAACGTGGTGACCGCGTCGCTGCGCGACCCCGGCGCCTTCGACGCGTCGAGCCTGACCCGCAACTTCTACGTCACGTCGTCCTGCGGAGTGTGCGGGAAGGCTTCGCTCGAATCGGTCGAGGTGATGGGGTGCGCCGCGGTCCCGGACGGCACACTGTCAGTCCAGGAGGCCGAGGTGCGCGCGCTGCCGGACCGGCTGCGGTCCGCCCAGCACGTGTTCGACCGGACGGGGGGCATCCACGCGGCCGGCCTTTTCGACGCGGAGGGGCGGATCGTCCTGGTCCGGGAGGACGTGGGGCGCCACAACGCCGTCGACAAGGTGGTCGGCGCGCTGGTGCTGTCGCGTTCCCTGCCGGGATCGCAGCGCGGGCTGGTCGTCTCGGGGCGCTCGTCATTCGAGATCCTCCAGAAGGCCGCCATGGCAGGGTTCCCGATGGTGGTGGCGGTGGGGGCGCCGTCGAGCCTGGCGGTGTCCTTCGCGCGGCGCTTCAACATGACGCTGGTGGGCTTCGCGAAGCGCGACGGCTACAACGTCTACAGCGGCGGCGAGCGGATCGCCGGCCTGGGAGGGAACCCGGAATGAGTCTGCTGGGTGCCATCCTGGCCGGGGGCGGCAGTCGGCGCTTCGGTTCGCCCAAGACTGTGGCCCGCCTCCACGGCCAGCCGCTCTGGCAGGTCGCGGCCGAGCGGCTCCAGGCGGTGTGCGACGACGTGGTGGCCGTGGTCAACCACCCTCGCGTGGCCGACGAGGTGGAACTGGAGACGCTCCCCGACCGGCGCCCGCTGATGGGCCCCCTGGGGGGGATCGACGCGGCACTCGGGCGTGCGCTGCGCGACGGCCACAAGGCGGTGCTGGCGCTGGCGGTCGACATGCCGTGGGTGAGCACCGACGCGCTGCGCCGTCTTGCGGACGAGTGGCGCGCGCACGGCCGGCCCTGCGTCCCGCGCACCGGACCGCCGTGGGGCTTTCACCCGTTGTGTGCGGTCTACCCGCTGGAAACCCTCCACCGAATCACCGACGCCATGAACATGCGAAGGCTCGAGAGCGGACCCTTCGCGCGGTCTCTCGATCCGGTCGTGATCGACACGGGACTCACCAGCAGTTGCTTCCGCAGCGTGAACCGGCCCCGGGACCTGCCTCCGCCGAGCTTCTCGATCATCGGGAACAAGAAGTCGGGGAAGACGACGCTGAGCGTGAGCGTCATCGCCGAACTGGCGGCGCGCGGCCGGCGGGTCATGTCGGTGAAGCACGGGCACCACTTCCGCCTGGATACACCCGGGACGGATTCCTGGAGGCACCGGCACGAGGGGCGCGCCGAACGCGTGCTGCTGGCCGGGCCCACCGAGTTCGCCCTCGTGGGGGACTGGGGCCCGGAGGGAGACCCTTCTCTCGACCTGCTCCTGACCCGCCACCTGGCGGAAGCCGAAATCGTGGTGGTGGAGGGATTCCGCGACGCTCCGGTGCCCAAGATCGAGATCTACCGCGCCGAAGCGCAGCCGGAGCCGGTCGTGCCGCCGGAGGAGGGACAGGACCGGCGCGTGCTGGGGGTGGTCACCGACCGCCCCGATCTTCCCTGGAAGGTGCCCGTCTTCGACGCCGACGCGCCCGATGTCGCGGCGCGCGTCGCCGACCTCGTGGAGGGGTGGCTGTTGTGACCGGCGCCGGGAGCGGGTCCGTACCTGGGCGGCTCACCTCGCTCGACGCCTTCCGTGGCCTCGCGATCGCCGGGATGATCCTTGTAAACAACCCGGGCAGCTGGGCGCACGTGTATCCGCCACTCCTCCACGCGACCTGGCACGGAGCCACGCCGACCGACCTGGTCTTCCCCTTCTTCCTGTTCGCGATCGGCGTGGCCATGTCGTTCTCGTTCGCGTCCCGCGCGGCCAGGGGACACACTCGTTCCCAACTGCTGCGCCACGTCGCGACGCGCGCGCTCGTTCTGTACGGACTCGGCTTTCTCGGGGCCGCGTGGCCCTCCTTCGACCTGGCCACGGTTCGCCTGGTCGGCGTGCTTGCGCGCATCGCCATGGTCTACCTGGTCGCCGGCACGCTCGTGCTGTTTCTGTCGCGGCGGGCCGTCTTCGCGGCGATGCTGGCGCTGCTCTTCGGCTACTGGGCGCTGATGACGCTGGTGCCCGTCCCCGGCTTCGGCGCGGGTGACCTGTCGCCCGAGGGCAATCTGGCCGCCTGGATCGACCGGGCGGTGCTCGGGGCGCACATGTGGAGCGGCGGAGGCGGCGTCTACGACCCGGAGGGCCTGCTGAGCACGCTGCCGGCGGTGTCGAGCACGCTGGCCGGGCTGTTTGTAGGCGACTACCTGCGGTCGGGCGGCGCCGCGACCGGCCGCCTGCTGGGGCTGGGCGTGGTCCTGATCCTGCTCGGCCATGCGTGGGACGTGGTGTTCCCGATCAACAAGCCGATCTGGACGAGTTCGTACGTCGCCTACACGACCGGATGGGCACTGGTGGCGCTGGGGGCGCTGTACTGGATCGTGGACGTGCGGGGCTGGTGCGCGTGGACCCGCCCACTGGTGGTCTACGGCATGAACGCGATCACGGTGTTCGTGGCGTCGGGGCTGGTCGCGAAGAGCCTTGTGCTGTGGCGAGTGACCCGCGGTGCAGGAGAGACCACATCGGCCTACAACCTGATCTACCAGACCGCCTTCGCCTCGTGGGCGGGACCGCTGAACGGCTCGCTGGCGTTTGCGGTCGCCATGGTTCTACTCTGGCTCGGAGTCGCCTGGGGCATGTATCTGCGGGGGATCTTCCTCAAGGTCTGAGCCCGCCCGCAGCTGGGCGTCGAACTCCGAAACCTCCACCAGGCGCTGCAGCGACCCCTGCACGTCGTCGAGCTGCTGCTCCAGCAGGGCCAGGCGGCGCTCGACGATCTGGACGGACTCCTCCGTGTCCTTGCCGTGCAGGTAGCGGTCCATCACCGACACGATCGGCTTCAGCGCGTAGCGCGCGGTCAAGCCCATGACCGGGATCAGCACGACCGATATCCCCATGATCACGGCAACGAGCCCTATGATGTCGACCGGCAGCACTTCCATGGCTTCCCCTCCTGGCTATCTGCGCCTTTTACCACTGGTTCGCGAAACCTTCCCTGCGGCGGGGACCGTAGTTTGCCCCGACGCTTCCTCTCTCCCAATCCCGAAGGATATGTGACGATGACGAAATCCACGACCTCGCGGTTCCAGGCCGGCCTGCTTGCCGCCTCCGCCCTCCTGCTCCCCGCCATCCCGTGGGCGCCGGCCGGCGCGGTGCCCGGCACCGTTGTCCCGGCCCCGCTCGCCGCGCAGGAAGTCCATCGGCTGGATGGTTCCCGGGTGGCCATCTACAACCTCGCCGGCACGGTGCAAGTCGTTTCGGGGAACGGATCGCAGGTCGTGGTCGAGGTGTCGCGCGGCGGTGCCGACGCTGCCCGGCTGACGGTCGAGACCGGGCGGATCGGCGATCACGAAACCCTCCGCATCCTCTATCCCGATGACAGGGTGGTATACCGCGAGGGCGGCCGGGGGTCGAACACGACCATGCGTGTCCGCCGGGACGGGACGTTCTTCGGTGGGCGTGGAGGTGGGGACCGGGTCCGGATCTCTGGCAGGGGTGGCGGACTGGAGGCTCACGCGGACCTGACCGTGAGGGTGCCGCGGGGGGTCGAGGTTGCGGTGAACCTGGGGGTCGGCGAAGGGCGTGTTCGCAACCTCGAGGCCGGCGTGACCTTCAGGACCGGGGCTGGTGACGTCGATGTCGCCGACGTCGAGGGCCGGGTCGAGGTCGATACCGGCTCGGGGGCGGTGGCGATCTCCGACGTGCGTGGTGATGTCACCGTCGACACGGGCTCGGGAAGCGTCGTTCTGGAGCAGCTCACCGGTGCGCGCGTGTCCGTCGACACGGGCTCCGGGCGCATTGGGGGAATGGGCCTCACCGTGGAGGAGCTGGTGGTGGACACCGGGTCGGGGAGGATCGACCTCGAAGATGTGTCTTCGGTCCGCATCAGTTGCGACACCGGCAGCGGTGCGGTGCGGCTCGATCTGGCCGAAGACGTGGACCGCCTGATGGTGGATACGGGATCCGGATCGGTGGTGGTGGCGGTGCCCGCAGGTTTCGGCGCCGCGCTCGATCTGAGTTCCGGCAGTGGCCGGGTCTCGGTCGACGTCCCGGACGTGGAAACCGTGGAGTCGAAGCGCCGCCATTTCCGTGGTAGCGTAGGGGACGGCGACGGCCGGGTGGTGATCGACACGGGGTCCGGCGGAATCACCCTGCGCCGGAGCTGAAACGCGCGGCGGAGACCGGAGGCGCTGCTACCGGTCTCCGCCGCGAATCAACAGCCGGTCGGTTCCGGTCAGTTCTGCCGCGCGACCGGGATCTCGACCCTGTAGCCCTCCCAGCGCAGCACCAGCGTGGCCGCGTCGGCGGAGGCGTTCTCGAAGGTCATGTCCATCGTCTCCGTGTGGTCGTTGCCGAACGCCGGCGCCGTGCCCGATGCGACATCGTTGGCCATGACTTCGTCGGTAATGGGGATTCCCCACCGCTCCACGACGGAGTTCAGGTGAATGCCCCAGGAATCCGCGCCCGGGACGGTGTACAGGGAATAGGATCCCGCGGGGACCGCCGCGCCCGCAACCGTCGCCGCGAAGGGCAGGTGGATGGAGGTCGCCTCGTTGGCTCCCGTCCGCCACGGCGCGCCGAAGGGGTGGATGTCGCCGCCCACGAGGGTCCGATCCCTCGCTGAGGGAGCCCCGAAGCAGACCTTCACCATGTCTCCACCCATGCTGACCACCGCCGAGTCCAGCGGGCTGGGGCGATCGGACGCGTCGCCGCGCGCGACCCAGCAACCCTGAGCTTCAAGCCCAGCCGGGGCCACCGCAAACGCCGATACGAGAGCGATCGTCGCAAAAACGGATTTCTTCATACTCTCCACTCTTCATTCTCCTGTTGGATTCATGCGGATTCGCGGGGGCGCCGGCTCGGCCCACCCCGCTGCGTGCAACCGGAATCTGCAATGGGGGAGCCGGTGCGTCCAGATCGGGATGGACCCTTTCGGGCGAAACGCGGTAACAGTGAAACATGGAACCGGCGGAGCGGGGGCGGGTAAAGCCCCGCTCTTCCTTGACCTTGCCCAAAAGGGGTCCATACATTACCAAGTCTGCCGTCCGAGGATTGCGTGGAACCCTGGCACTGTCGTGCCGAGCCCCGTTGGAATGACCGGGATTCGACACGCGGCGCTGGGTTTTGCGTTGTCGCTATACCCGACCGTGCAAATCTGAATGGAGAAAGAGGAACAATGAGGAGTCGGCTACGGATCGGAATTCTGAGTCTGGGTCTGCTTGCGCTGGCAGGCGGCCCTCTCCTGACGGCGCACGCGGGTGCGCAGGTCGCGGAGCGCGCGCGGGTAATGGTCACCAACCTGAAGCCCATCGACGATGCGAACAAGAACTTCGGCCGGGATCTCGCGAAGGAGTTGCGGGACCTGATCAACCAGTCCCCCCGACACCAGCCGGTGGACGAGGGCGATGTTCGCGACGCCACCAGGCAGTACGACATCGAGTATGACGACCTGGACTGCACCCAGTCGCTCCAGCTGGCCAGTCTGGTCAACGCCGCGATCGTCTTCTGCGGAACGTCCACGGAAAACCGCGACGACAGGACGTTCACCCTGGCGGGCGTTCAGTTCGCGGCCCCCGGCGGTACCGCCCTGAACATCGAGGACAAGACCTGGAGCAGGGACGATCCCGAAATGGCCGCGCAGGAGATCATGGGGGCGTTCCAGACCTTCGTGCAGCAGTCTCTCGCGGCCGACTTCTGCGCCCAATACTTCGACTCGCAGGATTGGGAGAGCGCCGAGGACAACTGTACCAGGGCCCTGGACATGAACCCGGACCATGCCCAGGTGCGGTTCATCTACGCCAACGTCCTCAGACAGACGGAACGGCCTCAGGAGGCGTACACGGAAACCCTGCAGGTGATCGAGCTCGATCCGCTTCACGAGGGCGCGCTCCAGTTGGCTGGCTTCCTGGCCGCGACCCTTGGCCTGGACGACGAGGCCCGCGAGCACTACTCCGCGTACCTGGTGTTGAACCCGGGCAATGCGCAGGTACGGATGCGCATCGCCTTCGAACTGGCCCAGGCGGGTGACCCCGAGGGTGCCATGCTCCTCGCGGAGGAGGGGCTCGATATCGAGGCGGACAATGTAGACCTTCTCCTGCAGCACGCCTCTTTCGCCACGCGCGCGGCCCAGGACCGCATGAGCGAGGTGGCACCCGGAAGTCCGCTTTCGGCCGAAGCCGCAGAACTCTACCGCAAGGCCCAACAGTCCTACCAGGCTGCCTACCGGGAACGCGGCATAGAGATGGATATCGGGCACCTCAGGAACATGATCGCGATCTTCAACGAGTTGGGTCAGGTCGAGGAAGCCGTCGATATGGCCGAGCGGGTGCTGCAAACGCACGATGAGGAAGCGCCGCTGTGGTCGGTCTATGCCGACCTTCTCAAGGATGTCGGTCGCGTGGACGAGGCCATCACGGCCCTCAGCGAAGCCCAGACGCGCGACCCGGGCACCCGGGACGTGGAGTTCCGCCAGGGCAACTGGCTGGTCGAACTGGGGCGTGCGGAAGAGGCGCTTCCCTACCTGCAGCAGGCTGTCGAGAACGGTGGCAGATCTGCCGACGACGCGGCAAGGATCTTCTTTGCGGAAGCGGTCAACAACGGGATCAACGCCGAGCCTCCCGACCTCGACTATGGCCTGCGGCTCATCGGATTGGCGAAGGCCTTCGAGAACGAGCTCTCGGACGGATCCGCCGGCGAGATTGATTTCTGGCACGCCTACGCGCTCTACCAGCAGGCACTGGAACAGGAGAAGCCCCAGAACCTGCAGACGGCGCAACTGACCCTGCCCAAGTTCCAGCAGGCTGGTCGGCTCTTCGCCCTTCCCAGGGTAGCCGCCTACGCGGAAGGCAGGTCGATCAACCTTCAGCAGTTCCGCGACGCCACCCAGCAGTACATCGAGATTCAGGAGGCGATCATCCAGCGCGGTCTCTGATACCGCACACGGCCAGGCACCGCCTCCCGGGCAACGGGGGCGCCGTAGGGGATTAAGCCCGCGGCGCCCCCGTTTTTTGCGCCCGAAGTTGGCGTTCACCCATTGCAAAAGCCGGTCCCAGTCCCATAGTATTGCTTGCGGGTGGGATAAAACTGTAGTAAGATGGGGTCCAGTGGGATGAAATGGGGCGCACAACATGTCCGGGTTCCTTGGCCGACACGAGTACCAGATCGACGGAAAGGGGAGGGTCAGCTTTCCCTCTCCGTTCCGCCGGGTTGTGTCCGGGGGACCGCTCGTCCTGCTCCAATGGCAGACCACCCATCTGGACCTGTTTCCACCCGAAAAGTGGGCGGAGATCCAGGAGAACCTCATTGCCCACCGAAGGGGGCGTGAGGACCGCGGCGCCTACATCCGGACCGTCTCGTCGAACGCGGCCGAAGTCGAACCCGACGCCCACGGCCGCATCCGCATTCCGCCGGGTCTGCGTGAGCGCGTAGGACTCGAGGATGTCGCCCTGTTCATCGGGGCCCTGGACCGCATCGAGATATGGAACCCCGCTCGCTTCGAAGAGCAGTTCGCACGCGAGGCGGAAGACGACGGATTCGCCGCACAGATCTTCGGATGAGGGGGGTGTGGATGTGCGTACCCCCGAATACCACCGCCCGGTGCTGGTGGACGAAGCCATGCGGTACCTGATCGGTGAGGGCGGTCTCTACCTCGATGGGACAGTAGGGGGAGGGGGGCACGCACACGCCGTTCTCGAACGGTGCCCGGGCTGCCGAGTGGTGGGTCTCGACCGCGACGGCGAGGCGCTCGAGGCGGCGCGCGCCCGGCTCTCGGGCTTTCAAGGTCGGGTCCGGCTGGTGCGGATGTCCTTCAGCGAGGTGGGGCACGACCTACAACTGCGCGTTGAGGGGCTGGCGGGAGCACTTCTCGACCTGGGAGTGAGTTCGCGGCAACTCGACAGCGATCGTCGCGGCTTCACCTTCCGCCGCGGGGTCGCGCTCGACATGAGGATGGATCCGGAGGGGGCGCTCACGGCCGAGGGGTTTCTGGCCAGGGCGCCGAAAGGGGAACTGATGGCGGCGCTCCGCGCAGGACAGGCGCCCAGATGCGCGTCACTGGCCAACCGCATCGTGCGGCGCCGCGCGGAGCGTCCCCTCCGGACCAGCGACGACCTGGTGGCAGTCCTGGAGTCGGTACTGGCGCGCCGCGCCACCCACGCGGAGAAGGCGCGTCTCTTCCAGGCCCTGCGAATCCGGGTAAACGACGAAATCGAGGCCCTCACGGTCGCGCTCCCGGCGATCCGGGAGCTGCTCTGCCCGGGGGCCACGCTGGTCGTCATCTCCTACCACTCCGTCGAGGACGGGCTGGTGAAGCGTGCCTTTCGGGAGTGGAGCGACCCTGCGCACGGCCTGCCGCCGCGGCTGCCGGTTCGCGACTCCGAACTGACCGCGCTGGGGACCGTGCTGACGAGGAAGCCGGTCAAGCCGGCCGCCGCGGAGATCGCGGCCAACCCGCGGGCGCGCCCCGCACGGCTCAGGGCATGGCGGAGGGCGGCATGAAGACCGGAGGGCTGCTCCCGAGGGCGATACTCCTGCTCGCGGTCGTGCTGGTTTCTCTCACTACGGTGGCGTGGCGCCAGTCCACGACCCGGGAGACGATGGAGGAGTTGGCAGCGGCCGAACGTGAGCTGGCGATCGCCATCGACGAGCGGGAAGAGCTGTCCCGCGAGCTGTCGGCGATGGAGACGCGCCCGTGGATCGGCGCGGAGGCTGCGAGGCGCCTGGGGATGCGCGCGCCGACCGAGAACGAGGTGGTGATCGCGCCCGGAGGTGAACGGTGAGGCCCGTGCGCAGGCCCGGCGGCAAGCGGCACAACGTCCGTGCCCGGCGTCGGCTGCTGCTGGTGTTCTGGCTCGTGCTGGCCGCCCTGATGATCGCCCGCTCGGTCGAGGTGCAGGTGATCGAGCGGGACGCCTGGGTGCAGGACGCGCTCAGGCAGCACCGCATGACGCGGGTCGTCCCGGCGCCGCGCGGACGCATTCTCGACCGCAACGGGGGTGAACTCGCGGTCAGTCACTGGAGGGCCCGAGTCGCCGTCGCGCCCAACGAGATCCTCGACCGTGACGATGTCGCCGAGGCGCTGCTCGCGAACCTGGGCCTGTCTCGCACGGAAGCCCGGCGGGTGTCCGGGCCGACACGAACGTGGCACGTAGTCCCGGGCAGGTACTCCATGACACAGGTGGCGGCACTGCGGGGGATCCGCGGAGTACACGTCGAGGGCGAACTGCGCCGTCTTTACCCGCGTGAGGGGTTGGCCCGGGGCTTGCTTGGCATCGTGCTCGACGGAACAGGCAGGGAAGGGGTCGAGCAGTCCATGGATTCAGTGTTGGCCGGGCAGAGCGGCCGCGAGATCGTGGCGCGCAACTACCGCGGCCGCGAGATCCCCGGGCAGGTCGTAACGATGGAGCCCCCGGTCGCCGGGCGGGACGTGGTTCTCACCATCGATCAGGATCTGCAGGAGATCAGCGAGGAGATGCTCGCCAACGCGCTGGAGTCCACCGGAGCGCGTGGCGGCGATCTCATCGTCACCGATCCCCGGACGGGTGAAATCCTCGCGATGACCTCGGTCGTCAACGGTTCCGCCGGCGCTCTTTCAGCCGTGAACACGAGCTACGAGCCAGGGTCCACGATCAAGCCGTTCACGACGGCGGCGCTGTTGCGGCACGGCGTGGCTTCGCTCGACGATTCGGTGGATACGGGCGACGGCAGCTGGGTCGTGAACGGGCGCACGATCACCGACATTCAGAGGGGTGGGTGGATGTCGCTGCACGATGTGGTCATCGAGTCGTCCAACGTCGGCATCGCGAAGTTCACCGACCGGCTGACGCGCGGCCAGCAATACACGACACTGCGGGATTTCGGGTTCGGGACTCCGACGGGCGTCCCGCTGCCGGCCGAGGCGACCGGTCTGCTACGCCGGCCGGAAATGTGGACCGAGCAGTCCGCCCATTCCCTGGCGTTCGGATACGAGCTCTCGGTGACGCCGCTCCAGATGGCCATGGCGTTCGGTGCGCTCGCCAACGGCGGTGTTCTCATGGAGCCGCTGCTTATCAAGGAGGTTCACAACCGGGCGGGAGAACCGGTACGCTTCGGCAGACCGCGGGCGATCCGCCGGGTGATGCCGGAGTGGGTCAGCGAGACGCTGACACCCGTCCTGGTGGAGGTGGTCGATAACGGCACCGGTACCCGCGCGCGCATGTCCTCGTTTCAGGTGGCCGGCAAGAGCGGCACCGCGCGAGCCACCGGCCGCGGCGGGCGCTACGAGAACGGAGCCTACTACGCCTCTTTTGGAGCCTGGTTTCCTGCCGACGATCCGCAGTTGCTCTTCTTCGTCAAGCTGGACCGGCCCTCCGGCGTCTACTACGGGGGTGCGACCGCGGCGCCGGTCACGCGCGCCACGCTGGAGAGCCTGCTTTCGGCCCGGCAATCGCCGATCGATCGAGCCGCGCTGGCCCGAGCGCAGCGCGACCGACGGGAACCGCCGCCTGCCGAGCCGCTGGTTCGCTTCGCCGTGGCGACGGAGCAGGCTGTGGAGGAGCAGCCGGGGGAGATGAGGGCGTGGACCGCTGCAGGTGCCTCCCCGGCCGCCCGCGACCGCGAGATGATCGTGCCCGACCTGCAGGGAGCTTCCCTGAGGGTAGCGCTGCGCAGACTCCACAAGATGGGCCTGAGGGTGCATCTCGAGGGGGGTGGTACGGTCGCCGCAACGGATCCGAGGGGCGGGACTGCGATTGGCGCGGGGGACACCATCCGCGTGGTGGGGCGGGGGAGGTGACGGTGAGCATGGACCGGGTGGTCGCCGCGCTGGAGGATGCGGGGGTCGGCGTCAGGGCAATGATCCCGGCGGATGGCGCCCTCGCGGACATCGCGGTGAACGGCGTGCAGCAGGACTCTCGCGCGGTGGAGCCGGGCAACCTCTTCGTGGCGTGGTCGGGGCACGCGCACGACGCGCACGATTACCTGCCCGCGGCGGCGGCGGCAGGGGCTGCCGCTGCAATCGTCGAAAGGCCTGTCACCGATACGCCGCTGCCTCAGTTCCAGGTCGACAACGCCAGACTGGCCGCTGCGATCGCATCCGGACTCGTGGCGGGCTCGCCGTGGCGGTCGCTGCGCACCGTGGGCGTGACCGGCACGAACGGCAAGACCACAACCGCGCTCCTGCTGCGTGAACTGCTGGCGCCGGAGGGACCTGCCGCGGCGATCGGCACGCTGGGCGTTGTCGGCGCGGATGGCCGGGTGTTGGACGGTACCGAAGGGCTCACGACCCCCGGCCCGGTCCAGATTGCGGCCCGGTTGGCTGAACTCGCGCGCGAGGGGGTCCGCGGCGTGGTGCTGGAGACCTCGTCCCACGCGCTGGACCAGTTCCGGCTCGACGGAGTGCGCTTCGACGTCATGGCCTTCACCAACCTGACGCGCGACCACCTGGACTATCACGGCACCCTGGATCGATACCTGGCGGCCAAGGCCCGGTTGCTGGAGCTGGGCAAGGAAGGCTCCACGGCGGTGATCAACGCCGACGACCCCGCGTGGCACGCGTTGCGTCCGGCCGGTGCGACGCTCACCTACGGCCTGGCCCCCGACGCCGACGTTCGCGCGGAGCGGCTCGAACTGTCGGCGCGCCATTCCCGCTTCGAACTCGTCGCGCGGGGGGAGCGGGAGCCCGTCGAGCTGCCTCTGCCAGGCCGTTTCAACGTCTCGAACGCACTGTGCGCGGCCGCCGGCGCCCTGGCCCTCGGGCGCCCGCTCGCGGCCGTCGCAGCCGGCCTGCGGGACGTGTCCCCCGTGCCGGGGCGCCTCGAACGCATCGCCAGCGACCCCTTCGACGTACTGGTCGACTTCGCCCACACCCCCGACGCCCTGGAGCAGATCCTGAAGACCATGAAGCCGCTGGTCGCGGGGCGGCTGATCGTCGTCTTCGGCGCGGGCGGCGACCGCGACCCGACCAAGCGGCCCGCGATGGGAGCCGCCGTGGCGCGGCACGCCGACATCGCGGTGGTCACATCCGACAACCCCCGCACGGAGGACCCCGTGGCGATCGCGGCGGAGGTCTCGGCCGGCGTGCGAGGGTGCGAATCGGTCGAGATCGTGGATCGCCTGAGCGCCATCCACTGGGCGCTTGAGGCGGCCCGGCCCGGCGACACCGTGATTCTCGCCGGGAAGGGGCACGAGACCTACCAGGTCGTGGGCACGGAAAAGCTCCCCTTCGAAGAGCGGCGCATCGTGGAGAAGCGCCTCGCGGGGAGGGTCGCGTCGTGAGCGGCTTCCACTGGACCGACGCGGAGGTGCGTCACGCGCTGGGCCTGGCGGGGGGAGACTCCACCGTGCGCTACCGCGGCGTCTCCACCGACACCCGAACGCTGCGCCCCGGCGACATCTTCGTGGCGATCGCCGGCGATCGCTTCGATGGTCACGACTTCATCCCTCGCGCGGTGCGGGCGGGATGCGCGGCCGTTGTGGCATCGCGCGCGCCCGGTGACCTGCCCGTCGCCGTCTACCGGGTGCCCGACACCCTGAAGGCGCTGGGCGACCTCGCTCTCCACCGCCGCAAGCAGCTGGACGTGCCGGTCGTGGGGATCACCGGTTCATCGGGCAAGACCACCGTCAAGGACCTCACGCTGGGCGCCCTCGGCGCGGCGCTCCGTCCACACGGCACGACCGCCAACGAGAACAACCGCGTCGGCACACCGCTCACCATCCTGTCCACGCCCGAAACCGCCGGTGCCCTGGTGCTGGAACTCGGCACCAACGAACCGGGCGAGATCGCCGAACTGGCCCGCATCGCGCGGCCCACGATCGGCGTCGTCACGACCGTATCCGAAACGCACGTCGAACGCCTCGGCGACTTCCAGGGCGTTCTCTCCGAAAAGCTCGACCTGCTGCGCGGCATGCACCCCGGCGGCCGGGCCGTGGTCGGCGACGAGCCCCCCGATCTCGCGGTGGCCTCCCGCGGCATCCACCCGGGCGTCGCGGTGGCCGGCCGTTCCCGGCGGGCCGATCACGAACTGCGCCCTCGCGACGCCCGGCTGCGCGACGGCGGCACGTACGACTTCACGTGGATGGGCCAGCCGATCTCCTTGCGGATCCCCGGCGCGCACAACCTCTACAACGCGCTCCTGGCCCTGACCGTCGCACACCTGCTGGAAGTCGATCCCGCGGACGCGGCGGCGGGCGTGTCGGCCGTGGGGCCGGGGCCGATGCGCGGTGAAGTGCGCAGGCTGCGAGGCCTGACCCTGCTCGTGGACTGCTACAACGCCAACGCGGCCGGGGTTGAGGCCGCGGTGCGCACGCTCGAGGAGATGGCGGCGCCAGGCCGCCGCGTCGCCGTCCTGGGCACCATGCTGGAACTGGGCGAGCGCTCGGCCGCGATCCACTGCGACACGCTTGCCCGCGTGCTGCGAGCCGGGATCGACCGCTACGTCCTGACCGGCGCCTTCGCCCACGCCGCGCGCTGCTACCCGGACGACCGGATCGACCTGGTCGAGGGCGTGGACGAGCTGGCCGAGCGCCTTCCGGGTCTTGCCCGGCCCGGTGACACGCTGCTGCTGAAGGCCTCACGCGGCGTCCGACTGGAACGGGCGATTCCGGCGCTTGAGTCCAGCTATGGGGGACGGGCCGACTGATGCTCTATCACCTTCTGCCCAGCCTGGAAGACCTCCACATCGTCTTCAACCTCTTCAACTACCTTACCGTCCGGTCGGCGGGGGCGATGGCCACGGGTCTGATCCTGACGCTCCTCCTGGGCGGCCGCTTCATCGCCTGGCTGAAGCGCCGCGGGATCGTCGACGCCCCCAGGAGCGCCGCCGACGAGGAGGACGCGACGGGCCGGAAGGCCAACATGGGCGGCCTGCTCGTCGTGGGCGTGGTTGCGGCGACGACCGTCCTGTGGGCCGAGATGACCAACCCCTACACGCTGATCGCCCTGGTGGTGATGCTGTGGATGGGAGCGCTGGGGTTCCTCGACGACTACCTGAAAGTGGTGCGGCGCTCGCCCCGCGGGCTCGTGCAGCGCTACAAGTGGGCGGGTTCGATCGTGCTGAGCCTCGCGCTCGGGCTCTATCTGGTCCTCTGGGGCCCTGATTCGCCGGTGGGCCCCACGACGACCAACCTTCCGGTGTTCGACGAGTGGCAGCTCGTCATCTGGCCTCCTGCCTACCTGCTGTGGGTTGCGCTGGTCATCAACGGTTCGACGCACGGCGTGAACATGACCGACGGCCTCGACGGCCTGGCCCCGGGGCTCGTCGCGATCGCGGTCGGAACCTTCGGCGTCTTCGCCTACGTGATCGGGCGCGTGGACACCTCGGACTACCTGGGCCTGCTTTACCTGCCCGGCGCGGGAGAGCTGGCGGTCTTCGCCGCCGCGATCATGGGCACGGCGCTGGGGTTCCTGTGGTTCAACGCCCAGCCCGCCCGCGTGATCATGGGCGACACGGGGTCGCTCGCGCTGGGAGGGGCGATCGGCGCGATCGCGGTTCTGCTCAAGGCCGAACTCCTCCTGCTGGCGGTTGGCGGCGTGTTCGTCGTGGAGGCGGCCTCGGTGATCGTCCAGACGCGGTACTTCAAATACACGAAATGGCGATATGGAGAGGGTCGGCGCGTGTTCAGGTGCGCGCCCGTTCATCACCACTTCCAGATGCTCGGATGGAAGAACGAGCAGATCGTGGTGCGGTTCTGGATCCTCGGAATCCTCTGCGCGATGGTCGGCTTTGCGACCCTCAAGCTGCGTTGAAGGCGTGAAGGAGAAACAGAAAAAAGTTGCTGTCATCGGGCTCGGCGAGAGCGGTGAGGCCGCGGCGCGGCTGGCCCTGGCGAAAGGAGCACAGGTACATGTCACAGACAAGCATGGCACGGACTCGGACGGTCACGACGCAATTGCAGCCCGTGGTGCAGCCCTCCGCGATCTCGGAGCCGATGTCCGGCTGGGAGGACACGCCGTGGAGGAGATCGCCAGGGCGGACACCGTCGTCGTCAGTCCCGGAATCCCGCCCGGAGTACCCGTTCTCGCTGCCCTACGTGCTCGGGGCGTCGATTGGATATCGGAACCTGAGTTCGCCGGTCGGTTCATCGAGAGTCCACTGACGATCGTGACCGGGACGAACGGGAAGACCACCACCGCCGCCCTGTGCGCGCATCTGCTTTGCGCGGGGGGTGTGGACGCGGCGCTGGGCGGCAACATCGGCGGAGGCCTGGGTCCGCCCGCCTCCGCCCTGGCGCTCGTCGACCCCGCCCCGGAGCGGATGGTGATGGAGATGTCCTCGTTCCAGCTTGCGGACATCCGCGACCTGACACCCGACGTGGGCGTCATGACCAACCTCGGCGTCGATCACATGGACCGCTACGAGTCCGTGGACGACTACCACAGCGACAAGCGGCGGCTCTTCGAGGCCGGTGACGGGCACACGACCTGGGTACTGAACGGCGACGACCCCGCGGTCCTCGCGATGGCGGCCCCGTTCCCGGGCACCCGGCTCCGCTTTTCCCTGGACGAGCCTCTCGTACCCGGCGCGTGGCTGGAGGAAGGGCGCCTGATGGTGGACCTGGGCGATACCGGGACTCCCTGCCGCGTGGCCGACGCCGGCGACGTGGCGCTGCTGGGGCGTCACAACATCGCGAATGCCCTGGCCGCGCTCCTTGCCGCCATCGCGTCGGGGGCGGCCGATGCCCTCCTGGAGCCGGGGGCCGCCGCACCGGCGCTCAGCTCCTTTCCGCCGCTTCCCCATCGGCTCGAACCCGTAGGGGCGGTGGGCGGCGTGCGCTGGGTGAACGACTCGAAGGCGACCAACATCGCCGCGTCGGCGAGTGCCTTGCGCAGCCTCGACGGCCCGGTCGTTCTCCTCCTGGGCGGGACCGACAAGGGCGAGGACTTTCGAGGCCTTCTCCCATCGATGCGCGGCAGGGTCCGGGCCGTGATAACCTACGGAGCCGCCGGGGAGCGGGCCGCGCGGGAGATCGCGGAAGCAGCGCCGGCGTTTCCGGTGCATCGGGTCGACGGCCCGTTCGAAGAGGTGGTCGCCGCCGGGCAGGAGCTGGCACGGCGCGACGATGTACTGCTGCTGGCGCCGGCGTGCTCCAGCTTCGACATGTTCGACAACTACCAGCGGCGCGGCGACGCGTTTCGCGCGCTGGCCCGTGCTAGCGCGGAGGCGCCGGCGTGAGGGCCGCCCGGCACCGACGTCGGCTGCGAAGCGGTCCCTGGGCCGTCGACGTCGCCGCCCGGATTCCCCGGTCCCTCCCGGAAACCGGTCTCGGAAGGGGGTGGGAGCCGGCCGCGATCGTCTTCATCACCGTGTCGCTGCTCGTCTTCGGGCTCATCACCCTGCACAGCGCCAGCTCGGTCATGGCCCAGCAGGGAGACCTTCCCCACTACCACTATGTCGCGCGGCAGGGAATCGGCGTCATGATCGGCCTGGCGATCATGGTCGTCTGCGCTTGCGTGCCGACCGAGTGGTGGAGGCAGATGGCCCACCACATCCTGCTCGCCTCGATTCTGCTCCTCATCATCGTGGTGCTTCCCTTCACGGAGGCGATCGCTCCCAGCATCAACGGCGCGCGCAGATGGCTGAGACTGGGCATCACCGTCCAGCCGTCGGATCTCGCCAAGCTGGCCGTGTTGATCTGGACCGCCGCGCTGGCCGTGCGGAAGCGGGAGTACTTCCACAGTCTGGGAAGGGGATTGGCGCCCTTCCTCGTGGCATGGTCGGTCGTGGTGGTTCTGGTCCTGCTCGAACCCGATCTGTCCACCGCCGTCCTCATCGCCGCCATGGGCGCGACCATCGTCGTCGTGGCGGGCGCGCGGCCGGCCCACTTCGTGTTTCTGGGTCTCCTCGCGGCGCCGTTCATCGCGCCCGCGGTGACCTCGGGCTACCGCAGGTCACGCTGGGAGTCGATCCTTCTCGAGCCCGGGACGGTTCCGGACGGGGCCACCTACCAGAGCTATCAGAGCCTGGTCGCCATCGGCTCGGGGGGTGTGACCGGGGTGGGATTCGGCGAAGGACGGCAGAAGTTCGGGTTTCTGCCCGAGGCTCACAACGACTTCATCTTCGCCATGATCGGCGAGGAGTGGGGACTCGTGGGCGCCCTGGCCGTGATCCTCTGCTACGTGGCCCTGATTGCGATGGCGTTCCGGGTCGCTCGCCGCGCCAGGAACCTGTTCAGCGAGCTGCTGGCCATCGGCGTCGGCACGCTCATCGGCCTGCAGGCCTTTCTGCACATAGGGGTGGGGCTGGGCGTCTTTCCCACAACCGGGCTCTCGCTTCCATTCATCTCGTTCGGGCGGACCAACCTGGTGACCATGCTCGCCGCCGTGGGAATCCTGCTGGCCGTCGCGCGCGAAATGCCGGAAGGCCGCACCGGCCGAGCCGCGACGGTGGGAGGGTGACGTGGTGGTGGTCTTCTCCGGCGGCGGAACCGCAGGGCACTTTCATCCCGCCCGGAACATTGCGGAGACCCTCGTCGACGTGCTTCCAGGGGCGGAGCCATACTTCGTTGGGACAGAGGGACGGATCGAGGCCCGCGAGTTGCCGCATCTGGGCTACTCCTACCGGCTGCTGCCCGTGGCGGGATTGAGTCATCCGTTCCGGGCCGGGCGTCCGCTTTCCGCGGCCGCGGCGAATGCGAGAGCCCTGTGGCTGCTCTTCCTGGCCGTCTGCAGACTCGTACCCGACTTCCGCAGGCGCCGCGCGAGGGCCGTGGTGCTCACGGGCGGATACGTGTGCGCGCCGGCCGGGATCGCGGCCCGGCTGCTCGGGCTGCCCGTGGTCCTCCAGGAGCAGAACACCCATCCGGGGAAGACCACGCGTCTGGTCGCACGCTGGGCCCGGCAGATCCACGTCGCCTACCCGGAAGCGGCGTCGGCGCTCCCGGCGCGCGCCAGGGCAAGGGTTCTGGACACCGGCAATCCGATCCGCCCGCTTCCGGCCCCGGAAGCCCGCGCCGGCGCCGATGCCCGGCGCGCGCTGGGGCTGCCGGTGGACGGCAAGGTGGTGCTGGTCGTGGGCGGCAGCCAGGGTGCCCGCAAGATGAACCGGGCAACGATGGAGATTCTGCAAGACGATCGGCCGATCGATGGACAGTTCGTCTTGTGGATCACCGGGCCGGCGCACTACGACGCCGTCGCCGCCGAACTGGGTGCGGTGCGGGGCGCACGCTACTTGGTCGTCTCCTACCTGGAGCCGAAGCGGATGTACCAGGCACTGGCCGCGGCCGATGTCGCCGTCTCGCGCGCGGGCGCGATGGCCACCTCCGAGTTCCTGGCATGGGGGCTGCCGGCGATCCTGGTCCCGCTGCCGACGGCCGCCGCAGACCACCAGACGGTCAACGCGCGTTCCCTTGAAGCCGCCGGCGCGGCCGTGCACCTGCCGGAGAAGGATCCGAAGGGTCGGGAGCTCACCGGCGAGAGGCTGTGGGGCGAGGTCACCAGGCTTCTCGATACCCCTGGCGTCCTCGCGGAAATGGCTCGCGGGGCCGGCCGGCGCGCCCGCCCCGGCGCGGCACGCCAGGTGGCGGCGGCGATCGCGGAGTTGATCGGGTGAGCGCCCGGACCGGCTTGCGCGCGCTAGCCGAACGCGGCCCGATCCACTTCATGGGGGTCGGAGGTGCCGGGATGGCGCCGCTGGCCGAGATGGTGCTCCGCAGTGGCGCCACGGTCACCGGGTGCGACCTGGCGGACGGCCAGGCAGCCGAAGCGCTGGCGCGCATGGGGATGGCGTATACGCGCGGCCACGACCCGGCCCACGTGGAAGGCGTGGCCGCGGTCGTGGTCACTTCGGCCGTGCCGCCGGACCACGAGGAGCTGGCCGCCGCACGGGCCGCCGGGATTCCCGTGATCAAGCGTGCGGAGGCGCTGGGACAGTGGGTCAACGACGGGCGTGTCGCCGGGATCGCCGGCACGCACGGCAAGACCACCACGACGGCGATGGCCACCCACATCCTGGAGGAGGGCGGCCTGGACCCGACCGGCGTGGTGGGCGGCGCGGTTCCGGCGTGGGGCGGAAACCTGCGGGCGGGCGAGTCCCGCGTCTTCGTCGTGGAGGCCGACGAGTACGACCACTCGTTTCTCTCACTCAAGCCGGAGGTGGCGGTCGTCAACAACCTCGAAGCCGACCACCTGGACATATACCGCGACCTCGACGGAGTCCGCGCCTCGTTCGCGAGCTTCGTCGACCGGCTGCTGCCCGAGGGAACGCTGTGGGTGTGCGGCGACGACGCCGGGGCCGCAAGGATCGGCGTGCAGGGGGGCTCCCGGACCCGCAGCTACGGCCTTGCCGCGGGCTCCCGGCTGCGCGCGGTCGAGGTGCACGCCAACGGCCGCGGGAGCCGGTTCACCGTGGTCGAGGACGGGGTGTTCGCGGGCCGGTTCACCGTTGCCGCCCCGGGCGTTCACAACGTCCGCAACGCGCTGGCGGCGGCGGGAGTGGCCCGCAGCTTCGGCGCCGGGTGGGGTGCGGTACACGCAGGGCTCAAGGCGTTCCGGGGCGTGGGTCGCCGCTACGACGTCCTGGGGACCGCGGCAGGCGTCCAGGTCGTCGACGACTACGCGCATCACCCCACCGAGATCGCAGCCACCCTCGCCGCGGCGCGCGCGGCCAACCCGGACCGGCGCGTCGTGGCGGTCTTCCAGCCGCACCTGTTCACGCGCACGCGCGATTTCTACAGCGAATTCGGGCGCGCCCTCGCCGCGGCCGACCGGATCTGGGTGACCGACGTGTACCCGGCCCGGGAAGAGCCGCTCGCCGGGGTCACCGGGAAACTGGTCGCGTCCGCAGTCGCCGGGCCGGCGTCGAGGGTGTCGTACCATCCCGTGCTGGCGACGCTGGCCGAGGCGGTTGCGGCCGACCTGTGCGAGGGAGATCTGTGCGTTCTCATGGGTGCGGGGTCGATCGAGTCCACGGGTCCCGAGGTTCTGGCTCTCCTCCGGCAACGGCCCGCTCGGAAGGGGGAACCCGCATGAGGACCGGCTCTCGCGGACGAAGGCTCGCCCTGGCATCGGGCGCCACCGGTCTCGTTGCGCTTGCCGCCTGCCTGCTTCTTTTGGCGGAAACCCCCGCACCCGAGGCGCGTCGCACCGACGACGACCGGGCTCCGGTCGGCCTGGTGGCCTCGCCCCTCGTTGTGGCGGTCGACCGGCGCGGCAACGTCATGCCCGTCGACCCGGCGGACCCGGTGCTCGACCTCCCCGTGCTGTCGGTGCAGACGCCGAAGGCGGAGTCCCTCTGGGGACTGCGCATCCTCGCGCACGATGTCGGCCACATGGCCGAGATGGCTCCCGAAGTCTTCGCCGTCATCTCCGAGGCCCGGGTCGCCGACCGCGAAATCGCGCTCCTGCTCGGCGACTCGGGGATCCGGATCCGGTACGTGCCCCCGATCACCGAAGCGCGGCTGCGGGAGGGCATCGTCGCCCTCAACGACGCGGTCGAGCGCCTGGGCGAGGGCCAGCCGCGCGAGATCGATCTTCGTTTCGAGGACCAGGTCGTGGTGAGGACCCGATGAGATCGGCGCTGATTGCGGGGCTCGACGTGGGCTCGACGCACACCCGCGCGGTCATCGGCGAGTACGTGCCCAGGTACAGACGGCCCGAACTGCGGGTTCTCGGAGTCGGAGCCACCGGCACAGTCGGCGTCCGCAAGGACGTCATCACGGACCTGGACGCCGCCACGGAGTGCATTCGGGGGGCGGTGACCGAGGCGGAGGTGATGGCGGGCGTCCGGGTCGATCGCGTGTACGTCGGGGTCGCCGGCGATCACATCGAGGTGAGACGCTCCGAAGGGGTTGTGGCCGTTGCGGCCGAGGAAATCGTGCTGGACGACGTGGACCGCGTGAACGAGGTCGCACAGGCCGTGCCGCTGGCCCACGATCGGGAACTGATCCATGCCATCCCGCAGGACTACTCGGTCGACCACTACGGCGGGATACAGGATCCGGTCGGGATGGCCGGCACCCGCCTGGAGACCGAACTCTGCATCGTTACCGGCTGTTCCGCGGTCGTAGGCAACCTCACCAGGGCGGTCGAGAGGGCGGGCTACCGCGTGCAGGATCGGCTGCTGGAGCCGCTGGCGGCCGCTCGTGCCGTGCTCGCCGAGGACGAGAGGGAGCTCGGCGTCGTCCTGATCGACATGGGGGCTGCGTCCACGGGAATGGGCCTCTACTACGAAGGGAAGATCCGCGATCTGACGGTGTTCCCGTTCGGCGGATCGGCCATCACGAGCGACCTGATCCGAGGCCTGTCGGTTCCTTTCGCGCAGGCGGCGAGAATCAAGGAAGAAAACGGATCGGCCCGTCCGCGTTCGGTGGACCCGGTCGAGGTGATCGAAGTGCCGACGGGTAACGGCCGTCCCAAAAGAGTGGCGCGCAGGTACGTTGCCGAGCTCATCGAGGAGCGGCTGAAGAACATGTTCCTGCAGATCGAACGCAGGCTGAGCCGGACGTGCAATCCACAGGCCCTGGGGGCGGGCGTCGTGATCACGGGCGGTGTCACGGCCACCCCGGGAATCGCCAGGCTGGCGAGCGAATGCCTCGGGGTGGCGGCCCGGATCGGGGTTCCCGGGGAAGGACTTCAGGGTCTGGCGGATCTCGTGGCGCGCCCGGGGTTCGCCACCGCCGCCGGGCTCGCCCTCTACGGGGCCGACTACTTCATAGATACGGGCGAGGGAGCGTCCACTCTGGCTTCGGGTGTGGTCACCCGCGTGGGCGCATGGCTCAAGGAGTTCTTCTAGCGATTCGGATGTACGACCGAAGGTTGCCAACCGGGACGGAGGTCCCAGAGGAGATGACGCGATGATGTTCCAACTGGACGACGCTCCCCGCAAGGGCGCCCTGATGAGGGTGATCGGTGTCGGTGGAGCCGGCGGCAACGCCGTCAACAGGATGATCGACGAGAACCTGGAAGGGGTCGAGTTCATCTCGGCCAACACGGATGCGCAGGCGCTGGCCATGTCCAGGGCCGAAAACGTGATTCAGCTGGGCAAGAAGCTGACGCGTGGCCTCGGAGCAGGAGCACGCCCGGGGATCGGCCGCCAGGCCGTGGCTGAGGACTCCGACGAGGTGCGCCGTCTGCTGGACGGGGCCGACCTGATCTTCATCGCCGCGGGGATGGGCGGCGGCACGGGCACGGGAGCCGCGCCGGTGATCGGGGAGATGGCCAGGGAGCTGGGCGCGCTGACCATCGCGGTGGTGACGAAGCCGTTCTCGTTCGAGGGGAAGAAGCGCATGCGCCAGGCCGATCAGGGGCTGGCCGAGCTTCGCCGCACCGTCGACACCACGGTGGTTGTGCCGAACGATCGCCTTCTTTCGGTCGTCGGTAAGGGCACGTCCTTCCAGGATGCTCTGAAGAAGGCCGACGAGGTGCTCCTGCACGCGACCCAGGGGATCAGCGACCTGATCCGCGTGAGCGGGGAAGTCAACGTCGACTTTGCGGACGTGCGCACGGTCATGTCCTCGTGCGGGGCCGCACTCATGGGCACCGGCGTGGGGCAGGGCGAAAACCGCGCGTTGACCGCGGCGCAGGACGCGGTCACCTCTCCGCTCCTGGACAACGTGTCCATCCGCGGGGCGAAGGGCGTGCTGATCAACATCACCGGGGGATCGGATCTGGCGATCGACGAGGTGACCGACATCTCGACAATGATCCAGGAGGAAGCCGGCGACGATGCCGAGATCATCTTCGGCGCGGTACAGGACTCGGCCATGGAGGGCGAGATCAGGGTAACCCTCATCGCCACGGGATTCGACGACGCCGAAAGAAGGACGAAGCCGATGATCAGCCCGCAATTCGGCTTTCAGGAAGAAGCCCGGGGAGTGGGCGACGCCCGCCAGGTGATGCCCAGGGCCGTAGGCGACACCGGACAGACACGCATGGTCGAGCGCTCCCCGCTCGCGGCTCCCCGGCCCGCTCGGCAACCGGCGCGAATGCAAACCCCGGCTCCAACGCCCTTCCGGGCGCCCCTGGAGTCCAACGCAGCGGCTCCGGGAGGCCCCGTCCGGTCCGGAGGCATCGGAAGCGCGGCGGTGTCCCGCACCCCGATGCCGAGGGCGGTGAGCCGCGAAGGAAGCGCGCACGGGAGGACCCGTGATATGTTTGGAGTCAGGGAACTGGAGCTGCCGACCTTCATCAGGAGGTTCAACGCCTGAAGAGCAATGCCGTCATCAGGCCGACCGCGATGCGGATGGCCCTCGTGGCCGCCGCCGGAACGGCCCTTGCCGCGGCCATCGGGGTCGTCAGCCTTTCGAACCGGGTCCCCGAGTCGGCCGAACTGGATGGAGTGTTCGCCCTTGCGCCCTTCAGGGAGGAGGTGCGCGAGCTCTCCTTCGGCATGACCTTCGGGCAGATCCTGAATGACGCCGGCCTGGGCGCGACGGAACAGCAGGACATCCTTCTGGCCTTCCGCGAGCACCACAGCCCCAGGCGGCTTCGTGGCGGCACCGAGATACGGCTGCGCTGGCGCCCGGATGCCGACCTTCCGCACGGGATAAGCGTCGGTCTCGACAGGGACAACACGCTGATCCTCAACCGCACCTCCGGGGGCCAATGGAATTCGTCGGTGGCGGTTCTGCCCACGACGGTCGACACCGTCTACGCGGCCGGCGAGATCACGACCGACCTCTGGACCGCGGTCATGACCGATCCGGTCCTCTCCGAAATGCCCCAGAACGACCGGGTCAACTTCGTCGATCGCCTGGACCGCGTCTTCCAGTGGCGGATCGACTTCTTCCGGAGCATCCGGGTGGGCGACACCTACCGCTTCGTCTTCGAACGCGAGAAGCGGCCCGACGGGAGCATGCGCTCCGGGAGCCTGCTGGCGGCGGAACTGGTCAACGCCGGCAATCCCTACTACGCCATCCTCTTCGACCCGAACGGCGACGGCCAGGGCACCTGGTACGACCTCGAGGGCGAGTCGGTGCGCCGCGCCTTCCTCATGCGGCCGCTGCGGTTCAGCCGCATTTCGTCGCGCTATACCAACAGCCGCTTCCATCCGATCCTGCGCACCTGGCGGGCGCACCGCGGCGTCGACTACGCGGCCGATCCGGGCACACCCGTCGAGGTCACCGCCGACGGCGTGATCGCGCGCAGGGGATGGAGCGACACCTACGGCCGCGTCATCGACGTGCGCCACGGCAACGGCTTTCTGACCCGGTACGCCCACCTGCAGGGATTCGGCCCCGGCACCGCCGTGGGCTCGCGCGTACGCCAGGGAGAGACCATCGGCTACGTCGGCATGACCGGGATGGCGACCGGGTACCACCTGCACTACGAGATGCACGTGGGGGGACGCCCGGTGGATCCGCTCGCCATCGAGCTGCCCGCCGACGACCCGGTTCCCGGCGACGCCTTCGATCGCTGGATAATCGAGAAGAACGCGCGGTTCGCGCTGCTGATGAAGGCTCCCGGCCCCGACCGGATACGCAGCCGCCGCGCGGATCAGTGACGCCCGTGGCGGAAACCCCTCCCGCGGGCTCCTGACGGGCAACACGTGGCCGCTCTTCTGCTGGTCGTCACCCTCCTGCTCGCGGGAGGATTCTGCGCCTGGGTGTACTACCGCCGCGAGTTCGACGTGCGGAGCCGCCCCATTCTCCTCGCCGCGAGGCTGATTGCCGTGGCGGGCGTGGTGGCCCTCCTCTGGAACCCGGTGCTCACCACCGGACCGCGCGGCGACGCCCCCGACCGTTACGTCATCCTCGACGCGAGCGCGTCCATGGGCGCCCGCGCCGCCGACGGAACCGTGCTCTGGGAGACCGCCGTGCAGCGGGCCCTGGCGGAGGCCGAAGACGGCGCCCGCGTGATGGTGGCCGACCGGGGAATCCGCGCGGTCGATCCCGACTCTCTCGACGGGCTCGCCCCGTCGGGCGTGGAGTCGCTCCTGGCCGAGGCGGTGGCCGTCGCGGCCGAGGCCGGTGCCCGCGAGGTCGTCCTGGTCACCGACCGCAGGCTGCACGATCCGGTCGCGACCGCACTCGCGGCCCGCCGCCTGGGCGTAAGCCTCGCCGTCGACACCCTCGCGGAGGCGGGTGACAATCTCGGCATCGGCCGCCTGATCCTGCCGGCTTCGGCGGCGAGCGGAGACGAGGTGCGGGGCAGGGTGGAGGTCGAGGGCGCGTCCGGCGCCGACACGGTCACGGTGGCGATCAGCGTCGACGGCCAGCCGCACCAGACCCTCCGCCTGGCAGCGCCGCAGGGAGGGGGCACGAGCGGCGCCGACTTCACCTTCGGAACCGGTCTGGAGGCGGGCACCCACCTGGTCACCGCGCGCCTCGACCGCCCCGACGCCTTCGAAGCGGACGACGAGCGCACCGCGGTCGTTCAGGTCGATCCCGAGGAGACCGGTGTCCTCCTAGTCTCCTTCGCGCCCGATTGGGAGCCGCGCTTCCTCCTCCCCGTGCTCGACCAGGTGACGGGCCTTCCGGTGCGGGGATTCCTCCGCACGGGCCCCGGCCGCTACCACCCCATGGACGCCGGAGCCTCCGGCAACACCGCCGCGATCGACGAGGCCGCCATGGAGCGCCTCATGCGCCGGGCCGAGATGGTGGTGGCGATGGGCGTGGACGGGTCCACCGCCGGGCTGGTCGAAGCCGCGACGTCGCGCACCGCACGCCTCCTGATCTT
>VXQO01000135.1 GCA_009838975.1 Gemmatimonadota bacterium | reverse complement strand
GGGCGGGTGGTGGGGCTGTAGCGGGGGCGCTTGCGTCCGCTGGTTCACGGTGTAAACGGCCTCGGGGGCCCGGCGTATGAGACGGAGTGGGGGCTACACCAAGGCCCTGCGCATGCCTTCGCCGCCAATTGACTCATGCAAGCCCCATGTCGGGAGGGACGGAACGGAATGCCGAAGCTGACCAGAACTGCCAAGACAACGACGCGACCACGATTCCTTCCGCCGCTCCTTCTCACAGCGCTCCTGCCGGCCTGCGGTGAAACCGGGGGCGGAGCGGCCGATGGGACCGCCGGAACCCTGGACGGCCCGGACGTGATCGTGAACGCCGTGACCGAGGAGGTCTTCACTGTAGGATCGCCAACGGCCACCGACTGGGAAGCTTTCGGTAACGTGCGCTCGGTACACTTCGACGCCCAGGCCAACCTGCACATCTTCGACAGCCAGGCCGATCACATTGTGGTGGTCGGGTCGGACGGGTCGCTTGTCCGCACGGTCGGCGGACAGGGAGAGGGTCCCGGCGAGTTCAACAACGTCCTGTCGGTTATCGTCGGGCGCGACGGCTCCTACACCGTGCTGGGATTCACGACGATCGATCTTCTCCACCCCGACGGCGAGTTCGTGCGGCGCGTCACCCTGGATCCGATGACGACGGGACTGATCTTCGCCTCGATGGCGCTTCCCGACGGCCGCCTGGTTACATCCGCGTTCCAGCTCTTGGGAGCCCAGGACGAACCTCACGAGGAAGGCCGCCCCATCCATGTCTTCCCGCTGGACGGTGCCGAGCCGGAAGTCCTGTACACGGCTTGGGAGCTGCCCGCGGAGGGCGAAGACGAAAGCACGTTCGAGTCGTCAGCGTCGGGTGCAGTGCGCATGTACCGAGCGGCGGGCCGAGCCTTCGAGCCACTCCTCCGGTTTGACCTTCTGACCGACAGCCGCCTCGCCCTGATCGACTCGATCGGCTACCGCGTCAAGCTCATCGGACTCGACGGGACCGTGACCGGAACCATCACGCGGCCCATTGCGCCGCTTCCGGTCGACGATGCGATCATGGAGGCGGAACGCCAGCGCTACCGTGAACGCGAGTCGGGGGTTGAGAGCTCGGCCGGAGTCAGCGTGCAGATAGAGAGCGAAGGCGTGGAGGGGCTCACCTTCGCCGACGAGGTGCCGGTGCTCTATGGCTTGAAGGTGGACTGGGAGGATCGGATCTGGGTTGAGCGGCGGGGTCCCACGGGGTCAAACGACGGCCCGACCGACATCGTGACGCCCGCTGGCGACTACATCGGCACTCTGTCGCCGGATGGGCTGCGGACGCCGGACGCCTTCGGCCCCGACGGGCTTCTCGCCTACATCGAGCTCGACGAGATGGAGGTGCCCACCGTGCGCGTGGTCAGGCTAGTTGCGCTGGAACCCGAGCAATAGGGCGCACGCCAGGCGATAGGCGATGGAATTGTCATGTCTGATTTACATTTTGTAAATCCGGCTTGACAGTGCATCACCTCCCCCTGACTCTCCGGGGCACGTTAGGTTGTCTAGCATGAGCCACCCTTTCGACCCCGCCCTCCTCGCCGAAGCGCGAGCACTTCAGGACGACATGATCGTCGTGAATGGCCTGGACGCGTCGCTGCTCAACGAGGAAGTCGTCCGCACCCTCAAGGCGGGTGGCGTGCACATGAACATGTCCACGCTGCCGGATCTCTCGCTGTCGTCGCCTTTTCACCAGTTCATGCTCGACCACGCGGACGACCTCACCCCCGTCACCACGGTCGCCGGCATCCACGCGGCCCGCGCGGCGGGGAAGGTCGCGGTGGGCTACTGCTGGCAGTGGGTCGACCTGGACGAGGACCTGTCGCAGCTGGCGGGATATCACCGGATCGGGCTGCGCAGTTCGGGGATTGTCTACAACGTCGGGAACTACATCGGCTCCGGCTGCGTCGACCCCAACCCCGGCCCGCTGAGCCACTACGGCATTCAGGTCGTCGAGGCGCTGCAGGATCTGCGGATCGTGGTGGACATCGGCGGCCACTGCAGCGAGGCCACCTCTTACGACGTGCTGCAGGTCGCCGAGGGGCCGGTCGTCTGCAGTCACACGAACCCCCTCGCCCTGCGCGACAACCCTCGCGCCATGACCGACGGACTGATGAGGGCAATCGCGGACACGGGCGGCGTGATCGGGATTGCCGCGTTCAATTTCTTCGTGGTGGCCGAGGGGCAGGCGACGCTCGAGGACTTCCTGCGCCAGTTCGATCACATGATCGACGTCGTTGGCGTCGAGCACGTCGGGTTGGGGCTGGACCAGATCATCGGCCGCAACGACAGGGGTCCCGTGAACCCCGTCACACTGCCGCCCGAGGCCTATCCGCAGCGTTACGAGGACTGGATCTACGTCGAAGGCCTGGACGACTTCACGGGGGTTCCGCTGATCACGGCGGGGCTGATGGAACGCGGCTACTCCCCCGACGACGTCGAGAAGATCATGGGCGCCAACTGGCTGCGGGTGTGGGAGGAGGTGTGGGGAGAATGAGCAGCCGCAAGATCGCCCGTCGGGACTTCGTGGCGGGTGCCGCGACGGCTTCGCTGGCACTCGGGGCGCTCGGGTGCTCAGGGGGCGACGGTGACAACGGCCGTGACGCGGGCCGAGGACCGGTCGCCGCCCCAGGCGAGCAGGATCGGCTTGCGCAGATCCTCGACCAGGCCGTCGTGGTTGGCCCCGTGCCCATCGCCTCGCCGATCCGCGGACTCCAGGCCGAGCGCATGCGGCTGGCGGCCGAGCGGAGGGCGGGGATCCCGGCCCGCGTGGCGTCGTGGGACCACGAGCTGGCGCACGTCCGCACGCAGGTGCGGGCGGCGAACGCGGCGGGCGTCAACGCCTTCATGGTGCCGGTCGTGGTCGGTGAGCACGAGCCCGCGGTGTCCGAGAACCTGCGGCGGTTCCACGAGGCGGTCCGCGCGCTCAACGACGAAGTGGTCGCGGTGCTCGATCTCGACGGGCTGGCTGCGGCGGTGGCGACGGACCGGGTGGGCCTGATCCCCTGGTTCCAGGGTGCCAAGATGGTCGAGGCCGATCTCGCGCTCTTCGCCGCCTACCGCGCGTCGGGCGCCGGCATCATGGCGCCGACCCACCTCTGGAAGATGCCGTACGGAGACGGGGCATTCGAGCGTTCCGACCAGGGCCTGACCGCCACGGGCTGGCTGGCCATCCGCGCCATGAACCGCGAGCGCATCGTCATCGACCTGTCCGGGATGGGTCCCCGCTCCAGCCTCGAAGCGATGGCGACGAGCGAGCACCCGGTCATCTTCAGCCATTCCAACGCCCGGGCGGTTCACGATCACCCGATGAACCTGAGCGACGAGCATCTGCGCGCCTGCGCCGAGCTGGGCGGCGTGGTCGGCGTGAGCGCGTTCCCGGCGTGCCTCTCCGCCGACGCCCGGCCGACGCTGGACGACGTGCTGAACCACCTGGATCACATCGTGGATACGGCCGGGATGGACCATGCGGCGCTCGGTCTGGACTTCACCGATCTGCCCCGGAAGCGGTTTCCCTCGGACCCGGTTTCCGTTCCTCCCTACCGTTTTCCAGAGGGGTTTTCAGGGTTCGAGGACCTCTCGCGGCTGCGTGAAGGTCTCATCTCGCGTGGATATGGCGTGGGTGACCGGGCGAGAGTCCTCGGGGGCAACATGGTGCGCGTGCTGCGCCGTGTCTGGGGGCACGGCGCGGGGTGAGGCGGGCGATCCGCGCGATCTTCGGGGCCGCGCTGCTCGGCGGCTCTCTCCTCCTGCCCGGGCCGATTTCGTCCCAGTCGGGGGCGGCAACCGCGCCGGAAGAGACCGCGTCGCCCTCTTCCCCCTCATACGACGTCAGGTGGGCCATGAACGTGCCCGTCGTCATGCGCGACGGGGTGCGCCTCGCGACCGACCTCTACCTGCCCGACGCGGAAGGGCGGTTCCCGGTCGTGCTGGTGCGCACGCCGTACGGCAGCGAGACGCCGCGGTTCGCCGAGCAGGGGCGGTTCTACGCGACGCGGGGATACGTGTTCGCGGTGCAGGACGCGCGCGGCAAGTACGATTCCGAGGGGGAGTGGTACGGGCGGCGGAGCGAGCGGGACGACACCGACGACACGATCACCTGGCTCGGGACGCAGGCGTGGTCGAGCGGCGACGTCGGGATGGTCGGGGCTTCGTACGGCGGTCTGGTGCAGATGATGGTCGCGCCGGCGGGCAATCCGCATTTGAAGGCGCTGATCCCCGAGGTCACGCCGGTCACCCTGGGACGGACGCCCGAGGCCTGGCGGCGGCTGGCCGTCTACGGACGGGGCAACAGCGCGCCGTCGGAGCTCTCGTGGCTGGTCACGACGGACGGACGGGTCAACCAGAACGGGAGCGCTTACGACTGGACCGAGCTGTTTCGGCATCTGCCGCTGGCCGAGTTGCCGGCGCGGATGGGGCGGGAGATTCCGATCTGGGAGAAGCTGATCCGCAACGAGATCGGGCTGTGGGAGGAGTACCTGGAGTCGGCGGCGCGGAACCAGTGGACGGAGCCGATCGCCGACTGGCCCGACCATCGTGTGCTCTACCGCGCGGTCGATGTGCCGATCCTGCAGCGGACGGGCTGGTTCGACGCCTCGACCGACCACGCGTTCCATAACCGCGAGCAGGTCGTGCGGCACAGCGACAGCGAGCTGGCCCGGGCGCAGCAGCACCTGCTGATCGGGCCATGGCCGCATGCGTATTCGGCGTCGTCGACGATCGGCGCGCTGGACTTCGGCGAGGCGTCGGTCCTGGATCTGCAGGCCGTCCACCTGCGCTGGTTCGACCGCTGGCTGAAGGGTGTGGACAACGGGGTGGATCGCGAGGCTCCGCTGAGGTTGTTCCTGATGGGGCGAAACGAGTGGCGTGAGGCGTGGGGGTGGCCGCTGCCTGGGACGGAGTTCACGGCGTTCTACCTGCATTCTGGCGGGAGCGCGAACTCGATTCGGGGCGATGGGGTGCTCGCCCGCGAGCCGCCCGGGGACGAGCCGCCGGACCGGTATGTCTACGATCCGGGCGATCCGACGCCGGCGATCACCGGCGGGGAGAATGCGGAGATTGCGGGGGATGGGCCGGTCGACGTCGGGTGGCTCGAAGCGCGGGACGATGTGCTGACCTACACGACCGGGCCACTCGAGCAGGAGGTCGAGATCACCGGCCCGGTGTCGGCGACGCTGTACGTGGCGTCCTCGGCGCCCGGGACCGAGTTCATCGTGCGGCTGGTGGACGTGCACCCGGACGGGAGCGCGTACCCGGTCTGGTACTCGTATGCCAACGCGTTTGGAACGCGCGGGATCGAGCCGGTCGGCGCGACGGCGGAGGGCCACCGGATCTGGAGGCTGGAGTTCGATCTGCCCCCCACCAGCCAGGCTTTCCTGCCCGGCCACCGGATTCGGGTGCAGATCACGAGTGCGGCGTTTCCGCTATTCCGGCACCTGAACACGGACGGGGATCCGGCCTGGGAGACGGAGTGGCGGGTGGCGGAGCAGACGGTGTTTCACAATGGAGAGCGGGCGTCGCGTGTGGTGTTGCCGGTGGTGGTGGATGGGGTGGATCCTCAGGCACCGACATCCGAGTCGCGGAGACGGGTCAGGGCCCCACCCAGTACTCCACCGGCACGGACAGGAAGTCGTCCAGGGACACTCCGTCGTCTCCCACCAGCAGTGTACGATCGGGGTTGAACATCCTCGTGAAGGCAACCATCCCGGGCAGCGTGGAGCGCGCCCGTCCGCTCTTGACTTCCATGGCGGTGAGGTGACGTCCCGCACGCACGACGAAGTCCACCTCGCGGCTGCGGCCCCGCCAGTAGAAGACCTCGCACACACCGGCGGCAGCGGCGTTGACGAGGTGTGCCCCCACTGCCGATTCGACAAGTCGCCCCCAGAACGCCCGATCCTCGAGCGCCTGATCCAGGGTCAGGCCGGACAGGGCAGCCATCAGAGCCGTGTTGAACACCTGGAGCTTCGGGCTCGATCCACGCCTCCTCACCCCGCCTCCCGAGTACTTCTGCAGTCCCGTCACCATTCCCGCGGCGGAGAACAGGTCGAGGTAGTGTGCCAGCGTCGTGGTGTTGCCGGCTTCCTGCAGCTGGCCGAGCATCTTCGTGTAGGACAGGATCTGGCCCGAGTAGTCGCACCCCAGTTCGAAGAGCCGCCGCAGCAGAACCGGCTTGTCCACGCGGGAGAGGAGCAGGATGTCGCGTGAGACGGTGGTCTCGATCAGCGAGTCGCGAATGTAGCGGGACCAACGCGCGGGCTGGCCCACCAGCGGCGCCGCCCCGGGGTAGGCTCCGTAGAACAGGTGCTGCTCCAGAGACCAGTCAAATGCGGTGCGCATCTCCCGGTAGCTCCAATGCGGCAGATGCACGATTTCGAACCGTCCGGCCAGGCTCTCCGTCAGTCCCCGCCCGATCAGGAGTTGTGCGGATCCGGAGAGCACGACCTTCAGCCTGCGCCCGGCGAGCGTGTCTTCGTCCCAGAGGCGCTTGACCGACTCTGCCCACCCGGAGGCTTTCTGGACTTCGTCGAGGATCAGGAGGGCGCCCCCGGCACCGGCGCGATCCGCTTCCAGCCGCGCGATGTCCCATTGCTGGGCGATCCACCCGGGGCCTCGCAGGGTGGGCTCGTCCGCACTCCCGTAGCGATAGGGCAAACCCGCCTGCTCCGCGACCTGGTTGACCAGCGTGGTCTTGCCCACCTGTCTGGCCCCGGTGACGATCTGAATGAAACGGCGGGGCTCGGCCAGCCGCTGACCCAGATCCGACGCTTGGGAACGCACATATGACGATTTGCTCAACATAATGAGGAATTTTACTCATGTTACTGAGTAAAACAACCCTTTGCGGCCGATGCGGCTAGCCAGTTCCCCGAACTCGCAACCTGCGTTCGCTGGATGAGGCAGCGCGGACGATCCGCTCGCGCCGGGGATTCTTCGACAGGATCATGGCACGCGCCGGCGCGCTCCCTGATCGATCCCGAGCCGCGCGTCGTCAGATTCCGGGTGCGCCCCGGCGCTGGGACGCGCGGATGCCGGCCACGTGCCGCTCCCAGTCCGGCTCAACGCCATATCCCATCTCGGCGTCACGGTCGGCGAAGGATTGCCACACGTCTTCCTCTGTGCGAAACGGGTGGGTGCCTGCGCGACGGTCCAGGCGATCGGCAGCGGCGGCGCGAAGCCACGCGCTGAGGGAGAGGCCTTCGCGGCGCGCGGCGGCGGCGTATCGCCTGCGGTCCGGCTCTGAGACGATCAGGTGGAGTCGCGGCATGGGGGTCTCCTCCAGGAATGGGTCTGCGGTTCGCTCGGTCCCACGATAGCATACACACAGCGCGTCCCGTTCTGAAAATCGTGCGGTCCAACTCCAGGTCACGATCCGGGCAATGCGACTTCCCTGACTCTCCGCTGATGGCTAAATCATTCCAATATTTGCTATGTTGCGCATGTTTAACGAATGACAATCAAGCGGGTCACCTGATGCCAACGGGTAACGACAGATGTCATGCTCTGGCGAGTGTGCTCGTTCACCGTCGGCCGAGGCCGCGCCTGCCGGTCCTCTCGCTTCTGGTACTCGCCACGCTCGGCATCGTGTCATGCGCCCCCGGAGCCCCGGACACATCGACGGGTGATGTCGAGATCGTCCCTTCGGCGCTCACGACCTTCCAGGAGGGCGAGGAGTTGTGGGGCGTGCGCGACATCGTCGAGTCCGGTGAGCAGATCTGGGTGCTGACGGCGGTCGAACCCTTCTTGCGGGCGTACGATCGCTACGGTCGCCTGCTCGGTGACTTCGGTGGTGCGGGCGAGGGACCGGGGGAATTCGGCAATCCATGGATCCTTACTGCCGCGACTTCCAGCGGTGGGGTGGTCGCGTGGGATCTCGCCACCCGCACACGCTCGCTGTTTGATGCAGACGGCAACTACGTGAGTTCATCGCCCACCCCTGTCACTCGTGAATCAATTCGAGCTGATATTCGCAGCGTGACCTTCGGAGATCCGTTTCGGGTGGCCGAAGACGACACCGGAATCTGGGTAGCCAGCTATCCCGGGGGGCTCACCGAGGGCGACCACTTCTGGCGCGGCAGGATCCTGCGCATCGGGCATGGGGATCCGGAGCCCGCCGTGGTCCTGGACTTCGCCGTTGACCTTCCCGGCGCAGCGATCCGTGTGCCGGCGATCGGTCTGGCCCCCGTGCCGCTCTGGGACGGGTGTGCCGATGGCGTCGTCGTCGTGCTCGATCCGGTCGACCGCAGTCTTCATCTCTATCGCCCGGACGGCACGCAGGACAGACAGATTCCGCTGCCGTGGACCGGTCGACCCTTGTCGCATGACGAGCGATTGGGCTATGTCCGGGAGAGGGCGCGCAACGAGATGCGTGGAAGCAACGTCAGCGACGCCGAGATCGAACGCGCCGCGGAAGCAGTGCTCGCGCGTGCGGGCGATCAGATGCCGGAATCGGCCCCGATCGGGATTGACCTGCGCTGCTCCCCTGGACGGATCTGGATTCAGGAGTTCGACGGGGCGTCCCATCCGCTGGGGTATGGCAGGGCGTGGATGGCGGTGTCCCTCCACGATGGAGATCCACGGTTCCAGAGGGTCGTATTCCCGCAGGGGTTCGCTCCCTATCGCTTGGCGGACTCCGTCGCGATCGGCGTGGTCACGGACTCCGCCGAGCTTCAACGGGTCGCGGTGGTGCGTCTGGCTGGCGTTGACTCGTAGCCTGTGCATTCTGGTGCGATTTGGGTGCATCACCCCAACCAGCCCGGTGTAATGTCTGAATTACATTATGTAAGCTCGACATTACATCACGAACCCATCGCCTCCTCCGCCTCCCCGCTCAGCACCTCCAGCATCTCCACGTAGAAGTCCCGGCGTGAGCGCTGGTCCTGCGTGAGCGGCGCCACCACGCCCTCGACGTCGCCGGACAGGCGACCTATGCGGCTCATCAGCTCGCCGAACTCGCGTTGCAGGTCGCGCAGCTTGGCGGCCCGGGGGCCGGTATCGTCGTCGGCAACGTCTTCCAGCGCGTCCTCGATCGCGTTGAGCTCGCTGACGGCCCGGGACGAGAGATCGGCCAGTTCCAGCAGATTGGCGGTCCAGGCGGCGCGCGTGCCCGGCGTGACGTTCAGGCGAGGGTCCTCGCGCACGGTGAACTGCTGCGCCGATTCGGTCCCCGCGGCCGACAGGCGGGCCGTGTAGGTGCCCGGCACGACGAGGGGGCCGCGCCGGCCACCATTCTCACCGCCCCCGACCTGGTGCCGCATGTCCCACACCACCCGGTTCATGCCCTCCCGCGTGCCGCCGCGCACCGTGGCCACGCGCGCGCCGTCGCCGTCCTCGATGGCGATCTCGACCGAGCCGACCTCGGCCTCGTCCCTGAGCCAGTAGTCGATGATTGCGCCCAGAGGGGGGTTTTCGCCCTGGTAGTGCACATCTCCCGTGTGGGCCTGGCGACCCGCCCGGCGGATCTGCACGGCCGGCTCGATCGTGAAGAGGTGGGCGCTCTTCCCAACCACCTCCTCCGACAGCTCCTGGAGCGCGTTGATCTGATCGAGGATCCAGATGCCCCGGCCGTGCGTCCCCAGCACGAGGTCGTTCTCGCGTGGATGGATGACGAGGTCGTTGAAGGGCAGGGTGGGCATGCCGCCGCGGAGCTCGGTCCAGTGCGCGCCGCCGTCCATGGTGTAGTAGACTCCGATTTCGGCGCCGAGGAAGAGGACCGAGGGGTTGCGCAGGTCTTCGCGGAGAGTGCGGAGCACGCGGTCGGCGGGCAGGTCGCCGGTGATCGAGACCCAGGTCTGGCCGTAGTCGTCGGAGCGGTAGAGGTAGTTGGCGTAGTCGTCGTTGCGGTAGTTGTTCCAGACGGCGTAGACGCGGGCCTCGTCGTGGCGGGAGGGCTCGATGCCGCTGACCCAGGCGCCGTTGGGGAGGCCGGGGAAGTCGGCGCGGGCGGGGGGCGCGGAATGGCCGGCGGGCCCGTCGGAGTCGGAGATGTCGCGGGCGGAGAGGTCGATCCAGCGCTCGCCGCCGTCGTGCGAGACGTGGAGGCGACCGTCGTCGGTGCCGGCGTAGATGAGGCCGCGGCGGAGCGGGCTCTCGGAGACTGCCGAGATCGTGGGCCAGTAGGGGATGCCGTCATCGAGCGAGGGCAGGTAGTCGTCGGGCATCTGTCCCATGATCGGGACGGAGCGCCGGTCGGTGCCCGTGGTGAGGTCGCCCAGGGCCTGCCAGGAGTCGCCCCGGTCCGTGGTCTTCCACATGATGTTCGTGCCCGCGTACAGGGTCGACGCGTCGTGCGGCGAGATGATGAACGGGCCGTCCCAGTTGGCGGGCGCCATCGCGTTGCCGAGGCGCTGCTCCTCGAAGGTGCCGACCTCGCGCCAGGTCTCCCAGTTGCGGCGTCCGGCGATATGGCCGACGGGGTCGCCGGGGCGAATGGCGGTGCGCTCACCCGTGCGCGTGTCGAAGCGCGACAGGTTGAGGTACTGGGACTCGGTGTAGATGACGGTGTTGGTGGTCGTGTCCGCCAGGTTGATGAACCCGTCGCCGCCGCCCAGGCGCGTCCAGTCGCTGTTGACGATGCCGTTCTGGCGCCAGGTCTCGCTGGGCCCCATCCATGAGCCGTTGTCCTGGAGACCACCGTAGACATTGTAGGGGCGGGCCATGTCGACGCTGACCCGGTAGTACTGGCTGACCGGGAGGTCGGTGATGTAGAGCCAGTTGAGCCCGCGGTCGTAGGAGATCCCCAGGCCGCCGTCGTCGGCCTTCATGACGTGGCGGGAGTCGGTGGGGTTGACCCAGACGAGGCGGTCGTCGCCGTGGAGGCTCTGGGGCGGGACGGTGAAGGTGCGGCCTCCGTCGTCCGAGAAGGAGTAGCTGTTGACCATGTAGATGCGCTGGTCGTCGCTGGGGTCGACGGTGATCTGGCTGGCGTACATGGGACGCGGGTTCCAGTCGCTCATCAGCTCCCACGTGTCGCCCCGGTCCTCGGAGCGGTAGATGCCGGCGCGCCGCTCGGTGTAGGCGGTGGACGCGTTGTAGCGGTATCCCTGCTCGACGCTGACGTAGACGATGCGGGGGTCGCTGCGGTAAACGGAGATGCCCATGCGGCCGATCACGTCCTCGGGGAGGCCGCGCGTGATGCCCGGGCCGGTCAGCCGCTCCCAGGTGTCGCCGCCGTCCATGCTGCGGTGAAGCGCGCTGCCGGGGCCGCCGCCGTGGAATCCCCACGGGCGCCGCTGCCGCTGGTAGGTGGCGGCGTAGACGATGTTGGGCTGGTCGGGATCGAGCGCGACATCCACGGCGCCGGTGTTCTCGTCGACCTGCAGGATGGGCTGCCATGTGGCGCCGCCGTCGGCGCTGCGGTAGAGGCCGCGCTGCTCGTTCGGGCCCCACAGGTGGCCCATGGCGGCGACGTACACGAGGTCGGTGTCGTCCGGGTGCAGCGCGATGCGCCCGATGTGCTTGCTGTCGCGCAGCCCCATGTTCGTCCAGGTCTCGCCGCCGTCCGTGCTCTTGTAGACGCCGTCGCCCCACGACGAACTCTGCCGGTTGGCGCGCTCGCCGGTGCCGACCCAGACGATGGACGTGTCGGCCTGGTGGAGCGCGATCGCCCCGACCGAGTGCGTGCCCTCGTTCTCGAACACGGGATCGAGGGTGATGCCGTTGTCGCTGGTCTTGTAGACGCCGCCGGTTGCGGAGGCGACGTAGTACTTGATGGGGTCGGATTCGGCGACGGCCAGGTCGACGATGCGGCCGCTCATGACGGCGGGGCCGATGTTGCGGGGGCGGAGGCCGTCAAGCTGGGCGGTGGTGACCTGGGCCTGGGAGGCGATGGGGAGGAGGGCGACGGCGGCTGCTGCGGCTGCGGCCTGGAGGACGTCTTGAAGGTTCTGCGCGGGGGAGCGTTTCATCGGTATGTCTCGCACGAGGGAACTGGCATGGTTCTTGGGCGCCTTGAAGATTGGTCGCGGGAGGGCTGGCATCAACCGACAAGCCGCGCGAGCGACCAACTCCTTGTATTGGTTCACATGAAAACTCCAACGAAGAGTGAAGCAGCCCTCGCGTTGGGCGTCCTGTTGTCCTGCTGCTCTCCGGCGTCGTATCCATCGTGGCATACCTGCACGAGGACCGAGCCGCCGGGGGCAGGGAAGGCGGGTCCGACGCTCCTGCCGCCTGGCGGCTCGACCCGGTGCCACTGATGAGCGTCGGCGACGCGGAAGCGGACCCGCTCTACGAAGTGGCGGGAGTCGTGATCACGGAGAATCACATTGTCATCGCCCAGGAAAGCACGGGCACGCTTCGCTTCTACACGCACGCCGGTGTGATCGACACGGTGGCCGGGGGAATAGGCGAGGGTCCCGGTGAGTTCGGCAGCTTGCAGTGGATGAAGCGGGCTGGTGACCATCTCTTGGCGTACGATGCCAGAGGCGACGGGATAGCGAAGTTCTCGCTGGCTGGTCGTCTGCAGAGTTCGATCGCGGTTGCCCGGGCCGAGGATCATCTCGGGCTCCGGACTCTGGACGTGTTTTCGGACGGGTCTTCGCTGAGCTACGCGTACGGCTTCTACACGCCTACGGCACCCGCGGTGCAACGGCTTCCTCGTACGCTTGTTCTCTCCGACGCGGACGGCGCGCTCGTTGCGCGGCTCTTCGACATGGCCGGCCCGGAGACCTGGTACGAGCCCTTCGGCAACGGCGGGTCGGCGCAGATGTTCCGCTTCTTTGGCCGGGTTACGGCAGCCCTAGTCATCGACTCCCTGGTCATGGTCCTGGAAAACGACTCGTACGACATCCCGGTCTACGGGCGTGACGGAGTCGTTCGAGATACGTTGCGCCCCGTTGTGGTGCCGGAACCGGCGCCGTTGCCGAGGGATCAGGTGGAGTTCATTCGGGAAGCTCTCCTCGACTCCTGGGATTTGGGCGATCAGCGGGGCGAAGTGGAGCGCATGCTGGTGGCGATGGGGATGCCCGAGTCGCTTCCTCCCTACGGCTGGCTGTCGCTGGGGTACCCGGATCGCCCACCGGTCACGGCGGTCGACGGGCTGGTGTGGGCGCTACGCTACGGCGGGATCCCGCGGGAGGGCGCCGAGCCCGACGGGCCGGAGTGGTTCGTGTTCGAGGTCGGTGTGGGCCAGATCGCGACCCTTTCCTCGCCCGACGATGTCGTCCTCTACGACGTGGCGGGTGATTTGGCCGCGGTGCTGCGGCGCACGGACCTCGGCGAGGAGATCGTGGAGCTGAGAAGGATCGTGGGGAGATAGGGATCGTGCCACGAATCCGGCGGCGCTCCTCGCTGATTGCACTGGGATTTGCGTGTACAATCTCATTTGCATTATATGTGTACATTGACCGGTCTGCGGGCCCAGGCGGCCGATTCGGTGGCCAAGACGGTCCTGTCGCCTGGCGCCTGAATCCCGAGCCCGTGATGACCGTTGGCGACACCGAGGCGGATCCGCTATTCGAGGTCACCGGGATCGCGATCACGGAAAGCCACGTGGTGATCGCGCAGGAGAGCGAGGGCACGCTTCGCTTCTACGACCGGGACGGCTCGCTCGAAAAGACGGTCGGGGGAAGGGGCGAGGGCCCCGGTGAGTACGGTGGCCTCGACTGGATGCGGCGCGTCGGCGGCCATCTCTTCGCCTATGATGTCTACGGTCGTGAAGTCTCGAGATACAGCCTGGACGGCCGATTGCTGGGTACGGTCGCCCTCTCTCCCCCCGAGGAGTACCTGCCGGGACTCTCGGCATTGGGGGTGTTCCCGGACGGTTCGGTGCTGGCCGAGAAATGGTATCTGCATTGGCCGACTCGGCCGGAAGTCGCGCGCGCGCCTGTTGCGCTTCTGCTCTTCGACGACGAGGGGGCGTTCGAGAAACGGCTGCTCGACATGGCCGGGCCGGAGATCTGGTACGAACCCGTGGGCACCACCAGGCACAGGCAGATGATGCGCTTCTTCGGCCGGATCAGCCATGTGGCGGTCGTCGACTCCGTGTTCGCCGTCCTCGAGAACGACTCTTACGACATCCCCCTGTACGGGCCCGATGGGGTCGTCCGGGACACGCTTCGCCCTGCGGTCTTGCGGGGATTGACACCCTTGCCACGATTCCAGGCGGACTTCGCCCAGCAAGTCGTGCTTGATTCATGGGATGCGGAACTGGGCTCGGGCCGCGGCGAAGTGGAGCGAAGCCTGGCGGCGATGGGGCCCCCCGAGCACCTGCCTCCCTACGGCTGGTTGTCGCTGATGAGTCCGCATCACAGCCCGATGACGACGGCGGACGGGCTTGTGTGGGCGCTTCGCTACGGTGGGCTACCCCGCGAGGACGGCGACATGGATGGCCCGGAATGGTTCGTGCTTCAGCCGGGTGTGGGCCAGATCGCCACTCTTTCCTCGCCGGACAACGTCGTGCTCGTTGACGTGGCGGGCGAAATGGCCGCGGTGATACGGCGCACGGACCTCGGCGAGGAAATCGTGGAATTGCGGAGGATCGTGGGTCGTTGACGGGCCCGAAGGATAGATTGCTACTGCGACGTGCGTCGAGGCCCAGCGGCGCCCTTCGCTACAACCGTGTTGAAGCAGGCATTGCGGGAATCCGGACGCTCACCCCATCGGACAACGTATCGATGACGAAACGATCAGTCGTAGTCGTCAGCCTCGCGGCCGCGCTGGCCGCCCTGGGTCCGTCGGCCACCGCCATGCAACAGGATGTTTCGGTTGGCGCACGCCTTGGCACCCTTGGCCTCGGTGCGGATGTCAACGTCGCGTTACACGAACACTTCGCAATGCGGGGCGGGATCGGATTCCTTGGCTTCGACGTGGATCTCACCGGGATGTTCGGTCTCGCCGCCAACCGCACCGCCGAATTGTCCTTGCCGACGGCACTGTACACCATCGGGGCTGAGGCATCGTCCGGTCCTTTCCGTGCGGGCGCCGGCCTGCTGATCAGGTCCAACGACCCGACACACACGATCACATACGGGAGCGGTGCGACGATTGACATCGGCGGAGGGTTCTACCAGGAACCGGAGGTCCGCACGGTCACTACCACCCTTGTCTCGGGATCCACGGCGCCGTATGTCCTGATCGGAATCACATCGCGTCGGGAACGCGAACTCGAAGTCCTGGTCGATCTGGGGGCGGTCCTGCACATCAACCCGAAGTTCGACATGACGCCCACGGGCGATCCGGCGGTCCTCAACTCGTCCCGGTTCCACACCGACCTGAGTATCGAGCGCCGGCTGGCCGAGGAAGACGCCGGGAGCTTCGTCAGGTTCTGGCCAATCGTCAGTCTGGGAGTGCGCTACGGCCTGAGGTGACAGGCGGACGCCATCCTCGGATTCCACACCCACGCTACCTGCGGTGCAGTGCCATCGCCCCCCGGATCGCCCCAAAAAACCGCATCGCCTCCCGCAGCCGAGCCACGCTCGCCCCCGACCCCCGGGAGTGCGCGAGAAGGTCGGTGACCGTCGCGTCGACGTCCGCGCGTTTCCTCAGATAGCGCTCCAGGGCGAGGGTCTCCGTAAACGGGATCAGGTGGTCCTGACGACCGTGGATGAGCCGGATGGGGGGAAGAGAGCGGCCATCCGGAGCCCGGGGAAGCTCCAGTTCGGGGTGGGTGGCGCGCGCGGCCTCGACGAGAAGGGGGGCGAACTCCTCGGCGCGGCGCGGGTCGGGATCCTGGGCCGCGTCTGGCGCGAAGAACCGGAACAGCTCCCCGTTGGGTGCCGACACCGACTTGATCACCTCGGCCTTGTACGGATCGCTGCTCGGCTCCCACGCCATGAATCCGTGGTCGCCGGCCAGCGCCGCCAGCCGGCCCAGCGCGCGCGACACGTCTTCCGCATCCTCGTACCCGGGGATGTGGTGCAGGTAGTTGGCCGCGATCACCCAGCGCCCGTACGGGTCGGGCCGCAGGTACTCGATGCGTTCCAGCCACTCGAACTGCCCCGTGAGCGCGAAGCGGACGGTGTTCTCGAGGCTGTGGTAGCCGCCGTAGCCGAGGACGCCCCGGACGAGTCCTTCGGCGGCCAGCTCGGCCGCGGCGAGAATCGCCTGGGGACAGCCGAAGGACAGCCCCACGAGCACGACCCCGCCGGGCCGCACGCCCGGGTCGGCGCAGTGGTGCCGGGCCGCGAGTGCCAGCGCTCGCCGGGCGGGGGCAGGGTCGAGGTCGAGGCTGCGCCAGGCCCGCACGTCGGGAACCAGAACGTCGCCGCCTGCGCTGGCGAGCGCCGCCGCGAAGCGCACGATCGCCGCGTGATCCGGCCCCGGCCGGGTGGCGCCGTGCAGCATCACCCAGCCCGGCAGCGCGCGCGGGGACCGGCTCGCGGGGCGGTAGCGCCGAGCCTGGACGGCCTCGTCGCCGCCGCTCCGGATCTCGATATCCTGCGTGAACACTCCCCGGAACGGCGGCGGCGAGGTGTTCCGCGCCCAACCCCTTACGTACCGCAGCGCATCGAAGGTCGGGTTCGTCATGGAAGGCTTTTCCGTGGAGTCCGTGGATAAACCCGCCCGGATGCATCGCCGCTCGAATGCCGTGGGGGTTTGTCCACGGGCTCCTGAAGGCGGCGGTCAGACAGCTTGCCAACCCGGGGGGCCGCAACGAGAGTGGAGGCATGACCGGCAACGCACCAGGGCCGCCCTACCGGTTCGCCGCGTGCGCTAGCGCAGGCGTGTTTGTGCTGTACGCCCTGACGCTCGCGCCGACGACGGCCTGGTGGGACACCAGCGAATATATTGCCACAGGCTACATACTCGGGATACCGCACCCGCCCGGGAACCCGCTCTTCGTCGCACTGGCCCGTACCTGGTCCCTTCTCTTGGCGCCGCTGGGACTGTCGCCTGCCGTGAGGATCAATCTGCTGGCGGCGGGGACCTCGGCCGGGGCGTCATTCTTCTTCTACCTCGTCGCGCACCGCACGCTCGTGCAACTCCGGGGGCCCGGCCGGCCGGCGCTCATCGGTGCGGGCGTGGCGGTGCTTTTGGGGGCCTCGGCGTTCACCGTCTGGAGCCAGAGCAACGCCAACGAGAAGGTCTACACGGTGTCGCTGCTGATCGTGGCGGCGGTCAGCTGGCTGGTGTTGCGCTGGCGTGACCTGCCGGCCGGCGATGCGCGTGGTCAGCGGTTGCTGGTGGCTTCGGTGTACCTGATGGCGCTCGGCGCGACCAACCACCTCATGTCGGTGCTGCCGGCGGCGGCGTTTCTCACCGTGGTCGCGATGACGCGCGCGCGGCTGCTCTTCCAGTCGGCATTTGTGGGCCGATGTGTGCTGGCCGTTGTGGTCGGGCTGTCCTTCAACTTCTTCCTGCCGATACGCGCGGAGCAGCGACCCGTGATCAACGAGGGTGATCCGCTCTGCGACGGGTTTGTCGAGGCGGCGGCCGCCATCTACACCAACGGCGCCACCGGGTGTCCCGCGCTTGCGTCGTCGCTGCGGCGCGAGCAGTACGCCAAGCCGCCGGTCACCCAACGGATGGCCCCGTTCACCCACCAGCTGCACAACTTCTTCCAGTACTTCGACTGGCAGTGGTCGCGCGGAATGGACCCCGATGAGCCGGTCAGCCCGCGAAGGCTGCCCTTCACGCTGCTGTTTCTCGGCCTCGGGCTGGCGGGGCTGTGGGCGGCCTGGGAACGGGACCGGGCAACCGGGGCGTACCTCATCGTTCTCATGGGGACGCTGTCGTTCGGGCTGGTCTTCTACCTGAACTTCCGGTACGGGTATTCGCTGGCTCCGGAGATCACCGACCTGCGCGCCCACGAGGTGCGCGAGCGCGACTACTTCTTCATCGCATGCTTTGCGCTGTGGGGCGTGATGGCGGGACTCGGGCTGACTCGCTGCTGGCTCTGGCTGGCGGATCGTGCGGGCAGCATGCGCAATGCGTCGCCGGTGCTGGCGGTCGCCGTGCTGCCATTCTTCCTCAACCTCGCCTGGGCCAACCGCGCGGGAGACTACGCGGCGAGAGACTACGCCTACAACATGCTGAACAGCGTCGAGCCCTACGGGGTGCTGTTCACCAACGGCGACAACGACACCTTCCCGCTCTGGTACCTGCAGGAGGTGGAGGGGATTCGCCGGGACGTCACGGTCATCGTCATCCAGTACCTCTACACCGCCTGGTACCCCCGGCAGATCCGCGAACTGACCGCGCCGGACCGGCAGCGCCCCTACGTCCCGTCGGAGGGATCCGTGTACGAGGATCGCGAACCCCCGCCGCGCGCGGCGCTGAGCCTGACCGACGAACAGATCGCGCTGATCGGCAACGGTCCGCTTCCGGACAGCTTCGGCGTGCGCATCGGCGGCACCGTCGTCCAGTATCCCGCGGGGATGCAACTGGGCAGGGGGCACCGGATCGCGCTGGCCATCATCCGCGATTCGTCACCCGAGCGTCCGATCTACTTTGCAAGCAGCGGCGGCGAAATGGCCACGCTCGGGCTCAGCGGCTGGGCCGTGCGCGAGGGGCTGGCGGCCCGCCTCCACGTGCGGCCGCTCGACGGTCCGCAGCCACCCTCGTACCGCAGGATGCCGCGCGAGTTCGGGGGCGAATGGGTCGACTACGAGCGAGCCGCACGGCTGTTCGACGAGGTCTACAGCTATCGCGGGATTCTTGACCGCGCCGTCTGGCAGGACGATTCCGCTTCCAACATCCCGCTCCAGTACTACCTGGTGACGCGTGCGCTGGCGGCGGCGGCGGTAGCGGAGGGGGACGGCGAACGCGCGGAGCGCTACGCAGGCCTCGCGCAGGACTTCCTGGAAGCGGAAGCCGGTGGGAAGGAAGGGCGGCGGTCGCGGTGACGGGTCGGCTGTCACGCCGACGGGAGATTCCTCACGTCCTTCCGTTGCTCGGCGCGGTCGAGGATCGAGCGCATCCTCGCGATTTCCTCCTCGGTGAACTGCCGGTCCTCCACGAGAGTTGCCAGAAGCATCTCCGCGGACCCGTGGAAGATCCTGTTCACGATACGGTCGATTGCGCGCCCACCGACGCTCGCGGACTCGACGAGCGGAAAGTAGCGGTAGGCGCGGCCCTCCTGCTCGTGGCCCACGGCGCCCTTGTCCTCGAGGATCTGCAGCATCTTGAGGACGGTCGTGTAGCCGACGTCGGCGTCCAGGGTTTCGCGCACCTCGGCCACGGTTCCGGAGCCGCGGGCCCACAGCACGCTCATGATGTCGAGTTCGCGGTTGGTGAAGCGCCTACGGGCCGCCTGCCGAGGCTGGTCGCTCATTGGCGGTCTTCCTGCGTTCCGTCGTCCGTGCGGGCGGCCGCGATGCCCTCCATGACCTCGCGCACCCGGTCCCCGAAGCCCCGTGCCCGCTCCATCACCTCGTCCTCGTCGACGGTGAGAATCTCGCGGTCGCGCACCACGACGCGCCCGTTCACCAGCACCGTGGACACGTCGCTGCCGCGCGCTGCGTAAACGAGGTGCGAATAGACGCGGTACAGCGGTGTGAGCCCGGGCCGCCGCACGTCCACCAGCACGATGTCGGCGCGCTTGCCCGGCTCGAGCGACCCGATTTCGTCGTGCAGGTTGAGAACGCGCGCCCCGCCCATGGTAGCCATGCGAAAGACGGTCTCCGCCGGGAGCGCCGCGGGGTCGCCCAGCATGAACTTCTGGACCTTCGCGGCGGCATCCATCTCGTCGAACATGTCGAGGTCGTTGTTGCTGGCCGGCCCGTCCGTCCCCAGACCCACCGGGATGCCCGCCGCCAGCGCCGCCGCGACCGGTGCCGCGCGCGCCACGCCCAGCTTCATGTTGCTCTGCGGGTTGTGCGCGATCCCCGCGCCGCTCGCGGCGATGCGCTCGATGTCCTCGTCGGACAGGTAGATCGAATGGGCGAGCACCGTCCCGGCACGGAGCGCGCCGATCGAGCCGAGCGCCTCGATGACCCCCATGCCGGTCAGTTCGCGGGCGGTCACGTTCTCGGAGGGATCCTCGACCGCGTGGATCTGGAAGGGCGCATCGTAGCGTTCGGCGAGCCGGAAGGCGGCCTCGACCGCGTCGAGCGGCGTGGTGTACAGGGCGTGTGCGGCCACCGCCGGAACCACCGTCGGGTGGTCCTGGTAGCGCTCCATGAACTCGGCCGCGTCGGCCAGCGATTCCTCGGGGGTGGTGTAGTCCGGCGTGGGGAAGCCTATGACGTGAGGGCCGGTCACCGCGCGGATGCCGGCGTCGACCGTGGCTTGCGCCATGTCGTCGCGGAAGTAGTACATGTCCGCGAAGGTGGTCGTCCCCCCCTTCAGCATCTCGACTGATGAGAGCAGGGTGCCCCAGTAGACGAAGTCGGGAGCGACGAGCGCGGCCTCGGCGGGGAAGATGTGGTCGTTTAGCCAGGTCAGCAGCGGCATGTCGTCCGCCAGCCCGCGCAACAGCGACATCGCGGCGTGGCCGTGCGTGTTGACGAGGCCGGGAATGACGACGTGACCGGTCGCGTCGATCACCGTGGCGCCATCGGGTCGGGGCGCGCCGGGCTCGAGGAGGGCGGCGATGCGGTCGCCCTCGACGAGCACCGCGCCGCCCTCGAGGATCGTCCCCGCCTCGTCCATGACGACGACCGTGCCGCCGTCGATGAGGAGCGGACCGTCCGGGGACGAGGATTCCTGCGGCGGCACGCAGCCCGTCAGCGCCAGAGCGGCAAGGACGAACTTGTCACGAAATCTTTCGTACATGGCTGTAACCCTAACTGGCGGATTAGACCGGAGTCAACAATCATCCCCGCTACGGTACATTCATAGCCACGCAGGGAGCCAACCACGAGAGGAGCAGGCCGTCAGGGATGTCGGATCATACCAGAGTTGGAGCGACCAATGCCGGGCGAAGCGATCCGCGGAGTACCATTCGCCGGCGCGACCGCGGCAAGGACGACGAGTGGGCCGCCGCTTTCCTGAAGCGTGCGCCGTATGGCTTCCTGGCGACCGTGGGTGACGGAGGTCAGCCGTTCCTCAACTCCAATCTCTTCGTCTTCGACGATTCGGAAGGCGACCGCCGCATCTATCTGCACACGCACCGCACCGGGCGCACGCGGTCCAATCTCGAAGCGGCCGAAAAGGTGGCGTTCAGTGCGGTGGCGATGGGCCGCCTGCTCCCCGCGCCCGAAGCGCTCGAGTTTTCGGTGGAATACGCGGGCGTCGTGGCCTTCGGGACAGGGCGGGTGGTGGAGGACCGGGAAGAGGCGAGAGCGGCCCTGCAGATGCTTCTCGACAAGTACGCACCGCACCTGAGGCCGGGTGAGCACTACCGCCCGACCACCGACGACGAACTGACGCGCACCGCCGTCTACCGCATCGACGTCGAGACCTGGAGCGGCAAGCAGAAGGAGGTCGAGGCGGGTTTTCCCGGCGCCTTCAGCCTCGACGCGCTGCCGGTGCCGTTTCCGGGACGCTAGCAGGCCTGCTAGGCGCCAGAGCCCCCGCCCGCGTGCCTCGCGGCCAGCGCCTCGAGCCCGGCGTCGATCTCCTCGCGGGACACCCACCGCCCGCGCACCATCACGCCCACCCGGTCGAACAGGTTGGCCAGTTCGTCCAGCGGGCTCGAGCCAAGCAGCACCAGGTCGGCACGCTGTCCGCGCGCAACCGTCCCGAAGTTGCCGTCGAGACCCAGGTGCGAGGCCACGTATTCTCCCACCGTGACCGTCCCGCTCTTCAGGATCTCGTAGTTGGACATCCCGGCCTCGGACATCACCGCGAGCTCCCTGTGCAGCGCGAAGCCCGGCACGTTGAAGAGCTGGGGCGAATCGGTGCCCATCAGGATCCCGGCCCCCGCGTCCGACAGCGCTTTCAGGATCCGGTCGCGGAGTTCCAGGTACAGCGCGACCTCGTCCGGCGGTCCGCTGCCTCCGCCTTCCGCGCGCCGCCGCCAACCGTCGCGCGTCTCGGGCGACACGTAGCGCATCTCCGGCTGCATGAGCATGGCGCCGGCGTCGGGCGCCCCGTACAGGTTGCGCCAGAGGTACTGGGTCGGCACCACATAGACGTCGTGCTCGATCGTCATGCGGATGATCTCTTCGAGCTTGGCCTCGTCGAAGCCGCGGGCCAGCCCGCCGAGGCTGATCGGGCCCGCGCTCACCTGCGCCTGCACGTCGTCGGAAGCGACGGCCTGGATGTAGCCGTCGAGGTGATCGACGGTGGACATGCCGGTCTCGATCGCGTGCACCAGCCCGACATCGGCGGGAACGTGTCCCGAATACGTCAGACCCGCCGCCTGCGCCACCGCCACCATGTGGTCCCAGGCCTCTAGCGGCACCCCGGGGTGGATCTTCTGCAGATCGTAGCCGGCTTCCACATGGGCCCGGATCAGGCGTTCCGCGTCGGCCGCGGTCGGGGCCGAACCGCCGTTGATCGACGGCGCGCCCACGTAGAAGTTGGGTCCCAGCACCTCGCCGCGCTCGATTTCGTCGGCGAGCGGGATCTGGTAGGCCGACCCGAGCATTCCGCGGATTGAGGTGATCCCGTTGGCGACGTAGAGGAAGAGGATGTCCTCGACGTCTTCACGGGGCGGGTTCTCACCAGGCGGCACGTGCGCGTGCATCTCGGCCAGGCCGGGCATAAGGTAGCGGCCCGACCCGTCGATCACGGTCGCTCCGCGCGGCACCTCCACATCCGACGCCGGGCCGGCTGCGACGATCACGCCGTCCGCGACCACCACGGTCTGGTCGGCCAGCACGGTCTCCGAGGCCATGGGCAGCACATTCACATTCGTGAAAGCGGTGAGCCCAGGCACGCGCTGGGCGTCTCCTTCGCACGCAGGTAGCGCGGCGAGAGCAGCCAGCAATCCCAATCTCGGACTCTTCATTCTCTTCATGTCGCAAACTCCTGTCGTGCTCAGGGCCCCGGCGCGGGTGGGCGCCGCCGCTCCAGAATGATATGGTGTCTCCCGTTGCGCTCGCGACCTCCGCGCCGGTCAACACGGATACTCCCTCATGAACTCAGCGCCGTCGGCCCCGCCCGCCACTCCCGTCACCGCGCCGGAGCGCATCGCCTCAATCGACGTGCTGCGCGGGTTCGCCGTTCTGGGCATCCTCATCGTCAACATGCAAGGGTTCGCGCGCGTGCCGTCCGCTTACATGAACCCCGCGTCGGGCGCGGCGTTCGACGGTGCGGAGGCGTGGATCTGGACGGCGGTGTACATCCTGGCGGACACCAAGTTCATTTCGATCTTCTCGATGCTGTTCGGGGCGGGCATCGCGATGATGAGCGAGCGGATGGCGAGCCGCGGTGTTGCGGGGACCGGCCTCCACTACCGCCGACAGTCCTGGCTACTGGTGATCGGCCTGGTCCACGCGTACCTGATCTGGCACGGCGACATCCTTGTGGCCTACGCTCTCTGCGGCCTTCTGCTGTATCCGCTGCGCAAGCTCGGCGCTCGCGCGCTGCTGTGGATCGGCGGGTGTGCCGTTGCGTTCGTCGTTCCGTTCTGGCTCCTGGCCGGCCTGTCGATCCCGTACTGGCCAGAGGCGGATCGGCTGGAACTACTCGCGGAGTGGGCACCGCCGCAAGAGGTGCTCGAATCCGAGATTGCAGCCTTTCGAGGCGGCCTGGGCGAGCAGCTGTCGGTCCGTGCGCCCATTGCCTTCACGTTGCAGATAAGTGCGTTCCTGGGCCTCTTCGTGTGGCGCGCGGGTGGACTCATGCTGGTCGGCATGGGCCTCTACAAGCTCGGCGTCCTGGCCGCGGCGCGCTCGGCCACGTTCTACCGGCGCATGGCGGTCATCGGGATCGGTGCCGGCCTTCCCCTGGCCGTGGCCGGAGCCTGGTACAAGCTCGACCAGGGCTTCGCCTTCGAGACCGTGATGTTCCAGGGAGCCCTGTTCAACTACGTGGGATCGGTGGGGGTCTTCCTGGGGTACCTCGGCCTCGTCATGCTCATGGTTCAGTTTAGCCGGCTTCCTGAACTAACGGCCCGACTCGCCGCGACCGGGCGCATGGCGCTCACCAACTACATCGCCCAGAGTGTCATCTGCACACTCGTTTTCTATGGACACGGCCTCGGCCTTTTCGAGCGCGTCGCCGCGCCCGGCCGCATGGGCATCGTGTTCGGCATCTGGGCGCTGCAGCTGCTCTGGTCGCCCTGGTGGCTGAAGCGCTTCCGCTTCGGGCCGCTGGAATGGTTGTGGCGCTCGGCGACGTACATGAAGCGGCAGCCCATGAGGGTGTGAGCCACCGGTCACTCCAGATTCGCAACGGAGCGCGTCACAATGACACAACCCGGAAGAACACCACTGGCGCCGCGCGAGATGCTTCGCGTGATGGACGCCGCGCAGGTCATTCACGAGCGACAGGCCGTGCTGGAGGAGCACGAGGCTTTCGACCGTGAAGCGACGATCCGCGAAATCCAGCTCATGTACGAGGAGCTGGGCGACCTGGTCGGCACGCGCACCATCGAGAGGGCGCTGGACCAGTACCTCTCACAGCGCTACGCCTTCACCCCGGCGCACCCCGGGCTCCGCCGCCACCTCGCGCTCCTCTACATCAGGCGCGGCTGGATCGCGAGGCGCGTCCTGGTGCCGACCGCCGCCGTGGCCGCCCTTGTCTGGGGGGGCATGGAGGCCGTCGAGTTGGCACGGCAACGGGCTTTCACCGGTGAGGTCGACGGGTTCCGCAGGGAGGTGGCGGGCCTGGTGGCAACCAGCGGGACGGCTCGTGATCAGCTCGACGCGCTGATCGCAACCGACCTGCCGCCGGATCTTCCCGCGGTCGACGCGGAAGCCGTGTCTGCGGACATCGGGGAAGCCGGCCGCCTCCTCGCGGGCGCGGACGAAATGCTCGCACGCCTAGGGATCGCCGCGGCAAGCGATCTCGATCGGGCCGAACTGGGCAACCTTCGGGCTGAAGCGCAGCGCGCCTCCGTGCAAATCGATCTGGCGCGGGATGAGATGGCCGGCGCCGACGAACGCATGCAGCGGCACGCCCGTCTGCTCACCTACGGACCCGAGATCGACCGTCTCCACGCCGCCGTCGTCGCCGCCGCGGTCGAGGATGCAGCGCTCGAACGGGCCGCCGCATTGCGGGCCACCGCCGAGAGGCAGCTCTCCGCCCGCGACGCCGATGGCCTCGGCGAGACGGTCCGCGTCTACGAAGAGCTTCATGCCCTTTTGGCGGCCGAGAGCCGAATCGTGGTCACGGGCGGGGTCTGGAGGGTTTCCAACGACGACCCGCGCATCCGCAACTACTACCTGCTGGTGCAGGCTCTGGGATCCGACGGCCAGCCGGTGCCGTTTCCGATCCGCAATGAAGAGACCGGTGTCACCAGACCCGTGAGCGCCTGGGGTGAACGCGTGCCGCAGGAGACCTACGACCGCGTGGCCGCCGACAGGCAGGACAACGGGATCATCGACGACGAAGAGTTCGGCTTCAAGCGCCCAGGATACATCACCGCCGAGCGTCGCTACCCCGACGTCGGCCAGATCACGGAGTGGTAGCCATGCACGACGGCAGGGACATCCACAGGAGCATGGTCAGGCGGATCCGCAAGGTTCGCCGTCGGCTCGAGACCGAGGAGCGGCAGGTCGACACTTTGCTGACCGGGTTGGCCGAGGCGGGTGAGCGGCGGGCCGCGACCATGCGTGCGCTAGCCGCGTTCCACCTCCCCGAGATGAGCGAGGAGGCGGTGGCCGGCACGCTCGCCACGATGGAGACGAGCATCCGCGCCATCTACGACGGCAAGAAGGACCGGATGCGCGAGGTAGAGCGCCTCATTCCCGGGCAGCGCGACACGGTTTCCGAGGCCGAGACGGCGCTGGCCAGAGTCACCGAAGCGCTGAACGACACAGGCCAGGAGCGCGCGCGCCTGGCCCACACCGTCTTCGAGGAGCTCCAGGACATGCCCAGCTGGCAACGGCTGCTCAAGCAGGTTCGCCGACTCGAAGCCCGGGTTGCCGCCTCCGAGAAGCGACATGAGGCCGCCCGGCGCGAGCAGGCGGACAAGGTCCCCGCGTACGAACGCGATCCCTTCTTCTCCTACCTCCGGCACCGGGGCCATGGCACGGCACGCGCGACCGGAAATGCGGTTACCCGCAGTCTCGACAGATGGGTGGCGGGGGTGGTGCAGTACGACGACGCACGCGCGAAATACGACTTCCTCAACGAGCTGCCCGATCATGCCGCGGCGGCGCTTGCCGATGACCGCGCCGCTCTCGAGGCAGCCGTCCCACCCCTGGCCCGTCTCGAAGGCGAGGTCATCGATCGCGCCGGCCTGACTCCCGTGCTCGAACGGGGCGAACGACTCTACCGGGAGCGTGAGGAGGCGCGCCGCGCCCTTCGCGATGCGGAGCGGGTCCTGCGCGACCTCACCGACGAGAACGCCGCACTCCACGACGAGCGCGGATCCTACTACGAGTCCGCCATCGACAGCCTGGAGGCCTTCCTGGAGGGCAAGACCCTGGACGAACTCCTCACCATGGCCCGCGCCACCGGCGACCACCGCGACGATGTCCTGGTGGGCGAACTGGGCGAGATCGACGCCCGGCTCGCCGAATTGCGCAGGGAACTGGCCGAGCACAAGGAGGAACGTTCCCGCCTCGCGGATCGCCTCGCTGGCCTGGAGCGGCTTCGCGACGAGTTCGAGGCGAACGACTGGAACGGCCACCGCTCACGCTTCGACGACGGTCTCGACATCAACGCGCTGCTGCTCGGCTACCTCGCCGGCAGCCACACCCACGGGCATGTGCACCGGGTCCTGGGACGCAACCAGCACTTCGCACCCGTCAGCGACAGCTTCGGGGGGAGCGGGTTCGGAGGTGGCGGCTTTGGCGGCGGAGGATTCTCGAGCGGGGGTGGTTTCGGTGGCGGCGGCGGGTTCTCTACCGGGGGTGGATTCTAGCAGCTTCTTGGGGACCGACCGCCGCCCCGAACGGCGCCGGTGATGCGCTGCCCCGGACACCGCCGAGGGCTGGCAGAGATGTTCTCGCCATGGCAAGTTCCAAGGCAGTGAAAGACACACGTTTTCCGCGACGCGGCATCCCTGAAGCGCGCCAGCCACCGCCCCTGTCGGCGTCGTGCTTCCGGCCGCTCCGGTGTCCGTCGCACAGCACCGGAGGTCGCCCATGAGACGCACCCTGATCGCCATCGCCGCACTGCTCGCCACCACCACTGCCACCACTGCCCAGAGCGTCTGGCTCGGCGGCCGCGCCGGCACCTTCGGGGTCGGCTTCGACGTGTCGGTTGCCGCCAACGACTGGTTCGTCCTGCGCGGCGGGACGGGGGGACACAACGCCTACACCGACCTCACCTCGGTCTCTCGACTTGCCGACAACCGCACCGGAACACTGCAATTCCCGGAGATGATCTACACCATCGGCGCCGATATCGAGATGGGCAACTTTCGGATCGGCGGCGGGATGCTTTACAAGAGCGAAGATCCGTACTATGCGATAAGGCTCGGCGACGGCGCCACCATAGACATCGGCGAGGGCAGCTACACCGAGCCCGAGGTGACCCAGCTGACCACCACGTTGCATTCGGAACCGTGGGCTCCATACGTGCTCGTAGGCTTCGGGCAGCACAACGCCAGCGGCCTGGGACTGTTCCTCGACGTAGGGGTGGCGTTTCTCGATCACCCCGAGCTGAGCATGAGCGCAAAGGGCGATCCGTCGGTGTTGCGCTCGCGCGGCTTCCGCGACGATCTGCGCGCGGAACAGGGCAACCTCCGCGACGACCTGGGCGACCTCGTCAACTTCTGGCCGATCTTCAACCTCGGCATCCGCTACGGTATCGGGGGCGACGACCGGGGACGCCGTGGACGACGGTAGGACGACCCGCGCCGCGCCGAATGCAGGGGCCGCGGCACCGACCCGCAGCGAGCCGCTGACCCGCGAGGAGTCGGCCCGCTACGCCCGCCACCTGGTCCTCCCAGAGGTGGGCCGGGAGGGGCAGGAGCGCCTCAAGGCCGCGCGCGTGCTGCTGGTGGGCGCCGGCGGACTGGGTTCGCCCGCCGCCCTGTACCTCGCCGCCGCGGGAGTGGGAACCCTGGGGATCGTCGACCCCGACGAAGTCGATGTCACGAACCTCCAACGGCAGATCCTTCACGGAACGCGCGCCGTCGGCCGGCCCAAGGTGGTTTCGGCGACCGCTCGACTCTCCGACATCAACCCTCATACCCGGCTGGAAACGGGGGCCGTCCGTCTTGCCTCCGCGAATGCACTGCAGATCGTGTCCAGCTTCGACGTGGTCGTCGACGGCAGTGACAACTTCCCGACCCGCTACCTCGTCAACGACGCGTGCGTCCTGACCGGCAGGCCCAACGTCTACGGCTCGGTGCACCGCTGGGAGGGCCAGCTGGCCGTCTTCGCCACCGATGGTGGTCCGTGCTACCGCTGCCTCTTCCGCGAGCCTCCGCCGCCCGGCCTGATTCCGAATTGTGCCGAGGCGGGTGTTTTCGGCGCGCTCCCCGGCGTGATCGGGGCGGCGCAAGCAATGGAGACGATAAAGCTGATCCTCGGCGTCGGCGAGCCCCTCGTGGGCCGCCTGCAGATCTTCGACGCGCTGACCTACCGCTGGCGCGAGCTGGAGATCCGCCGCGATCCGGACTGCCCGGTCTGCGGGGACGAACCCACCCAGACCGGCCTCATCGACTACGAGGTCTTCTGCGGCGTGGCGCCCGAACCGTCCGACGCCGAAAGCGCGGTGGGGAGCGTGGAGCCCGACGATCTCACGGCGTTCCTGGCGCGCGACCCGCGGCCCTTTCTGCTCGACGTGCGTGAGCCGGTGGAATGGAGCGCGATGAACCTCGCCCATCTTGGAGCCGTGCACGTGCCCATGGGCCAGGTGGGCGACCGTCTGGAGGAGATACCGACCGATCGGCCCGTCGTGGTGTACTGTCACAGTGGCGTCCGCAGCCTCGAGGTCGCGAAGCTGCTCGTCGCCGAGGGCTACGAAGACGTGCGGAACCTGGAGCGGGGGATTGTGGGGGTGATGGGGTGAGTGGGCACGCACACCGCGACGATAGCATCCCGGGAGCGCCGGAACCGTGGAACCGGCCGTGCTCAAGGGGGTATTTTGACGAGGGCATCAATTGCCCATGACTGCCATCGACGGCTGTTCCCGAGCCCTCTCCAAAGGAAGGCCAGCATGCGCAACAATCCCGCGCTGATTCATTGGTACGTCGTCGCTCTGCTGGCGGCCACGATCGGTGCGGCGACGTCGCGACCCGCCCATGCCCAGTTCGGACCGGAGTGGAGTGCTCTGGCGCTCGCGTCTTCTCTTGAGGACGGCGGGCGAGACGCCATCATCTGGGGTGGGCTGTGGGGTGGCGTTCAGGGCATGTCCCTGGCCGTCGCAATGGACTTTGGTGGGGGCGAGCGGCTCAACCACGCAGGGGAAATTGAACAAGCGCCCGAGAGCGGGTGGGCCGTATTCGCTTCGACGCTCGCGGGTGGAGCTGTCGGCGTCGCGGGCGGCATGCTGGCCGCGAGGCGAGGCATCAGCAAGGCGACTGCGCACACGGCTCAAATGGTCAGTGTGTGGGGGTTGTGGGTGGGATTGGCCGCGTCCAGGGTAACCGGTCTCGATGAGAACCCGGGCATGGCGACCATGATGGCTGCCGGCAACACCGGGCTGCTGGCCGGCGCGTTGGCGGGAAGCCGGTGGGCGCCGAGCGATGCCCGTATTCGCCGGATGGGCGGGTCGGCCATGACGGCTGCACTCGTCGGAGCGGGCATGGTGTGGATCGCGGACGGCGACGACAGGACGAAATACGGCGTCGGCCTGGCCGGGGGCGTCGTGGGACTCGCGCTGGGTGCGATCATCCCCATCGGGGACGATACCGACGAGAGCCGGAACGACGGTGCGACGGAGACCCGAGTGCCGCGCCTGGGGGGATCATTGCTCAACCGAACCCGGGGCGAATGGTCGCTCTCGGCTCCGTTGCCGTCACCCGCGCCCGATCCGGCACCTGGAGCGAAAGTTCCGGAGAGAGCAGGTCGCGGCGGTCTGGTGTGGCGGGTGCCGCTGCTGAACGTAAAGTTCCGGTAGCTCCGTGGACCCTGAGGCGCACTGGCGGGTATCTTGCCGCATGCGCCGAGCCAACATCCTGAACCGGACATGCTTGATCGCCCTGATCGCCGCCGTCCTCGGTGCCGCCCTGTCCTCGCACCCCGCCTTGGCCCAGGTCACGCGCGCCGACTCGGCCGCCGTCCTCCTCGGTACCGCCGCCGATCTCGAGCAGCGCGGTGACCAGGACGCAGCCGAGACACTATACCGGTACATCGCCGACCGCTTCGACGGGACCTCCGCCGCCGGGACAGCCCGCGCCTGGCTGGGCGAGGTCGGCGCCGCGCAATCCCTGGGTGGCGGCGAGACCGAACTCAAGGTGTGGTCGACGACCTACGGGATCTGGCTGGGAATCGCCGTACCCGCAGCCCTGAGCGCCGACGGCCCCGAACCGTACGGGGTCGGGCTTCTCCTGGGGGCCCCTGGCGGGTTCTTCGGCGGGCGGGCGTTCTCCCGGACGCGACCGCTCTCGCTGGGCCAGGCACGGGCGATCACGTGGGGCGGGACATGGGGTGCGCTGCAGGGGATGGCCCTGGCCAACGCGATGGACTTCGGGGGCGGCGAGCGCATCATCGAAGGGGACATCATCATCGACGAAGAGGCGGACGAGGAAGCCGTCCTCGGGACGATGATCATCGCCAGCGCGGTGGGCATCGGAGGCGGCATGCTGGCGGCCCGGCAGGATATCAGGCCGGGGACCGCGACTTCGGCCACCCTGGGCAGCCTCTGGGGCTCCTGGTTCGGGTTGGCGACCTCGATACTGGCCGATCTGGAAGACGATCCCACCTGGGCGACCGTGATGCTTGCGGGCAACGCGGGGCTGGTCGGTGGCGCTCTGGTCGGCAGCCGCGTCCCGCTCAGCCGGTCCCGGGCTCGAATGATCAGCGTCGGCGGTCTGATAGGCGGGGTCGGCGGCCTGGGCCTCGTGCTTATCGCGGACGTGGACGACGAGAATACGGCGATCGGCGTCACCCTCGCTGGCAGCGTCGCCGGACTGGCGCTTGGCGGAGTGCTCACGCGAGGACACGATGCCGAGGAGGACATGAGCGGCGACGCGGAGAGCGGCGGGGGTCTGCCCGCGATGGGCGCGCTGGTCAACTGGTCTCGCGGCGACTGGTCACTGTCTGCGCCGCTGCCTGCTCCGTCGCTCGATCCCGCGCTTCGCTACGGCGGGCGGCATGGATCCGCCGCCGGCGACGGCCTCGTCTGGAAGGTGCCGCTGCTGAACGTGCGGTTCTAGTCTAGAAGCGCCCCAGTTCCAGAATCCCCGCCAGCACGTCGTCCACCTGCGGCAGGATCGTCTTCTCGAGCTGCGGCGAGAACGCCACCCACGTATCGAGTGCGGCCACCCTGCGCACCGGTCCGTCCAGCCACGGGAAGAGTTCGTCCGCGATGTGCGCTGCAACCTCGGAGCCGACGCCGTAGGTCTGCCCGTCCTCGTACGCCACCAGGACCTTGTTGGTGCGGCGCACCGAATCGCCGACCGTCTCCATGTCGAGCGGGGAAATCGAGCGCAGGTCGATGATCTCGGCGCTGATCCCGTGCCGCTCCTCGGCGACCCGTGCCGCATCCATCGAGCGCTTCACCAGTGCGCCGTACGTCACCACGGTCAGATCCCGCCCCGGACGCACCACCTTCGCCCTGCCGAACGGCACCATGTAGTCCGGACCGGGGTCCGCACTCTTGTTGTGAACCTGGCGATAGAGGTGCTTGTGCTCAAAGAAGATGACCGGGTCGTCACAGCGGATCGCCGTGCGCAACAGCCCGGCCGCGTCGCGCGCGTTGGACGGAAGCACCACCCGGAGGCCCGGCGTGTGCGCGAAGAGGGTGGCTGCGGTCTGGGAGTGGTACATGCCGCCCTTGATGTAGCCGCCATAGGTGGTGCGAAGCACGACCGGAGCCGCCCACTTGCCGCCCGAACGGTACCTCATGGTGGCCAGCTCGTTGCGGATCTGCATGAACGCGGGCCAGATGTAGTCCACGAACTGGATCTCCACGACGGGTTTGAGCCCGCGCGCCGCCATCCCCACCGCCCGGCCGATGATGTTGGCCTCGGCGAGCGGGGAGTTGTAGACCCGGTGGCTCCCGAACCGCGACTGCAGCCCGTGCGTCACCTTGAAGACGCCGCCCTTGCCCTTCACCTCGGCCAGCGCCTCTTCGCGTGACGCATCGGCCACGTCCTGTCCGAAGATGATGATCCTCGGATCGCGCTCCATCTCGCTGCGCAGACAGCGGTTGAGGAGGTCCACCATGGTCAGCTGGCGGTCGTCCTGGAAGACGGGGCGATCTTCGGTGTTGAAGTCGGGGCCGGTCGGGTCGACGGTCTCGGAGTAGAGCCACTTCGTGGCGGTCTCCGGCGCGGGCTGGGGGTGCTCCAGCGCCTGGTCGGCTGCTGCGGCGACGGCGGCTCCCGCGTCCGCCTCCATTCGGTCCAGCTCTTCCGCGGTCGCGGCGCCGGTCCGGATCAGGAGACGGCGCGCCTTGCGGATGGGGTCGCGGCGGTCCTGCGCGGCGCGCTCGGCCGGGGTCCGGTACACGGACTCGTCGTCCGAGCCGGAGTGGGAGTACGGGCGGATGGTATGCGCGTGCAGCAGCGCCGGTCCCTTCCTCTCCCTGCACCACTGAACCACCTCTCGCGCGGCACGGTGGCTGTCGGCGAGATCGGTGCCGTCGCACTCCACGATCTTCAACCCGGGAAAGCCGGTGAGCAGGCGCGAGATGTTGCCTCCCGCGGTCTGCACCTCGACGGGGACCGAGATGGCGTACTCGTTGTCCTCGACGACGAAGAGGATCGGGAGCTGGAGGTTGCACGTGGTGTTGAGGGCTTCCCAGAACTCGCCTTCCGAGGTGGCTCCGTCACCGGTCGTGCAAACGATGATCTCGTCGTCCGCGAACGAGGTGACGTGCTTGCGGAGCCCCGGCAGGTGGGCGGCGCGGAGTCCGGCCTCGGCTGTACCCACGGCGTTGAGGAACTGGGTGCCGGTGGGTGAGGAGGCAGCGACGATGTTGAAGCGGTCGTCGCCGAAGTGGGCGGGCATCTGGCGGCCGCCGCTCGCGGGGTCGGCCTCGGCCCCCATGCCCTGCAGGAGCTGCTCCATGGGGTTGACGCCGAGCGCCAGGGCCAGCGCGCGGTCGCGGTAGTAGAGGTAGAACCAGTCGGACCCGGGGCGGAGGAAGTCGGCCAGCGCGACCTGGACCGCCTCGTGGCCGGCGCCCGCGATCAGGAAGAAGACCTTGCCCTGCTTGTACAGCTTCGCTTCACGGTCGTCGATGTGCCGCGCCGTGACCATGGTCCGGTACCAGGCGCGAAGCGTTTCGCGGTCGGGAAGGTCCGACTCGATCCCGGCGTCGATCTCGTGTTCGAGTGTCGCCATGTTCTCCGGTGGTGGAGTCTTCACCGCAGTTGCGGCGTACAGTCCTGAACGTCTCAAGATAACCATCCGGCGCGCCCGCCGCCCGTGGCCGAAGCCGCGAATGGTCGGGCTCGCGCGGATGCCGGTGGATGACTACTCCGCCGACCCCTGAAGAGTTCCCGCCCTGGCCAGCGCGGCGTCCAGGCCTTCGGGCGAGGTCACGGGTTCCAGGCAGGTGTTCCCTGAACAGACGAAGGCGTGACCGGTGCGCGCAAGCCGTCCCTCCATGCCAGGGAGGGCGGCAATGACGGGATCGCGGGGGTCGCCGCCGATGATGACGCGGTTGGGGTGGGGGTGGCGATGGGCGCGGTCCAGCATGGCGGCGGTGCGGTCGGGCGCGCCGTGATCGTCACCGGGGGCGTCCACGAAGGCCACCTCCAGCGGCGGGGTCGCGCGCAGCAGGGCGGCCGTCAGCAGCCTGCCCAGCGCCGACGGGTAGCGCTCCAGCGCGCCGCGCTCACGGGCGACGACGGCGTCGGCGACCTCGCCATGCTCCACCGAACCCGTGATCGCCGCCGACCGTGCGAGGAACTCGGCGGCGAGGGAGTTCCCGGAGGGCGTCGCGTTGTCCATGATGTCGCGCGGTCGCACCAGGAGCGGTTCGGCGTCCTCGGCAGCGTCATGGAAGAGCTGTTGGGCGGGAGACCAGAAGCGCGCGAGCATCGCGTCCGCGATCCAGGCCGCGTCGGTGAGCCAGCGCGATTCGAGCGTGGACTCGTAGAGCGAGAGACAGGCGTTGCCGAGGGCACCGTAGTCCTCGAGGAACCCGTCGACGTGGACGCGTCCGGCGGTGAGGACGTGGTACATGCGGTCGCCCCGGCGCACCGTGTCGAGCAGGAAGGTCGCCGCGCGGGTGGCCGCCTGCGTGTAGTCGGGGCGGCCGAGGGCCGGGCCGGCTTCGGCCAGGGCGCGGATCGTGAAGCCGTTCCACGAGGTGAGGACCTTCTCGTCGCGAAGGGGCTCGGGGCGCGTGGCTCGGTGGGCCTTCAGGGTGGCGAGCGCGGCGCGCAGGATCCGGTCGAGTTCGTCCCGGGCGAGGCCCTCCTGCCGCGCCACCGCGTCGAGGTCGTGGGGCAGGTGCAGGATGTTGCGGCGCTCGAAGTTGCCCGCTTCGCTCACGTCGTAGACCCGGGACAGGAGTCGTGCCGTGTCGGGGTCGAGCAGCGCGGCGATCCGGCTCGGGGTCCAGAGGTAGAACGCGCCTTCCTCCCCCTCGGAGTCGGCGTCGCGCGCGGAATGGAAGGCGCCGTCGGGCGAGGTGAGATCCTCGAGCACGTAGTCCAGCGTCTCCTCGGCGACGGGGCCGAGGTGGCGGGCGCCGAGGAGGTGCGCGCGGGTCATCGCACGGGCGATGAGCGCGTTGTCGTACAGCATCTTCTCGAAGTGCGGGACCAGCCAGCGTGCGTCGACCGAGTACCGGTGGAAGCCTCCGCCGGCGTGGTCGCGAATGCCGCCGGCCGCCATGCGGGACAGCGTGTGCGTCGCCATCGACACCCCGTGCGAGCCCGGCCCGCCGGTCCTGAGCAGGAAGTCGAGGAAGACCGGCTGCGGAAACTTGGGCGCCCCGCCGAAGCCCCCGTGCGCGGGATCGAAGCTGCGCCCGACGGCGGAGACGGCGTGCTCGAAGAGCCTGGTATCCGGTGGGCCGGCGTGTCCGCTTCCCGCGTGCGGCTCCGTTGCGCCTCGAGTCAACACGTCCTTGAGCCGGGCGCCCGCTTGAGCCACCTCGTCGCGCCTGTTCGCGTAGGCGTTGGCGGCCGCGGCGAGGACCTGCCGAAAGGACGGCATTCCGTGGCGCGGCTCCGGCGGGTAGTAGGTGCCCCCGTAGAATGGCACGCCCTCGGGAGTGAGGAACGCGGTCAGCGGCCAGCCCCCGTGCCCGGTAATCGCCTGCACCGCGCTCATGTAGATGGAGTCGATGTCCGGCCGCTCCTCCCGGTCGACCTTGATGTTGACGAAGTGCGCGTTCATGACGCGGGCCGTCTCCGCGTCCTCGAACGACTCGCGCTCCATGACGTGGCACCAGTGGCACGCCGAGTACCCGATCGAGAGGAGGATGGGACGGTCCTGCCCGCGGGCCAGCGCCAGCGCCTCTTCACCCCAGGGAAACCAGTCCACGGGGTTGTGTGCGTGCTGCAGGAGGTAGGGAGAGGTCTCGTGTTCTAGGCGGTTTGGCATGGTACGTGGGACCGGGTTGTTATGTCGGCGGTAGGCGTTGTGCACGGATGCAGGCTAATCGTGAGCGTTTTTCGCAGAGGGTGAAAGGTCTTCACAAAGCGTGGTCCGGCCCCGCCGGACGACGGATGGACAGCGTCCGGCTACCTTGAGACATGCGCCGAATCCACGGTCCACGCCTGAGGGGCATGTACTGACCCCCATGTTGCGCCCCCTTCTCATGCTGGCGCTGCGTCGCCCCCGCCTCTGGCCCGTAATGCTGTCGGCCGCGTGGGCGTTCCGGCCGAGGGGCTGGTACCGGAAGCCGCCGTTCCTGCCGCTGCCCTCGCGCGAATACATGCGGTGGCGGCTGGAGACCGCGTACGGCGACCCCGATGCCGTGCCGCCGCGAGAAGAACTCGTCCGGTTCATCACCTGGTCGGCCGAAATGCGGAGGCGCATGAAGCCGGCGGGTGCCGTGCCGCTGTGGGCCAAGTTGCTGGCCCTGGCGGCGCTGGTTGCCTTCACCGTGTGGGCGAATGTGCGCGCGGCCGATTTCGAGGCTGTGAGAGAAACGGTGGCCGGGGCGGGGTACACAGGGCTGTTCCTGGCGTCGGTGGTGAGCGGGTTCAACCTGGTGGCGCCGATCCCGATCGGACTCTTCTATCCACTCCTCATCGAATCGGGGCTTGCGCCCTTCCCGACGCTCGTGACGATCGCAGCGGGAATGACCGGGGGCGATTTCCTGGGGTACCTGGTCGGCAACGCCACCCGCGATCTGGCCGGGCATCGTCTGGGGCACGTGCGGATCCGCCTGGAGCGGCTGCTTGGGGCCATGCGCTCCCGCCACCGAATGCTACCGTACGGACTGCTCTTTATCTACGCCGCATTCGTCCCGTTTCCCAACGAGCTCGTGGTGATCCCGCTCGCGTTCATGCGGTACTCGCTGCCGGGCGTGATGATCACCGTGCTCTGCGGGAACGTGATCTTCAATTCGCTGGTGGCCTCCGGGGTCACATGGATCCTGGGTTGGTGGGCCTTATGATCGTTGTGGGCCTTACGGGCAACATGGCGGCGGGGAAGTCGGCGGTGGCGGGACTCTGGCGGCAAGCCGGGGTGCCGGTGGTTTCGGCCGATGAGCTGGCGCGCGAGGCCGTGAAGCCGGGTTCCCCGGGGCTGGACCGGGTCGAGTCCCTGCTGGGCCCCGAGGCGCTGGATGCGGAAGGTGCGATGGATCGCGCCGCGGTCAGACGCATCGTGTTCGGCGACGACGGGTTGCGCCGCGGGCTGGAAGCGATCGTTCACCCCGAGGTGAGGCGCCTGAGAGACGAGTGGACGGCGGCGCAGCGCGCGGCGCGGCAGGGGATGGTGGTGTGGGAGATTCCGCTGCTGTTCGAGGCGGGGATCACGCGCGATGTGGACGTGGTGGTGCTCGTGGACGCGCCACCCGAGGTACGGCGGCGCCGCGCGATCGAGACGCGCGGGCTGAGCGCGGAAGAGGTGGACGCGATGATGGCGGCGCAGATGTCGGCCGATCTCAAGCGGCAACGTGCCGACTTCGTGATCGAGAACGGAGGCACCCGCGAGGGTCTTGCGGAGCGGGCCGGGGAGGTCCTGGCGGGAATCCGGTCGGGGACGGTTTGACGATGGTGGCGCCCGCGCACCTGGACGGTCCGGAACGGCGGGCGCGGCTCGACGCCGTGGTCGAGGCGTTGCTGGGCGCGGATCCCGTGGTCGTCACGACGCACGCGAACGCTGACGGTGACGGGGCGGGATCGGCGGTCGCGCTCGCGGCGTTCCTGCGGGAACACGGCGCCGATGCTCGTCTCGTCAATCCCACTCCCTTTCCCGAGAGCTACTTTTTTCTGCTCCCGGATCCGGATTGGGTGCTGTCCCCGAAGAGCGCGGCCGAATCCGCCTGGTGCCGGCGGGCCGGTCTGGCGGTTGTCGTCGACACAGGCGACCGCCGGCGGATCGGGCGGATCGCGTCCATGATCCGTGGGCTGCCGACGGTGGTCATCGACCATCATCCGCCAGGCGATGGGCCGATCGCGGGGGTCCGGTTCGTAGACACGCGCGCGTCGGCGGCGGGCGAACTCGTCTTCGACGTGATCGAGCACGCGGGGGGACCGTGGACGGAGACAATCGTACGGGCGCTGTACGTGGCGATCCTGACGGATACGGGCGGCTTCCGCTTTCGCAACACCACGCCCCGGTGCCTGCGGATCGCGGGGCGGCTCGTGGAACTCGGCGCGGACCCCGAGGAACTGCACCGTGCCGCGTACTCGCGCTTTCACCCGCGTCACTACGCCCTGCTCCGGGAATCGCTCGCCACCCTGACGGTGCACGAGGGAGGGCGCGTCGCCTGGATGACGGTCCCCAAGGACGCATTCGACCGGCTGGGGGCGACGGTCGACGACCTGGAGGGCTTCGTGGACGTACCGCGGAATCTGGCGGGCGTCGAGTTGGCGATCCTCTTCCGAACGACCAGCGACGGACGCATCAAGGTGTCGCTGCGGTCGTTGGCGCCCACTGCGGTCAATGGCATTGCGAAGGCACTCGGCGGCGGGGGCCATGCGCAGGCCGCGGCCGCGGTGGTGTCGGGGCCGCTGGCGAAGGCGATCAACCGGGTGGTGCGGATGGCTGCCGGATCGCTTCAGGGCTGAACGGCCCGAGTCCCCTGCGCAAAACGGCCCGGCCCGCACCGGCACCGTGGGGAAGGCCATATCTTTCAGAATGGAACCGGGGATGAAGCCGCGCACCGCACTCTCGGCGGTCCAGCCCAGTGTCGATCTTGACGACGGGCCCGGGGTGCCCGAGGCGATCCCCCGCACGGTGCACGAGTTGGGGCGGCGCCTCGGGGCCGCTTCGATCGATCGGCTGTGGATCTTCCCGCCCCTGATTCGGGGTCGGCGCGAGTGGGGACTGGTTGCCGCCAGTTCCTTCGAGGGACAGAAGGCGCGCCGGCTGGTCACGGCCAGGTATTCGGCGCGGCGGACGGGGAAGGGGCTGTTCCTCGACGCCCGCTACCTGGACCAGGGTGTCGCTCCCGCCGACCGGTTGCCGCGGGTGATGGAGGGCGTGGTGAGGCGCGGGCCAGCGCCGCTCGGCGGCCCTCGTCTGGTGGAGGTGGGTGGCGATTCGGCCGCGTTCGATGCATTCATGAAGGAATTCGGCGACGAGTTGTTCGAAGAGGCGGTCAAAGGACGGTCATGATGTACGGACCAGCCGACATCGATCCCCATGTGGGACTCTTCGCGCGCTATCTGCGCGAGCAGGGGTTGCCGGTGACTCAGCAGCGCGCGGCGGTGGCCGAGGCCGTGTTCTCGTCACCGAAGCACCAGTCCGTAGACGACATCGACACCCATCTGCGGGAAAACGGGATGCGCCTCGGCAAGGCGACGATCTATCGCACGCTGGATCTGCTGGTGCGCAGCGGCCTCGTGGAGGAGCACGACTTCGGCGAGGGCTTCAAGCGCTTCGAGCACCGCCTTTCCCGTGATCCCATACACCATCACATGGTGTGTCTCGACAGCGGCGAGGTGATCGAGTTCCGCAGCGAGGAAATCGCGCGCATCGTCGAAGAGACCGCGGCCCGGCACGGGTTCCGTCCCGCGCACCACAAGCTCGTCATCTTCGGCCTGAGCCGTACGAGCCGGGAATCCGGCGCCAACGTGAAGTACCGGGGCATCACCTGCCCCATCGAGACCACCTGAGCCCGGCACTCCCTTCCCATGCCCAACCGCAGGGACCCGAACGCCGCCAACCGGGGCGCCTCGCGCACCATCCACTCGCTGCCCGAAGGTCTGGACGGGCTTCCCTGGGAACTCCCCCGGGTCTTCCTGGGGCTGGACGGCACGCCGGCCACTCCCCAAGGCGCGGCCACCTGGATCCTGCCCGTGCCCTACGAGGCCACCACCAGCTGGGGCTCCGGGGCCCGCCTGGGTCCGCGCGCGATCATCGAGGCCTCGCGCTACGTCGAACTCTTCGACCACGAACTCGGCCGCGACCCCTCGACCGGCGGCGTCTACACCTTCCCCGCGCTGGAACTCACCCGCGGCGACGCCGCCCATGCCATGGCCGAACTGGAGGACGCGTGCGCCCGAGTGCTCGACGCGGCGTCCGGCCGCCGGGTGATCATGCTCGGCGGTGAGCACGCGATCTCGTCTCCGGCGATCGCCGCCCACGCGCGCCGGAGCCCTGACCGGATGAGCGTCCTGCAATTCGACGCCCACCTCGACCTGCGCGAGACGCACGACGGCAGCGCCCACTCGCACGCCTGCGCGATGGCCCGCGTGGTCGACCGGGTGGACCTGGTCACCGTCGGCGCGCGGGGGATCAGCGGCGAGGAATGGCGAGTGGCCAACCGGCGGGACAACGTCACCGTGATCACCGCCGAAGAGGTGGCCCGCGACGACGCCTGGATGGACCAAGCCATGGCCGCCCTCGGCGACCCGGTCTACATCACCTTCGACATCGACTTTTTCGATCCGTCGCTGGTACCTTCGACGGGCACCCCGGAGCCTGGGGGCGGCCAGTGGTATCCGGCGCTCGCGCTCCTGCGGCGCGTCTTCACCGAGCGGCGCGTGGTCGGCGCCGATGTGGTCGAACTAGCCCCGATCCCCGGCATGACCGCGCCGGATTTCCTTGTGGCCCGACTGGTCTACAAGATGATCGGGTACTGGAGCTAAGAGCTGTAACGTGCTCCCGTCCCGGCGTGTCCACTTTAAGCGACCGAAAGACCCCGCCCTCCGGAGAGCCAGATGAATCGCTTCCGCCTCGACCTTCCACTCACTCCGGCACGCGTCACCGCTGCCATCGCCCTCTCCACGGCCCTGGCGGCGTACGCTCCCGCCCCCGCCGCGGCGCAGCTCACGGAGCAGATCCCGGACGATGTCTGGGAGTCCTTCGTGTGGCGCTCCGTCGGCCCGACGAACATGGGCGGCCGCGTGACCGACGTCGAAGGGCTGCCGAGCCCGTCCAGGACCTTCTACGTGGCCGCGGCCGCCGGGGGAATCTCGAAGACCACGAACAACGGGATCACCTTCCGCTCCATCTTCAACGACCCCCGGGTGGTGTCGATGGGTGATCTGGCGATCGCGCCGGGCGACCCGAGCCAGATCTGGGCGGGGACCGGCGAGGAGGATTCGCGCAACTCGATCTCGCCGGGTGGCGGGATCTTCAAGTCCACCGATGGCGGCGACAGCTGGGAGTTCAAGGGGCTGCGCGAGACCCAGGTGATCGGCCGGATCGTCGTGCATCCTCTCGATCCCGACATCGTCTTCGTCGCCGCGCTGGGCCACATCTGGGGCGCCAACCCCGAGCGCGGCCTCTACCGCACGACCGACGGGGGCGAGACCTGGGAACTGGTCAAGCACATCAGCGACAAGGCCGGGTTCGTGGACGTGGCCTTCCGCCCCGGAGATCCCGGCACTCTGTTCGCGGCCAGCTGGGAGCGCGTGCGCGGCCCCTGGTTCCTGAACAGCGGTGGCCCCGGAAGCGCGCTCTGGAAGTCGACCGACGGCGGGAGCACCTGGACCGAGGTCGCGGGCGGCGGTTTCCCGACCAACATGAAGGGCCGGATCGGGATCGCGATCAGCGAAAGCGACCCGGATATCATGTTCACCATGGTCGAGGCCGAGGAGGAGGAAGACGGCTCCGGCGGCAACGGCCTCTACCGGTCCGAGGACGGCGGCGACAGCTGGGAGAAGGTGAACGACGCCAACAGCCGGCCGTTCTACTACTCGCAGGTGCGCGTCGACCCGCAGAACCCCGACCGGGTCTACTTCTCGTCGACCCCGGTGCAGTTCTCCGACGACGGCGGCCGCACGGCGGGCACCACCACCAACGGCATCCACGTCGACCACCACGCCATGTGGATCGACCCCGTGGACCCCGAGCGCATCGTGGTCGGCAACGACGGCGGCGTCGCCATCACCTACGACAAGGGCGGGAACTGGCGCTACCTGAACACGATGGCGCTGGGCCAGTTCTACGATGTCTCGTTCAACATGGACAAGCCGTACCGGGTGTGCGGCGGGCTGCAGGACAACGGCACGTGGTGCGGTCCCAGCCGACTCTCGCGCGGTCAGCTCTCGCAGTACCATTGGGCCACGATCAGCGGCGGCGACGGCTTCGTGACCGCGCAGGATCCACGGAATCCGGACCTCGTCTGGGCCGAGTCGCAGGGCGGCAACATGCGGCGCCTGAACCTGGCTACCGGTGAGAGCACGACGCTGCAAAGGCCCGGCTGGGAAGATGCCTGGCGCCCGCTCCAGGACAGCATCGTGCGGCTGCAGGAGGCCGGGGCCGAAGAGAGCGCCCCGCGGATCGCCGAGCTGCAGGCCCGGGCGACCGCCGACTCCGCGAGCCACGTCATGCGCTGGAACTGGAACACGCCGTTCTTCCAGTCGGTTCACGACCGCAGCCACTTCTACGCGGCCGGAAGCAGCGTCGTGAAGAGCACCAGCTTCGGCGACGAACTCGAGATCATCTCGCCCGACCTCTCCTACGCCGACCCCGAGAAGATCGAGATCAGCACGCGCACCACCGGCGGCATCACCCCCGACGTGACCGGCGCCGAGACGCACGCCACGATCACCGCGCTGGCCGAGTCCCCGCTGGTTCAGGGCCGCCTCTTCGCCGGCACCGACGACGGCCGCGTCTGGACCTCGCCGAACGATGGCGGTGAGTGGATCGAATTCACCGCGCGCTTCAACGGCGTGCCGGAGGGCACCTACGTCAGCCGCGTGGAGCCCTCGCGCCACGACGCCGACCGCGTCTACGTCTCCTTCGACGGACACCGCACCAACGACTTCACGCCGTACGTCTTCGTGTCGGACGACGGGGGCGACTCCTTCCGCTCCATCGCGGCGGGGCTCCCGACCGGCGCGCCCGATTTCGTACACGTGGTGCGCGAAGACCCGCGCAACGAGAACCTGCTCTTCGTGGGGACCGACCTGGGCGTCTACGCCTCGCTGGACCGGGGCCGTTCCTGGCGCCGTTTCATGGAGAGCCTGCCGACGGTGCCGGTGCACGACCTGCGCATTCATCCCCGCGACCGCGAGCTGATCGCCGGGACGCACGGCCGCTCGATCTGGATCGTCGACATCGCACCGCTCCAGGACCTGACGGGCAACGTGCTGGCCGACGGTGCGGCCGCCTTCGAGCCGGCACCGGCCTACCAGTTCGGCGAGCCTGCGAGGGGCGGCGAATCGTACGGGCAGGCCTGGTTCTCGCGGCCGACGCCGGGCGCGACCGGTCGGATCAGCTACTACGTGGGCGAGGAGGTCGCTGCGGAGCTGGCCGAGGAGGCGGGTGGCGATGCGGGTGCCGCGGAGGCAGCGCGAGGCCAGCGGGGCGGGGGCGCCGGGCAGGCTGTGAGGGGCGGCGGCGGGCGTCCCGGCGGCCCTGGCGGCGGTCCCGCGGCGCAACGCGGCCCGCAGGCAGAGGTCTCCATAACCGACGCTGACGGCGAGGTCGTGCAGACCCTGAACGGCCCCGTGGGAGCGGGGCTCCACACCGTGAGCTGGAACCTGCGGGGCGCGGCCGCCGAGGCCGAGGAGCTGTCTCCCTCCGAGCGCCGCGACAGCCTGGCCATCGCCGAGCGCGCGCGCGCCGTGGCCGATTCGCTGATCGAGGCCGGATGGGAGGAGGAGCCGCTGCGCCGCCAGATCGGTCTGTTTACCGGCGAGACCGATGTCGGCACCTTGTTCGGCGGCTTCGGCGGAGGCGGTCGCGGAGGACAGGGCGGTGGAGACCCCGAGGCGTTCCGTGAGCGTCCGGGCGAGTCCGCGGGTGGGGGAAGGGGAGGGCGGCGCGCCCCGAACTTCGGGCAGATGCGCGAGCTGGCCGAACTCATCCGCCCGGGAGTGGGGATGGGCGGCCTCTTCGGGAGGCGACGAGGCGGAGGCCAGGGTAACCTTGTCGAGCCCGGGACGTACACCGTCACCATCTTCCTCGGAGACCGCGCGCTGACCACGCAGCTGGTGGTCGAGCGCGTCGGCGCGATGGCCAACCCCGACCCTGAGAATCCATGAACGAATCCATCGGAATCACGATCGCCCTGACGGCCGGCGTGCTGTCGTTCCTGTCACCCTGCGTGCTGCCGCTGGTGCCGAGCTACCTGTCCTTCGTGACCGGGATGTCGCTGGAGGACCTGCAGGAGGGGTTCGACCGGCGGCGCGTCATGGTGCATGCGGCGCTCTTCGTCAGCGGCTTCACGCTGATCTTCGTGCTGCTCGGCGCGGGAGCCACCTTCATCGGGAGCTTCCTGCTGTACAACAGCGACTGGATCGCGCGGATCGGCGGCGTGATCATCATCCTCTTCGGGCTGCACCTGATGGGGGTCTTCCAGCTCCTGCCGCTGCTCAGCGAGAAGCGCGTCCACCTTGCGAACAAGCCGGCCGGATACGTGGGCACGGTGGCGGTCGGCATCGCGTTCGGCGCGGGCTGGACCCCGTGCATCGGCCCGATTCTCGGCGCGATTCTCACCATGGCTGGGTCACAGGAGCAGGTCGGGGCCGGGATGTGGCTGCTCTTCGTCTACTCGATGGGGCTCGGGATTCCGCTGCTGCTGGCGGCCTGGGCCACCGAGCACTTCCTGAAGGCGTTCTCGCGTTTCCGCCGGTTCCTGCCCGCCGTGCAGATCGCCTCGGGCGTGGTCCTGGTTCTGCTCGGGATCCTGCTGGTCACGGGCTCGTTCGTGGTGCTGGCGGCGTGGCTGAACCGCTTCACGCCGGAGTTCCTGCTGGAAAGGCTATAGGAGGCCGACTGACATGGCACTCGTGACTTCGACCATGCTCGCGCTCGGCACCGAGGCGCCGGACTTCTCGCTGCCCGAGCCTTCGACCGGTGAGTCCGTTGGGCTCTCCCGCTTCGACGGTGCACCAGCGCTGCTCGTGGTGTTTCTCTCGAATCACTGTCCGTTCGTGAAGCACCTGGCGGACCACTTGGCCGGGGTGGCGGCGGAGTACCAGGCGCGCGGGGTGGCGGTGGTCGGGATCAACGCGAACGACATCGCGAACTACCGCGACGACAGCCCGGCCAGGATGGTGGACGAGGTGGTGCGGCGCGGGTACACCTTCCCGTATCTGTTCGACGAATCGCAGGAGGTCGCGAAGTCGTACCGGGCGGCTTGCACGCCGGATTTCTTCGTCTTCGATGGGGACCGGCGGCTGGTTTACCGCGGGCAGTACGACGGCAGCCGGCCGTCCCTGGACGTGCCGGTGACCGGGGCGGATCTGCGTGCGGCGCTGGATGCGGTGCTGGTGGGCGAGGCGCCGTCCGGCGAGCAGGTGCCGAGTGTTGGGTGCAACATCAAGTGGAAGGCGGGGAACGAGCCTGGGTGGTTTGGATGATGTAAGGTAGACACGACATAATGTCATGTCGTCATTACACTGAAAGAGTTAAGCCAAAAGCGATTATCGTATCATACACGGTATTATTCATGACTATATCACGATTATCGTGATATTATTCGCCACAGTATCGTGATCATCCGAAAGGGCCGTGAGAGCGTTCGCCCAGACGGTTGGGAGGCGGCGCACGGCGGCCCGACGGCCCGCGCCTCTTCGAGCATTTCAGCCAACTTGCCGCGCCGCTTCGGGTGGCGGACCTGCCCGCCTACGTTCGGGCGCTCGGCTTCTCGTCGGATCTGATGCGGTCAAGGACGCTCCAGTGTGCGCCGCTGCGGCACGGCGGAGTGTCGCTTGGCAACTTCTTTCTGGCGGAGAAGGAAAGCGGCCAGGAGTTCACGAGCGCCGATGAAGAGCTGATGATGGTCTTCGCGACCCAGGCTGCGACCGCAGTCGCCAACGCCCGTGCGCACCGGGACGAGCGGCGGACCCGGGCCCACCTCGAGACGTTGATCTAGACCTCGCCGGTGGGCGTCGTCGGCCTCGACGCCGCGACCGGCAAAACTCCGTTCGGTCAATCGGGAGGCGCGTCGGATCGTCGAGGGGCTGATTCACCCGGGATCGCCGCTGGAGGAGCTGTTGTCAACGGTGACCTGGCGCCGCGCCGACGGGCCGGAGGTTGACCTCGGGGATTTCTCCATGGCGCAACTGCTGAGCAGCGCCGAGACGGTGCGTGCTGAAGAGATGACGCTCTCGGTTCCCGACGGCCGGAGCGTGACGACGCTGGTCAACGCCACGCCGATTCACGCGGCCGACGGCACGGTCGAGTCGTTGGTGGTTACGCTGCAGGACCTGGCCCAGCTGGAAGAGCTCGAGCGGCTGCGCGCGGAGTTCCTGGGCACTGTGAGCAACGAGTTGCGAGCGCCGCTCATATCGATCAAGGGCTCGACGGCCACAGTGCTCGGCGCCTCATCCGCTCCGGATCTGGCCGAGATGATGCAGTTCTTCCGGGTCATCGACGAGCAGGCGGACCAGATGCGCGGCCTGATCGGCGATCTGCTCGACCACGGGCGCATCTTGACGGGGACGCTGTCGGTCTCGCCCGAGCCGTCGGAAGTGGCCTCGCTGTTGACCCGGGCCAGGGATGCGTTCGCGAGCGGCACGCGCGAGAACCCCCTTGTCATCGACCTGCCGGAGCATCTTCCGTGGGTCATGGCAGACAGGGCCCGCATCGTCCAGGTGCTCAACAACCTGCTGTCCAACGCCGCGAGACATTCGCCCGGAGGGTCGCCTGTCCGAGTCTCCGCTGAGAGCGACGGTGAGCACGTCGCGATCTCGGTGACCGACAACGGCCGGGGCGTGCCGCCGGACCGGCTGCCGCACCTGTTCCACAGGTACGCCGCGCCGGCAGCGCGCGGCGGCCGGGCACGCGGGCGCGGAGGGGCCGACCTCGGTCTGGCGATCTGCCGAGGGCTGGTCGAGGCGCACGGTGGCCGGATCTGGGCCGAGAGCGACGGGACGGGGCGCGGCATGCGATTCACCCTCACGGTGCCCGTCGCCGAGGGTGGAGGCACCACGGCCACGCGGCCCGCCGGCGATCCGCACTCGGTCGCCGAAGAACGGGAACGCACGCGCATCCTGGTGATTGACGACGACCCGCAGATGCTGCTGTACGTCCGCGACGCGCTTGCCGCAGCGGGCTACCTTCCGATCGCAGCCAACGACCCTGGCGAACTGGCAAGCCTCCTGAAAACCCACAAGCCCAGGCTGGTCCTGATGGACCTCCTGCTTCCCGGGGCCGACGGAATCGCGGTGATGGAGAGCGTTCCCGAACTGACCGGGCTGCCGGTGATCTTCATCTCCGCCTTCGGGACGGATCAGACGATCCTCAGGGCCCTCGATGCGGGCGCCGCGGACTACATCGTCAAACCCTTCTCCACGGCGGAGTTGACGGCCAGAGTTCGGGCCGCACATCCGCACTGAACGCGGAGTAGGTTACCGCATGCCCCACCGGCCGGCCTGAAGCCATCGCGCAGGGCGGGGACGGCCGGAGCCGGTAGCCGCCTTACGCCGCCCCCGCCACCTCCTGCTCCAGCAGCTGCCGCCTCAGCAGCGTCGCATAGGTTCCCCCCAGAGCCACCAGCTCCCGGTGCCGCCCGCGCTCCACGATCCGGCCCTCGTCGAGCACCAGGATCAGGTCCGCGTCCTTCACGGCGGTCACCCTGTGGGAGATGATGAACGCCGTGCGGTCCTTCAGCTCGCCGCGCAGCCCGCTCAGGATGCGTGACTCGGTCGCCGTGTCGACCGCGCTCAGCACGTCGTCCAGCACCAGGACCCCGGGATCGATCGCCAGCGCGCGCGCCAGAGTGGCCCGCTGCTTCTGCCCGCCCGACAGGTTGATGCCGCGCTCGCCGAGCCGGGTTTCGTAACCCTCGGGGAAGCCGGTCACCGTGTCGTGCAGGTCGGCCGCCACCGCCGCCTCCCGCACCCGCCTCGCCCGCTCCGACCTCGGCAGCGACGGCGAAGTGCCGAGCCCGATGTTGACCCCGAGCTTCGCCGAGAAGAGGAAGCTGTCCTGCGGCGCAAAGCCGGTCAGCGCCCGGATGTCCGCCGGATCGTACTCGGGCAGCGGCACGCCGTCCACCAGCACGGTCCCGGACGTCGGGTCCCAGGTCCGCGTGATCAGCGAAACCAGCGTGCTCTTGCCCGACCCGGTGGGGCCCACGATCGCGACGGTCCGCCCCGGTTCCGCCGTGAAGGACACGTCCTGCAGCACCAGTCGCTCCGTGTCCGGGTAACGGAACGAAACGCCGCGGAACTCGATGGCCGGGGTGCCCCGGGGAGGCGGATGCGGGCGCTCCGGCACGGTGATCCCCGGTTCGATCGCGAAGATCCGGTTCAGCCGCCCCATCGAGGCCGCACCGCGCTGGTAGAGGTTGACCACCCACCCGAGCGCGATCATCGGCCACGCGAGCAGCCAGAGGTAGAACGAAAAGGCCACGAAGTCGCCCACGCCGATCCGCCCGGCGATCACCTGGCCGCCCCCGTACCAGAGGACCACCACCATCGCCGCCCCCGTCATCAGTCCCATGATCGGATGGAACGCCCCGGACGCGTACGCCAGGTGCATGTTGCGCTTCAGGTAGTCGCGGTTGAGCGCGTCGAACTCGCCGGCCTGGGCGTCCTCCTGACCGTAGGCGCGCACGATCCGCACCCCGGTCAGGTTCTCCTGCACCATCGTCGAGAGCGCGGCGAACTGCTCCTGGATGCGCTCGAACCGCGTGTGGATCGTCTTGCCGAACCACTGGACCACCGGCGGCAGCACCGCCATCGGCACCAGCGCGGCGAGCGTCAGTTCCGGGCTGATATGGATCATCACGCCCAGCCCGACGACAAAGCTGACCACCGTGTTGGCCGTGTACATGACCGCCGGACCCACGGCCTGCCGCACCGCCAGCGTATCGTTGGTGGCCAGACTCATCAGGTCCCCGGTCCGGTTGGCGCCGTAGAACCCCGCGTGGAGCCGCAGCAGATGCCGCACGAAGTCGTTCCTCAGGTCGACCTCGACCCGCCGGCTCAGCCCGTTCAGGATCTCCCGCATCCCGTAGCGCGCCGCACCGCCCGCGACCGCCGTCGCCACGATCAGCAACGCAAAGGTGAGCACGGTGCGTCGAATCAGGTCGGCGTCGTCTCCCGCGACCCCGGTGAGCGCGTCGATCGGCAGCTTGAGGAGGTAGGGCTGAATGAGAGCGAACCCGTTCGCGATGACGACCAGCACCATGCCCCACACCATCGCCACACGGTACGGGCGGAAGTAGGGCAGGATCGTGGCGAGTTCGCGCATGCTGGAGAATGGCGACGGGGCTGGCGCGTCCCGGTGGGGCGCGGCGAGTCCCTATATTAGCGGCATGCGATCGACGAACACGACATGGTCGGGCGGGATCCCCCGCTGGCGCGTTGTGCTGGCGGCGGTTGCGACCGCGGCTCTGCCGGGCGGATGCGGCGGGGATGGCGACCCGGGCAGAGATCCGGGTAGCGAAGACGCCGCCATGGAAGCCGGGATCGCTGCCGAGCCGACCGATACCGCGCCGCAGTCCCCGCAGACCGACCCCGACGAAGCCGGCCCTGCGGAGGGCCTGGAAGCCGGCGCGGACACCACGGACTCCGCCATCGACTCGGTGGCCGGCGACACCACGGGCCTGCCGGAACCCCCGGTACAGCTCAGGGTTCCGCCGGGAACGCGGGTCCGCCTCACCGCCGAGATCGACATCTCGACCGACGAATACGACGTCGGGGATCCGGTGATCGCGACGGTGGTCCAGGACGTCATGGACGAAGCGGGCGAGACCCTGATCCCGAGGGGCACCTACTTCCTCGGTCGGGTCGAGGCGTCGGCGAGCTCGGGCGGGATCGGCGAGCCCGCGATCCTCGAGGTGGCTTTCGAGACGCTGTCGGCGTGGAACTACGAACGCCCCATCGAGAGCGTGGTCGTTGATGCCCCCATGATGCTCGACCCCGAGGCCGAACGGGCCCGCCGCTCGGGCAGCGGCCGCGACGCGCTGAGGTCCGTTCCGGGCATTATCGCCGCCGGATCGGTCATCGTGGTGCAGCTGCGCGAGGCGGTGATGGTGCCGCCCGTCGACCCTCTGCTGGCGGACACGGCTGCGGCGGTCGATACGGTGGCCGCGGCGGATACGGTGCCTCGCGAGCAATACTGAATAAGATTGTTTAGTATTCGCGGCTACTCTGGCACCGGGCGCGGTAGTCCGTAGCTGACCAGCACCCGGGTGCCGCTGTCGCCGGTGTCCGCCCGGGCCTCCTCCAGAGCCGCCGCGGCGATGCGGGCCTCCGCCGCGTCGCCCCGCAGGATGGCGCGGATCCGGCCGCTCGCGCGGTCGACGACGATCGCCATCGGCACGCGGGTATCGCGGTCTAGCCTGGCCGTGCCTTCGGGTCCCGTCAGGACGATGCGGTCCAGCGCGGGCCAGTCGTCCCGGAAGGGGACCATGAAGACGAAGCCCCCTCCGCCTTCCGATAACTGTCCCATTTCGAAGTCGAGCGAGACGAGGCTCACGCGGCCGGCGCCGAAGACCTCGATGCGGTAGGCGCCGGTCTCGTCTGGCAGCGAGGCGGGTGCGTCGAGGACGAAGGCGGGGTCGAGGTGGAGATCGCCGTCGGGGCTGACGCCGCCCCACAACATGAGGGACCGGTCCTGGGGCCGGTCGATGTCGGGCTCGGCGGGGGCGCCCGATAGCGCTTCGCCGGATGTGGTACCGGGGTTGCCGGTCCCGGGGGCGAAGGCGGCCGTGCCCGCGGCAGCGGCGCAGGCGGTGGCCAGGGCTACGGGGAGGGCGGCCGCGTGGATGCGCCCGCGGCTACACCCGAGGCCGCGCAGGAGAGGGCGACGGGGCGAAGGCAACTGGCCGTGATCGGGCGCGCGACCCTCCTCCACCCACCTACCTGCCTTCCGTCCTGCCGCCCCGGCGGGGATCCGACCAGCCGGTGAAGGAGCCATCGGGCATCACCATGATCATCTGGACGTCTCCGGACATGCCGCCGGCGAAATAGGCGTCGGGTGGGCCGGGATCGCGCTCGCGGACGGTGTGGCCGCGCGCTTCGAGGGCCTGGACCGTGGCGGCGGGCAGCCCCTGGTGCTCGAAGAAGACGAGGTCGGGGAGGTGCTGGTGATGGACGCGGGGGGCGTGGACCGCCTGCACGACGTTCATGCCGTGGTCGACGACGTTCATGATGGACTGGAGCACGGTGGTGATGATCGTCGAGCCGCCGGGGGTGCCGGTCAGCAGGAACAGGTTGCCGTCGGGGTCCTCGACGATGGTGGGACTCATGGCCGATAGCATGCGCTTCTCGGGGCCGACCGCGTTGCGCTCGCCCTGCACCAGGCCGAACTGGTTCGGTGTGCCGGGCTTGGCGGCGAAGTCGTCCATGGTGTTGTTGAGGAAGAACCCAGCGCCGTCGACGACGACCTTGCCGCCGTACCAGGAGTTGACGCTGGTGGTCACCGCGACGGCGTTGCCGGCGCCGTCAACGACGGAGTAGTGGGTGGTGTGGCTCTCGTCTAGGAAGGCATCGATGCCGGGGTTGACCTGCGACGACGGGGAGGCGCGGTCGAGCGAGATCGTGGCGGCGCGGGCGTCGGCGTAGGTCTCGGACAGGAACTCGTCCGCGGGCAACTCCACGAAGTCGGGGTCGGCCAGGTACTCGTTGCGGTCGGCGTAGGCGCGGCGGAAGGCCTCGGTCATGACGTGGATCGTCTCGGCGGTGTTCCAGCCCATGTCGCCCAGGTCCCAGCGCTCGACGATGTTTGCGATGGCGGCCATGGTGAGGCCGCCGGAGGACGGTGGCGGCATGGAGTGGACGGTGTAGCCGCGGTAGTCGAAGCTGACGGGGTCACGCCACACGGTGGCGTAGCGGTCGAGGTCCTCCAGGGTGATGATGCCGCCGCCGCGCTCCATCTCGGCCGCGATGAGGGCGGCGGTCTCGCCGCGGTAGAAATCGTCGGGGCCCTGGTCGCGCAGCCGGGTGAGGACCTGCGCGAGGTCGGGCTGGGAGAAGGTGTCGCCGACGGCGGGGACGGCGTCGCCGGGGAGGAAGACGCGGGCGCTCGCCGGGACGGCGCGGATGCCGTTCTGGGCGGCGTCGAGCGTGGAGACGAGGCGTACGGTGACCTCGAAGCCGTTGGCAAGATCGATGGCGGGCTGGACGACGGCGGCCCACGGCAGGACCCCGAAGCGCGCGTGGGCGTCCCACAGGCCGGCGACCGACCCGGGGACGCCCGCCGCAAGGTGGCCGACGGTGGAGCGGTCGGTGACGTTGCCGTCCTCGTCGAGATACATGTCGCGGGTGGCGGCGATCGGCGCCTTTTCGCGGTGGTCCTGGGCGTGGACCGTGCCGTCGGCGAGGCGGACCATCATGAAGCCGCCGCCGCCCAGGTTGCCGGCCTCGGGGTTCACCACGGCGAGGGCGAGGCCGGTTGCGACCGCCGCGTCGACCGCATTGCCGCCCGCCGCGAGGATGTCGACGCCGACCCGCGACGCGTAGGCGTCCGTGGTCGCCACCATGCCTTCGGTGGCCGTGACGGGGTCGGCGTCAGCCGGGAACGTCCAGGCCGCCGGGAAGGAGCCGCCGGCCTGCCGGAACGCGCTGGAGGCGTCGCTGGACGGGGCGGGCGGCTGGCAGCCGAGAAGGGCGACGAGGAGAAGCGCGGGGATCGTGCCGTGTGGGGGGCGGGGAGCGC
>VXQO01000114.1:21382-52172 GCA_009838975.1 Gemmatimonadota bacterium | reverse complement strand
ACTTCATGGACGCCTATGGATGATACTGGATTATCGATGTCCGCTCCCATGGCTGTATGGGACAACCTTGCGGGCCGCCTCCGGGAGTCACGTCGCGCAATCGCCCCCAGGCCGCGGCACGGACGCCCGCGCCGCCTCGGGGATCGACGACCTATCTGCCCGCGCCCCCCTGTGAGAGAAGCGCCGAGGTCAGGAGGAAGCGGCCAAAAATGTTGAGCTGGAACTGCGTCGAGCCCGCTCTGAGTCCGACGAAGGAGCGCCGGTCCAGATACCTCAGCCGGACACCGAGCTGGAAATCCTGCACCGCGGAGTCCACTGACAGCGACACGTCACGCTCCAATTGGTCGATGAACGCAATGCATGCGCTGTCAATGCCTGCAATTCGACATTGTACCTCATCCAGATACCTCAGATTCAGAGTCACGCGCAGCGGCGCGCCCCGCTCCCGGAAGGTGCGCAGCGGCGAGCGGAAGCGGGCGGAGGCCGCCAGTGAATGGGTGTTCGCTTCGCGTCGCGTGTCGCCCGTCGGATCGCGGCTTTCCCCGCGGTTGACCCGCCCCTGATAGCTGAGGGTGAAACCCCGCACCAGCGCGAGCGTCACCGACATCGGCACTTCCCGGTCCTCGCGATGCCGATCCTGCAACGTGCCGGCGCCGAACTCCAGGCTCCGCTCCTCCTTCCGGTACCCCGAGCCCAGCGACAGGCGCTCGATGGCCACGGACATGAAGCGCGGCAGTGGAACATCGGCGATCGCCGCGTCGATGTCCGGCCACACCCTGCGCGTCCCTTCCCGGTCGGAACGCGTGTCCAGCGTCTCGTTGAGCGTGCGGTCGTAGGCCAGGCGAAATGTCGTGGATCCGGGAAGGCGGAGCCCTCCGCGCATGCCGATCCGGTCCCGTTCGCTTAGCGTGGACGCCGAATCCGCCCCGATCATCAGAAAGTCCTCCCGGCGGCCCCAGCCCAGCTCGTAGATCGCCCCCGGATCCACCGCATCCCGGTTGAACCGCGAAGTCAATCCGCTGGACCAGGTCAGGGTGAGCGGATCGAAGGCCCGCCTCCACCACTGCCCCGCCTCGCTCCCCCCGCCCTGCGCTCCCATGCGGGCGGGAACCAGCGAGAACGAAGCCGCCGTGTTTCGCTGCCCGTCCACATTGCGCAGCAGCACCCGGGCCGTGTCGCGCGGCGTGTTCCGGGTCTCGACCAGGTCGGCGTTCCGCTGGGACAGGTAGATGGTGGTCATCTCGACGCTGGTGCGCGCCCACTCCGACAGCCGGGGCTGGAAAGCCAGCCGGGTCCGGACGTTCCGGTCGACCTCCCACCCGAGATCCAACCCCCGGACGCGCCTGCGCTCGGCCTCCAGCAGAGCACGCGTGGCGGCGTCGGAGGCGAGGCGTTCGACCTCCAGAAAATCCCGTCCGCTCAGGAAGTCGGCCTCGGCGGTAACGGACTCGACGGGGCGGAAGGCCACGCGCATCGATCCCGTTACCTGTCTCCTGGGCGCCTCGGTAGCGGCCACGAGCGAGTCTTCCGCGGTTCGGATGATCCTGTCGAACCGGAAGATGCTCAGATCCCGGCTCAGCAGTTCGCTCTCCAGGGCGAAGCTCTCGGGGGTCCACCGCAGCCGGGCCCCCGCGATCCGGTCCTCCAGGAAGGAGGGCAGGACCCAGCGCAGGAACGACCCCACCACGCCCGGAAAGATCGGAAGATCCCGCCGTGGCGGACGCAGCCCGTAGCCGAGGAAGCCATCGATCCCGTCCCCGTCGCTCTCGGTCGTGATGGTCCTCAGCGACGAGCGCACCACGCCCGCTCTCAGGTTGAATCCCCCCAGGAAGACGTTCCAGAATCCGCTCTCCCCGTTTGTAGGCCGCCTCAGCGAGAAGTCGATCCGGCTGCGGTTGAAGCCGGGCTCGCGAAGACCCTCCAGACGGTCGGCGCGCACGTCGCTGCGGCCGAGAAAAATCGGCGCCTGGCTCTCCCGCTCGTAGCTCAGCGACAGCGGGGCCTCGAGCCCCCAGCCGGCGGGTGCCAGGCGCTCCAGCCGCAGGGTGGCGTGCACATCCAGCGCCCGGTCGTTCTGGAAGGTCGGGGTGGTCCGAAGCTGCCGGAAATAGCCGCCGCGGCTCCGAAAGCTCGCGCGCGATTCAAGGAACTCGCCTCCCCTCAGCTCGGCGTCGAAGGCCGACACCAGACCCGCGTCGCGGATGCCGCGCGAGAGCCGGAACTCGTCGACCCAGATCTCGCCGGAAGCCGGCGCCCCGGACTCGTTGACCACCCCGAGGCTTATCTCGCGCACCGACGCGAGGTTCGGCGCCCGGCCGCGATCCTGCAGGACCACCGAGTAGGTGGAATCGGCGGACCAGAGCACGAGCGGGGGGTCCCCGGGAAGCCTCGGCTCCAGAATCAGCCGTTCCTCGGCCTGCCGCCGCAGTTGCAGCCACTCGTCAAACCCGATCACGATCTCGGGCAACCAGTCCCCTTCCCTCACGATTCCCGGAGTGTGGGCCGGGTCCAGGCGGGTCCGGAACATGTAGAAGTTGCGGTCGTCGGTCCCGATCTTGACGAAAAACCAGACGGGCAGATGCAATCCGAAGTCGCCCTGCGCGGCCACCGCCCAGAGTCTTGCTTCCCGGTAGGAGAGAAAGTCCCGGGGCCGCTGCGGAAAACGGTTGTACACCTCCACGCGGGTGCCGGGCAGCACGTCCTCGAAGCCGATCGAAAGCGAACGCTCGTTGAACTCGATCCCCTGCCCGCCGAAGGCCGCGGTGGGGTCGTCGAGCTGCTCGATGACGCCGGGCGGAGAGACGTAGGCGTCCCCGGCCGTCAGGCGCGAGACCGGACCCACTTCCACCCGCCCCTGCACCGACGCGGTGTCGCCCCCGAGGCCGGTGAGTACACCGGTCAGCGAGCGCTTTATCCACGTCGACCCCACGATCCCCATCCGGGTCATCACGAATGAGTCGTTGCGCCGCCCGGTGACGGTCAGTCGCAGGTGCCGTACCGCGCGCAGCTCCGCCTCGGTGATCGCCCCGCCCACGTCAACCCCCGACGGGTCCCGGATCGGCACCCGGTAGAGGCGGAACGCGGTCCCCGTCTCGTGCCGGTCGCGCACGAGGTAGCGCGACGAGCCGTCCAGCCGGATCACGAAACGCCGGTAGCGCTCGAGCGTATCCAGGTTCCCGTCCTCGTCCAGATCCTCTGTGTCCGGCCGGCCGTTCCCGCGCGTGCAGTTCGCGTTCGGGTCGCCGAGAGGATAGACGCGCGCCCGCTCGGCAAAGCAGTCCTCGACCCACACCCCCCGCCCGTCCGCGGTCTTGCCCCACACCTCCCCGCGCCTCGGGTCCGCCTCCTGGTCGAGCACACCCTGTCCCCAGGGCAGGTTCACGATCGGCTTGATCCCGTTCGCCACGCCGGTCGTATCGACGAAAAAGGCGTCCTCGCTCACGATCCCCAGATCCATGACGAGCGTCAGGAACTCCCCGTCCCGCGCATAGAACTCGATGAAGTCGCTCTTCGTCAGATCCGACCCGGTCGGGCTCAGCACCGTGGTGATCGACGACCATCCCCCCGGCCCCTCGACGTCGCCGCTCTCCGGCCGGAACCTCACGAACAGGGCCGGATCGCGCAGCGCGCTCCCGGTGACCCGGATCTGCTGGTCGATCTCGCTACTCGGATTGAAGCCCTGGAAGACCCCGAGGCTGTCGCCCCCGACGCCCTCCTGGATCCACGTATGCTGCCAGGTCAGCGCCGCCACCGTGGCCTCCGAGAGTACCGGCGGCAGCACCCCCTCGGCACCGTCCACGAACGCCGGGCGGCTTCCGTGGCGCCATTCGTGGCTCTGTACGGACAGCGGGCGCGCGTTCAACGCGTCGTAGTCGTCGATGTACACGTCGCCCTGCGTGTTGGGGTCCGGGAGCGACACCGCCGCCTCACCCGAAAAGTGGATCGACGACGGCCCGCCGGCGTCGAGGCCCGGCACGGCGTCCAGGACCCGCGTCAGTAGCGGCGCATCCAGGTCCAGGCTCGCGTTGACCCCGCCGAGCCCCACCGCTCCCGCCTCGACCCCCAGCTGTGGCCGACGCACGAGTTCGCTCTCGGTCTGATAGAGGCCGATCAGGTTCACCGCCCCGTAGTCCCCCATGTCATACCGCGCGTCCATCCCGAAGACCGAGGACGGCGCCACCTGGAAGAAGCTCCTCTGCTCCCACGAGACCTCCAGGAACCGGCCCGGATTCGCCGCCAGCAGCGTCTCGGGATCGAGCAGGGTCAGCTGCCCCACGTCATAGTCGATCACATAGTCCACCCCGCGGATCAGCGGCCTTCCCTCCAGCGTCACGCGCTCCGTACCTTCGCGGATCCCGACGGCACCGAGCACGAACGACGACACCAGCCCCTCTCCGCGCACCTCGTACGACAGGTTCAGGCGAAACACGCCCCCGTTCTCCCGCTCGAAGGGATCGGGGTCGCGGTAGATGCGCTCGTTGCGGTTGGCACCGAGGATCCGGCGCGCCTCCACCGTGTCGATCGGCAGGCTCCGCAGCGGCGCCGGATCCGCGAAGGGCTCCAGGGTGGGGAAGACGATGAAGGTCCCCGAGACGGGCGGCTGGTCCTCGAAGGAATCCAGCGCGGGCCGGTAGATCTGCGACGGGTCTATCCGGTCCGTCGGGGCCTCCTCGTCCAGTCCGAAGAGCCGCAGGTACGTGAGGTCGTCGCCGTTGGGCCGGCGCGCGAAGGTCCGGCCCGCGCTCTCCTCCCCGAGTGAGATCGCCAGATCCACCGACCCCGGCTCGACGTCTCCCGACGACGACACCCGGTAGATCTGGCGCATTTCGTGCCGCCACGTCGGCCTCCCCGGCTGGTGCTGGGCGGAGGTCGCCTTCAGGAGCTTCAGCCTGGGCCGGCCGCCTTCCAGGTAGGTCCGTTCCGGGTTGTAGGTGCCGATCGTATCGCCCGATTCGGTGATGTAGGTGACCGCGAGCAGCTCCCCCGGGCCCACCGGCGAGCGCAGCGCGATCCACAGCCCGCTGGGGTGCACCACGTAGTCCTGCCCCGGCTGCAGATAGCGGAACCAGGCCGACTCGGCCACGGTGTCCGCTCCCGTCCCCGCGAACGCGTCCGCCTGGATGTACCCCTCCACCTGCTGGCGCGCGTAGAGGTCGATCTCGGAGCGGTACAGCTGGATCGGCTCCGCTCCCGGAGTCACGGTCTGCGGCGCTTCGGAGCGGGAGAGCGCCAGCACGTCCACGTGTGGATAGTCGAAGAAGGCGGCGGGATCGAAGAGGAAGAAGAACTGTCCGTCCACGTAGTCGGCGTCGTCCAGAACCAGGGTGTCCGCCCTGGCGTGCCCGCGCCCCGACCCCTCCAGCCGGAACCGCCGCGAGGTGACCTCCCCGTTCTGCTGCGCCCACACCGACCGCAGGCCCACCGGACCGGCCTGAAGCGCCGCCTGGAACCCGAAGTTCCCCGCCGGCACCGCCTCGGTGAGAAAGCGCGACGGAGGCAGCGAGAAGTCGACGTCGCCCACGTCGAACCGCTGCAGCAACTCGCCCGGAAGCCCCTGGTAGCGCACGTTGACCCGGTTGGCCCCCTCGAATTCGCGTGTCTGGTCGTAGTCGACATCGACGCGCACGCGCTCGGCGACCGTCCCGTCCGCGTTGGCCGCGAACTGGATGTCGGGCGTCAACTGGGGCAGCAGAGAGAGCTCGCAGGTCACCTGCACCGTCTCGTCGCAGGGTCGGTAGCGGGTCCAGTCGCTCCCGAACTGTCCCGTGCCCCGCAGCGAGAATCCCAGGTCCGCGAACTCGTTCCGGAAACGGATCTCGTCGGGCGCGCCCACGGCACGCTGACGACCGCTGCCGAGCGGGATGTTCCCGTAGTGGATTGTCCGGCCCAGCGCCCCGAAACGCATGCCGGGGTTCGTCGCCCAGTCGGGTGGTTGGGGTGGGGGAAGAGCGACGCTCACCGAATCGGCTCCCGCCACGAGCAGGAGCAGCACCAGGGACGGTTCAGGCGGCGTGAGGACGTGGCCGAACCGCGTTACCGGGATGCTGGCCAGCCCCAGGCGCACGACCGGCACGGGACGGGGGGGCGGCGACAGCAGCGACCTCGGCGGCCCCCTCAGCTCCGGAATCACCCACAGGACCGTATCCGGCGACAGCGGCGGCACCTGCTGCGCGGATCCCTCGGCCGCCCCGCCCGCGAGCGCGAGCGCGAACCCGCACGCGGCAGCCGTCCCCGCCGTGCCCCCGATCACCCGGGGCGCGCCCCGCGATCGGTTATATTTCATGGTTGGAGCCGGGACAACGCCCCGTCCCGGCGAGCGAGACAACCGGGGGAAGCCGCGGCAACGTCCAAGCGGCGACCACCGACCCACGCGGACTCGAGTCCCGGCCCGACCGATCATGACAATCCTGACCCGCTACCTGCTGCGCTCGATGACGGGTCCGTTCCTCTTCGCCTTCAGCCTGCTGACCGGCCTGCTCTTCGTGAACACGGTCGCGCAGCGGCTGGAGGACCTGGTCGGCAAGGGGCTGCCCAGGGAGATCATCCTCGAGGCCCTCGTCCTGTCGCTGCCCCACACCATCGCTGTCACTCTCCCCATGGCTATCCTCCCGGCGGTTCTCTACGCCTTCAGCGAGTTGGCCACGCACAGCGAAATCGTGGCAATGTCGAGCGGCGGAGTCCGGCCCCGCCGGCTGTTCCTCCCCGTATTGGGCTTCGGCGCCCTCCTCACCCTCGTGACCTTCGTCTTCAACGACCAGGTTCTCCCGGAGGCGAACCATCAACTCAAGAACCTGCGGAACTCGATCCGCCAGAAGAGCCCCACATTTCAACTCCGTGAGCAGGCGGTCAACCAGATCGAGGCGGAAAACGGCATCGGTCCGTACTTCCTGGTGGCCGACGCCATCGACCAGGACTCGTCCGAACTCACAGGTGTCACCATCTATGATATGAGTCGACAGGGCGTCCGGCGCACCACCTACGCCACCCGCGGCGAGATGGAGCTGAACCCGTCCTTCACCGATCTGCACCTCCGCCTCTACGACGGACACGTGTACGAGGTGGGGAGCGGTGAGCTGGGCTCATTCCACCAGATCGAGTTCGAACGGCAGCTGTACGTGCTGCGCGGCGTGGGCAACCTCTTCGAGGAATCGGACACCGATCAGCGCAGCGACCGGGAGATGTCGGTCGCGATGCTCCTGGACGCCGAGCGCACCCGGCGCGCCGAACTGGACTCGGTTCGCGCCCAGTCCCTGGACCGCACGCGTGGCGCGGTCGAGCGTGCCCTGGGGCGTGGTCCCGCCGCCGATTCCGCCCGCAGCGCCGGGCCGCCGCTGGCCAAGACCCTGGCCATCGCCGGCGCGTCGCAGCTCCCCTCCGACGACCTCGCGCGCACCCTGGCCACCACCGCCCGCACGAACACCGCGCGGGCCGAGGCCCTGAGCCGGCAGGTGCACCAGTACCGGGTCGAGGTTCACAAGAAGCTCGTCATCGCCACGGCCTGCATCATCTTCGTGCTGGTGGGCGTGCCGGTCGGCATCCGCTTCCCGCAGGGCGGCGTGAGCATGGTGATCGTGGTCTCCGCGCTCGTCATCGGCGTCTACCAGTTGGGCCTCACGGGCGGGGAGAAGCTGGCGGACCGCAGCCTGACCGACCCGGCCTGGAGCATGTGGGCCCCGAGCGTGATCTGGTTCGTGGCGGGGGCGCTGATGGTCTCCCGCATGGGCCGCTGGATCGCGTCCACCCGAAGCGGCGGCTGGCGCGAGATCTGGCTGGGGCTCAGAAGGCTCGCCTCCCGCCGCCGGGCGAAGTCGGCAGCGTGATCCGCACCCTCGACCGCATGGTGGCCAGGAGCTTCGCCTGGCTCTTTGGCATCTTCGTGCTTAGCGTCCCCATCCTCTTCGTAATCGGGGATCTGAACGAACGACTGGGCCAGTTTCTGGACCGGGATCTTTCGGTGGCGGACATGGCGTTGGGGTACGTATTCATGTACCCGCACTTCATGGTCTGGTCGGCACCGGTCGCCGCGCTGATCGCCGCGGTCTTCACCGTCAACAACATGACCGTGCACCGCGAGATCATGGCCGCGAAGGCGGGCGGCGTTTCGTTTCACCGGCTCGTGGCGCCGCTCTGGCCCGTCGGCACCGTCCTGACCGCGGGGGTCTTCTTCCTGGGATCCCTGGTCCCCTCCACCAACCGGCGAGCCGCCGAGATCTTCCAGGACCGCGAAGTCCGCGGCGATTGGCGCAACAACTTCGTGCACAAGACCGAAAACCAGGAGACGCTCAGCATCCAGCAGCTCTTCGTGTCCAACCGCTCCATGGACCGCGTGCTCGTCGAGAGCCGCGACGACGACGGGTCGCTGCGCCACGTCTGGGCCAGCCAGGGCTACTATAGCGAAGGCGAGGGGTGGACGCTGCAGGACGGGTATCTCCGCGTCATCCACCCGGGCGGGCAGGAGACATCCTATACCTTCGAGCGCTACCGCCGGCCAGCGCTGAGCGTTCCCCCCGAAGAGCTCCGCAACGATCCGCCGGACGAGAACGAGATGGGCTACGAGGAGCTGGGAAGGCGGGCCGCGTCGGTCTACCGCTCTGGCGGGGACCCGGGCGACCTGCTCGTCAAGCGCGACCAGAAGCTCTCGATCCCGGCGGCGACCCTCGTCATCATGCTCTTCGGGGCGCCCCTCGCCACGACGGTGAAGAAGGGAGGCGCCGCGCTTGGCGTGGGGGTGTCGCTCGGGTCCACGATCCTGTACATCATGCTGCTGCGGCTCTTCGGCGCGATCGGGGCCTCCGGCGGCTTGCCCCCCTTCTGGGCCGCCTGGATCCCGAACTTCATCTTCCTCGTGGTCGGGCTGGTGCTGATGGCGCGGGTGCGAACCTAGGGGTCAGCTTCCCGGTACACACCTCCTCGACCGGCCCGCGCAGCCGCACCGACCAGTCGCGGCGCAGTTCCACCTCCATGTCCCCGCCCTCCATCCGCACCGTCGCGGGGCCGGGAGCCATCAGCCCCGACCTAACCGCCGCGGCCACCGCCGCGCACGCCGACGTACCGGACGACAGTGTGGGCCCCACCCCGCGCTCCCATATGCGGATCGCGAGTTCGCCGCGCGCGCCCGCTTCCGGGATCCGCACCGGTGTCTCCGCGAACTGCACGTTCGTGCCCCGTGGGAAGGCGTCGGCGGTCCCGATGAGGGCGCCGTAGCGCTCCACCTCGGCCCGGGTCCAGCCATCGCCGAAGACGACCGCGTGCGGGTTGCCCACCGACACGGGCACCGCCTCCAGCACAACCTCGGACCCGTCTGGCGACGGCAGCGAGAGCACCACCCTCCCGCGCGCGTCCACGCGCCCTGCCGAGACGAACGGCGGCCCGTCGGGGAAGGCGACCCGCCCCATCTCCACGCTGGCGTCCCAGACCCCCGCGGCATCCGGCCCGGCCACCCGCAGCCGCACGCGGTCGCCACCCACGCTCACGGGGAACCAGTCGTCGCCCTCCATCTCCAGGCGCCTCAGGTGGACGCCCGCGATGCGCAATCCGTTTCCGCTGCGCTCGAACTCGCCGCCATCCGGGTTGAACATGCGGAGACGGGGCTCCGCGCCCTCCGCCACCTTCTCCACGACCACGATGCCATCCCCACCGGGACCCCGGTTGCGGTCGCAGATCCTACTGGCGAGGAACTCCGTAAGCTCGGGCCCGGCGCCTTCCTCGAAGACCAGGTAGTCGTTGCCGTGGCCATGGGCCTTGAAGAACGCCGGACCGATCCTCGGGCGGGTTCGCAACCTTTTGCTCCTCTCTCTCGTCATGGCACACGGTCGCGGTACCGGCGGGTTGGCCGGCGTCACCGCGGTTTGAGAGGTGAAGTCTATCAAACGGGCCCGGGAGGGGTTGAGAGCTTGGGGAGGGGACGATGACGAGGGGAAGCGTTGCGATACGGGTGTGTGTGGGTGTGGTGGGTGCGGTGACGGTGTCTGCAGCGCCTCCGCCCCTCCCGGCCCAGAGTCCTGAGACCGGTGCAGAAGCATCGAGTACAAGCAGACGGGCAGCTCCGCCGGCCCTGCTTGCGCACCGGGTCACCGAGGGACCACCGACCATCGACGGTTTGCTGGACGAGAACGACTGGGCGCTCGCCATGGTGGCCGGCGACTTCGTCGTCTTCGAGCCCAACGAGGGCGGAAACCCGCTTCAGGGGACGGAGGCGCGGGTCCTGTACGGGGACGAGGCGGTGTACGTCGGGATCCGGGCCTTCGACAGCTCCCCGGATTCGATCGTGGCGCAGCTTGCGCGCCGGGACGACCGGCCCCACTCGGACTGGGTGGATGTCGTGATCGACAGCTATCACGACCGGCGCACCGCCTTCCGGTTCGGAGTCAATCCGGCCGGCGTGAAGTCCGACGGCTACATGTACGACGACACCAACGAGGACGACTCCTGGGATGCGGTGTGGGACGTGGCCACGCGGACCGACGACCGGGGCTGGACGGCCGAGTTCCGGATCCCGTACTCCCAGCTTCGATTCGATGGGGCTTCGCGGCAGACCTGGGGAATCAACTTCGCGCGCTTCATCGCGCGGCACATGGAACGCAGCCTATGGGCTCCGATCTCCCGGGGCGACGGCGCGCTGGTGTCGCGGTTCGGGGATCTGGAAGGGCTGCGCGACCTGTCACCGCCGGCGCGCCTCGAGGTTCTTCCCTATTCGCTGGTGAGGATGGAGGCCGCGCCGGGGAGCAGTGCGAACCCGTTCTACGATCCACGGGATTTTTCGTCGACGCTCGGTGCCGACGTCAAGTACGGGCTGACCACCGACCTGACCCTCGACGTCACCATCAACCCCGACTTCGGGCAGGTCGAGGCCGACCCCGCGCAGGTGAACCTGACGGCGTTCGAGACGTTCCTGCCCGAACGGCGGCCGTTCTTCGTCGAAGGTGCCAACATCTTCGCTTTCCGCTTCTCGGAGGGCGACGGAGACATGGCGAGCGAGGGCCTGTTCTACTCCAGGCGCATCGGCAGGGCCCCGCGCGGACGCGTGCCGGATGCACCGTACGCGGATGTGCCGGAGCGCACACGCATCGTTGGCGCCGCGAAGCTCTCGGGGAAGACCGGTTCGGGGTGGTCGCTCGGGCTCCTGCACGCGCTCACCGGTCGGGAGTCGGCCCTGGCGGCCAATGAGTCGGGTCCTCTCGGCGACCGGCTGGTGGAACCCTCCGCACAGTACGGCATGGCTCGCGTCAGCAGGGACTTCCGCGACGGCAGGAGCGCGGTCGGCCTCATCTCCACCTGGACCATGCGGGACGGTGAAGCGGCCGAATCCCTCGCGCTCCACAGCGGCGCCTGGACCTTCGGGGCCGACGCCCGACATCGGTTCGGAGAAGACCGTTTCGTCCTGTCCGGCTACCTGCTCGGCTCTGCCGTCCGGGGCTCGGCGGACGCGATCGCGCGGACTCAGCGGTCTCCCGCCCGGTACTTCCAGCGTCCCGACGCCGTACACACCGAGTTCGACCCCTCGCGCACGTCGCTGAACGGCTGGGCCGGGTCGCTCGTCCTCGGCAAGATATCCGGAGGCTACTGGCGTTTCGCCACCGGTGCGATGGCGCGCTCACCCGGATTCGACTCCAACGACCTCGGCTTCATGCGCGAAGCCGACTTCGTGGCTCCCTTCGTCTGGGTCGGATACAACCACTACCAGCCCACGGAACACCTTCAGCGCTGGAATCTCAACTTCAACGCCTGGACCCCGTACAGCTTCGGCGGCGAAGCCTTCCAGCGGGGCGCGAACATGAACGCGAGCTTCACGCTCAACAACTTCTGGGGCGGCTACCTGGGCGTCATGAGGGAGAGCGCGGGCCTGAGCAACACCTCGCTTCGCGGCGGCGAGATGCTCCGGATCGACCCGTCCTGGGGCGGCTGGTTCGGGTTCTGGTCCGATTCCCGAAAGGCGCTGCAGATCGAGGCCGGCAACAACTGGGGGGTCAGTCCGGAGACGGATTCGTGGCGCTACGGGGTCGACGCCAGCCTGAAGTGGAGACCGTCTTCGCGGGCCACCGTCTCCGCCGGGCCGTTCCTGAACTGGCGGCACGAGGGCACCCAGTGGGTCGGCCGTTTCGACCTGGCCGAGCCCCGGTACCTCTTCGCGCGCCTCGAACAGACGACTGCCGGCATCACGGCGAGGGCCGACTGGACCTTCTCCCCCACCCTGTCGCTTCAGCTGTACGCCCAGCCCTTCGTGTCGGCGGGCGCCTACAGGGAGTTCAAGCAGGTGTCGGATCCGCGTGCGCCGGACTACATGGAGCGCTTTGCAGGTGTCCGGGCGCGCGCCGGCAACGGCAGCGAAGTGTCGGCCGACATCGACGGCGACGGCACCGCCGAGTCGTTCCGAAACCCCGACTTCAACTTCAAGCAGTTTCGCTCGAACGTCGTGCTGCGCTGGGAGTACCTGCCCGGCTCGACCCTCTTCGCGGTCTGGTCGCAGGGACGCGACCACTACGCGCCCGAGGGCACGTTCTCATTCCGCAGCGATCTGGGCACCCTCCTCGACCAGCGCAGCGAGGATGTCTTCATGCTGAAGCTGAGCTACTGGATCGGCTGAGCACCCGAGGGCGATCGCCGGGCGCCCCGGCGGCGGGGGCACGCGCCAGCTCCCGCCGCCGTTGTCTGACCGTCCGCGGCAACGCATCTTCACCGGCGTCATGTCCGAACCCATCAGCTACGCCGCCGTTGTCAAGGACGAGTGCGAGACCTGCCACCTGGCGGCGCCCGTCCTCACCGAGATCCACCGGGCCGGCTATCCGCTCGCCGTGTACTGGCAGGACGATGGCGCGTTCCTGGACCCCGTCCTCGCCGCCGCCGCCGTCGACGACCGCGCGCTCGAGCACTCCTTCCACCTGGATGTCGAGACCGTCCCCACTCTGATCCGCCGGGAGAGCGGTCTGGAAACCGGCCGCACGGCCGGCTGGAGCCGCGACGACTGGCGCGCGCTCACCGGCATCTCCGCGCTGGGGGCGGGACTGCCGCCCTACCGGCCCGGATGCGGCTCCCGCTCCGTCGAGCCGGGTATCGCGGAGACCTTGCAGGCGCGTTTCGGCGAAACCGGAATCCGCGCCCGCACCGTCGAGATCGAGTCCGGCGCCGACGCGGTCGAGGCCTGCTACGACCGCGGCTGGACCGACGGCCTGCCCGTAGTGCCACCGACCCCGGAGCGCATCCTGCGCATGCTGGACGGCACGCGGCGCGACCCGGGCGAGGTCATTGGCGAGATCCCTCCCGAACTCGCGACCTGCACCGTTGAAAAGGTCGCCATCAACGCCGTCATGGCGGGTTGCCGGCCCGAGTACATGCCGGTCGTGCTGACGGCGCTCGAAGCCGCGCTGGACCCGGGATTCACCCTGCACGGCGTCACCTGCAGTACCTGCTTCTCAAGCCCGGTGATCATCGTCAACGGCCCCGTCGCGAAGCGCATCGGCATGAACCCCGGACTCAACGCGCTCGGACAGGGGAACCGGGCCAACGCCACCATCGGCCGCGCGGTCAATCTCGTTGTGCGCAATGTGGGGGGCGGGCGTCCCGGCGAAATCGACCGCGCGACGTTGGGATCTCCGGGCAAGTATACGTTCTGCTTTGCAGAGGATGAGCGCGACGAGGGCTGGGAACCGCTGGCCGTCTCGCGCGGAATCGCACCCGGACGGAGCGCTGTGACGGTGTTTGCCGGCGACGGAATCCAGGGCGTGACCGACCAGAAGGCGCGCACGCCACGTGAACTCTCCCGTTCCCTGGCGATGGGGCTTCGGGCGGTGGGACACCCCAAGCTCTGCGAGTGGGCGCCCGCCGTTCTGGTCCTGTCGCCCGAGCACTACTCCATCTACCGCGAGGCGGGCTGGGACCGCGCCCGGATCACCGACGCCCTCCACGACGCGCTGCTGCTCCCGGGCGAGGAGGTGGCGGCGGGCGTCGACGGCGTAGCCGAAGGAATGCCCCCCTCCCGCACGGGCCAGCTGATCCCCAAGTTCCACCCCGGTGCCCTGCTGCTGGTGCGCGCGGGCGGACCCGCTGGGCTGTTCTCGGCCATCCTCTCGGGCTGGCCGGGAGGGCGCCTGTTCGAGGAATCGCATCCTGTCACCAGAGAGATCGCCGAATGAACGACTCCACCCTCACCCTGTACGACCCCACCTCGGAGACCGCGCCCGCCAACCGCCCGCGCTGCGCACCGCCTGCGTCGCTGGACGGCAGGACGGTGGCGCTCTTCGACATCGGCAAGTCACGCGCCGACGAATTCCTCGACCATCTCGAAGCGCGGCTCCACGCCCGGGGAGTCGCCACCGCCCGTTTCGCGAAGCCGACCAACGCCAGGCCCGCCACCACCGCGATTCTGGACGACATCGCCGCCGGCGCCGACGTGGTCGTGGAGGCGCTCGCCGACTGAGGGTCGTGCGTATCGTGCGGTCTGCACGACATCAAGGCTCTCGACGACCGCGGCCTTCCCGGCCTCCTGATCGCCACCAACGCATTTCGTGACGCGGCCTCGTTCCAGATCCCGTCGCTCGGCTTCGAGCCGGAGATCGTCTGGGTGCCGCACCCGGTCCAGAACCGCCGCCCTCACGAACTCGAACAGCTGGCGGAGGATGCGCTCGCCGCGGTACTGCGCGGCCTGACCTCTACCTGACCGTCAGTTGCGATCGTAGGCCAGGACGAGCGGCTCTCCCGCACCGGTGCCCGAAACCGTCCGCCTCATGATCATGCGGTCGCCAACGACTTCGAGCGTCTCCCGGACCGTGCCCCCCGAGACCACCTGATGCTCCAGCGCGAGCAGCGGCCCGTCCCACTCGATGCTGGTCCGGACCCGATGCTCTCCCTCGCGGATCTCCAGGTCGCTCCCGTCCATGGGCACGGTCAGCGTCTCGCCGGGGATCGGGGTGTACACGAGTTCGGCCTCGTTGACCGTCAGGACGAGCGTCTCCGGGCGCCGGCGCAGCACCTCGATCGTCGTCCTCATGTGCGCGACCGACATCTGCCGCGACTCGTACATCCTGCGGTAGCGCCGCATCTCGCGGGTCTCGTTGCGGGCGATGTCCGCGACGGGGACTTCGTCCTGCACGCCCTCGAGCTGGTTGGGTATCTGGGGCGTGCTGCTCGACACGTCAAGCTCCCAGCGGCCGCTGTAGGTGGCGAAGAGGGACGCGGCCGCCTCACCCGAAACCGGAGGGCCCCCGCCACCGCCGGCACAACCCAGGATGACTGCAACTCCCAGCGAAGTCGCGAGGAAAGTCTGGGCACGATTCATGGCGGCGTCCGTGGTCCGGGTGCTCCTTCCTTGAGCGGAACGTAAAGCTAGGCGCCCCGCCCCCCGGCGCAAGACGACGGCACGGAGGCGGGGCGCGGGGGCAGCCCGGCCTAGATTCCGGTCACAAGCCTTACCACAAGGTTCATGAGCGCGAGGGTCAGTGCCCCCAGAAGCGCCGCGCGGAACGTCTCGATACGGAACCCGCGCACCACGGCCGCGGTCAGCTTGAGCGCGATCGCGCTGACGACGAAAGCAATCAGGCCGACGGTGATGACCATCAACGGCAGGAGCAGGGGCCCCAGAAACGTCCATATCGCCCAATTGACGAACCCGAGTACCAGCGCCCCGATGATCGCCGGCCTGGCCCCCCTCACCTCGATTCCTCCCACAATCTTGCTCATCACGAAGAGCAACACCGCGCTGACAAGCGTATGAATCACGAATCCCACGGTTTCTACCTCCCGGTCTCGAGTTTCCGACAACACCGACAGAACGAGGGCGCGAGGCCGGAGGTTTCCCGGCCCGGCATACACTCATTCTCTACGAAGCAGGCGCTCCAACTCATACACCCGTCCCGCCTGGATCACGGTCCGGACCTCGCGCACGGCACGGATGTCGGACAGCGGATCGCCGCCGATGACCACCAGGTCGGCCAGCGCCCCGGGCTCCACCACTCCCAGGACTCCTCCGTAGCCAAGCGCCTCGGCGGAGACGGAAGTGGTCGAGCGAAGGACATCGGCGGGGCTCATCCCGCCGTAGCGCACCAGTGCCTCCATCTCCGCCTGCAGGCTCAGGCCCGGCGGGTTGATGGGGGCGTCCGTGCCCACCACGACGCGCCCGCCCGCGGCTGCGACGCGCTGCGGCAGCGAGGCCATGTCCTCGACCAGCCGTCGGGCCACCGCCAGGTCGGCGGGCGCCCGGGCCGCAACCGGTGCCCAGGAAAAGAACGTCTCGACGCGCGGGTCGTCGAACAGCGACGGATCCTCCGAGGTCAGCAGGCCGTAGGCCCCGTAGATCCCGATGGTCGGGGTGATGGTCATGCCCGACGCCGCCAGGAGAGCCACCACGTCGCCGTAGCTGCGCGACAGCTCCGAAACCTTGGTCGAGTAGCCGCGCCGGCTCGTGCCGCGGACGTGTTCCACCCCGTCCGCGCCGAATGCGACCGCCGGGTACAGTTCGTGCGAGGTCACCGGGAGCCCCAGCGCGTGCGCGTCCGCGACGACGCGCTTCTGCACCGGGTCGGAGAGGCGCACATAGGTCTTGACCAGATCGTAGCCCAGGTCGCGCGCCTGGGCCATCTCCAGCTCCACCTGGGCCGACCCCCCAAGGGCGGGTGCGCCGGGATAGTAGATGCGGCTGCCGTCGATGGTGCCGCCGGTACCGAACCAGCGGGGCGCAATCCGCTTGCCGGACTCTCCCGCCTCCCGCGCCTCGGCGATCTCGTACGGGTCGCAGGCCGGGCACCGGACCGAGGTCGCACCGTAGGCGAGCCAGATCCGGCCGGATTGCTCTCCCCCGGACAGGCCACCATGCGCGTGCATCTCGATGAGCCCGGGTATCACGACTCCCCCGGTGGCATCGACCACGCGGTCGGCCGTGCGTGAGGGGGCCCGCGGAGCGACCTCCGCGATCCTTCCTCCCTCCAACACGATATCGACATCGCGGCGAAGGTCGTCGGCTCGTCCGTCCCACACCGCCCCGGCGCGGATCAGCACCGACCCGGGCGATTCCGCACGCCGCCAGCCGAGTTCCAGGGGGATCTCGTCGATCCGACCGTCCATGATGTCGACACGGCGGAGCCGGGCGCCGGAAAGGTGCACGACCGAGCGCGAGTCGCCCGTCCAGGTCGGATCGGCGGCGGCGTCATTGGTGAGCCGGCGGGCCACTTGTGCGGCCGGGTCGCCGTCGGCGTCGATGGGGACGACCCACAGCACGCCGTCGGACACGTACGTCATCCAGCGGCCATCGGGCGAGCGAACCGGGCCGTCCGTGCCCCTGGTGCCCACGGAGAGCGCCGGGAGGTCCAGGAAGCGCTCGCCGGCCTGCTGCTGCCACACCGCGCCCCAGCCCGACGCGGCCGGAAGCAGCGGAGCCGCAGGCAGGACGAGCGCGCGGTTGACTCCTTCGCGAAACCGTTCCGAGTATCGCCAGTGGGCGGACACGACAACCGACCGGCCGTCCGGCGACCACGAGGGACGGCCGGCGCCGTTGAGTCCGGAACGGACCACGCGCGCCGAACCCGTGGCCAGATCCAGCACGTTGACACCGACCTGGTAGCCCGACCCCGTGAAGGCGATCCGCGTCCCGTCCGGGGACCAGGAGGCCATGGTCACGCCGGCACCCTCGGTCACGCGCCCGATACGGTCGTCGGCGTGCCGGATGTAGAGGTCGAGGGTGCCGTCGCGGTCGGACGAAAAGGCGAGGCGGGAGCCGTCGGGGGACCACGCGGGATCGGTTTCGACCCAGCGGTCGTCCGTGATCCGTTCGGTTGCGCCGCCGATGGTGTGAATCCAAAGGTCGCCGAGAGCGGAAAAGGCGATCTGGCGCCCGTCGGGGGAGACGGAGGGGGAGACGAGTCCGCGTACCGGGAACGGCCCCGGCACCGTCAGGTTGCGGGGACGGCGTGTGTACGGCTCCCGGTCGAGGGTGACGGTGGCCGTGAACGGAATGTCCCGCGCCTGGCTCCCGTCCGGGGCGCGGTGGCGAATGCGACCGTCACCGGTGTAGTAGAAACCCTCTGGTGCGGATGCGGCACGGAACGGGAAGGCGTCCTCGTCCTCGCCGGTCAGCGTCCTGCCGGTCCCGCCATCCGCGCTGACCCCCAACAGCATCGAGCGTCCTCCGTCGATGGCGTTGTAGATCAGGGCCCCTCCGTCGGCGCTCCACGCGGGGGCGTTCACCTGCGCGCCATCGCCGTCGGCGACGCGGCGGCGCGGGGCGTCGACATCGTTTCCGTCCACCACCCAGATGCCGGTGGCCCCGGCTTCGGCCTCCGCGGCGTAGGCGATCGCGGCGCCCGCGGGGGAGAACGCGGGGCCGTATTCGCTGCCTTCCCCGTTCGTCACCCGTTCCACCGACCCGTCGGCGACCGCGAGCGTCCAGACATCGTAGCTGCCCCCCCGATCCGAGCTGAAGGCGATCCGCTCGCCGCCCGGCGACCAGTGCGGTTCGCGATGGTCGAACGGTCCGCGGGTGTGCTGGCGCAGTCCGGAGCCGTCCGTGGCAACGCTCCATATGTGGTAGTTGCCGTCCCAGTAGGCCTGGAAGGCGATCCGGGTGCCGTCGGGCGACCAGGTCGGCTGGCGTGCGTCGCCCAGCGGATCAGTCAGCGCGCGTGCCGTGCCGCCATCGGCGGGGATCACCCAGATGCGGCCGAGGAGGTCGATGGCGAGCGTGCGGCCGTCGGGTGACAGGGCGACGGCGATATTGGTGCCTTCGGAGATTGTGACTTCGATGCCCGGCGACTGGGCGCGGGCCTCAGCCGGCATGAAAAGGGCGAGCGCCAGCGCGCCGATGCCTGCCGTGCCGCAGACTCCCGCTTTCAGCGTCACGCGCCCGCGCGCCCCTGGATCCACTTCACCAGCCCGTCCTGCGGCACGATCAGCACGTGCCCCTGCCCCGCGACGATGTCGAGGGTCACCCTGGCGCCCGCCTCCTCGAGGCGCCGGGCGGTCGCCTCCGACCCGCTCACCCAGGCGCCGTCGTCCTCGCCGACCATCAGCCACACCGGCACGTCGGCCAGCGACGCGAGCGAGTCGTCGCCCGTATAGCGCCCCGGCATGGCGATGATCCCACCCACGCGGTCCGGCATCGTCAGCGCCGCGTGAAATACCCCGACGCCGCCCGCCGACGCACCCGTCAGCACGATGTCGCGCGCGGCACCCGCGAGATTGGCGTCGATCCAGTCCAGCACCGCGGACGTTACGTACTGGCCGCCGTCCGACATGCCGGGGCCGTACACCTCCACCCCGACGATCGCATACCCCGCGGCCGGCGCCGCCTCGTCCCAGTACGAATCCAGGAGCCCGAGCAGCAGGTCCGAGTCGCCCCTCCCCCACGGGAACGCCACCACCACCCCCCTGGCCGCCACCGACGGGCGAATGACCGCGATGTTGACCGGCTCCTCGAGTGCTGTCGTGAGCGTCACCCACTCCAGCGTCACGGGCGCCGCCGGGTCGGTGGGACCGTCGGAGCCGCAGGCAAGCAGCAGCGCCGGGAACGACGCCAGCGCCACGGCGCTCCGCAGCCGTCCCGCTTCAACCAGGCGTCCGGCCATCGTCCGCTACGGAATCAGGTTCCGCCTGCCCGTATTCCTCACGATGAACAGTCCGTCGCCCGTGCTGGTCATGACCACGACCCCGCTCGCAAAGTACGGGTAGTTGCTCCACGAGGCGCCGCCGTACGGCGAGTTGTCGAAGTAGGCGATCTCGACCGGCTCGGTGCGGTTGGTGATGTCGAGGATCCTCAGGCCCGCGCCGTAGTTCGACTGGTACATGAGATTGTCGCGGATGTAGAGGTTGTGGTCGGTGTCCGGCGTGGACGCGACGTACTCGGCCGCGAGGATCGGTTCGTCGAGGTCCTCGACGTCCCAGATCAGGGTGCGGGTGCCCTCGACCAGGCCCTGCGGCTCGTCGCCCTCGTCGTTCATGTAGAAGAAGCGGTGGTCGTCGGTCAGCCATCCCTGGTGCGCGTAGGCGACCGCGGGATAGCTCGCCATCGAGATCGAGACCGGGTCGTCCTTGTTCGTCACATCGCTGATGCTGAGCGCGGTTTCGTTGGAGCCAAGGCAGATCTCGCGGCCCTGATAGTCCTCGTCGGGGCCGTTGTAGATCACGCACTGGGCGTCGTGCGAGTATCCGGTGCCGCGCCGGCCCGTCTCGCCGTCGAAGAAGCATCCCGCGAAGGTCGGCTCCGACGGCTCGCTCAGGTCGAGCATGTGCAGCCCGCCGCCGCACGTCTCGCCGCCGCCGCTGCTCCCCACCACGTACGCGAAGCCGGTGCCCTCGTTGATCACGATGTTGTGGGCGCTGGCGATGCCCTCGTAGAGAAAGTCGGGCTCGAAGGTCACCGGCTCGCCGCGCACCTCGCGCAGGCGCCGCAGGTCGAATACCTGCACGCCGTGCTGGCCGGCGCCGTCCGCCACGATGTAGGTGTGGTCGTCGTGGACCTTCATGTCTCGCCACACGCTGCTGCGCGAACCGGGCGTCTTGGGCAGATCGCCCAGCATGACCGGGTTGTATGGGTCGGTGAGGTCGACGAAGGCCGTTCCGTCGGTGCGCCCGACGATGGCGATCTCGCGCCCGGTCTCGCGGTCGGTCCAGCCCCAGATATCGTTGAGGCGGGCGCCCCGTCCACCGGCCATCTCCTTGATCGGCAGGAACGAGATGATGTTGACGTTGTCGCACTCGTAGCCGCGGGCGTCGCCCTCGACGCAGGGGATCTCGTCTTCCAGGCCGACGATGGCAGGCAGGCCGCGATGGTCGCCGATCACCAGGTCTCCCGCGCTCCACATCCCTCCCGCGCTCCGGTCGAGGATGACCGCGCCGCCCGCGCGGCTGTCGATTCCCCCCGCGCCGACGACCGCCACGTCGCCCGCAATCGCCACCGAACTACCGAATGACGCGTTTTCGGGCAGGTCGTCCTGCCCGGCACGGGTCGCCCCCCTCCAGCCCGACTCTCCGTCGCGGGCGAAGCGGAACACGGCGCCGCTCCTGGCGTTCGCTCCCGGCGCGCCGACCCACAGCTGGTCGCCGTCGAAGCCGAGCGAGGATCCGAACTGCTGGGGTCCGGCCGAGTAGAACGGCCGCAGCACCCCACCGGGCACCCAGGCACCCGTTTCCGCGTCGAAGTCGAAGGCGACCACCGCCCCGGCGCTGCCGGAAGCGCCGGGCGCACCCACCAGCCCGACCGATCCCCTGACCGCCAGCGCGGCCCCGAAACCGTTGCGCTCGCCCAGGTCCGTGCCGGGCTCCAGCCTGCTCACGCCGCTCACCGCCCCGGACGCCGCGTCGATGCCGAACCCGTAGACTTCGCTCGGAGCTTCCCGGCTCGCGGCCGTGCTCACCAGGGCCGCCACGCCGCTCATTGTCACCGCGGTCCCGAAGCCCTGCCCCGCGCCATCCATGGGCAACACCTCGCCGCTCCGGGTCCAGTCACCCCCGCTCCCGGTGAACGCGTGGACCACGCCGGCGCCGTCGTTCGCTCCGGGAGCGGCGACGAGGACCACACCCCTGTTGATCGCCACCGCCGACCCGAAGCGGGCGTCGTCGCCGAGCCCGTCCGGTGACAGACGCGCGACCTCCGACCAATCGCCGCCCTGGTCCCGGCGGTAGATGATCGCCGCCCCGCGCCCCCCATCCCACGCCGGGGCGCCGATGACGGCCACCGAGCCGTCCGCGTCCAGAGAGCGGCCGAAGCCGTCGGGCGGCGCGTCGATGGCCGAGACGGTGAGCCTGCCCGCTTCGCTCCAGCCGCCCCCCGAGCGGGCGTACACGTACACGATGCCGGGGAGAGTCTGGTTGCCGGGCTCGCCGACGAGCACCTGGCCGTCCGCAACGGCGGCCACGCCCCCGAACTGCTGGGCCGCGGCGGGGGAAGCGGCCATGAAGGCGGACGTGAGGGCAGTGGCGAGTGCCAGGCACAGCGCCGATACGGCGGGAAATCGGTAGTGGCAGAAGGGGGTCATGACTTTGTGAATCCTTTCACATGGCGCCTGTACATCAGCGCCGGCTGGGGACGCATGCTGACTGGTAGTATGGTGCGGATTCCAGCGTGCGAACAGGTCAGGGAACGGAAGCGTCCCGCCGGCTACCCCAGCACGCGCTCCAGATCCTCGCACAGGTCGTCCGGATCCTCCAGTCCCACCGACATGCGGAAGATCCCGTCGCCTGCGAATGCCCGGTAGCTCTCCAGCTGCGCGCCCCCGAGCCGGAACGAGGTCTCCATCAGCGATGGCGTGTCCATCCAGAAAACCAGGCTGCGGTGATGCCCGAGCGAGACCGCGTAGTGGATCACCCGCAGTTCCTCGGCCATCCTCTCCGCCAGATCCGGTCCGTCGTCGGCCTGGAAGGTGAGCATGCCGGAGAAGTTGTCCATCTGGCGCCGCGCCAGCTCGTGCTGCGGATGCGACCGCAGGCCGGGGTAGATCACCCGCGTCACCCGCGGATGGTCCTCCAGGAACCGCGCCACCGCCAGCGCGTTCTCCTCGTGCGCCTTCATCCGTATCGGCAGAGTGGCCGCGCCGCGCATGATGAGCCAGGCGTTGAAGGGCGACAGGACGCCGCCGTAGTGGATCCCGGCCTCGAGCCGCAGAGCGCCGAGGTCCCGCCTCGTTCCGAGCACCGCCCCGCCCACCGCGTCTCCATGTCCGCCGATGTACTTGGTGAGTGAGTGCATGACGTAGTCGGCCCCCAGCTCGAGCGGACGGGTCGCCACCGGCGTGGCGAAGGTGGAGTCGACCGCCACGCGGATCCGGGGACGTGCGGAGGCGATGGCCGCCACCTCGCGCAGGTCCGTGAGGCGCATGATCGGGTTGGCCGGCGTCTCCAGCCAGATCAGCCGGGTTTCGGGCCGGATCGCGGCCTCCACGTTGCGCGGGTCCGAGGTGTCGACGAAGGTGGCGCCGATCCCCATCCGCGGCAGGGTGTCGCGCCCCAGCTCCGCAACCCCGGCGTAGTTGGTGTCCGACATGACGACGTGGTCGCCGCTCGCCAGCAACGAGAACAGCAGCCCCGTCGCGGCAGCCATGCCCGAACCGAAGCAGAGACAGGCCTCGGCTCCCTCGAGCGCGCACAGCTTTGCCTCGAGCTGGGCCACGGTCGGGTTCGACCAGCGTGTGTAGAGGAAGCCCGACTCCTCGCCGAGGTCGTGGGCCGAGAAGCCGGCCGCATCCCGGGTCACGAAGGTAGAGGACATCACCAGGTTGGGCGCGGAGGCCCCGGTGGCCGGGTCGGGGGACTCGCCGGCATGGACGGCCGCGGTGCGGAGGCGGGTGGCGGGTGGCTTCAACGCTGGATTCTCGTGCTGGGGGGACGACACGTCGAGAGGACAATGATAAGGTTACGGGTTGACACACGCGCCGCCGCCTCCGCGAACCAGGGATGAAACGCCCGTGCTGGAGAGATTCGAACGCTATCCGCTCACCTTCGGCCCATCGCCGCTCGAAAGGCTGGACCGCCTGTCCGCACACCTCGGGGGATCGGTGGAGATCTGGGCCAAGCGTGAGGACTGCAACTCGGGCCTGGCGTTCGGCGGCAACAAGATCCGCAAGCTCGAGTACATCGTGCCCGACGCACTGGCCCGGAACGCCGACACCCTGGTGACCATCGGGGGCGTCCAGTCGAACCATACGCGCCAAGTGGCGGCGGTGGCCGCCCGGCTCGGCATGAAGTGCCGGCTGGTCCAGGAGAGCTGGGTGCCGTTCGAGGACGCGGTCTACGACCGGGTCGGTAACATCCTGCTGAGCCGGGTCATGGGCGCCGAGGTCGGGCTGGTCGACGAAGGCTTCGACATTGGCATCCGCGAGAGCTGGGAGCGGGCGATCGAGGACGTGAAGGCGAGGGGCGGACGGCCCTACCCCATCCCGGCCGGCGCCTCGGTCCACAGGTACGGCGGTCTCGGCTTCGTCGGCTTCGCCGAGGAGGTCCGCGCCCAGGAAGCCGAGCTCGGTTTCCGGTTCGACTACATCGTTGTCTGCACGGTAACCGGCTCGACCCAGGCCGGCATGCTCGTGGGGTTCGCCCGGGACGGACGCGCCAACCGGGTCGTCGGGATCGACGCTTCGTTCACGCTGGAACGGACGCGCGCCCAGGTCATGAGCATCGCCCGCGACACGGCGGATCTGGTGGAACTCGGTCGTGAAACCACCGACGACGACCTGGTCCTGCTCGGTGACTACGCCCACCCGGCCTACGGGGTCCCCTCGACGGCCACCAACGATGCGATCCGCCTTGCGGCACGCACCGAAGGCATGATGACCGACCCGGTCTACGAGGGGAAATCCATGCAGGGAATGATCGACCTGGTGCGCAGCGGCTACTTCCCGCCCGGCTCGCGGGTCCTGTATGCGCACCTCGGCGGAGTCCCCGCGATCAACGCCTACAGCTACATCTACCGGAACGGATGACCATGCGCTACGCACTCCACACCCTGGCAGCCCTCGCTATCGGCGCGGCCACGATCCTGCCTCGATCTCCCCTCCCCGCCCAGCAGCCTCCCGTCTCCGTCACGGCCGAGGACTATGCGCGGGCGGAGTCGTTCCTGGGGGGCGCAACCGGCGGCCTGGTCTTCGGCGCGACCGTGCAGCCCAACTGGCTGTCCGGCGACCGCTTCTGGTACCGCAACACGACCCCTGACGGTGCCGAGTTCATCCTGGTGGACGCGGCCGCCGGCACGCGCTCCCGCGCCTTCGACCACGAGCGCCTGGCCACGGCCATCGGCCCCGTCACCGGCGACGGGATCGAGCCCCTCGCCCTCCCCTTCCGCACCATCGAGCTGAGCCCCGAGGCCGACCGCCTCACCGCACAGGCGGGCGAGGCGCGGCTGCAGTGCGATCTCGTCGCCTACACCTGCGAGGCCGCCGAACCCGCGCCGGACCCCGACCCCAACGCCATCCCCTCCCCAGACGGCGCGAAGGCTGCCTTCATCCGCGACCACAACCTCTGGCTGCGCGACCTGGACACGGGCGCCGAGACCCCACTCACCACCGACGGAATCGAGGACTTCGGCTACGCGACGAACAACGCGGGCTGGGTCAAGCGCGACTCCCCCGTGCTGCTCTGGTCCCCCGCCTCCGACATGATCGCCACCTTCCAGCACGACGCGCGCGGCGTGGGCATGATGCACATGGCGACTACGAACGTGGGCCACCCCGAGCTGGAGTCGTGGAAGTATCCGCTACCGGGCGACAGCCTCATTTTCCGGATCAGCCGCGTGGTGATCCACCTGGGCGAACCTGCGGCCGGCCGGCCCCACCGCGTGGTCCGCCTGGCACTGCCGCCCGACCCGCACCGCTCCTCGACCACCGACCACGTGGCGGGCCGCGGCGGCGTCTTCCTCGATGTGGAGTGGAGCGCCGACGGGTCGCAGCTCGCCTTCCTGTCGAACTCGCGCGACCACAAGCACGCGCAGCTGCGCGTCGCGGATCCCCACACGGGAGAGGTGCGCGACGTGCTCGAAGAGACCGAGGAGACCTTCTTCGAGTCGGGCTCGGGCGGGGCGAACTGGCGCGTGCTCAAGGCGTCGAACGAGGTCATCTGGTTCTCGAAGCGCCACAACTGGGGGCATCTCTACCGCTACGACCTGTCGACCGGCGAACTGCTGGGCCGCATCACCGCCGGCGACTGGAACGTGCGCCAGCTGCTACGCGTCGACGAGGAAGCGCGCACCCTCTACTTCACCGGCATGGGCCGCGAGCCCGGCGACCCCTACTTCCAGTACCTCTATCGCATCGGGATGGACGGCACGGGGCTGACGCTCCTCACCCCCGACAGCGCGAACCACACCGTGTCGCTGTCGCCCACCGGCGCGTACTTCGTCGACAGCTACTCCACCCCGGTCATCCCCCCGGTGACGGTCGTTCGAGACATGGACGGAAGCGTCGTGGCCGAGCTGGAACGCGCGGACATCTCCGCCCTCCTCTCCTCAGGCTGGCAACCGCCCGAACCCTTCACCGTCAAGGCGCGGGACGGGGAGACGGATCTGTACGGCCTCATGTACAGGCCCACGCATTTTGATCCGGCGCAGTCGTATCCGGTCGTCAACTACCTGTATCCGGGGCCGCAGTCGGGGAGCGTGGGGTCGCGCTCGTTCCGGGCGTCGCGGGGCGACAAACAGGCACTGGCCGAGCTCGGGTTCATCGTGGTCGAAGTCGACGCGATGGGCACGCCCGGGCGCTCGAAGGCGTTCCACGACGCGTACTACGGGAACATGGGCGACAACGGGCTGCCCGATCAGGTGGGCATGGTGCGGCAGCTCGGCGAGCGGCACCCGTGGATGGACCTGGACCGGGTCGGCATCTGGGGGCACTCCGGGGGCGGCTTCGCGAGCACGGCGGGGATCCTGCGCTATCCGGACTTCTACAAGGTCGCGGTCTCGCAGGCGGGCAATCACGACAACCGCAACTACGAGGACGACTGGGGCGAGAAGTGGCAGGGGCTGCTGGAGACCTACCCCGACGGCACCACCAACTACGACAACCAGGCCAACCAGCTGGTCGCGGAGAACCTGCAGGGGAAGCTGCTGCTGGCACACGGCACCATGGACACGAACGTGCCGCTCTACAACACGCTGCTGGTTGTGGACGCGCTGATCGCGGCCGACAAGGACTTCGACCTGATCATGCTGCCGAACCGGGGCCACGGTTTCGGAAACGAGCCGTACATGATGAGGCGGCGGTGGGACTATTTCGTGCAGCACCTGCTGGGGGTGGAGCCGCCGGATTACACGATCGGGGCGGGGAGAAGGCCGGTGAGCTGAGCGCGCGGCGGAACGGCAGGTTGCCGCTCCCGCACGCGGCGGACGCGCGTCCCCTCAGCAGGTCAGGCAGCGGTGGCTGTTCGACGAGCCCAGCTTCTCCAGCAGCGCCACGGTGGCTGGCCGCGGCGAGACCCGCTGCACCGGGCCGTTGGCCAGGTCCGCCACGGTCTGCCCTCTGCGGCTGATCGCGCGGATGTCGGCGCCCTGCTCCACCAGGTAGATGATCAGCGCGTGGTCGCCGCGCGCGCCGGCGTGGTGCAGCGCGTTGTAGCCGTTGTGGTCACGGGCGTTGATGTCGACGCCGAGTTCCTCCACCAGGTAGCGTACCGCCGGAAGCCAGCCGTCGGGCACGTGTCGATGCGCGTTGCCGGCGAAGCCCTCGCCGTAGCCGACACCCGAAGCAGCGTGGATGGGCCATACCCCTGGGCCTCCCGCCGGGACGGGCGGCAGTCCGGAAGCGTCGGGCGCGAGCGCGCGCAACGAGTCGGCGACTTCCGAGGCCCGGATCAGATTCTGCCGGACTTCGTCGTCCAGGCCGGCGAGGACGTCGTCGGGGAAACCACCCTGCTCTTCTTCCGGCAGGTCGTTGCGGACGGATTTGAGGAGGGTGACGCGGGCGGAGTCGGCCAGTTCGGCGTAGGTGGAGTCCGATGCCAACTGCGTCCGGTTCTGCTGCCTGAGGAACTCGTCGGTCGAGAGGCGGCGGCGGCGGGGCGGCGCCACGGTCGGGATGCCTGGGTCGGCCCCGTGCCGGACAAGCAGTTGCATCGCGGCGACGTCTGTCGCGTAGGCCGCGCGCCAGAAGGCGGTCGCGCCGTCGGTGTCGACGAGACCGCAGTTGCGGTTGCCGCACCCGCTGTACTCCATGTACCAGGGATGAAGCGTGAGGCGTGCGTCCGGGTCGGCACCGGCCTCGAGCAGCGCCTCCATGACGTCGAGGTAGGTCGCCGTCTGCAGCCCCATCTCCTGGGGCTGCGGGTAGCGGGTGCGGGGTTGCCAGCGGGCGTTGACCGCCGCCCAGAGCGGTGTCGCGCCGTTCAGAGCCGAGGCGATGTCGGGATCGGCGCCCCGCTCGATCAGGGTGAGCGCCAGGTCGAACTGACCGTTGATCGTGGCCATCAGGAGGGGACTGGTGCCGTCACTCTCCGAGACCCGATCGATGTCGGCGCCCCCGTCCAGGAGCGAGACCGCGGACTCGGTGTGTCCCTGGCGCACGGCGTGCAGCAGCGCAGTCAGGCCACCCTTGGCCTGTACGCGCCGCGGGCGGAAGTCGTCTTCCTCTTCTTCCTCGGCGTCTTCGGGAAGTCCTTCCTCGTACACCTTGCGCGACGCGCGCACGGCCGTCTGGAACTCGGTGGGGGTCGGGGCCCGCGACCGGCCGGCCGTGAGCGCCTCGACCGCTTCGGTGCGGCGCCGGCCCGCGATCCGGTCGAGCTCCGAGAGCACCTGCAGGTCCTCGACCTTGCTGGTGACATCGGGACCGGCGCCCGCGTCGAGGAGCACGCGGATGGCGTCCGCCCGATTCATGGATGCAGCGAACATGAGCGGGGTCTGGCCCCACCCGTCCTCGCGCGCGTCGGGGTCGGCGCCGCGTTCCAGCAGCGCGGTGGCGAGGGGCGCCGAACCCGCGCTCGCGGCCAGGTGCAGGGGCGTCGTGCCGGTGCCGGGAGCGCGTGCCGTCGCGTCGGCACCCGCGTCGAGGAGCATCAATGCCACGGCGTCGCTTCCGGTGCGGGCCGCGATGTGCAGCGGCGTGTAGCCGCCGATCCGCGTAACGGGCTCGATCACGGCCCCCGCGTATAGCAGCATCTCGGCGAGGGCCGCGTCGCCGCGTTCGGCGGCCCAGTGCAGCGCGGTCATGCCGTCGCCCTGCGCCGCGTTGACATCGGCGCCGCCGGCAAGGAGTGCGCGCACCATCGCGATGTCTCCCTGCATCGCCGCGTCGGCGACGGGGGAGTCGGCAACCCGCGGGGTCGCCGCGGTGAGGACGCCGATCAGCGCCGCGGCACCGGCCAGGCCAGCGGTCAGGCGTGTTTGCCGAGTCGCCATGGCGGTCATCCCTGCGTCGCCGTGGAAGATCCCGAGACGAGGGAGAACTCGCCGGTGCTGTCGCCGAAGCTCTCCATCTCCATCCCCATTCCGTTGAGAGCCCACAGCATGGCATTGGCCATGGGCGTGGCATCGGGCGTCGCGAGGTGCAGGTTACCCTCCAGCAGCCCGTTGGCGCCGCCCAGCAGGAGGAGCGGGCAGCGGCGGTGGTTGTGCAGGTTGGCGTCGGCCATCGGCGAGCCCCACATGACCATGGTCTTGTCGAGGAGGCTGGCGTCGCCCTCCATGCTGTTCTGCAGCTTCTCGAGGAAGTAGGGCAGCTGTCCGACGCGGAACTGGCAGATCCTGTTGAACTCGAGGATCGCCTCCTCGCGCCCGCCGTGGTGCGAGGCGGGGTGGAAGGGACGATTCGAGCCGCTCTCGGGGAAGACGCGGTTGTCGGCGTCGCGGCCCGTCTTGAAGGAGATGATCCGCGTCATGTTGGTCTCGAGCGCCAGAACCTGCAGGTCGAACATGAGGCGCATGTGCTCGGTGAACGAGTCCGGCACGCCCGCGGGCGCTTCCGGCAGTTCGCGCTCCTCGCCGCTGGTGTTGCGCGACTCGATCGCGGCGATCCGGCGCTCGATCTCGCGCACGTTGTCGAGGTAGCGGTCCATGCGGAGCCGGTCGGTCGCTCCCAGTTCGCGCTTGAGAGCGGCGATCTCGCCGGCCATCCAGTCGAGGATGCTCTTGCGCGACGCCCGCCGCGCGGCCCGCTCCTCGGGCGTGCCCCCCGCCCCGAAGAGCATGTCGAAGGCGACGCGCGGGTCTCGGATCATGGGCAACGGTTCGTTGGGCGACGCCCAGCTGATCGTGTCGGTGTAGGCGCAGGAGTAGTTGTAGGTGCAGCCGCCGGCCTGGTCGAGGTTCTCGATGCAGAACTGCATCGAAGGAAGCGGCGTATCCTGGCCAAAGCGCTGCGCGTACATCTGGTCCAGCGAGGTGCCTACCCAGATGTCGGAGCCCTGGGTCTGCCTGGGGTGGGACTGGGTGAGGAAGACCGCGCTGGAGCGGAAGTGGTCGCCGCCGATCTCCGGCGTCGAGAAGGCCTCCGCCATGCGGCAGTCGGTGTTGCTGACGATGGTGAGCTGGTCCTGGAAGGGCCTGAGCGAGGTGAGCGCGCTCTCGGGCAGGATCTCGAAGTCCTTGCCGGTGGTGGACGGCGCGTAGAGGTGCTGGGTCGCGCCCCATTCGTTGCAGCCCGCCAGACCGTGGACTTCCTCGATGCACACGAGGCGGGTCGGGCCTTCGTCGGGACGCGTGTGGGCGCGCAGGCGCCCGGCGGGGATCATGGCGTCGAGCAGCGGTAGCGCGGCGGTGGCGCCGAGGCCTCTCAGGAAGGTGCGGCGCGGGATGTGGGTGCCGGTGATGAAGTGCATCGTCGTCAGTTCTCCTTATTGCGTATCCCGGGACGGCTCGGTCCCGGTTCCGGCCTGATCCTCGGCGGCGGCCAAGGGGGCTCTCTTCATTCTGAATGCATCGCTCTTCACCACGCCGAGCACGAGGGAAGAGATGCTGTATTCGTCGGCTTCCGCCTGCCACACGATCTCTCGCACGGCGGGCTGGTCGTAGTACTCGACCCGGCGGCCCAGCGCGTAGGCCATGAGGTTTTCGGTGAAGGTGCGGACGAGGGGCAGCGGGCGCTTCAGCAGCGCGCTGGAGAGCTCCGCGGGGGTCTGCACCGGCGTCCCGTCGTAGAAGTCGCCGCGCGTGTCCAGCGGCATCCCGTTTTCGAGCGAACGCCATTTTCCGGTCACGTCGAAGTTGTCGAGCGCCAGGCCGATCGGGTCCATGAAGCGGTGGCAGGATGCGCACTGCGGGCTCTCGCGGTGGATCTCCATGCGTTCGCGCGTGGTCAGCATGCGGCCGTCGCGCGAGGACTCGGTCTCTTCGAGATCCGGAATGCCGGGCGGGGGCGGGGGCGGGGGGGTGCCCAGCAGCCCCTCCTTGACCCAT
>VXQO01000114.1:0-21372 GCA_009838975.1 Gemmatimonadota bacterium | reverse complement strand
CGCCCGGCCCCCCCCCCCCGCCCCCCCCGCGCCCCCCCCCTCCGCCCCCCCCCCCCGCCCGCGCCGCCCCCCCCCCGCCCCCCGCCCCCCCCCCCCCCCGCCCGCCCCCTGCCCAGCAGCACCTCCATGACCCATTTGCCGCGCAGGACCGGGGAGGTGCGATTGGCCAGCGAGGTAAGCACCAGCACGCTGCCGTGGCCCAGCAGTCCGACGCGCCGGTCGTCGGGATAGTCGACCTTGCGAAGATACGAGCCGGCCACAGGCGGGAAGCCGTAGTGCGTGGCGAGCCGCTCGTTCACGAAGGTGTAGTCGGCGCGGAACAGGTCAAGGATGCTGGCGTCCTCTGCGACGAGGTGGTTGAAGAAGGTCTCCGTCTCCAGCCGCATCGCATCGGCGAGCATCTCGTCGAAGTTCGGGAAGAAGTTGGGGTCGGGGCGGACCTTGTAGAGGTCCTGCAACCGAAGCCACTGACCGGCGAAGCGGGTGCCGAGCGCCCGGGCTCGGGGGTGCTCCAGCATGCGCAGCGCCTGGCGTTCGAGCTCCTCGACATCGTGCAGGCCTTCGTCGGCCGCAGCCGCGAGGAGCGTCCCGTCGGGCGGGGCGCCCCAGAGGAAGAAGGAAAGCCGGGATGCGAGGTCGACGCTCGCGATGGGGTACACCTCGCCCGGGCTCACTCCCTCCGGCTCGCGCTCGGTCCGGAACACGAAGCGGGGGCTGGCGAGCACCGCCTCGAGCGCCATGCGGATCCCGGTCTCGAAACCGTCCAGCTCGGCGCCGTTCGCGTAGAAGGCCATGAGTCCGTCGATGTCCGCAGGGCTCGCCGGACGTCGATAGGCGCGGTTCGTGAGCGCTTCGATGATCCTGCGCGCGCACGGCAGCTCTTCGGCCGCCGACGTGGGACGGCAGATGAAGACACGCTGCCGCGCCGGATTGTCCGAGACCCCGGTCACGTCGTACGGGCCTCCGACAATCAGCTCGCGCACGTGCGGGAGGGTGGTGATCCCTCCTCCGCCCGAACCGCCGCCCGCCATCGACCAGTCGTGGGGACGGATCAGGTCCTCGTAGGGGCCGTCGAAACCGCGGATGAACGCCGCCGAGACCTTCCGCTGGCCGGCGCGCACGAAGACTCGTCCGGTGCTGATCGGCGCCGCGCCTCGTCCGTCGGCACCCGCCCCGGTACGGGCGTGATGCAGCAGGGCCACGCTTTCGCCGTCGATCGAGATGTCGATGTCCTCGAAACGCGTGTTGGAGCCCGAGGAGAAGCCGAGTTGGAAGACGTACTCGCCATCGGCGGGGAAGACGTGCTCGACAACGACGCCGCCCCGGGTTCCGTAGGGCGTCCCCTCGACGTGGTCCCAGGGGTGCTGCGACGTGTATTCGGACACCTTGTAGGATCGGTCGACCGCTGGAGCCGTCCGGTCGCCGACCGCCCAGCGGCTGATGTCGGCAGCTGCGTTCAGGTAGGCCTCCACGAGGGTAGGCGACATGGCCTGGACATCGGCGATGTTGTCGAAGTTGGCGCTCATCTGGTCGAGCGGCAGCCAGTCCCCTGCGTCCACGGTCAGACCGAGGAGGTCATGGACCGCCCTCTCGTACTCGGCGCGGTTGAGCCGCTGGAAGGTTCGTTCTCCGGGTTCAGGATGCCCGGCCGCTGCACCGTCGAGGATCTCTTCGAGCCGCTCCACCAGGGCATTGAGCGTGTCGCCTGCGGGTCTCCGCGTTCCCGGCGGCGGCATCATCCCCGCGCGTAGCTTCCTCACCATGCGTTCGGCGGTGTCGGCGTTGCGGTCCGCTTCCTCCACCACGAAGCCTTCCAGCGAGAGGTTGCCGGTCATGCGGCGCTCGTTGTGGCAGCGCACGCAGACCTGCTGAACGACCTCGGTCTCGGTGGAGATGGCACGAGCCGGTGCGTCGGTACGGGTCGGTGCGGGACGAATTGCCAGAGGCCGCGAAGCGGTGTGCGGGGCGGGTGCAGCGGCGACGGCGGCCGATGCTGCCGCCGGTTTCTGCCACGGGGGAGCGGGGGCGCCGCGGGGGCCCGTCCAGACCACCAGCGCGCCCAGGGCCAGCAGTGGAACACCGAGTGATTTCATGCGTTCGGTTCCAGAAAAGTGCAGCCACACGCTTTTTCAGGGTAGCGATTGTGGCATGGAGTGTGCAAGTAGCGCGCGCGGGGTTGTGCGGAAGCGCGCGCGGGAATCTGTTTAGCCCGCCGGGCCCGGTTCGTGGCCCGCCGGGCCGGGTTCCAAGTCCCTCCAATGGAAGACGAATGACGACACCAGTTTCCGGAACTCTTTCCCGCACCGCGGGCCGGGGTGTTGCCCTCGCCTCGGACATCGCCGGCGAAGTGTTCGGCTTTCAGGGAGAAGCCACTGCCCTGCCCGGCGAGTTCGACCTGAACTTTCACCTCGCCGGAACGGGCGGCGATATCGTCCTGAAGCTCAGCCCCGAATCGCGGCGACCGGTGCTCGATCTCGTAGCGGCAAGCCTTCGGCAACTCGAAGGCGCGCGGCTCGCGGCTGCGATCCCGCGACTCGTGCCGCCCGTGCACCGCGGCGACGGCTCCGATCTGGTCGCGCACGTCGACTTCGACGGCAACCCTCACGTCGCCTGCGCGGTCACCTACGTGCACGGCATGCCGCTCGCCGACCTGCGTCCCCGCTCGATGCCGGTGCTGGAGGCGCTTGGGACCCTGCTCGCGCAGCTCGACCTGGCGCTCGACGGCTTCGACCACCCCCAGCTCGACCGCGAGTTCCCGTGGAGGATGGAAACCGCGGCCGATACCATCCGCACACGCCTCGACGACCTCACGCGGGGCCAGGATCTGGTAGCGGCCACCATGGCCCGCGCGCTCAGCCGGCTGGAGCCGGTGCGGGACGCATTGCCCGCGTGCGTCATCCACAACGACGCGAACGACTACAACGTGATGGTGGTGCCATCTCTGCAGGGCGCGCGCCTCTCGGGGCTGATCGACTTCGGGGACGTGGCGCGCGGCTGGCGCGTGACCGAGGTGGCGGTGGCGGCGGCCTACGCCATGATGGGGCTCCCCGATCCCTTCGAGGCGGCCTGCGCGATCGCGGGCGGCTACTCGTCCGTGCTGCAGCTGGAGGAGGCCGAATGCGCCACGATCGTCCCCATGGTCGCGCTGAGGGCCTGCCTCTCGGTGTGCATCCAGGCGCGCGAAATGGCCCTCCAGCCGGACAACGCCTACCTGGCCGTGAGCCAGGAGGGGGCGTGGCAGCTCCTCGACACCCTGGCTGGGGCCGACTGGCGGATCGCGGAGTTCCGCGTCAGGGAAGCGTGCGGCCTGAGCCCGAACCCCGGCCTGAAGACGATCGTGTCGTGGGCGGGTCGGGCCGAACCGCGTGCCCCGGTCATGTCCCCGGAAGTGCTGGCGCACCCCTGCACCCTCGACCTCTCGGTGGGAAGCCCGGAGCTGCCGCACCCGGACGACGGCCCGCTCGACCGGCTGGTCGCGGACCGGACAGCCGCCGCTGGAGCGACCGTCGGGGTGGGACGTTACGGCGAGGCCCGGCTGGTATACAGCGACCCCGCCTTTCGCTCACGCGGCAACGACGGTGACGAGGCCCGCACCATCCACCTGGGCCTCGACCTCTTCGCGCCGGCCGGCACCCCCGTCCACAGCCCCCTTCCCGGCACGGTCGTCTCGGTCGTCGACAACGGCACCCCCGGCGACTACGGCCCCACGGTGATCCTGCGGCACGCGACCCCGGACGGCTCCGGCTTCCACACCCTGCACGGCCACCTCGACCGCGCCACCCTGGGCCACCTCGAGCCCGGCGCCCACGTGGACGCCGGCGACCTGATCGGCTGGCTCGGCGACGCGCACGTCAACGGGGGCTGGTCGCCCCACCTGCACCTCCAGATCATCGCGCTGGACCCGCTGCACGACGACGGCCAGCAGGTCGCCGAGCCCGGCAACTACCCCGGGGTCGCGCTGCAACGCCTCCGCACGGTCTGGGAAGCCGTGCTGCCCGACCCCACAGCCATCGCGGGGCTGCCCGTCGCGACCGTCACGGCGGTGGCCCCCGCCGCCCAGCCCGTCTTGCGAAAACGTGATCTCGCCACAAAGCGCAAGACGGTTCTCGGTTCGTCGCTGAGTCTGTCTTACGACGACCCCATACACGTCGTGCAGGGATGGGGCGCCTGGCTGTACGACGATTCGGGCCGTGCCTACCTGGACACCGTCAACAACGTGCCGCACGTGGGACACGCGAACGCCCGCGTGGCCGACGCGATCGCGCGGCAGTCGCGCATCCTCAACACCAACACCCGCTACCTGCACTCGGAGATCACCGCGCTGGCCGACGAGCTCCGCGCGCACTTCCCCGCCCCCCTGGAGGTCGTGTTCCTGGTGTGCTCGGGGAGCGAGGCCAACGAACTGGCGCTGCGGATGGCCCGCTGCCACACCGGACGCGACGGCGTCGTGTGCCTGGAGGGCGGCTACCACGGCAACACCGGCGGCCTGGTCGAGGTCAGCCAATACAAGTTCGACGGCCCCGGGGGCGCGGGCGCGGGTCCTCGGGTCGCGGTGGCCGCCATGCCCGACACCTACCGGGGCCGCTTCCGGCGCGGCCAGGGGATGTCCGACGCCGAACTGGGCGCACGCTACGCGGACGAGGTCGGGCAAGCGGCGTCGCGGCTGGCGGGCGGCCCCGGCGTCGCGGCCTTCATTGCAGAGCCGATCCTGAGCTGCAGCGGCCAGATCGAACCACCCCCGGGCTACCTGCGCGCGGCTTTCGAGCACGTGCGTGCGGCGGGAGGCTTGTGCATCGCCGACGAGGTGCAGGTCGGCTTCGGACGCGTGGGCGATGCCTTCTGGGGGTTCGAGCTGCAGGGCGTCGTGCCCGACATCGTCACTCTGGGCAAGCCCTTCGGGAACGGCCATCCCGTCGCGGCCGTGGTCACGACCCGCGAGATCGCCGACTCCTTCGCGAACGGGATGGAGTACTTCAGCACCTTCGGGGGCAATCCCGTTTCGTGCGCGGCGGCGCGGGCGGTTCTGGCCGAGATCCGCGACCGGGGGCTGCAGAGCCATGCACGCGAGGTCGGCAACGGGCTGCTGCGGGAGCTGCGTGCGCTGGCGGAGCGCCACCCGGTCGTCGGCGACGTGCGGGGGCGCGGGCTGTTCCTCGGCATCGAGCTGGTGCGCGACCGCGAGACGCGGGAGCCGTTTGCCGAAGCGTGCACTTACCTGGTCAACCGGGCGCGCGAGCGGGCGGTGTTGCTGAGCGTGGACGGCCCGGACCACAACGTGATCAAGATCAAGCCTCCCCTGGTGTTTGAAGAGGGCGACGCGGTCCTTCTGGTGGAGACGCTGGACACGGTGCTGGGCGAATCCGCGCTGCGCGAGTAGAGGGTCGGGGCCTCGGGCGCGGGAACGCGTCGTGCCTGGCCGCGGTCGCCGCGCTTCAGGGGTAGAGGCGCCGCCGCACCCACGCCCCGGCGTCGTCCCGCTCGTACACGAAGCGGTCGTGGAGCCGCGACGCGCCCTCCTGCCAGAACTCGATCGCGTCCGGGACGATGCGGTAGCCCGACCAGTGCGGCGGCCTGGGCACGTCGCCGCCGGCGAAGCGCTCCTCCACGGCGCGCAGCCGCTCCTCAAGCGCCGCGCGGGTATCCAGGTCGCGGCTCTGGTCCGACGCCCACGCCCCGAGCCTGCTGCCGCGCGGGCGGGTTGCGAAGTACGCGTCCGCCGCCTCGCTCGACACCGCCTCGACGGGGCCGCGTATGCGCACCTGGCGGTCGAGCGGCTGCCAGTAGACGGTCATCCCCGCCTTCGGGTGGGCGGCGAGCGATCGTCCCTTGCCCGATTCGAGGTTGGTGTAGAAGACGAAGCCGTGCTCGTCGAAGTGCTTGAGGAGGACCATGCGCCCTTCGGGTGTCTCGTTCGGCCCGAGGGTGGAGAGGCAGACGGCTTCGGCGAAGACGATGCCGGGCTCGGCCTCCGCGTCGGCGAACCATTGCGCGAACTGTTCGATCGGGTCGGCGGCGAGGTCGGCGCGCGACAGGCGGGGTCGGGTGGGAGCCACGCTCAGCCCGTCCGCCGGGCGGCCCCGGACTGGCCCAGTTGATACGCCAGCGATTCGCGCAGGCCCTCGAAGTCGAAGCGGAAGCCGCTCCGCACGGCGGCGTCGGGAATGACGCGGGCGCCTTCGAGCAGCAGCGCCGTTCCCATTTCGCCGAACATCCCCTTCACCGCGAGCGACGGCACGGGAAGCAGCGTGGGGCGCCGCAAGCACCGGCCGAGGATCGTGGTGAAGGTGGCGTTGGGGACCGGATGGGGGGCGGTGGCGTTGACCGGCCCGTTCAGTGACGGTGTCGTGATCGCGTGGAAGATGAGCGCGACCAGGTCGTCATGGTCGATCCAGCTCACATACTGCCTGCCGCTGCCGAGGCGGCCGCCGATCCCCATCTTGAAGGGCAGGAGCATGGTGCCGAGCGCACCGCCGGTCGGGCTCAGGGCCAGTCCCGTGCGCAACTGCACGACCCGGACGCCGGCGCGGCGCGCCCTGGCCGCCTCGCTCTCCCATTCGCGGCATAGGTCGGCGAGGAACCCCTTGCCAGCGCTGCTGGTTTCGGTCAGCCGCTCCGTCCCGCGGTTGCCGTAGAACCCGATCGCCGACGACGAGACGAAAACGCCCGGGGGCCGGTGCAGCCGGCTGAGGGCGGCCACGACAAGGCGCGTGCCCTCGATCCTGCTCTTCCAGATCGCCTTTTTCTTCGCCGGTGTCCACCGGCCCCGCGACAGGCTCTCTCCCGCCAGGTGCACCAGCGCGTCGATGCCCTCCAGCCGCTGACCCTCGATCCGGCGCTCCATCGGGTCACAGTAGATCTCGCCACGATCGCGGTTCGGTTTGCGGCGCACGATCGGCAGCACCTCGTGCCCTCCCGTGGTGAGGAAGTGGCACAGCGCCGACCCGACGAATCCGCTGGCACCCGTCACCGCGACGCGTAGGCGCGGCCCGCGGTAGGCCGCGTGGCGCGCCATGTCCAGCACGATCCGCCTGCCGCGGAAGGCGAAGAACCGCTTCAGCTCGGCCTCGATGACCCCGCGCGTGAAGACGTTCGCCGCGGCTCCGAGCGGCGGCTCCCACACGATCCGGTCACGCAACAGCGTGGCGCCGGCCCCGCGCGGCTCGAATTCGTGGTCGTGCACCCACGACTCCAGCGGCCCGGACACCTGTTCGTCCCGGAACAGCCGGTCGCGCTCGAAGGCCGTGTGCCGGACCTTGAAGCTGGCCTTGAGGGGGCCGCGACGGGCCCGCATCTGAACCACCCCGCCATCGTCGATGTCCCCCTCGCGCGACACGACCCTGACATCCTCCCAGGGCGGCAGAAGACGCTCCAGGGCGCCAGGCCGCGTATGCCACGCGAACACCTCGTCCACCGCGAACGGGACCTCGCACTCATGCACGAACTTCGGCACGGTTCAGCCTCCTCCTCCCTTCCATGAAACCCCTTCCACCGCCGCTCGGATGGCGTGGACCCCGGCCGCACCGCCCCCCGGGTGGCCGAAGATCGCCGACCCGGCGACGAGAACGGTGGCTCCCGCGCGCACCAGCATCGGCGCAGTACTCCTGTCCACCCCGCCGTCGACCTGCAGTTCGATCGCGCCCGGCCGCCGCGACTCGATCAGCGCCCTGGCCCGTGCGACCTTGTCCACCGACTGCGGGATGAACGCCTGACCGCCGAAGCCCGGGTTGACGGTCATGATCAGCAGCAGGTCGATCCCGTCGATAACCTCCTCGATGGCGGACAGCGGCGTGGACGGGTTCAGCGCCACGCCTGCACGCTTCCCCAGCCCGCGGATCATGTCCAGCGTGCGGTGGAGGTGCACGGAGGCTTCCGCGTGGACGGTGATCACGTCCGCGCCGGCCTCCGCGAAGTCGGCGACATACCGTTCAGGCCGCTCGATCATGAGGTGCACGTCCACCGTGCGGCTCGTCACGCCCCGCACCGCGTCCGCGATCAGCGGCCCAATGGTGATGTTCGGCACGAAATGTCCGTCCATCACGTCCACGTGGATCCACTCGGCACCCGCCTTGTCGACCTCCCGCACCTCGCGGCCCAGCTCCGCGAAGCGGCAACTCAGCAGCGACGGCGCGATCCTGATCCGGCCGGCTCCTCCGGTCACGTCGACCCCCGCGCGCGCTTCAGGCGCCGCACTCCGTCGGCCCCCGCAACGATGGCTTCTTCGGCGACGCCCAGAAACAGCCCCGATTCGACCACCCCGGCCCTGCGTGCCAGCCGCCGGTCCAGGGCCGCCGGATCGGGGATCCCCCCGGTGAAGAGGCAATCGATGATCACATTGCCGTTGTCCGTCCGGTAGGCATCGCCTCCGCGTCCCTCACGCAGCTTCGGCTCGGCCCCCATTGCCGCGAACCAGCCCAGGTGGCTCTCGAACTCGAAGGGCACGACCTCCACCGGCACCGGCGCCCGTTCCCCCAGACGGTCCACGAGCTTGGTGTCGTCAACGATGGCGATGAACCGCCTCGACGCCTGCGCCACCATCTTCTCGCGCAGCAGCGCCCCGCCCAGTCCCTTGATGAGATTCAACCCGGGATCCACCTCGTCGGCACCGTCGACCGCAAGGTCAAGGGGCGCGAGTTCGCTCAGGCTGCCCAGGGGGATCCGCAGCGCGCTGGCGGCCTTCTCCGTCCGGATCGAGGTGGGCACACCCGCCAGATCCGTCAGTGCGCCACACGCGAGCCGTGCGCCGAGGTGCTCGAGGAAATGGGCGACGGTGGACCCGGTCCCGAGGCCCAGGCGCATCCCCGAGGTGACGCTCGCGGCCGCCTTTCGCCCCGCCTCGCTCTTCAACTCTTCAACCGAGGATCGGACCAAGGATTCGCGGAGGGTTCGGGGATCGGGTTCCTTGCCACGCCGGCAAATCTACCCGGTCGCAGGCCGGGTCACCAGTTGGCCGTTTTGCCGCGCGACGTAATTCGCCATCTTCCGAACCGACCCTCCACCGGTGCGGTCTCCGGCATTCACCCAGGATCCGCGCCATCCCGCCGCCAACTCAACGAAACACCGAACACCATGATCATAGTCGCCAGGAAGGGCATCACCCCGGACGAGCTCGACCACATCCGGGAACGAGTGGAAGCGCTCGGGCTGCGCACACACATCTCGATCGGCGAGACCCGCACGATCGTCGGCTGCATCGGCGACGAAGCACGTCTCAGCCACATGTCCATGCTGTCGATCCCGGGCGTCGATTCCGTGCACCCCGTCATGCGCCCGTATAAGCTCGCCGCGCGGGACTTCGCTGCCGACAGGACCAGTCGCGTACAGGTCGGCGACCGCACCTTCGGGGGCAGCGCGTGCCTGGTCGCCGCGGGTCCCTGCTCGGTCGAAAACGAGGGCATGATGAAAACGACGGGGCATGCGGTGGTGAAGGAGGGCGCCGCTCTGCTGCGCGGCGGCGCCTTCAAGCCGAGAACGTCTCCCTATTCCTTCGACGGCCTCAAGGAGGAGGGGTTGCGCATTCTGGCCCGGGTACGCGACGAAACAGGGCTTCCCGTGGTGACCGAGGTCCTCGACCCGAGGGACGCCGAACTCATCGCCGGCTACGTCGACATGCTGCAGATCGGGACGCGGAACATGCAGAACTTCTCCCTGCTGCGCGAAGTCGGGCAGCTGCAGCGGCCCGTACTCCTCAAGCGGGGCATGTCCGCGACGCTCAAGGATCTGCTCCTCGCGGCCGAGTACGTGATGAGCAAGGGCAACATGCAGGTCGTCCTGTGCGAGCGGGGCATCCGCACCTTCGGCGCGGAGACGCGCAACACCTTCGACCTCGCCGCGATCCCCTGGCTCAAGATGGAGACGCACCTGCCCGTCATCGCGGATCCCTCCCACGCCGGTGGGCGGCGCGACCTGGTGGCTCCGTTGAGCTTCGCGGCGGTGGCCGCAGGTGCCGACGGCCTCATCGTCGAAGTCCATCCCGATCCCGAGACCGCGGTCTCGGACGGCGACCAGTCGCTCACCTTCGGCGGCTTCGCCGGGCTGATGCGCGACCTGAAGGTGTTCGCGGAGGCGGCCGGCCGGACGCTGTAGGCGCGCCGCTCCCGGGTCAGGCGGTGCCGCTCGCGCTCGACAGCGCCCTCGCGAGCGCGTCGAGCTGGGTCTGGACCGCGCGTGCGGACGTGCCGCCGCGCACCGCACGCGATTCCACCGAGGCGGCGGGGTCGAATATCCGGTAGACATCCTCGCCGAAGCCGGGGTGCACGGACCGCATCTCATCCAGCGTCAGGGCGCTCAGTTCCCTGCCGGACTCCTCGGCCATGCGCACCAGCGCTCCCGCGATGTGGTGGCTCTCGCGGAAGGGCACGCCGCACCTCACGAGGTGATCGGCCAGGTCGGTGGCCAGCATCTCGGCGTGGAGCGCTTCCCGGATGCGGGGGCGCACCACGGCCATGCCGCTCACCGCGCCGGTTATGGCCGGCACGACGAGCCTCAGGGTGTCCACCGAATCGAAGACGGCCTCCTTGTCCTCCTGGAGGTCGCGGTTGTAGCCCGTCGGCAGCCCCTTCAGCACGGTGAGCATCGCCGCCAGGTTCCCCACGAGCCGCCCCGATTTGCCGCGGGTGAGTTCGGCGACGTCGGGATTGCGCTTCTGCGGCATCAGCGAGGAACCCGTGGTGAATCCGTCGCCCAATCGCACGAAGCCGAACTCGGTGGTCGAGAACAGCACCAGGTCCTCGGCGAGTTGGGATAGGTGCACCCCCGTCATGGCGGCGCCGAAGACGAGCCTCGCCGCCCAGTCGCGGTCGGACACGGCGTCCATGGAGTTCTCGGAGACGCGGCTGAACCCGAGGTCGGCGGCGAGCTGCCCCCGGTCGATGGTGAAGGGGCAGCCGGCGATCGCTCCCGATCCCAGGGGCAGCACGTCGCACTCGCGGTACACGAAGCGCAGCTGCTCGATGTCGCGCACCAGCGGCCATGCGCGCGACAGCAGCCAGTGCCCGACCGGCACGGGCTGGGCCTGCTGGAGATGCGTGTACCCGGGCATGACGACGCCGGCAGACTCCCGCGCCCTGGCGGCCAGGGCTTCGACCAGCGCGGCCAGGTGGCCGCACAGCCCGTCAATCGCCTCCTTGCCCCAGAGGCGGAAGTCGGTCGCGACCTGGTCGTTGCGCGAGCGTCCCGAGTGCAGCTTGCCGCCCACGGGCCCGACCCTCTCGGTAAGAAGGCGCTCCACCACGGTGTGGATATCCTCGTCGGCGAACGCCGCGGGACCGGGCTGTTCCTCCAGGAGGGCGCCGACCTCGGCCAGTCCCCGGTCGATGTCGCTCGCCTCGGCCTCCGACAGGATTCCCGCCCTTGCGAGCCCCCGCGCCCACGCGCGGCTGCCTTGGATATCGTGCCGCCAAAGCCGCCAGTCCACGTCGAGGGAACGGTTCAGCGCCTCCATTTCGCCCGAGAGGCCGTCGTCGAAGCGTCCGCCCCACAGCGAGTGACCCGATCCGCCTTCAGCAGATCGCATGTCGTTTCCCAATCGGTTTGCGTCAGTCGGTGTTCGTGGCGGAGAAGGCCATTGCGGCAGGCTTGTGACTCGGGGGATTCACCTTCGAGGAACGATGCGCCATTTGCCGCTGCACCGCCAGCGCCCGCTGCGGAAGGCTGAACAGCTTCACGAAGCCCGACGAATCCGAGTGCGCGTAGCCCTCGCTGGCGCTGAAGGACGCGAGGTCGAGGTCGTAGAGCGACTCGGGGGCTTTCCGGGACAGCACCGAGGCATGCCCCTTGAAGAGGCGCAGCCGGACGGTGCCGCTGACGTGCTTCATCATGCTGTCGACCATCGCGTCCAGGGCCTCCCGCTCCGGGGTCCACCACCGTCCCTCGTAGACCAGGTCCGCATAGCGCGGCGCCAGCTCGTCCTTCAAACCGAGGCAGCGCCGGGACAGCACCAGCTGTTCCAGCTCCTGGAGCGCGGTCAGCAGGATCGTACCTCCCGGAGTCTCGTATACGCCCCGGGACTTGATCCCGACCACCCGGTCCTCGATGACGTCGGCGCGTCCCACGCCGTGCGCGGACCCCACCTCGTTGAGCTCCTTCAGGAGCGCCATCGGGGAGAGAGCCCGCCCGTCGATCGTGACCGGCACCCCGCCATCGAAGCCCACATCCACCTCGTGGGGGGTGTCGGGTGCATCCATCGGGTCGGCCGTCCAGACATAGACGTCGCGTCCGGGGGCGTTGGCGGGATCCTCGAGCGGGCCTCCCTCGTGGCTGATGTGCCAGAGATTCTCGTCCCGCGAATACAGCTTCTCCTGGTCGATGCCGTCGAGGCAGATGCCACGCTGGCGTGCGTAGGCCAATGCATCTTCACGGGAGTCGATGTCCCACTCGCGCCAGGGCGCGATCACCTTCAGGTCGGGTGCGAGGGCCGCGAAGGAGACCTCGAAGCGGAGCTGGTCGTTGCCCTTCCCCGTGCAGCCGTGCGCGAGCACGTCGGCGCCGGTCCGGCGGGCGACCTCCACCATTCTGCGCGAAATCAGGGGGCGTGCCATCGCCGTGCCCAGCAGGTACTTGCGGCTGTACACCGCGCCCGCCCGCAGGACGGGGAAGGCGTAGTCCGTGACGAACTCCTCCTTCAGGTCCTCGCCGAAGAAGGCCGACGCCCCGGTCGCGAAGGCCTTGGCGGCCAGCTTGTCCACCCCGCCGCGCTGACCCACGTCGGCCGCCATGCAGATGACGTCGGCGCCGTAGTTCTCGCGAAGCCACGATACGATGACGGAGGTGTCGAGGCCCCCGGAGTATCCGAGTACGATCTTCATGATTCCGTCTCCCTGCCTGATTGCGGTCGGTCCGCGCCCGTCGGCGGAAAAGGCGGCGGGCCGGAACGCGCGGTCCGTACGTCTCCCGCCAAGGCCGTACCTGACAACCGCTTCTGGTGCGTCCCGGTCCCGCCGACCGCTCTCGGTCACTGAACCGTGCAATTTCTTTGTATTCGGTAAGGAAAAATACAGCTAATGTGAAATAATATGCATTTTGGCTCTCTGGGGCAAGCCGCGGCTTTCCAAGAGGGCAAGTCGCGCGCCACGTGGAGAAGCCGCCGAGCAGGGCCGGCACAGACCGGGGACCGGGGCGCTATCCGGAATGGCGCTCCGCGAGCGCGCGCAACTCCACCGCCACCGCCTCCGCCGCCTCGGGGCTGCGCAGGATGATCAGAACCGTGTCATCGCCGGCGATCGTGCCCGCGAGGCCATCGTACTCCTCCCAGTCGATCCCGGAGGCGATCGCCTGTGCGGCGCCGTTCAGCGTCCGCACCACGGCCAGGTTCCCCACCGTCTCGACCGACACGAACAATGCAGGCACAACGGTGTCGAGCGGTGGTACGTGCTCCCACTCGTCCGGCAAGGTGTAGTACGACCTTCCCCCTGCCCCCGTCACCTTCACCAGACGAAGATCCCTGATGTCGCGCGACAGCGTAGGCTGCGTCACGGGGATTCCCTGCGCGGACAGCAACTCGCGGAGAGCCGCCTGATGGGACACCCTCTGCTCCCGCACGATCGCCAGGATCGCGGCCTGCCGTCGGCGCTTGCCTGTTGGTGCCATCGGCCTAACGGCTCCCCCGGTGCTGTGGACGAGCCGATGGCGCCCGCCCCTGCGTGGGTCGCTCCCCCGTCAGAAGTCGTACCGCACGCGCAAGAGGAGCAGCCTGCCCACCTCCGGAGCTCCCACGAACTCGCGGTGCAGGTTGTTGAGGAAGTTGTTCGCGGTCAGCGACACGTGCGTGCTGGGCTGGAAGGGCAACCGGTACCCCACTGAAGCGTCCACGACGGAGTAGCCGCCCACGGCCCCGATGTAGACGCCGGAGTTCATGGGGAAGCCGTCCGTGAAGCGGAACCGTCCCTGTGCCGTGAAGCCCGAGACCTGGTCGTCGAAGGTGAGTCCGAGCGAGCCCTTGTGATTGGGTGCGTTGAGCGCGATGTCGTCCGAACTGGTGCAGTTGCCGTCGCCGTTGAAGTCGAAGCACTCGTCGCTCTGGAACGAGTAGTTCGCGTTGATTCTCACCCGGTCCGACGCCAGGATCTGCGCGGAAAAATCCGCTCCCCAGAAGTCGACCTCGCCAAAGTTGCGATAGGTGACCAGGAGGTCGGGGCTGTCGACCTGGTCGGGCACGACGGTGCCGAGGGGGAGTTGAGCGACTCCCTCGACGATCGGCCTGATCTGCTCCAGGGTCACCAGACCGGCCTGGATGAGCGGCGCCAGGCGATGGACGACGAAGGCCGTGGTGCTCTCGGGGTCGAAGAAGACGTTCGGGGTGACGACGCGGAGCGGGCCGACGAAGTTCTCCACCCGACTGAAGTACACATCGGCGGCCAGCAGCACGCGATCGTTGATCAGGCCCTTGTATCCGACCTCGTAGGTGTTGTTGATGGTCGAGGTGAGATCGGCGATGCTCTCCACGGGCGATGTGTCGATCGGGAACGCCATGGAAGGATCGGTGGCCGCCTGGTCCAGCCTGCGCAATACGGTGCCGATCGAGGGATCGCCGGGCAGCGCGCCGGGATTCTGCAGAAGGCTCTGCAGGGTACCGGCGAAAGGCGCGAAGTCGGGGGGGAGAATCGAGGGCAGCAGCTCGAGCAGTCCCGCCCACAGCGCCGCGGCGTTCGCCGGAAGGGCCTGGCCCGGCACGAAGGGCGAGCGCATGCAGTACCCCATGAGCCCGCCAGGGCACTGGGCGCTGAAGGTGAAGCCGCCGGAGGGCACCCCGAGCGCGCGGATGTTGTACGCGATAGGCAACGGAGAGAGCGGAATCTGGGCCGCGATGATGTCCAGGAAGAGGTTGGTGGTGGTGGGAGTCGCAAAAGCCCGGTTGTAGGTGATGCGGAAGTTCTGGTTCTCGGTCGGCTTCAGCGCCAGTGCCGCCCGGGGCGAAATGTTGACATCGGTCAGTCGGTTGTGGTCGTCGATCCGGATCGCGGTGACGAGATCCAGTTTGTCGCCGAGCGAGGTCTCGGAATGCAGGTAGGTGCCGATCTCGGTGATGATGTCGTCGTCTTCGTTCCTCCCGAAGATCGTCCCCCCGGTCCGCGGGTCGGTCCGCTGCCAGTCGACACCGTAGGTGAAGCTCTGCCAGGGCCCCGCGTCGAAGCCGTACTGGAACTGGGCCGCCATGGTGCGTGACCGGTCCACGACTGCGGCGCCGGTGCGGAGGCCGAAGGTGCCGTCCTGGGCCGGAGCGTTGGGATCACCCCCGGAATCGGTGACGTTGAGGAAGCCCTGGGCGAAGAGCCGGCCCTTCGACAGGCGGGCCTGGGCGAAGTTGTACCCCCAGTTCTTCACCTGAAAGGCCCCGATTCCGGTCATGTCCACGCCCTTCGCGAGCGTGCTGGTTCCGCCGTTCAGGATGAAGGACCCGTCCCCGGCGAACCGGAAGTCGAGGCGGGCGTTGGCGGAGTAGCGCTCCGAATCGTATTCCCGGGAGCAGATGGCGCATCCGGCCATGCGGGCCTGCGCCTCCGCCGGGTCATCGTATTCCCAGTCGTTCCCACGCTGGTATTGGCCGGAGACCTGCAACCCGAAACTCCGGGAGGGGGAGTGGGCGGAGCGGAATTGTCCATGGAAGAGCGAGCGCTCCCCGCCGGCCAGCGAGATCGTCGTGCCCTGCCGGTCGATCGGCGAGGACGTGATGATGTGCATCACCCCGTTCGAGGCGTTGGGTCCGTAAAGGGCCGCGCCCGGCCCCAGCGACACCTCGATGCGGTCGATGTCGAGGTCGTTGGTGGGGAACAGGGAGTAGGCATTGAATCGCAACGACGGCACCCGGGCGTAACGGTTGTCGATGATCGTCAACATTGCACCCGAGAAGACGTTGTTGAAGCCGCGCGCCACCAGGGTGCCCGAAGCGATCCCGGTCTGGGCGGCGTCGACGCCGACGACGGTCCTGACATGATCGGCGACCGAGGTGGCGGCGTTTCGGGCGACCTCGGCGGAAGAAACGGTGGTGATGGAGGCCGGCGCGTCGAGCGCCTTCTCCTGGCGCCGCGAGGCCGTGATGACGATGGGGTTGAGCACCAGCGCCTGCGAACGCATGGAAATCGCCAGTTGCGTCGTCTCGCCGGCTCCGACGCTGACGCCGTCGACACGTGCCGTCTCGTGGCCGATGAACGTCACCACCACCGAATGGGTTCCCGGCGGCACGGAAAGGGAGAAGCGGCCCGCGTCGTTCGTGCCCTGGGGTCCACCCTGTCCGAGCGCCTCCACCGCGGCGCCGGCGATGGGTTCTCCCGTCTCGGCGTCGGTAACCTGACCGGCGATGGTGCCCTGCTGCGCGTGAATCGGAGCTGACGGAATCATTGCTGCCGCCGCGATCCACAGGATTGTGGAGAGCCTTGATCTCAAGTCCATGAAACTCCATCCTCGCATTGGGAATCAACACCCGGCGGATGCAACTCTTGCCGGTTACGGGGTCGACCGCCCCGAATAGTGGGGATGGGAGCGTGGGTATGGCAACCTTGGAGAGGGGATTTTTGAGTGACCCGGAGTCTCGCGTCGAAGTGCCCGGGTTGACCATGTGCGCGCCCGAGGACTTCGAGGCCGCGCGGAGGCGTGTGACACCCCATCTGCACCGCACCCCCCTCCTGTCTTTCCGGACCCTCGGAGCAACGACCGGGGCCGAGGTCTGGCTGAAGTGTGAGAACCTCCAGAAGACGGGGTCGTTCAAGGTTCGTGGCGCGCTCAACGCGGTCGCGTCTCTCGGGGCGTCCGAGCTCTCCCGGGGCGTGATTACGATCTCCGCCGGCAATCACGCCCAAGCGGTCGCGTGGGCCGCCCGGAGCAGTCGCACAAGGTCCGTCGTCGTCATGCCTGAAGGGGCCGCGCGAATCAAGGTGGAAGCGACAAGAGGCTATGGGGCTGAGGTGATCCTGCATGGGAACGCGATGCAGGCGTTTGCCGAGGCCCGCCGGCGCGCCGAAGACGAGGGGCTGGTGTTCCTCCACCCCTTCGACGCCCCCGAGGTCATTGCGGGCCATGGGTCCACAGGGCTGGAGATCGCCGAAGATGTGGACGGACCCGCCACGATCGTGGTCCCGATCGGGGGAGGCGGTCAGATCGCGGGAATCGCGGGCGCGCTCGCCGCAACGGGCCGGCTGGGGACGGGTTCCGCGAGCTGGCGTGTATTCGGAGTCGAACCGTCGGGTGCCGCCGCGATGCGGCGCAGTCTGGACGAAGGGTCCGCGGCGCGACTCGACAGTGTCGATACGATCGCCGACGGACTCGCCGCACCGATGGCCGGCCAGCTGAACTACCGCTATGTCGCCGATTTCGTCGAAGACGTGGTGATCGTTTCCGACGAGGAGATCCTCTCCGCGATGCACCTGTTGATCACACGCGCCAAACTCGTGGTGGAGCCTTCCGGAGCGGCGGCGGTGGCTGCGATCATGCACGGTCGCATACCCGTGGCAGCGGGCGAGAAGGTGGTGGCGGTGGTCACCGGAGGCAACGTGGACGATCGAGTATTGGTGCGGGCACTGCGCGAGGGCGCTTCGTGGCCCTGATCAGCGTCGAGGAGGGGGTCAAGCGATACGAGGCGACGCTGGCGCTCGACGGCGTCTCGATCAGTGTTGAAGCGGGAGATTGTCTGGCTCTGGTCGGGGGCAGCGGCTCGGGAAAGACCACCCTGCTGCGTGCCATCAACCGGCTCACCCGGCTCGATGGCGGCAGAGTGCTCGTGCGTGGAGAGCCGGTCGACAGGCAGGATGCCGTGCGGCTGCGCCGATCCATCGGGTATGTGCAGCAGGACGGCGGTCTCATTCCGCATTGGACGTGTCTCGCGAACGCATCGCTGGTTCCGGGCCTGCTCGGTCGTCCGGACGCGTCCGATTGCGGACGCCGGGCGCTGGGCGCCGCCGGCCTCGAGCCCGGGGAATTCGGCTCCCGCTATCCGCGCGAACTGTCCGGCGGCCAGCAGCAGCGCGTGGCAATCGCCCGTGCCATTGCGGCCGGTCCGGACATACTTCTCATGGACGAACCTTTCGCGGCGCTCGATGCCATCACCCGCACCGAGGCGCAGGATACGTTCATCGGCCTGCGCGAGTCCGCTGGAATGACCGCCTGCTTCGTCACTCACGACATGGCCGAGGCGCTCCGGGTGGCCACGCACGTCGCGGTGATGCGGGAAGGCAGGATCGTCCTGCAGGTCCCGGCTGGCGAGCTTGTCGACAGGGCTACCGGGTACGCTGCCGAGTTGCTGGAAAAATCCGGAGTGACGTTGTGAGCGGTCTGCGTGCGGCCGCGGCCCGAGTGAGCTGGGCGCTCGCCCTGTGTGCCCTGTCGGCAGCGGTCGTGCCGCTGGACGCCCAGGATCGCGACCGACCGATTCTGGTCGCCTCCAAGCCGTTCGCCGAATCCTATCTGCTCGCCGAGGTGTTCGCCCAGTTCCTCGAGGCCAACGGATTCGCCGTGGAACGGCGCCCGGGATTCGGAATGACCGAACTGCTGATGCAGGCCATGATCGCCGGCGAAATCGACGTCTATCCGGAGTACACCGGCACGGGGCTGGCCGCGGTTCTCGGGCAGACGGCGTCCGGAGGATCGGCCGCGGTCTTCGGGCGGGTCAGCGAGGAGTACGAGACGCGCTGGGGGATTCGCTGGCTTCCCCCTCTCGGCTTCGAGAACACCTACGCGATCGCGATGCGCCGGGAAGCGGCGGACTCCCTGGGGGTGCGGGCGCTCTCGGGACTCACCGCGATCGCTTCGGACCTGGTAGGCGGCTTCTCTCCCGACTTCATCGGTCGCGACGACGGCCTGGACGGACTCGCGACCGCGTACGGAATCGAGTTCCGCGAGACGCGCAGCCTGCTCCAGGCGGTCAAGTACCAGGCGATCGAGGAGGGCGCCGTCGACGTGATCGACGCCTATTCGACGGACGGCGCGATCTCGCGGTACGACCTGACCGTCCTGGCGGACGACCGTGGCTTCTTTCCCCCGTACGACGCCGCGCCGCTCGCGAGCCGCGCCTTTATGCAGGAGCGCCCGGAGGCGATCCTGGTGCTGACGCGTCTTGGAGGCAGGATCGATGTCGCAGCGATGCGCCGCGCCAACGAGCGGGTCGAAGTCGAGGGCAGGCCCGTCGCCGAAGTGGCAGCCGAACTCCTGGCTGAGGTCGGACTGGGTGGAGGTTCGGTCGAAGAGGCGAGCGAGTCATCCGGTGCCGCTGTGCGCGACGCCGAGAGGCCGGTGCTCAGCGCTCTGCCGCGCCGAATGTGGGAGAACAGGAGCGAACTCGTTCGGCAGGTGTTCCGTCACCTGCTCCTGGTGGTCGCCTCACTTGGCGCGGCGATGGTCGTCGCCGTGCCCACCGGCGTCGTCCTCGAGCGCCGCAGGGCGTTGGCCGGCACCACCCTGCGGGTCGCGGGCATCCTGCAGACCATCCCCAGTATCGCCCTGCTTGCGTTCATGATCCCGGTTTTCGGCATTGGCGCGGTTCCGGCCGTGGTGGCGCTCTTCCTCTATTCCCTGCTGCCGATCCTCCGCAACACATACACCGGAATCATCGAGGCGGCACCGAACGCCGTGGAAGCGGGGCGCGCCCTCGGCATGACCGAATGGCAGCTGCTGGCTCGCATCCGTCTTCCACTGGCGGCACCGGTCATCATGGCCGGAATCCGCACGGCGGCGGTCATCAACGTCGGCACCGCCACCCTCGCCGCCTTCATCGGGGCCGGCGGACTCGGCGACCCCATCGTGGCCGGGTTGGCACTGTCCGACCCCGTGATGATCCTCTCGGGCGCGGTCCCGGCCGCGGTGCTCGCGCTCCTGGTGGACTGGGGGCTCTCCGGCGCCGAGCTGCTGGTGGCCCCGAAGGGAGTGGCGGAAGGACGGCGGTAGCCCCAAGTTCACGCCCACACGCACCAACAGCCCAGGAGACCCCCAGAGTGGACACGCTGCGCCGCTACCTGTTGCCCGGTTTCGTATTCCAGTCCGTGGTGATCGCCGGAGGGTACGGGACCGGCCGCGAGCTGGCCGAGTACTTTCTTTCCCATGGTCCCTACGGGGGCCTGCTCGCCATGGGACTGGCCACGGTGGTCTGGAGCGCGGTCTGCATCGTCAGCTATGAGTTTGCGCGTGTTTTCGGAGCGTTCGACTATCGAAGCTTCTTTCAGCGGCTGCTCGGCAGGTTCTGGGTGGCCTTCGAGATACTCTACATCGCTCTCATGATGATCGTCATGGCGGTGATAGCTGCGGCCGCGGGAACCATCCTTGAGGAAACGTTCGGCTTGCCCTACCTGGTGGGCGTTATCGGCATCATGACTCTGGTGGGACTCCTGGTTTTCGGCGGCAACGAGACCATCGAGCGGGCCTTCGCAAGCTGGTCGGGTGTGCTCTACATGGTCTATGTGCTCTTCTTCATCGGGTGCCTCGCGCTGTTCGGGTCCGAGATCCGTGACTCCCTGACTTCAGGAATCACTGAGGGCAGCTGGGTCCTCGGCGGGTTTGAATACGCCGGCTACAACCTCGCGGTCATTCCGGCCGTGCTGATCACCATTCGGCACCACCGGAACCGCAAGGACACGTTCATCTCGGGACTTCTTACGGGGCCGCTGGCGATGCTCCCCGCCCTCCTGTTCTTCATAGCCATCGCGGGCGAGTACCCCGACATCGTGGGAGAGGCGGTTCCCGTGAACCACATGCTGGAACTGCTGGGCTCACGCACCTTCCAGATCCTGTTCCAAATCATGCTGTTCGGAACACTGGTCGAGACCGGGGCCGGCATGATCCACTCCGTAAACCAGCGTATTGCCCAGGCCTACGGTGAAAGAGACCGGGAATTCCCCCCGCGGACACGTGCCATGGCCGCCGTGGCGATCCTGGCTCTTGGGGCGCTGATTTCGCAGTTCGGCCTGACCCCGCTGATTGCACGCGGCTACGGCACGCTGACGTACGGCTACCTGCTGGTCTTTGTCGCGCCAATCCTGACGTGGGGGATTATCCTGATCCGGCGCGAGTACGCCTCAGCCGACTGATTGCGGAGATCCCCGCGGCCGGCCCCAGTGCCAGCACGGCGAACGCCCAGCGCCATCCCACCGCCTCCAGAACGGCGGGCAAGGCCTGAACCGTGACCGAGGCGAGCAGGAATCCCGTGCACGTCTGCAGCGTCAGCGCCGTTCCCGCGGCCTCCGGTGGAGCGAACTCGGTGACGAGAGCGCTGAACTGAGCCGAGTCGGCAACCACGAAAAAGCCCCACACGAGGGTAACCGCCACTACCAGGACGAACAGTTCCCCGAACAGCAGCCCGATCACGAGGCAACACAGCCCGCTCACCGCCATCGCGCGGTTGACGACGCGTTCCCGCCCGATGCGGTCCGCGGCCCACCCGCCCCACAACTCCAGCGC
>VXQO01000018.1 GCA_009838975.1 Gemmatimonadota bacterium | reverse complement strand
CACACCCCAAAAACCCAACACCACGCTTACCACCCCACAACGGGCGCCCCGGCCGCTCAGGGGGGGGCCCCGTGGGGGGGGGGGGCCCCGCAGGGCCCCCCCCCCCGCTGTTCCTACGGCCCCCCACCCCTCCGCGTCGTAATCAGCACCACCCCGTCCGCCGCATCCGGCCCGTACCTGGCATCGGCGGCCGGTCCCTTGAGGACCTCGATCCGTGCGATGGTTCCCGGGTCGATGAGTTCGAGCGCGCCCAGCCCGCCGGCCGTACCCAGCGCCCGCACCCTCACGCCGTCAACGAAGACGACCGGGTGCTGGTTGAAGTGGAAGCTCTTCGCCCCGCGAATCCGCAGGTAGTACCCGGCTCCCACCGCGCCGCTGGTGCGGAAGAGCGTGACCCCGGTCACCCCGGCCAGGACCTCCCGCACGCCGCGCCCGTGCGCCAGCTCGCTGCCGTCGATGGCGTTGTCGGGGATCTCGACGCGCCGCATCGCGCGCGCCACCACCTCTTCCAGCACGTAGGCGGGGGGCATCATCTCGAAGTCGTGCCGGATCACCTCCGCCCTGTCCACGTGGAGACGGTCCACCAGCCCGACGTGGTCGCTGTGCGTGACGCGTACGACCGACTCGCCCATCGGAACGGTCAGGATGGCGTAGCGGCCGTCATCGTCGGTGGTGGTCATCGCCCGGGTACCGACGATCTGCACGACCGCGCCGGCGATCACCTCTCCCGTGATCCCGGAACGCACCACGCCCCGGAGCGTCGCCCCGACCTGCGCGGACAGCGATGGAGCGGCCGCCAGGAAAAGCGCCGCACCCAGCAGCGGGATCGCCGCACCCCGCAGGCGCACCGGCCCCGGAGCGCACCCGGCGCTCGGTGACAACGGTGCCGCGCCCCGCGACGCCGGCCTCTTCCACAACCTCAGGTCCTTCATGTCCACCACCTACGACGCTACTTGCCGGTGGGTTGCGTCACGACTCCACGCGGTCGAAGACGATGTCGGCTCCGTTGGGCTCGAAGGGGATCGCCACGCTGCTCACCCGCCCGTCACTGTCGGTGGTGAAGGTCACCAGACCGGTGACGGGCACCGTGGCGGGCGGCGAAGTGATCCTGAAGACTTCGTAGTGGAAGTGCTCCATATCGAGCGCGACGCCATCGTACGAGACGCGGAGTCCGTTCCCGTCCGCGGCCACCTGCATGGTGCCGTATCCGGGATGATGATAAGTCCCCGCATAGGCGTCGAGCGAGTGGCCGGGGCTGGTTCCCTCGACCCGCCGGGCCATCATCTCGCGCTCCGACTCGGCGGCGCGCGCCTCCTGCTCCTGCCGATCCTCCAGGTTGCGGGCGTTCCAGTCGACCTCGGGCAGCCCCAGCAGCCGGTCGTACACGTTGTAGGCCACCATGAGCGGCACCGGGTTCATGTCGCCCGACCGGTTCGTGAGCACCATGACGCCCATCTGCTCGCGGGGCAGCCAGGACATCGACGAGATGAAGCCGTCGATGCCGCCGCCGTGCAGCACCATCTTGTGGCCGCGGTAGGTGGTCACGCGCAGCCCGAGCCCGTAGCTGGTGGGGCCGACTTCGGCGAACTCCGAGTCGCCTTCCATGGCGAACTGCGGCTGCTGCATCTCGGCGGAGCTCTCCTCCGAGATCAGGCGGTGACCGTCCTGGATGCCGCCGTCGATGTGGGCCTGGATGTAGGCCATCATCTCGACGACGTTCGAGTTGATCGAGCCCGCCGGACCCGCGTTGTCGATGTTCCGGAAGGGAACCCGCTTCAGGACGCCGTCGCGCAGCATGTAGGGGAGCGCATGGTCGCCCGAGCCGGGTGAATCGTCGACCGAGGTGTTGGAGCGGTCCATGCCCAGCGGAGTGAAGATGCGCTCGTCGACGAGGCCGTCCCAGTCGCGTCCGGTGAGGCGCTCGGTCAGGTAGCCCGCCGTCATGAACATCAGGTTCTGGTACTGGTAGCGGCTGCGGAACGACGCGTTGGGCTCGAGGTAGCGGAGCTTGTGGAAGATCTCCTCGCGCGCCGCCGCCCGCGCGTACCAGACGTTGTCGTGCCGGGGCAGCCCCGACTGGTGCGAGACCAGGTCGCGCGGGGTCATCTCGGCGGTGGCGAACTCGTCGTAGAGCCGGAAGTCGGCCAGATAGTCGCGCACCGGCGTGTCCCAGTCGAGCTTGCCCTCGTCCACAAGCATGGCCATGAGCGTGACCGTGAACGACTTGCTGTTGGAGCCGATCGCCATGGTCGTGTTTTCGGTCACCGGCAGCTCGTTCTCGACGTCGCGGTAGCCGAAGCCCCGCGCCAGCACGATCTCCCCGTCGTGAATCACCCCGACGGCCACCCCCGGGATCCGCCAGTCGTCCATGACCTGCGCCATGAAGGCGTCGAACCCGGCGAAGGCCTGGCCCTGACCCGAGAGCGAGGGGGGTGCCGCCAGGGCCGAGAGCGCCAGCGCGAGAGTGAAAACGGGCGAGTTGTTCCAGGGGCGGTTGCGCATGGTCCTGCTCCATATCCTCATTCGACATTACTCCGGCTGGACGGTTCCGATCCGTCCGGGCGGTCTGGACGAAACCTATTGCCGGAACGGAGCGCCGTCATGTTGCGGCCGCGCTCCCTCCGCCTCGGGCCCTCATCAACTCCAGCGCCTTCTGCTGCACCTGCGAGACCGGGAGTACCGAAAGCCGGTCGTCCAGGCTGTAGGCCTCAGTTCCCGGATAGACGATGCAGAGGTGGTCGAGTTGAAGATCGTTGAGCGCGATCCGCATCGACCGGGTCGGGCCGGGCGCGTCCGCAAACTTGAATTCGAAGCCGTAGCGTGCGCCGCGGTGACGGACGAGGAGGTCCAGCTCCGCGCCCCCGTGCGTTCCCCAGAAATAGGCGTTCCGCGTGTCGAAGGCCGACAGCAGCTGCTCGATGGCGAAGCCCTCGAACGACGCGCCGAGCTTGGGATGCCCCGTGACGTCCGCCTGGTCTTGCAGGTCGAGGAGGGTGTGCAGAACGCCGGTGTCGCGGATATACGTTTTGGGTGACTTGACCTGGCGCTTGCGGACGTTCGCGAACCAGGGCGGCAACAAACGGACCATGAAGGCCCCGGCGAGGATGTCCAGGTAGTTTCGGGCGGTCCCTTCGCTTGTGCCGAGCGAGCGGGCGAACTCGGCCGCGTTCCAGGTCTGGCCATGGTAGTGCGCAATCATGGTCCAGAAGCGCCGCAGCCTCTCGGCCGGTATGGTGATTCCAAGCTGCGGCAGGTCCCGTTCCAGAAACGTCCGCGCGAAGTTCCTTCTCCAGATCACCGAACCATCCGGACTCGAGAGGTAGGAGCGCGGGAAACCGCCGCGCAGCCACAGCCTGCGCCACCTGTCGGGACCGACTTCACCCAGATCGAAGCCTCCCAGGTCGACCAGGCCGACGCGCCCCGCCAGCGACTCCGAAACACCCCTGATCAGCGTTGGCGACGCACTTCCGAGCAGGAGGAAGCGCGCCGCGTTGCCAGGCCTGTCCACCAGCACGCGCACCGTTTCGAAGAGAGTCGGCAACCGCTGTACTTCGTCGATGACGACCAGCCCCTCGAGTCGGCCCAGTGCATGCTCGGGCGCCGAAAGGCGGCGGTGGCTGGCAGCCTCTTCGAGATCGAAATAGGTGCTTCGCGGTGCGCGGGCCGCGATCTCCCGAGCCAGCGTCGTCTTGCCGCATTGGCGTGGACCCGTCAACGCGGCGACCGGGTGCACCGAAAAGGCCCGGCGAATCCGTTCGATGGGCGTGGGGCGTTCGATCAGCATTGAGAACCATAATCCTTGACAATCCGCAAGTCAACTAGGGATTTTCAAGGATTATCACCTGCAAACCGACTCTGCCTACTCGATTTCGCCCTCTTCCGGCTCCTCCCCCAGCCCGAACGCCTCGATCAGCTCGGGGTCGGTCTCGGTTCCCAGGACCCGCCCGGCCATGTACTCCCCGATCACCGGGCCGAACTTGAAGCCCTCGGCCGAGCCGCCGCCCGCAAACCAGACGTTGTCGAAGTCCGGATGGTGGTCGAAGAAGAAGTTGCGCGTGGTCGAGATCTCGTAGTGGCACGCGCGGGTCTCGGAGATCGGGGCTTCCGCCAGCCCGGGGAATCGCTCGGCCACGAACTCGCGCGGCCGTTCCAGCTCCTCGGGCTGCAGCCAGCGGCGGCTGGTGTCGGGATCGTCGTCTCCTTCTCCCCCCCGTCCGCGCCCACCCCTGCGCACCCGGAAACCGCGGTTGTCGGCCCCGAGCGCCGGCCACCCGGTCACCCCGGGGAAGTTGTAGCTGGGAAGGTTCGGATAGCTGTAGCGGTTGTCGCCCGGCGGCGTGCGGAAGTACACGACATGGCCGATCGGTATGCGCACCCGCTCCCCCATCACTTCAGGGAAGGCCTTGGGGAACCAGGGTCCAAGCGCGAACACATAGGTTCCGGCCGACACGGCGCCGCCCGGCTGGAGTGTGAGCGCGTTGAGCCTGCGGTTGGTCGAGTTGCCCATCGCGGCGTGCCCGATCCGCACCTGGCCCCCCTCGTGTTCGAAGACCTGCGCCACCGACTCGATCGCACGGCGCGCCCGCACGACACCGGCGTCCTGTTCCCATAGCGCGACGGCGATGTCGGTCACGTCGATCACCGGCCACCGCCTGTGGATCTCGTCCGCGTCGATTACCTCGTGGCGGATGCCGAGTTCGTCCCAGTTTCTGCGGGTGTCCTCCATGAACTCGGTCCACTCGTCCCGCATGATCAGGTCCGAAGTGGTGAAGAACACGCGGGGCAGCAGGATCTCCTGCCCCCGCTCGTCCCACTCGCGCCACATCTCGATCGCGCGGCTGGCCCAGCGGGTCCAGAGGAGTTCGTGAGGATGCCCACCATAACCGGTGCGGACGCCGCGCGTCTCGCCCCCCGATGTGGCGCGCGAATTGCCCGGACCGTACTGGTCGATCAGCGCCACGCGGGCGCCGGACTGCTGGAGGTTGAGTGCGGTCCAGGCCCCGAAGGCGCCGGCTCCCACGACCGCGATGTCGGGGGTCTGCCGGGTGCGCACCCAGGGGGCCTCGCGGGTGGCGCGCGTGGCGGGCTCGTACGCCGTCGCGGCCCTCGCGCTCGCGCCGTAGAGTGCCGCCCCGGCACCGGCCGCAGCTGCCTTGACGAAACCTCGGCGGTCGACCGCGGGCGGCCCGCCGGCTCGCCCGGCAGCCCGGGAGTCCTGCGACGCTCCGTCGGGCTCCCGCCGCTCCGCGCTCAGCGGCCCGGCTCCGACGGGGCGATCCGCACCTCCCGCATCGGCGAGTCGGCGGACAACTCGGCCGGCCCGCCGTCGTGCCCGTTGATGCTCAGGATGTACGACACCACGTCCAGGTAGATCTGTTCCTCCAGTCCGCCGGGATTGTCGTCGGGCATGGTGGAGCGCACGGTGCGGAAGAACGAGTAGACGGTGCGGCGCCCCCAGCCGCGCTGGAAGGTCCGGCCGCGGAACTCGCTCGTGGTGTGGCACTCGGAGCAGACCTCGTCGAACGTCGTGCGGCCCCGCTGGGCCTGCGCGTCGGTGAAAATGCCGCCGACGGGGGCCGCGGGTTCGGCTTCAGCGGGAGGCGGGGCGCTCTTGGCG
>VXQO01000028.1 GCA_009838975.1 Gemmatimonadota bacterium | reverse complement strand
CCCCCGCCCTCCGCCTCGGCCTCCGCCAGATCCGCGGCCTCAAGGAAGAGGACGCCGACCGGCTCACCGCGCTTCGAGGCGACGGCTACTGCTCGCCCCTCGACCTCCGGGAACGAACGGGGATCCCCACAGCCGTCCTGACCCGCCTGGCCAGCGCCGACGCCTTCAACTCGATGGGGCTTGACCGCCGTCAGGCCGCCTGGGCGGTGCGCGCGATCAGCGAGACAGGGCCGCTGCCGCTCTTCGAATCGGCGAAAAACGTCCGCGTCGCCAGCGATCAAACCGCCGAGATCCGCCCCGAGCCCGCCCTCCCCACCATGTCCACCGGTGAGCAGGTGGCCACGGACTACCGCACCATGGGCCTGTCGCTCAAGCAGCATCCCGTCGCGCTGCTGCGCGGCCGCCTGAAAGAGCGCGGCGTGCTGCCCGCGAAGGATCTCGAAAGGCTCTCCGACGGCGACCGAACGATCGTCGCGGGCATCGTCCTCACCCGCCAGCGCCCCGGCAAGGGCATCGTCATGTTCGTCACCCTGGAAGACGAGACCGGCACCGCCAACCTGGTCGTCTTCCCGTCCATCTACGAGAACCAGCGCCGCGACACCCTGACCTCACGACTGATGATGTGCCGCGGCAAGGTCCAGAAGGTCGACGGCGTGATCCACGTCATCGCCGAGCGCATAACCTCACTGAACGACTGGCTGGCCGAACTGGGAGCGCCGGGTAGCGATAGGGGCGTGGCAGGCTTGCCCGGTGACGGCAGCGGCGCTGTGCGAAGTGACGGCAGCGACGCGTCGTTCGTGGCCCGGGGGCGGTTTTTTCATTGAGCGAGGGGAGTAGTCCCAACTCCGGAAGCGTATGTCAGCTTCGAAAGATGGCTGGGGATGGCGCGACCTAGATCGTATCTACCTCAGCTACGGCTTCACGAAGCGGCAGGGGAGTAAACATACAGTCTATTCTCACCCTACCCATCGCCAGCTTCGGGCCACTGTTGCACGGCACCGCTCGCTCCCGAAGGGTTACATTACCACCGCACTCAGGCTCATCAACGAGCTGGAGCAGCTTCAGAAAACCGACGAAGCGCACAGTCAGAACCGATGAAGACCCTTCAACATTACCTGTCCCTCCGCTACCAGCAGACCGTAACCCTCGAGGACTGCACCAATGGGACCCCGTGTTATGTTGCCCGCGTGACCGAGTTACCCGGCTGTGAGAGTCACGGAATAACGCCGGACGAGGCGCTGGACAACCTGGAGGACGCCAAGCGCCTCTATATCGAGAGTATGATTGAGGACGGTATCGAACCGACATTGTGCCAGGAGCCCGTTCCTACGCCGTAGCCTCCGCACCGCGCCGTTCTCTCACTCCTCATCCTCCAAAAACTCACACAGCGCGAACATCTCCACCCCGAGTTGCCGCAGCCGCTCCGCACCTGGCAACTCCGGAAGGTCCACAACGAACCCGGCGCCCACCACGTCCCCTCCCATTCCGCGGATCAACTCGATCGCAGCAGCAGCGCTTCCTCCGGTGGCCAGCAAGTCATCGATCAGGAGCACACGCGTTCCGGCGCTGACGGGCGCAACCTCCTGCATCTCCAGCCGCGCGCTCCCGTACTCCAGGTCGTAGTCCACACCTCTGACCTCCCCTGGCAGCTTCCCCGCCTTCCGCACGGCCACGAAGCCCACGCCGAGTTCCTGCGCCACCGGCACACCGAAGATGAAGCCGCGTGCCTCGATGCCGACCACTACCTCGGGCGCCGCGGCCCGGAACCGGCGGGCCAGCGCCGCTGTCGCCGCCCGGAAACCATCGGCGTCTTCCACCAGTCCCATCACATCCCGGAAGCGAATCCCGGGGATGGGGAAGTCCGGCACTGCGCGAATCAGGGACTTGATACGGGCCGCGAGGCGGTTGTCCCGGTCCGCGTCCAGCCGCGTCGGAGGGGTCGGGGGCGCAGCGTGCTTCGATACGGTCATCTTGCCCGTTCCGTCAGTTGACCTTCGGGAGGATCCGGCGATAGTGGTGGAAACAGAACGCCGTCAATCGGGCACTTCAAGGCCGGATTCCACTCACATGACGATACTCGCCCTGCGTCCGTCACGGAGATACTAGGTTGAGGGATGTATCGTCCGATGGGTGGATCGCCAAAGATGCTTCGAACGTGCTACGGGAGGCTTCTTGCCACGGCTCCGCTTCAATGGGAAGGTATGGTCGGGTACATCGAGGACTCCCTGACGGGCGGGCCGCCCGCTTCGCCACCGACCGGGACCCTTACGGATGGTCCATACCGAGAGACCATGGAATCGCACGGCGACCAGTTCCTTTACGGTGGCGGCGAGCGTCCCGGTACCTACGACGTCGAGCTTCGCGCTGACGGATACCGGCCCTGGCGAGTCGAAGGGGTGGAGGCGGGGCACGACGGTTGTCATGTCGAGAACGTCGAACTGCTCGCCCGACTGGTTCGGTCCACCGGGTCATGACGGTCCGTGGAAGCTTGCGGATCGCCGCGGCGATAGCCCAACTGTCGATCGCTGCGGCTCCGGTTTCAGCGTTCGGCCAGGCCCGGACCCCGCCGCACATCCCCGAGCCGGACGACACCGTTCACGTGATCCAGCAGGAGGACCCGGCGGGCACGCAACTGTTCTTCACCGCAACCGGGCGCACGCTCGCCCGCGGTGACTCATACATCGGCATCCATGTGGAACCCGTTTATCGGATCGTCATACCGTCCGCCGCGATCGGACTCACCGACCGCGTCACCATCGCGGCCGGGGCGGCCGTCCTCGTCGGCGAAGCCGCGGCGTTCTTCGTCGCTCCACGGGTGCAGATCATCCAGAGGCCCAAGGTACAGGCCTCGCTCGGCGCGCTTGCTTTCTATCTCGACGACGATCTCATAGGCATCGCGTACGGTGTAGGCACGTTCGGCAACGAAGACAAGGCGCTGTCCGCGGGACTCGGCTACTTGTATACCGGAAGCGGTGACGACTTGCGCGAGCCGACGCTGTCTCTGGGCGGGGAATTGAAGGTCGGTCGCCGGATCAAGCTGATCACGGAGAATCATGTCGCTCCCTACCTCGGGAATGCGTGGCTCTTGGGCGGGATCCGCGTCATGGGCGATCGCCTGAGCGCGGAGCTTGCAGTCTTTGGCGCTTTGGGCGACTCCCATTGCTGTGTGCCGATCGTCAACCTCTCGTACTTGTTCGGCCGGTAGTCGGCGGACAAACGGCTCCACGGCGTTCAGCTGAAACGTTTTTCGCGGCCTCGGGCCGCGTCAGCGATAGCCCTCACCCACCACACAGGCGGGCGTCTCGCCTCGCACCCACGCGGCCAGCATTTGCCACTCGGGATCCTCCGTCGACGCCCAGCGCCGAGGGCCGCCGTGGAAGTAGTCGCCCCCTCCCGCGGGCGCCAGAGGATGCGTCAGCAGGCGGCTCATCATGGGTTCACCGGGCTCCACATAGCGGCGTGTGACCGCGAAGTTGCGCTCGGTTTCCTCCTCGTTCCAGAAATCGCGGCCCTCGGGGATGGGCCGGGCGAAGCCGCGCGTGCCGGACTCGTGACAGTGTACGCACTCGACATCGCCCGGGCGCTTGTCGAGGTAGACGCGCTGGACGCAGTCGCGGAAGAACTCGTAGTCCAGACTCGGCAGGGACGGCGGCTCGACCGGATCGGCCGCCGCGACCCATTCGGCCATCGCGCGCCATTCGGGGTCCGACTTCGACTCGAAGAACTTGCCGCCCACATGGATCGCCGCGCCGCCGGCCGACTGTACGAGTGCCTCCCTCAAAAGGCGGCTGCGGTCGGGATCGCCGGGCCTGACGAGGCGCGAGACGACTTCGAAATTCCGGCGGGAGTCCTCCTCCGACCAGTATACCTCTCCCTCGGCGGTCTCGCGGAGCCGCTGTAGCCGCAGGGGCGTCCCCTGCTCGGCGTGGCAGGTGACGCAGGGAGCGCGCCCGGGCCCCCACCCACCACGGTCCACCAGAAAGATCGGCTCGACGGTCTCGAGGTAGCGCTCGAAGCTCAGCGCCGCCTGCCCCGCGACCTCGCCAGCGCCGACAACCGACGCCAACAGCGCGATGACTGCCACGCGGCTCACGGTAACACCACTGTCTTGTTCCGCTTCGGTACCTGGCCCACCGGGATGCGGGCCACTTCCCTCATCTCTTTCGTATCGACGACAGACACGTCGTTCGAGCCGGCATTCGCCACATACAGGTATCGGCTGTCGGGCGTCATCGTCAGCCAGTCCGGGATGTGGCCGACTTCGACACCCCCCAGGTACTCGAGATCCGGCAGCGACCAGGCATAGACGTATCCGTTCGGCTTGCTCGTCGACCACAACTGCCGCCCGTCAGGCGATACCGCGAGGCCGTGCCCCGGCGATCCCTGAAGCGCGTCGTTCGTCACCCGCGAGATCGGCAGACTCGGCATGTCCAGCTTCTGCACCACCCTGCGCTGCGCAAAGTCCACCACATACACGCCGTGATAGTTGGAGATCTGGATGAACAGGCGATTCGTCGACCCGTCCGGATGGGTTTCGAACGCCATGGGCCGAACGCCGCCGTCCGCGTAGCCGCCCGTGGTGCGCCCGCTGAAATGCAGCGACCAGATCGCCTCGTCGATCGAGGTGTCGATGATGGTCAGGGTGCGCGCGCCGATCATCCCGGCCGCAACGTGCCGCCCATCCGGCGACATGAACACGTTGTGCACGGTCCCCAGCGTCCGGATCGACTTGACGACCTCGCCCACCTCCAGATCCACGACATCGACGCAACTGCAACCCTGGATGATCGCGACGTACACCTTACGGCCGTCCAGGCTGATCGCCACGTTGTGCGGCCGCCCGGACAGCGGGATCCGGTCCACGACCTCCATGACGTCCGTCGGCACGATCTCGAGTGTGCGGTGGATCTCGTTGCTGAAGTAGAGCACACTCCCGTCCGGTGCCGCCGCGACCCCGTGCGCCTTCGGGATCCCCTCGATCACCTGCACCACCTCGTTGGTGGCCGGGTCGATGATGTGCACGTTGTCGCCCGCCGAATTCGTCTGGACGATCCGCACCTTGCCGGACTGCGCGGCCGCAGGGACGACCGTCACCAGCGCCAACGAGAGAGTCAGAGCGAACAGACGTTTCATCGCAACCTCCGGTGTCCCACGGCAATCTGACGCCAAGGTACGGCCGGGTCCCGTCTGTGGTCCACACCTCGCAGTCAGGGAACCTCCCGCCCGGTCACATACACGTGGAGATTCGGGACGCGGATCGGCTCTGCCAGCCGGAACCGCCAGAGCATCGCGCCGCTGACGCCGCCCGGCGGGAGCACGCCCTCGGTGCCCAGCGCGTCATCGTAGACGAACCGCGCCCCTCCACCGCCGAGGCCGTTGTCCGCGTTGAGAATCTCCGGGGCGAACTCTGCGAAGGTGTCGTCCATCCCGCTCCCGAACTTCCGGATCTCGACCTCGATCGGGCCCGCGATCGGAGCGGCCGACACGTTCTTCAACCGGATCCACAGGTCGAGCACGCCCGTCTCGGCGTCGTAGGCGCCGGGGTCGTTCACCAGTTCGATTCGGCCGGTAACGTCGACCGGCTCTCCCACCGCCGGCCCGCCCACAGCCGCCTGGCCCGCCGCCGCACCGGGCTCTTATAGACATCTGCCGCTGCCGACG
>VXQO01000159.1 GCA_009838975.1 Gemmatimonadota bacterium | reverse complement strand
ATCACGTCATACTACACATTGTACGGTCTAGTGGGATCGGTTATGTCTATAAGATACCGCCCGAGCACTCTTCCGACCGCGACGTACAGTTGCTGCGGCGCGCGGGCGAGATCGGCGAGGAATTGCGCACCGCGGTGCAGCGCCGCATCGTCGGCCAGCAGCACATCGTCGACAGCATCCTGACCGCCATGATGGCCAACGGCCACGTGCTCCTCGTCGGGGTGCCCGGGCTCGCCAAGACGCTGATCATCTCGACGCTCGCCGAGGCGCTGCACCTCAAGTTCAACCGCATCCAGTTCACTCCGGACCTGATGCCCACGGACATCACGGGGACGGAGGTGATCCAGGAGGACAAGATCACGGGAGAGCGCGTCTTCCGATTCGTGCGGGGGCCGATCTTCGCCAACATCATCCTCGCCGACGAGATCAACCGCACGCCGCCGAAGACGCAGGCGGCGCTGCTCGAGGCGATGCAGGAGAGGGACGTCACCGCGGCGGGCAAGACCTACCACCTCGACCCGCCGTTCTTCGTGCTCGCCACGCAGAACCCGATCGAGCAGGAAGGCACCTACCCGCTGCCCGAGGCGCAGCTCGACCGCTTCATGTTCGATCTCCGCATCCACTACCCGAGCCGGGACGAGGAGGAGAGGATCGCGACGCTGACCCAGGAGGTGCAGGACATCCCGATCGAGCCGGTCGTGCACGGGTCCGAGATCATCGAGCTGCAGCAGCTGGTGCGGCGCACGCCGGTGCCCCCGTCGATCGTGAGCTACGCCGTGAGGCTGGCGCGCTCGACAAGGCCGGGAGGCGAGGAGCAGGCCGCCGTGGCCAAGAAGTACATCAGCTGGGGCGCCGGCCCGCGCGCCTCGCAGTACCTGGTTCTCGGCGCCAAGGCGCGGGCCGTCTTCCGCGGAGCGCCCACGCCCACCATGCAGGACATTCACGATATCGCGCCGCAGATCCTCGCCCACCGCATCGTCATCAACTTCGACGGCGAGGCCGAGGGCCTGTCCACCCGCGATGTCATTCGGGAACTGCTCAGCGAGAGCAAGAAATGGATCTAGAGGACGCGTCACCCGACGACCGACCTCCGAGTTGTAACAGACGGGCGCCATGGCGCTGATCGCGGGACTGACGGCAGCCTTCGTCCTGCTCTTGCTCGTCGCGGCCGGGCTGACGGCCACGCTCTCGGCAGTGTCGAAGATCGGCGATTCCAGGTCGCGCATCCTCGCCGAGGAGGGCTTCGCGGGGGCCGACGCGCTGGCCGAGTTGCGCACCGGCGAGGCGGGCACCTCCGCGCTGGGGGTTCTGCGCGCCATCTGCAGCCTGGGTGCAGCGGCGGCGGGGGTGGCGGCCGCCGCTGTCCTGTGGGGCCCGCGCGGGATGTGGATCGGTGGTCCGGTGGTCGTGCTCTGCGTGCTGCTGGCCGGCGAGGTGGGGCCCCGCGCCCTCTCCGGGCGCCGTCCCGTGCGGCTCGCGCTCGCCGCGGCTCCGGCCCTGCGCGCGACCGCGCGCGTCGCGGGCAGCCTTCTCTACCCGTTCTTCGCGCTGGGACGTCTGCTCGGCCGCGTGTCGGGGCGCTCGGAGGCCTCCGCCGACGAACTCCAGGTGCGCGAGGCGCTCGAGATCGGTGAGGGCGCCGGGATCGTGGAGGCCGAGGAGAGCCGCCTGGTCGAGCGGGCCTTCCGGCTGGACGAACTCAACGCCTGGGACGCGATGACCCCGCGCGTGGACATCCTCGCCTGGCAGGACTCGCGCCTCCTGGGCGACGTTCTGCCCGAGCTCGAGGAGGTCCCCTACTCGCGCGTGCCGGTCTACCGCGAAAGCGTCGACGACGTGACCGGCATCCTCCACGTCCGCGACGCCTACCGCGCGTACGTCGCCGGGCGGCACGACGCTCCGCTGCGCGAGCTCGCGCGGGAGGCCATGTACGTGCCCGGCTCGCTGTCGCTGGGCAAGCTGCTCGCCGAATTCCGCGCGCGGCGCATGCACATGGGGATCGTAGCCGACGAGTTCGGGGGCACGGACGGGCTGATCACGCTGGAGGACGTCCTCGAGGAGCTGGTCGGGGAGATCGTCGATGAGACCGACGTAGACGTCGACCCGGTCACGCGGGTCGCCGAGGACGAAATCCTGGCCCTGGGGGCAGCGGACATCCGGGAGATCAACGAGCGTTTCGGATTCGAGTTGCAGGCGGGGGAGCACCGGTCGGTGAACGGATTCATCCTGGAGGAACTGGGCCACGTTCCCGAGGTGGGCCGGTCGTTCACGGCCGACGGCGTGCAGGTGGAGGTCGTCGAGGCCACGGACACGCAGGTGCTGAAAGCGCGCCTGCGCCGCGGTCCCCCGCCCGACGCACCGCGCTGATGGCCGTCGTGGTGCCCTTCGAAGGGCGCCGCCCGCGCATCGCGGGGTCGGCGTTCCTGGCGCCCACGGCGGTGGTGATCGGCGATGTCGAGATCGGGAGCGAGGCCAGCGTCTGGTTCGGCGCCGTGCTCCGCGGCGATCACCCCGAGCACGGCATTCGTGTCGGGGCGCGGGCCAACGTACAGGACAATGCCGTCATCCACACCAGCGATCAGGGGCCCACCGTAATCGAGGAGGAGGTCACGGTGGGGCACGGCGCCATCATGGAGAGCTGCCGGATCGGACGCCGCGGGGTGGTGGGAATGGGCGCCGTGGTGCTCCAGCGCGCCGAGGTGGGAGAGGGCTGCGTGATCGCGGCCGGGGCGGTGGTGAAGGAGGGCGCCCGGGTCCCCCCGCGCAGCCTGGTGGCCGGCGTGCCGGGACGGGTGAGGCCGCTCGGGGAGGGGGCGGCCTCGTGGACCGAGCGCAGCGCGGGCCACTACGTGGAGTTGAGCCGGCGCTACCTGGCCGACAGGACGTGCGAACTCTGCGGCGGCCCGGCGCTGGAGCGGCACTGCAAGATCGTCTGCCTCAACTGCGGGTTTCAGAGGGACTGCAGCGACCCCTGACCCCCGGGATCACTCCGCGCCCAGGATCGTTGCCATGTACCAGGCGACGATCGTATCGCCCCAGGTGTACGCGATCCCCGCACCCAGCGCCAGAAAGATCCCGAACGGCACGAGCCTGCCGGTCCTGAGCGAGATCGGGCCGAAGACCAGCGCGCCCAGCACCGATCCCGCGAAGAGCGTCACCGGGACGCCCGCCGGCCCCAGGAACGCGCCCGCCATCGCCATCATCTTGACGTCGCCGCCCCCCATCGCGTCCCTGCCCATCAGGAACTTCCCCAGCACCGCGATCAGCCACATCAAGCCGAACCCCAGCGCCGCGCCCCAGGCCGACTCCGCAAAGTCCGGTCCGCCCGGAAGCGGCGCGAGCGCCAGGCCGATCGCCGCGCCCCCCAGCGAGAACTGGTCCGGGATGATGTAGGTGCGGGCATCGGTGACCGCGATCCCCAGCAGGATCGTCAGGAAGAGGCTGCCGCGCAGGGCCTCGGGCGTCACGCCCCAGCGCGCGGCCATCCCCGCCCAGATCACCGCGGCGGCCACCTCGACCAGGGGGTACTGGACGCTCAGGCGCATACCGCAACGGGAGCAGCGTCCGCCCACGAGCAGGTAGCCGGCCACCGGGACGTTCTCGAACCACCGGATCCGCGCCCGGCAGCCGGTGCACCGCGACGGAGGCGAGATGACCGACCGGCCCGCCGGCCACCTCATCGCACAGACGTTGACGAACGAGCCCGCGGCAGCACCGGCGAGCGCCCCCAGCGCCACCGGCCACCCGACGCTCACGCAGTGTGCCTTGTGAGGAGGTGCATGAGGATCGAGCCCGCCACCGCGACGTTCAGGGAATCGACCCCGGGGCGCATCGGAATGGAAACCGCGCGGGCCCGACGCACGATGTGCGCCGGAAGCCCGCCGGTCTCGTTGCCGACCACCAGCACCCAGTCCCGTGCCCCGACCTCCGGAACCTGATCGGCCGGGACGCCTGCCGGATCGGCGCACAGGAGGTTGACGCCGGCCATCGCGTCGCCGGCCGCGCCTGCGGCCGAGCCCGGCGCGGCGATTTGCGGCACGTGGAAGACTGCCCCCGCCGAGGCCCTGACCACCTTGGGGTTCCACGGGTCGACGGTGCCCCCGGGCACGACGATGCCGTCGAGGCCGAAGGCCCACGCCGAGCGGATCAGGGTCCCGAGGTTGCCGGGGATCTGCACGCCGAGCGGCATCAGGTAGCGCCCGTGCGAGAGGGGCAGCCGGACGGCGAAGGGGGTGCTCACGCAGGCGATGACGGGTTGGGGACTCTCCGTGGATGCGAACTCCGTGACCTCGCGGTCGGGCAGAAGCTCCACCTCCACACCTCGGTTCCGGCAATCGGCGAGCACCCCGCGCCCCGGCTCCGAGCCCGCGTATTCGGCTCCGACGACGGTCCATAGGACCCGGGCGGGAGACCGGAGCGCCTCGCGGACGACCCGGGGACCTTCGGCCAGCGCCAGACCCTCGCGTTCGCGCATGCGGCGCGCCGCAAGACGCCGCAGCAGCCGTGCCCTAGATTTGCTGATCAAGCCGTCGTTCCTTTCCGTCCAGCCAGCTCGCCCAGCCCGTCGCCATGGACAGCCAACCAGCGGTTCCCGTCGCCCTCACCATCGCAGGCAGCGACAGCGGCGGGGGTGCGGGGATACAGGCGGACCTCAAGACATTTCACCAGTGGGGAGTCTACGGAACTTCCGTCCTGACCGCCGTCACCGCGCAGAATACGCTGGGGGTGCAGGCGGTGCACGCGGTGCCTTCACGGATCGTTGCGGCGCAGATCGAGAGCGTTGCGGGAGATATACCCCCCCGGGGGGTAAAGTCCGGAATGCTGGCCAACGCGGGAATCGTGCGGGCGGTTGCGGCGGGGCTGCGGCGATGGAGGCTCGGTGGCTACGTGCTCGACCCGGTGATGGTGGCGACGAGCGGCGATTCGCTGCTGTCGCGCGACGCCGTGGCGTCCATTCGAGACGAACTGGTGCCGCTGGCGGCGGTCGTGACGCCCAACTGGCCCGAGGCGGTGATGCTGACGGGGGTGTCGGAGGGGAGTGTCGACGGGATGGAGGCGGCCGCGAGGGTTCTCGTGGAGGCCGGGGCGGGGGCCGCGCTGGTGAAGGGTGGCCATCTGGGAGGCGACGAGGTGGTGGATCTCTTCTGGGATGGAAGGGTGCGGCGGGTTTTTCGCGGCTCCCGCATCGAGACGCGGCACACGCACGGGACCGGGTGCACGCTTAGCGCCGCCATCGCGGCGGGTCTGGCCCGGGGCGTGCCGCTGGGCGACGCCGTGGCACCGGCGGTGGCCTGGGTCCGCAGCGCGATTGCGGGCGCGCCGGGGCTGGGGGCGGGGAACGGGCCCCTCGATCACTTCACGGAAGTCGCCATCGAGGGTAGCAGCGTTTCGAGCAGCGACTCGAGCGTGCGGCCGGCCACCGACGCGTAGGTCATGACCGCGGTGTGGTCGACGGGTTCGAGCCCCAGACCGGCCGCGCGGTTCGTGATGGCGGAAATCGCGAGCGCGCGCTGACCTCCGGCACGTGCCGCCAGCACTTCCGGCACGGTCGACATGCCGACCGCGTCCGCGCCGGCTGTCCGCAGGGCCCGGACCTCGGCCGGGGTCTCGAAGCTGGGACCGTGGACTGCGCCATACACGCCCCTTGGCAGCGCGATGCCAGCCTCCAGCGCGGCGGCTTCCGCCAGGGAAAGCAGCGCCGGGTCGTAGGGGCGGCTCATGTCGGGGAAGCGCTCTTCGTGCTCGTGCGTCGGCCCGGCGAGCGGGGCGCGGAACATGGCGTTCAGGTGGTCGTCGACGAGCATCAGCGAGCCGGGCACGAGATCGGAGCGGATCCCGCCGGCGGCGTTGGTCAGGACCACGATTCGGGCCCCGGCGGCACGGCCGGTCCGGACCGGCGCCAGCACGATCCCGGAGCCGTATCCTTCGTAGACATGGAAACGGCCCGACTGGACCACGACCGGGACGCCGGCGATGTGTCCCAGGACGAATTCACCTGCATGGCTCTCGACCGACGTGTCCGGGAAGCCCGGGAGGTCGCCGAAGGTAACGGTCACGGGATCGCGGACGCGCGCGGCCAGCCCGCCGAGCCCCGAACCGAGGATGAGGTGCACGCGCGGACGAAAGCCTGCGCGCTCCACGAGGATGCGCCCGCACTCGGCGATCTGCGCCGCTCCGGCCTCCGCGCGCGCTGCGGTCAAATCAGCATGCCGGCGATCGCCGCCGTCATGAAGGCCGCGATCGAACCCCCGATCATCGCGCGCAGCCCCAGGCGGGCGAGGTCCTGGCGTCGGCTGGGCGCGATTCCCCCGATCCCCCCGATCTGGATGGCGATCGACGAGAAGTTGGCGAAGCCGGAGAGCGCGTAGGTGGCGATGGTGGCGGCGCGGGGCGTGAGTTCCCCCTGCGCCATGGCGTCGGCGAGGCCCAGGTAGGCCACGAACTCCGTGGCTACGGTCTTCAGTCCCATGAGCGAACCGACCGACGCCGCATCCTGCCAGGGGACCCCCATCACCCAGGCGACCGGTCCGAGCAGCCACCCCAGAATCCCTTCCAGCGAAAGGCCCCCGATCCCGACCAGACCGCCCGCCCACCCCAGCACGGCGTTCAGGAGCGCGATCATGGCCAGGAAGGCGAGCAGCATCGCGCCGACGTTCAGTGCCAGCTTGAGCCCCTCGCTCGCCCCGCGGGCCGCGGCCTCGATGACGTTCACGTCGGGCCGCTCCACTTCCGTCTTCAGCTGACCGGCGGTCGCGGCGCGCTCCTCCTCGGGCACCATGAGCTTGGCCACGACCAGCGCGGCGGGGGCCGACATGAGCGACGCCGCCATGAGGTGTCCGGCGATGTCGGGGAAGAACCCCACCAGCATCCCCGCATAGGCGGCCATGACCCCTCCGGCCACCGTGGCGAATCCTCCGGTCATCACCGCCATCAGTTCGGATCGCGTCATCCTGTCGACGAACGGCTTGACGAGCAGGGGCGCCTCGGTCTGTCCCACGAAGATGTTGCCCGCCGCCGACAGGGTCTCGGCACCGCTCGTGCGCATGGTGCGCTGCATGACCCAGGCGATTCCGCCCACGATCCTCTGCATGATGCCGAGGTGGTACAGCACGGTCATGATCGAGGCGAAGAAGATGATCGTGGGGAGCACGTTGAAGGCGACGAAGGCCCCGGTGCGGGCCACGACCCGTCCCTCGGCGGCGAAGCCCGCGTTGCCGGGCTCGCCGGTGCCCACGGGGACGTTGTTGTAGACGAGATCACCGAAGAGGAAACGGGCGCCCTCGAGGGTGAAGCCCACCGCCGCGAGGATCACGTCGTTGGCGGTGGCGAATACGCCCTCTCCGAAGGGCGTGCGCAGAATGAGGAGCGCAAAGATGAACTGCAGGCCGAGCCCCCACAGCACGATCCGCCAGGGGATGCGGCGCCGGTTCACGCTGAGGGCCCACGCGCCCATGGTGAGCAGGACAACGCCCAGGAGCCCGCGCAACCGGACCAGCAGGTCGACTCCCCCGCCCTCCTGCAAGCCGGCTTCCGGCGGGAACGCGGCCAGCAGGGCGTCGGCGACGGACGCGGCGGTTGGGGACATGACCATGGGATCCAATGGATGGGTTCGGGAGGTGCGCGGCCGTGCTTGACCGTTCGCAAACGGAGATTGTGGCACCCTAGAATACTTCGGAGGACCCGAACCGGCCAGAATGGCAGGGTTTTCGGTGCGCGGCGGCCGAGTTCCTGCCAAAATGGCAGACGCCGATGCGACCAGCCCCCTGTCCAGCGGCACGCTATTTGCTCCAGCCCTCGGGGTTACGTTTCGCATGGACCCCCCGGGGAACGCACGCGAACGGCGATTCCGCCAACCGTCGGCCGGAGCCGACACCAGGAAAAGGAAAGCAGAATGGGCAAGATTATCGGGATCGACCTTGGAACCACCAATTCGGTGGTCGCCGTGATGGAAGGCGGCGAGCCTACGGTCATCCCCAACTCCGAGGGTGGCCGCACCACCCCGTCCGTCGTTGCATTCGCGAAGGACGGGGAACGGCTGGTCGGGCAGGTGGCGCGGCGCCAGGCCATCACCAACCCCGAGAACACCGTCTTCTCGATCAAGCGGTTCATGGGCATGCGGTACTCCGAGGTGGAGACCGAGCGCAAGCGCGTTCCCTACGCGGTCGCCAGGGACGGCCAGGATCGTGTCGTCGTCAACCTGCCCAACGGCGGCAAGTCGTTCACGCCGCCCGAGATCTCCGCGGTCATCCTGCAGAAGATGCGCCAGACCGCCGAAGACTATCTCGGCACCTCGGTGAGCGAAGCCGTGATCACCGTGCCGGCGTACTTCAACGATGCTCAGCGCCAGGCGACGAAGGACGCGGGCAAGATCGCCGGGCTCGAGGTCAAGCGGATCATCAACGAGCCGACCGCGGCCGCGCTGGCCTACGGCCTCGACAAGAAGAAGGACGAGAAGATCGCCGTCTTCGACCTCGGCGGCGGCACCTACGACATCTCCATCCTGGAGATCGGCGACGGAGTCTTCGAGGTGAAGGCGACCAACGGCGACACGCACCTCGGGGGAGACGACTTCGACCAGGTGCTCATCGACTGGCTCGTGGGCGAGTTCAAGAAGGATCAGGGGATCGACCTGTCCAGGGACTCGATGGCGCTTCAGCGTCTCAAGGAGGCGGCGGAGAAGGCCAAGATGGAGCTGTCCTCGACTAACTCCACCGACATCAACCTGCCCTTCATCACCGCGACCCAGGAAGGGCCCAAGCACCTGAACTACTCGCTGTCGCGGGCGAAGTTCGAGCATCTGGTGGACCACCTGATCCAGCGTACCATTCCACCGATGCAGAAGGCGCTGGACGACGCGGGCATGAAGCCCGGCGACATCGACGAGGTGGTGCTGGTCGGCGGATCCACGCGGATCCCGAAGATCCAGCGCGTGGTCCAGGACTTCTTCGAGCAGGAGCCCCACCGCGGGGTCAACCCGGACGAGGTCGTGGCGGTCGGCGCGGCGATCCAGGGCGGCGTGCTGGCCGGCGACGTCAAGGACGTGCTGCTACTCGACGTGACCCCGCTCTCGCTGGGTATCGAGACGCTGGGCGGCGTGATGACCCCGCTGATCGAGCGGAACACCACGATCCCCACCCGGAAGATGGAGGTCTTCTCGACGGCCGAGAACAACCAGACCACGGTGGAGATCCACGTGCTGCAGGGCGAACGTCCGATGGCGGTCGACAACCGCACCATCGGCAAGTTCCAGCTGACCGGCATTCCGCCGGCGCCCCGGGGCATTCCGCAGGTGGAGGTGACGTTCGACATCGACGCCAACGGCATCCTTCACGTCACCGCGAAGGACCGCGCGACCTCGAAGGAACAGAAGGTCCGGATCGAGGCTTCGAGCGGGCTCAGCGACGCCGAGATCGATCGGATGGTGGACGCCGCCGAGGCCCACAAGGCCGAGGACGAGCGGCGCCGCGAAGAGGTCGAGGCGCGGAATCACCTCGACTCGCTCGTGTACCAGGTGGAGAAGGACACCGAGGAGTGGGGGGACAAGGTATCGGCCCCAACCAGGGAGCGCCTGGATTCGGTCCTGGAGCGCGCCAGGCAGGCGCTCAAGGGCAGCGACACCGCCGAGATCAACGAGGCGCGCGACGAGCTCATGCAGGCCTTCAGCGCCGCGGGCCAGGAGATGTACCAGACGCAGGCCGCCGAGGCGGCTGCAAGCCCCGACGGAGAGGCGGAGACCGCGGCCGAGCCGGACGAGGAAGCCTCCGAGGAGGACGTCGTGGAGGCCGACTACGAGATCGTGGACGAGAGGCGGTAGGCAGTCGCGCGGCGGGGCGGCAACGGCGCCGCTTCGCCGCGCGTCCTACCTTTCACCAATGGTGTACTTTCAACCGGTGAGAGATACGATGTACGATCCACTCAGGGCCAAGACGAAGGTCGCGCTATCCGTTGCGGCCTCCTTTCTTGTCGGGCTGGGCATCGCTTCCCAGTTCGGCTTCACGGACAGACCCTTCACCCCGCCGCCGGTGCAGACCGCTCCGGTGGTCTCCCAGGCCGAAGTGCAGCCCGCACTCGATCTGAGTCAAGCTTTCGTGAACGTTGCCGACGCGGTCACGCCCGCCGTCGTGCGCATCGTGACCACGCGCCAGCAGGTTCGCCGGAGCAGCGAACTCCGCGGCTGGGAACGGCTCTTCGGGGTGCCGCCCCGCGACGTTCCCGACATCGCCCCCGGCAGCGGCAGCGGCTTCGTGATCTCGGACGACGGATACATCCTGACCAACAACCACGTGGTGGAGGACGCGCAGCAGATCGACGTAACCCTCCTCGACGGGCGCGAGTTCGGAGCGCAAGTGGTCGGCACGGACCCGACGACCGACATCGCCGTCATCAAGATCGACGGAACGGATCTCCCCGTGGCTTCGCTCGGGTCCTCCGCGGAGGTCCGCGTGGGCGAGTGGGTGCTGGCCATCGGCAACCCGGGCTTCGGCCGCGCGGGCGCCAACCTGGACTACACGGTGACGGCGGGAATCGTATCGGCCAAGGGCCGGTCGCTCAGGCTGATCAACCGGTCGCTTGAGGAAGATCCCGATTACTCGGGCAACTCCGCCCTGGCGATCGAAGACTTCATCCAGACGGACGCTGTGATCAACCAGGGCAACTCCGGAGGGCCCATGGTCAACCTGCAGGGTCAGGTGATCGGCATCAATGCGGCGATCGTGAGTGCCACGGGCGTCTACCAGGGATACGGGTTCGCCGTTCCGATCGACCTGGCCCACCGTGTCATGGACGACCTGATCGCGTACGGAAGGGTGAAGCGAGCTTTTCTGGGGGTATCGATCTGGGCGGTGAGCGCCGAGGACGCCGAAGCGATGGGGCTTCCCGATGTTAGCGGGGCACTGGTCCAGGGTGTGAACCCGGGCACGCCGGCTGAGCGGGCGGGATTGCGATTCCGTGACGTGATCAGGGAGGTCGATGGCGAAAAGGTGCTCACGGGCAACGACCTCCAACACAAGATTGCGCTGAAGTCGCCTGGCGACCAGGTGCGCATCGCCATCTATCGGGACGGCAGGCCGCGCGAAGTGACAGTGCGGCTGGAGGAAATGCCATATTCCGGGGAGGTGGCGGAAGCGCCCTCTCGGCAGCCCCGTGCCGCCGACAGGATCGGTATCGTCGACCTGGTGGATGTGACGCCTGAAATCGCCCGGCAGCTTCAGTTGGAGAGCACCGACGGGGTGGTGGTCGCCGAGGTCCAGCCCAACGGCCCCGCGTACAATCGCGGCATCGTCCGCACATGCGTGATCACCGAGATCGAGCGCCGGGAGATTCAGAGCGAGGATGATGTGAGTGATGTCCTCGAGGATGTGGCACCCGGAGAGGTCGTCTCGGTCGTCGCTGCCTGCCCCAGCACCGACCCCGGCCGGAACATGGCGCCGACGCTGTACAACATCCGGGTCCCCAGGTAGCATGCGGGGCACGACGATGCGGTGACTGCGGTGCCCGGCGCCACGCGCCGCGGAGCCTGGCGTCACGCGCCGCGGAGCCTGACGAGCGGGGCCGGTCCTTTCGGGGGCCGGCCCCTTCGCTTGCGGGGAATGGCCACTTGGTCGGATGCCGCGGGACGTTACCTTTCGATACGCAATGGCGACCACCCTGGAGGAGCGAAAGTGGCGGAACTGGTAGACGCGCAAGACTTAGGATCTTGTGGCCGCTGGCCGTGGGGGTTCGAGTCCCCCCTTTCGCATGAGAGGCCGGCGGAAGGGCCATGAACGCGGCCGCCAAGCGCCGGGATCCGCCCCGGCTTCAGGTCACGGTCACCGAGGGCGAGCGCTGTCACCGGTCCGTCGAGGTGGTGGTTCCGGGCGAATTCGTGGCCGCCGAACACGGTGCCGTGCTCCGCAAGTACGCGTCGCGCGTGAAGCTGAGGGGGTTCAGGAAGGGCAAGGCGCCCGCGCGCGTCATCCTCCAGCACTACGGCGGCGACATCCACAGGGAGACGGTCGACCGGGCGGTCCAGAAGGCGTGCAGGGAGGCAATTGACTCCGAGGGTCTGCATCCGGTATCCGAGGTGGACGTGACCGATCTGCGATACACCGACAACGACTCGCTGTCCTTCCGGGCTTCCTTCGAGGTGCGGCCCGAAGTCAATGCTGGACGACTCGGGGGGTTCAGGCTGGAACGTCCGCCCGTGACCGTGCCGGACGGAGCCGTGGAGGGCATTCTCGAGCGGCTGCGCAAGGAGCGCGCGGTGTGGAGGACGGCCGAAAACGGACGCCCGGAGCCCGGGGATTCCGTGACGGTCCTCCTGACGCAGCCGGAAGGTGCCGAGGACGGCGGTGGAGACGCTGACCCGCGGCAGTACGATCTGGTGCTCGGCGAGGAACAGGCGCTGCCCGATATCGAGGATGCGATCCACACGCTGGCGGTCGGCGATGCGAACGAGTTCGAGGTCGCCTTCCCCGACGACCACCCCGACGGGGATCGGGCGGGCACGCGTCACCTCCTGAGGATCGAACTGGTGTCGCGTCGCGTCCCCGAGTTGCCGGAGCTGGACGACGCCTTCGCCGCGTCCCTCGGAGACTTCGACGATCTGGCGGCCCTGCGTGCCCGGATCGGCGAGGACATCGAGGGTGACGTGAAGGCGAGGGCCGAGGCGGAGTTCCGTGAGCGGCTGCTCAACATGGTCGTGGAGGCCAACCCGTTCGATGTCCCCGACGCCATGGTGGAAGTCTATACCGACGCTCTTCTCCGCGATGCCGACGACCTGGAGCCGGAGAAGCTGGAGGAGCTGAGGAAGGAGTTGCGGCCGGCTTCGGAGTTCGCGGTCCGACGGGAACTCCTCGTGGAGCGGATCGTGAACGAACACGGGCTCCGCGCTTCCGAACGGGAGATCGGCGAGAGGGTGAAGGAGATCGCTCGTCAGACCGGGCAATCCCCCTCGAGCGTGCGATCTCGCCTGCGAAAGTCCGGTGGGCTGGACAACATCGAGCGCGGCCTTACGGACGCGAGACTCTTCGCGTTCCTGATGGCACAGTCAGGCATCGAAGTAGAGGAATAGACAAGGGAGCTGCAAACGGATGGCAACCTATCCTCCATATGTCATCGAACGGACCAGCCGCGGCGAGCGCAGCTACGACATCTTCAGCCGGCTGCTCATGGACCGCATCGTCTTCCTCGGGAGTTCGATCAACGACGACGTTGCGAACATCATCGTCGCCCAGCTCCTCTTCCTCGACGCCGACGACCCCGAACGCGACATCTACCTTTACATCAACTCGCCCGGAGGCAGCGTGTACGCGGGCCTGGCGATCTACGACACCATGAACCACCTGCGCGCGTCCGTGTCGACCTACTGCGTCGGAATGGCCGCTTCGATGGGCGCGCTGCTCCTTTCGGCGGGCGCCAGGGGCAAGCGGAACGCGCTGCCGAATTCGCGTATCATGCTGCATCAGCCGTCTTCCGGGTATCAGGGTACGGCCGCCGACATCGAGATCGCCGCCAGGGAGATCCTCGGAACAAGGGAGCGTCTCAACCGGATCCTGGCTGACACCACCGGACAGAAGATCCGGAAGATCAACACCGACGTGGACCGGGACCGCTGGATGAGCGCCGACGAGGCGGTTGCGTACGGCCTGGTCGACCAGGTCCTTCGGAACGACAACGGGCATGGACGGGGCGCCCCGCGGAAGCAGGAGGACAAATGACGAGCGATAGACACCTTCGCTGCAGTTTCTGCGGGAAATCCAAGGACACGGTCAAGAAGTTCATCTCCGGTCCGTCCGTCTACATCTGCAACGAGTGCATATCGCTCTGCAACGAGATCCTCGCCGAAGAGGAGGAGCGTGAGAATCAGGAAGCCTCCGTCGCCGTCCTGAAGCCGGACGAGATCAAGGCGGCCCTCGACGAGTACGTGATCGGACAGGAGCAGGCCAAGCGCTCGCTCGCGGTCGCCGTCTACAACCACTACAAGCGGGTCCACCAGCGCGAACGACTCGGGGGCGTCGAACTCGACAAGGCCAACGTGCTTCTCGTCGGGCCGACGGGGGTCGGGAAGACGCTTCTGGCGCAGACGCTGGCGCGGATCCTCCAGGTCCCCTTCACCATCGCCGACGCGACGACCCTCACCGAAGCGGGATATGTCGGGGAGGACGTGGAGAACATCCTGGTTCGCCTCTGGCAGGCGAGCGACTTCAACAACGCCGAGTGCCAGCGCGGGATCGTCTACATCGACGAACTCGACAAGATCGCCCGGAAGTCGGAGAATCCATCCATTACCCGGGACGTGTCGGGCGAGGGGGTGCAGCAGGCGCTTCTCAAGATCCTCGAGGGGACCGTCGCGAGCGTACCGCCCCAGGGTGGACGGAAGCACCCCCAGCAGGAATACGTCCAGATCGACACCACGAACATCCTCTTCATCTGCGGGGGCGCGTTCGAGGGGCTCGACAAGATCGTCGAACACCGGCTGGGGAAGCGGCAGATCGGTTTCGGGGAAGCTGAAAACGCGAGGGCGGACGAAGCCGACGTCCCGGCCGGGATCAACGACGGGACGGCACTCGACCCCATGGAGTGGCTCGAGCCCACCGATCTCCAGAGATTCGGCCTGATTCCGGAACTCGTCGGGCGCCTTCCGGTGACCGTGACGCTGGAGGAACTGGACGAGGAGGCCCTGGTGAGGATCCTGCAGGAACCGAAGAACGCGCTGGTGAGGCAGTATCAGAAGATGTTCGAACTGGAGGGCATCGGTCTGACTCTCGATCCGGGCGCCCTGAAGGAGATCGCGCGGCGGGCGCTCGAGCGCGGCACGGGAGCCCGCGGGCTGAGGGCGGTGCTGGAAAAGATCATGCGGGACACGATGTTCGAGGTCCCGTCAAGAAGCGACGTGCGGGAGGTGGTCGTCACCCCCGAGTGTGCCCGCGGCAGGGTTCCGCCTCTCCTGGTCCTGCGGCCGGAGGCGCAGCGGAAGGAAGCCTGACGGCCCGTGGGCGCTATCCCGCCTGCGTTCGGCGTCCGAAGCGGGGTTGCGTCCCGCGCCGTCGGCGGAGCGGGACGATGAGCACGGTGAACCGGCTCGACGGTTCGTTTGAAATACCGGACGAACTGCCGGTGATCGCACTGCGCGATCTGGTCTACTTCCCCTACATGGTGCTGCCCCTGCTGATCGGTCGGCGTCCCTCGGTCGCGGCGCTGGAGCAGGCGGAGGCGGGTCGAGGGCTCGCCCTTCTTGTGGGCCAGAAGGACCCCGGCGTTCAGAACCCCGGGCGCGGGGACCTCTACCGCGCGGGAACCGTGATCAGGATCGTGCAGGTGTCGCATCTGGCCGACGGGACGGCGCGCGTGGTGATGGAGGGACTGGGACGAGCCCGAATAGCGGAGCACCTGCCCTCGGGCGACGGTTTCCGGGCTTCGGTGGAACTCCTGACCGAGTGGGAGTACGAGCCCGACCCGCCGACGGACCCCGCTCTTGCCGCGCGGGTCCGCGAGGTCACCAAGCTGTTCGGCCGGTACGCGCGCCTTTCCGACAAGATCCCCGACGCGCTGCCGGGGGCGATCTCGGAGATCGGCGACCGGCTCCGTCTGTCCCATCTGATCGCTGGCCATCTTCTCGTCGGCAGCGCCGAGAGGCAGGAGCTGCTGGAGACGGTCGATATCGGGGCCCGCTTCGAGATTCTGCTCGCGATCCTCGTGCGGGAGATCGAGGTGCTCCAGATCCAGCAGAAGCTGGACGAACAGATCAGCTTCCAGATGGAGTCGGAGTTCGGCGCGGAACCGCCCGAGCCCGGCCGTGGCTTCGGAGGGCGCCATCCGGAGGCCGGCGGGACCGACCCCGAGTGGGCGGAACTGGAGTCCACCATCGAGGAGACTCCCCTTCCCGGCGAGGCGCGCAACCGCGCCACCAGGGAGTTCGAGCGCCTGCGCAGGATGAATCCGGTCGCACCGGAAGCTTCGGTCATCCGGACCTACCTCGACTGGATCCTGGCCCTTCCGTGGGAGGCCGAAACGCGGGACAGTCTCGACGTGGAGCGGGCGGCGCGCGTTCTGGAGGACGAACACTACGGCCTCGAAGAGGTCAAGGAGCGCATTCTCGACCACATCGCCGTGCTTTCGCTTGTCGGGCGGCTCCAGGGACCGATCCTGTGCCTTGTCGGTCCACCCGGCGTAGGGAAGACGTCGCTGGGACGAAGCATCGCCCGCTGTCTGGATCGCAAGTTCGTACGGGTGAGTCTGGGAGGGGTTCGGGACGAGGCCGAGATTCGCGGGCATCGCCGGACGTATGTGGGCGCGCTGCCCGGACGGGTCATCCAGGGGATGCGCAAGAGCGGCTCCCGCAATCCCGTCTTCCTCCTCGACGAGGTCGACAAGCTGGCCAGGGACTTCCACGGCGACCCCGGAGCTGCCCTGCTGGAGGTCCTCGATCCCGAGCAGAACCGAACATTCACCGACCATTACCTGGAGCTGGAATTCGACCTCTCCAACGTCCTCTTCATCACTACCGCCAACACGCTGGGAGAGCTGCCGGGACCGTTGCGCGACAGGATGGAGGTGATCCGCCTGCCGGGCTACCTGGACACGGAAAAGAGGGTGATCGCGCGGCAGTTTCTGTGGCCGAAGCAGGTCGACCGCCACGGACTGGCCGAGCACGCGCCGGAGATCTCCGACGAGGCGGTACAGACGATCGTGACCGAGTATACGAGGGAAGCGGGGGTGCGCGAACTGGAACGGCGTCTTTCCCGGGTGGCGCGGAAGCTGGCCCGACAGGCGTCGGCGAGCGGGGCGGAGCTCCCGGGGCGTGTGGAGACGGGTGACCTGCGCGAGCTGCTGGGACCGCCCGTGCACCTGCCGCCGAGCCGGGAGGAAGGTGCGGACCGGTCGGGGATCGCGTGCGGGCTGGCCTGGACGGCCGCGGGCGGCGAAGTCCTCGAGGTGGAGGTCGCGGTGGTGCCGGGGTCGGGCAAGATCCAGCTGACCGGCACCCTGGGCGAAGTGATGAAGGAGTCGGCGTTTGCCGCGGTAACCTACGCGCGCTCGCGTGCCCGCTGGCTGGGTCTGCAGGAACAGTTCCACCGCGAGGTGGACATCCACATCCACATTCCGGAGGGAGCCACCCCCAAGGACGGGCCATCGGCCGGGATCACGATCGCGGTGGCGCTGATCTCGGCGCTGACGGAGACGCCTACGCGCGCCGATCTGGCGATGACCGGCGAGATCACGCTGCGAGGGCGGGTGCTGGTGGTCGGCGGGATCAAGGAAAAGGCCGTGGCGGCGCTTCGTGGCGGCATCAGCAGGGTGTTGCTCCCGGCGCAGAACGCGGTGGACCTCGAGCGCTTGCCCGATGAAGTCCGTTCCGGGGTCGAAATGGTGCCGGTCGAGACGATGGACCAGGTGCTGCGGGAGGCGCTCGTCTCACGCCGGGGCACGGCACGCCGCGGGGAAGGACTCGCTCCCGGCCCGGGCAGCCTTCACGTCACCTGAAGGACCGCCCGTGCTCATCCGCAGCGTCGAGTTCGCCGGATCGGTGGTCACGCCCGGTCAGACCCTTCCCTCCTCCCTTCCCCAGATCGCCTTCGCGGGCAGATCCAATGTCGGCAAGTCGTCGCTGATCAACCGGCTCCTGGGACGCCCGCGACGGAAGATCGCGCGGGTCTCGGCATCGCCCGGCAAGACGCAGGCGCTCAACTTCTACGAGGTCAACCAGTCGTTCCACCTGGTGGACCTGCCGGGGTCGGGCTATGCGCGGGCACCGAGAGAGGTGCGCGATGCATGGCGGATCCTGGTCAAGTGGTATCTGGCCGGGAGCGCCGGGTTGCGTGGCGTGGTGTATCTGGTTGATTCGCGGCATCCGCCCACCGCGGGCGACCTGGAGTTCGTCGGGCAGCTGGCCGAGACCGGAACGCCGACCTTGATTGCGCTGACCAAGGTCGACAAGCTGAAGTCGAGGGTCAGGGAAGCGGGCATCGTGAAACCGGTCGCGCGGAAGCTCGGGGTTTCGGAGGAACAGGTCGTGGAGAGCTCCGCTAGAACGGGTGAGGGAGCCGACCAGCTGCTGGCCGCCATGGAAGCCCTGCTCGAGGAGGAATCGTGATGCGGTGCCGTGTTGGAAATGCCGCCGGATGGGCCTCGGCCGCCCTGTCCGCTGCGTTGCTGGGTGGAACCGGGTGCGCGCCGGCATCCACTTCGGCGGGCGCCGATGCACCGGCGGTGGCGCCCCGGCCCGGAGCCGACCCGGAGCCGGGCAGATCCGGTACGCTGCGACAGGACGAAATCTCGGTCCGGATGACGGTGGGCGATGTGCGCGTCGAGCTCACACCGCTGGTCGGATGGGTGCTCCAGGCGGCCGCGCCGGATACCCGGGACCGGCTGACCCGAATCGCCCGGGCCCATGCTTCCGCCCAGGGTCGCGGTACCGGCGAGGCCGAAGCGGTGCTCTTTCTGGTGACATTTTCGAGCATGCGTCCGGGTGCCGAGTTTCAGCCGGAGGATCTGCACCTCATCTCGAGGGGTCTCCGGGAGCGACCGCTGGCCATACGGGCGATCACGCCGGGCTGGGGAAGCCAGCGCCTCGGACAGCAGGAGAGCGCCGTGGCCGTGTACGCCTATCCGGCGTCGGTCGACCTCTCGCGAGACGTCGTGGTGTCGTACCAGGGCGAGGAGGATGCATCCTGGTCCAACATCGTGAGTGCCGTGGAGGCCGAACGCGGCCGGATTCCGCCGGTCGCTCAGTCCTCTTCCAGGCCGTATTTCCTGACTTTGCGGTAGAGCGTTCGCTCGCCGATTCCGAGAGTCTCCGCGGCCTCGCGGCGGTTCCAGCTGACCGAATTCAGCACGGCGTGGATGACTTCGCGCTCCATGTCCTCGAGCGTCATGCCGGACTGGTAGGCGACGGCGGCGGGTTCGTCGGATTCGGGCGGGGAATCGCCGGTCGGGGGTGCGGGATCGCCGACCTCACTCTCGCCCATGGGGGGCGCCTCCTCGCGAGTCGGCCACCGATCGTAGACGATCTCGTCGGCGGAGGTGCTCGCGTCGCCGCTGCCGCTCACCTCCCGCGCCACCCTCGGCGAGATCAGCATGCGATCGGGATGCTCTTCTGCCTGGAACTGCTCGAACTCCCTGCGCAGGTCCTCGATGTCGACCTTCATTTCCATCATGGTACGGAAGATGAACTCCAACTGGGGCCGCAGGGACGCAACCACATCGTCGCCCTGTCCCCGATCGCCCCGAGGGGCCGGAACCAGGGCGAGGCCCCCGTCCCCCGACCGCACGTCATCGGGGATGTCCTCCGGGCGGATTCTGCGCCCCGGCGCGAGGACCACCATGCTCTCGACCAGATTGCGCAGTTCGCGGACGTTTCCGGGCCAGCGGTGGCGCACCAGGATCTCCATCGCCTCGTCCGAGATACCGCGGAACGGGCCCCGGTCGTGGCGCTCGCTGGCCTCGTGGACGAAGGTGTCGATCAGGCGCGGGATGTCCGCACGGCGCTCCCTCAGGGGAGGCAGAGCGATCGTGAGGACGTTCAGGCGGTAGTACAGGTCCTTCCGGAACGCCCCCGAGACGACCAGGCGCTCCAGGCGCTGATTGGTCGCCGCGATGATCCGTACGTTCACCCGGATCATCTTCTGTCCGCCTACCCGATGGAACTCCTGCTGTTCGAGGACACGCAGAAGCCTCGTCTGGGTCTGGAGGGGCATTTCACCGATCTCGTCGAGAAAGATCGTGCCGCGTGAAGCCAGTTCGAACAGCCCCTTGCGCGTGTCGATGGCCCCTGTGAACGAACCCTTCTCGTGGCCGAAGAGTTCGCTTTCGAGAAGGGTCTCGGACAGGGCGGCGACGTTGACCGGGATGAAACTCCGATGGCGGCGTCGCGACAGAGCATGGATTCCCCGGGCGACCAGCTCCTTGCCCGTGCCCGATTCGCCGGTGATCAGTACGGTGGCGTCCACCGGGGCGATCTGGACGATGCGCTCCATGACCTCGACCATCGCGTCGGTCTCGCCGACGATGCCCGTAGCCCTGCGCAGCCGTTTGCGCTCGATCGCCCTGGTTCCCACCAGCACGATCTCTTCCGCATCGGCGGGGGCGAGGAAGGTGGTAGCGGTTTTGGCAGCGTCGGCCTGCGCATCCGTGTGCCCCGGCGCGACCATTGCGAAGACGGGCAGCCCCAGGCGTGATGCCTGCTCCACGTGTCGCCTTGCGGCCGCGGTGCCGGCGCCTCCGGTGAGGACCAGCAGCACCGGGTCCTCGACGCCGTCCACCCGTTCACCCGCGGTCAGAAGCTCGACCTTGAAGCCTGCGTGGCGGAAACCGTCGCGCAACTCGCCTGCGAGGGGAAGGTCGTGCGTGGTTACGAGAATGGTCTCAGCCATGCCACGGCTCCGGCGACGTGCGGCGCACTACCTGCGGATCGACCCCTTGGTGTAGAACGGAGGCCGCTGGGTGCGCGCGGTGATGGTCCGGCCCCGTATGACAATGCCAACTTCGGTGCCGGGCCGGGCCGCGCCGACCGACAGGTAGCCGAGCGCGACGCCCTCGCCGAGTGACGGACTCGCCACACCCGAGGTGACGGTACCCACCTCGACGCCGTCGTGGACGATGGGGTAGCCGGGACGCGGAAAGCCGCGCTGGGTGAGTCGGATCCCGGTGAGGCGGCGGGACACGCCCCGTGCCTTCTGGGCGGCGAGGGCATCGCGGCCGATGAAGTCGCCTGCGTGCAGCTTGACGATCCACCCCAGGCCCGATTCCAGCGCGGTGTGTTCCTCGTTCAGGTCGTTGCCGTACAGGGCGTATCCCATCTCGAGACGCAGCGAGTCGCGCGCCCCCAGCCCCGCCGGCGTGATGCCGTGGGGCTCGCCGGCCACCGACAGGGCGTTCCAGACGGCAGAGGCGGAAGCCGCGGGGAGATAGAGTTCGAAACCGTCTTCCCCGGTGTACCCGGTGCGGCTGACCACGCACTGCGCGTCTGCCACTGAACCCTCGGCGAAGCGGTAGTACCCCACCGTATCGAGGTCCACGTCGGTAAGGGACGCGAGGATCGCCTGGCTGGCCGGGCCCTGCAGCGCGATCAGGGCGACGTTGTCGGAGTCGTCCGAGATCTCGACATCGAAACCGGCCGCGTGGTCGGTCACCCACTTCCAGTCCTTTTCCCGGTTGCTGGCGTTCACGACGAGAACGAAGTGGTCGGCGAAGCGGTAGACCAGAAGGTCGTCGAGGATGCGCCCGTCTTCGTTGCAGAGGGCGGAGTACTGCGCCTGTCCGGGCGCGACGCGCGCCACGTCGTTGACGGTCAGGTACTGAACCAGCGCCTCCGCCTGCGGCCCGCGCACGGTGAACTCGCCCATGTGGGACACGTCGAAAAGGCCTGCGGCAGTCCTGACGGCGGCGTGTTCCGCGCGGATGCCGCGCGGGTACTGGATCGGCATCTCGTAGCCCGCGAAGGGCACCATCCTGGCGCCGAGCGCGCTGTGAACGTCGTGGAGCGGTGTCTTGATCAGTGTGTCGTTCATTGTCATCCCCGGGCCTGACGGCCCTCTCTTGCGGCCCGTGCCCGCCAGGCGGCGGCGCGGTTCAGCCGATCAGGTCCAGCAATATGGCCTTGATGACGTGCAGCCGGTTCTCGGCCTCCCGGAACACTCGGGAACGCGGACCGTCGATCACCTCCGCCGACACCTCCTCGCCCCGGTGCGCGGGAAGGCAGTGGAGGAAGATACCGGAAGAGTGCGCCCGCGCCATCACGGAAGCGTCGACCTGGAAGCCACGGAAGGCCAGCTCCCTCGCGCTCTGCTCGTCCTCCTGTCCCATCGAAGCCCACACATCGGTCGTCACCACATGCGCCCCCTCGGCGGCCTCGGCAGGGGTCTCGACCCTTTGTACCTCCGCCAACGACTGCGCCCGGGCCAGAATGTCCGAGTCGGGCTCGTACCCGCCCGGACAGGCCAGCCGCAGCGAGAACCCGAGCCGGGCCGCGGCGTTGAGCCACGAGTTCGCCATGTTGTTGCCGTCGCCGATCCAGGCCACCGTGAGCGATTCGAGGTCGTTGCCGAACTCCTCGATGGCCGTGAAGAGGTCGGCAAGGACCTGGCAGGGGTGCAGGAGGTCGGTAAGGCCGTTGATGACCGGGACCGTCGCCTCGTGGGCGAGCTCGACGACCTCTTCGTGCGCGAACGTGCGTACGAGGATCGCGTCCACGTAGCGGCTGAGCACCCGTGCCGTATCGCGCACGCTCTCGCCGCGTCCCATCTGCGAGTCGCGGTCCGAGATCATGATGGCGTGACCTCCCAGCTGGACCATGCCGGCCTCGGTGCTGACCCGGGTTCGGGTCGAGCTCTTGCGGAAGACCATGGCCAGGCAGCGGCCGGCGAGCGGGCGCCCGGGAATGCCGCCCGACTTCACGCGCCCGGTCAGCTCCAGCAGGTGACGAAGACGGTCCGGACCGTGCCGGGCGATGTCGATGAAGTCGCGTTTGGGGTTGGACATGCCGGCGCAGGTCAGAGGATGTAGCGGCTCAGGTCGTCGTCCGAGACGATCTTTTCGAGCTTCTCGCGCACGAAGTCGCCGGTCACGACCAGGGTCTCGCCGCGGCCCTCGTCCGGGAGATCGAAGAGGAGTTCTTCCAACAGGGTGGTCAGCACGGTTCGGAGTCTGCGCGCACCGATGTTCTCCATGCGGTTGTTCAGGTCGGCGGCGATCCGCGCGATTTCGCTGATGCCGCAGTCGGTGAAATCCACCGACGCCCCATCGGCCTCGACCAGGGCCTGGTACTGCCTCACCAGGGCATTGCGCGGCTCCCGCAGGATGCGCTCGAACTCCGGCGCGTTGAGGCTGTTCAGCTCCACCCTGATGGGGAAGCGCCCCTGGAGTTCGGGTATGAGGTCGGTCGGTTTCGCGACGTGAAAGGCGCCGGCCGCGATGAAGAGCATGTGGTCGGTGCGCACGAAGCCGTACTTGGTCTGGACGTTGCACCCTTCCACGATGGGCAGCAGGTCGCGCTGAACGCCCTCGCGGCTGACGTCGGGGCCGGCGCCTCCCCGTCCACCCGCCACCTTGTCGAGCTCGTCGAGGAAGATGATCCCGAGCTCCTCGGCGCGGTCCAGCGCCTCGTTGACCACCTCGTCCATGTCCACAAGGCGATCGAGTTCCTCCTGGAGCAGAATGCGCCTCGCCTCGGACACGGTCACGGTGCGCTGCTTCGAACGCTTCGGCAGGAGGTCCTGGAGCATCTCGGTGAAGTTGAGGTCCATGCCGTCCATTCCCCCCATCGGCAACATCATGCCGCTGACCGGTGCGCCCTGCTGGACGTTGAGCTCCACGCTCCGGTCCTCCAGGTGCCCGTCCCGCAGGAGCTTGCGCAGCTTTTCACGCGTGCGCTTGCGGCGTTCCGCAACCGCCGGGTCGGCTTCGGCGCGGGTCGTCTCGTTCTGCCCCGTGACACCCCGGGGACCTGCAACGAACAGCCTCGCTCCGGGATCGACCTGCGTCGGCGCCGCGCTTTCTCCGTCGCTGTCCGGGGCGGAAGGCTTCGGAGCCGCCCGCGGGGGTTCCGGAAGCAGCAGATCAAGGAGACGCTCTTCGGTTCGCCGTTCGGCTTCGTCCTCCACCTCGTCTTCGCGCGCCGTCCGAACCATCGCCACCGCCGTGTCGACCAAGTCGCGGACCATCGACTCGACATCCCGTCCGACGTAGCCGACCTCCGTGAACTTCGAAGCTTCCACCTTGATGAACGGAGACCCTGCGAGACGAGCGAGGCGGCGTGCGATTTCGGTCTTGCCCACCCCTGTGGGTCCGATCATGATGAGATTGTTGGGCAGTATCTCGTCTCGAAGTTCGTCGTCCACCTGCTGACGGCGCCAGCGGTTCCGCAGCGCAATCGCAACCGCCTTCTTCGCCTCGGACTGGCCCACGATGTACTTGTCCAGCTCGGCGACGACCTCACGTGGTGTGAACTGGTCGAGCCAGTGGGGCGGATCTTCGCGGAAATCGGCTTCGGGCGGCTCGGTTGTAGCGGGCAGCCCCGTCGAGGAGGTCGCGGAAGTCATTCGGGGTCCAGCTCCAGCAAGGTGATTTCCCGGTTGGTATAGACACAGATGTCGGCGGCGATCTCGAGGCTCCGTCGGGCGATGTCCGGCGCGTTCAGATCGGAGCGCTCGTAGAGCGCCCGGGCTGCCGCGAGCGCATAGGCTCCGCCGGAACCGATGGCGAGGATCGGCTGGTCGGGCTCAATGACGTTGCCGTCGCCGCCCACGAGAAAGAGGTGGCTCCGGTCCGCCACCACAAGCAGCGCTTCGAGACGGCGCAGATAGCGATCGGTCCGCCACTCCTTCGCCAGTTCCACGCAGGCGCGGGAGAGGTTGGAGGGCCATCGCTCCAGCTTGCTTTCAAGCAGGGAGAAAAGGGTGAACGCATCCGCTACCGCACCTGCGAAGCCGGCGAGAATCCTCCCGTCCGCGAGCTGCCGCACCTTTCGCGCGGCTCCCTTGACGACGGCGTCGCCCATCGTTACCTGACCGTCGCCCGCCATCGCCACCCGGCCGTCGCGGGCGACGGCGATTACGGTGGTTGCGTGCACGGGGACGCCGGGGTGAATGGACGCGGCAGGACGTATCCGCATGCGGGAGGGAGATCTGGAATCCATGTTGGGATAGGCCCGCACACGGGGGCGGACGATGGTCAAGATCTTAAAGGTAGAGGCGTGGGATTGCCCCCGGTAGGGGGTTGGAGGCCCGGAAGTGCTAGGCTCTCGGGTGGGCGCCCAGGTATGCCCTGCGCAACCTCTCCTTCGAGGTATGGGCATAGATCTGCGTGGTGCCGAGCGACGCGTGGCCGAGGAGTTCCTTGACGGCCATCAGGTCCGCCCCCGCATCGAGGAGGTGAGTGGCAAAGGTGTGACGGAGCGAGTGTACGGACAGGTTGGCTGCCGAGGCATAGCGGGTGATCGCCGCCTGGACCGTGTGCTGGATGTACCGATTGGAGAGCCGGTTTCCGTGACGGCCCACGAAGAGCGCCTCGCAGCCCGAGGCCACCACCTCCGCACGCCGGGGCAGGTAGTTGCGAACCGCCTTTGCGGCCGAGTCGGTGATGGGTACGATCCGCTCCTTCCTTCCCTTGCCCAGAACACGCAGTTGCAGCCGGTCAAGGTCCATGGAAGCCACGTTCAGCGAGCCCAGTTCGGCGAGGCGAAGGCCACTCCCGTAGAACAGCTCCAGGGCTGCAAGCAGACGGGTCATGGTGAGGTCGTTGCGCTGGGCCGCCTGCGACGCCGTCCAGCGAAAGAGTTCCTCCATTTCGTCAACTCGCATGTGGCCCGGAAGGGTCCGGTCGCGCCTGGGACCACGGACTCGCCGGGCGGGGTTCGTGGATACTTCGCCCTGCCGGTGGAGGTACTGGAAGAAAGCCCGGATCGCGGACAGCTTGCGCGCGATCGTGCTGGGTGCGAGACCGCGGCGGCCCGATTCGCCCAGGAACGCCCTGACGACGCTCCGGTCCACCTCTTGCCACCGAAAGTTGTTTCGGCCGAAATGAACACCGATGAACTCTTCCAGGTCGCAGAGATCACGCCGATAGGCCGCGATGGTCCTTTGCGAGAGATTGCGGACCAGTTCGAGATGGTCGAGGAACGACGCGACCTGGTTTGTCATATGGCCATGTTCCTGGTTGGGAGGACGCTGTAATCTGCAATCCACCGCCTCAGGAAACGGTCAGCACGTGCTGCAAGCGCATCGCGACCCTCGGCCTTCCTGCCTGGCGCGTCAGCCAGCGGTTCGACCCGCACCCGGCTCGAGCTCATCGGACGCCGCCTGCGACGGTCACGCCGGTCACTTGTCCGCAACTCAAGCCCGCCGTGCCCTGGACCCGCCCCGCGCGCGCGGGCGGCGTTGCTTCCTGCGAGCGCTGGCACCCGCAAGCAGTTCCATCGCCTCTTCGAGCGATGTGGTGAGAGGGTCCCTGCCCTTCGGGATGCTGGCGTTGACGCTGCCGTCGGTCACATAGGGGCCGTAGCGTCCTTCGAGCAGTTCGATCGGGGAACCTGTCTCCGGATGTGTGCCCACGGATTTGAGCACCCGCCTCGTCCGCCGCCTGCCGGTCTTTTCACGCGCCAGAAGCGCAAGGGCCTCGTCCAAGCCAATCTCGAAGGCCTGCTCCAGGGACTCGAGGCTACGGTACTCCCGCGCCCTCTGGACGTAGGGACCGTACCGTCCGAGACCGGCTCTGACTTCCTCGCCGCTGGATGGATCCCTGCCCAACAACCGCGGCAGGGAGAGTAGCCGCAACGCATACTCCAGGGTCACGTCCGACGGCTCCACTCCCCCGGGTAGTCCGACCCAATGCGGCTTTGTCGATCCGCGGGACTCTCCCAGCTGCACGTACGGTCCGTAGCGACCGACCTTGACGTATACCGGTGAACCCGTGTCGGGATCCGTTCCGATAGGTTCCGCGGAGCCGGCCGGTGCTTCGAGCAACTCCGTCGCCCGGTCCACCGTGAGTTCGTCGATGAGCAGGTCATCGGGTATTGTCGCCCGCCTTACCGTTCCTCCGCCCTGGCGCTCGGCATAGGCCGAGTTCCTGCCGATCCTGATCCGGATCGACTGGCCGGTATGGGGATCGACACCGATCGGAATCGCGGGATAGTCGATCGCGGGCAGGGTCTCTTCGATCTTGCGTGCGAGGCCGGGATCATCGCCTTCGCCACGGTAGAAGGCCTCCAGAAAGCCACGCGCATCCGCCTCGCCAGCGGCAATGTCGTCGAGGGCATCTTCCATGCGCGCCGTGAAGCCGACGTCCACATACTGCTGGAAATGCTCCTTCAACAACTGATTGACCGCCATTCCCGTGTAGGTCGGGACCAGGGAACCACTGCGCTTGCGCACATAGTCGCGGTCCTGGATGGTTGTGATCGTAGGCGTGTAGGTCGAAGGCCTTCCGATGCCTTCCTCTTCCAGCTTTCTGACGAGCGACGCCTCCGAATAGCGTGGAGGGGGCCTGGTTTCCCGCCGTTCCGGCTCGACTGCACGCACGACCACGGGTACTCCTTCCGGCTCCGGCGTGTCCGCCGAGTGCGACTCCGAATCCGTCTCGGCGTGGATCCTGTCGCCGACCTCAAGGCGCGGCAGGAGCTGATCCTTTCGCTTGTCACCATACACTTTGAGAAAGCCGGGGAAGCGAAGCACCGATCCGCTGGCACGGAAGGTGTGGTCGGTCCCCTCCATGCGGGCCAAAAGGTCCACCCTGGTCCGATCGACCTCGGCATCAGCCATCTGGGATGCTACGGTACGGTCCCAGATCAACCGGTATAGTGCCAACTCGTCCTTCCCGAGGAATCTCGCGAGGCTTCCAGGGGTTCGTCCGATCTCCGTGGGGCGGATGCCCTCGTGCGCCTCCTGCGCGACCTTCGACCTGGTCCTGTAGCGCCTTGGTCCCCGGTAGTAGTCGCTCCCGAACACACGGTCGATATACCGGCCGGCTTCACCCAGTGCCTTGCCGGACAGCGTCACCGAGTCCGTGCGCATATAGGTGATGAGCCCCTCCCGATCGCCCCCTCCCAGGTCGACGCCTTCATACAGGCGCTGCGCGATGAGCATCGTGCGTTTCGGGGACATCCTGAGACGGCTGCTCGCCGCCTGTTGGAGCGTCGACGTGGTGAACGGTGGCGCCGGTTGCTGCCTGCTGGACTTGCGTTGCACATCGGCCACGAACCAGGGTGTCGCATCGAGCGCGGCCTCTGCGATGGTCGACGCCGCCTGCGCTCCGAGGGCAAGCGCCCTGGAAGAAGGAATCGGCTCACCGGTCGACGAGTCGAAGTCCTTCCCCGTGGCGACAGGCTTCGCTCCCACACTCACGAGCGTGGCCGTGAACTCTCCGCCGCTGCCTGCGAGCGTTGCCCGGACCCGCCAGTACTCCGAAACCTTGAATCGGCGGCGTTCCTCTTCCCTGTCGACGATGAGCCGCAGGGCGACACTTTGGACGCGGCCAGCGCTGAGTTTGGTCCGCACCTTTTTCCAGAGGACCGGTGAAAGCGTGTACCCGTAGAGGCGATCCAGCACGCGCCTCGCTTCCTGGGCCTTGACCAGCCGCTGGTCGACTGCCCGGGGATCTGCAAGCGCGGCATCGATGGCGGCGCGGGTTATCTCATGGAAGGCAATCCGCTTGACCGGAACTTTTGGCTTGAGGACCTGCAGGAGGTGCCAGCTGATCGACTCACCCTCACGATCTTCGTCTGTCGCCAGGAGGACTTCGTCCGCCTTGGCGAGGGTCTTCTTGAGATCCCGTACGTACTTCTGGCTCTCCCGCGGGACGATATAGACGGGCCTGAAGCCGCCCTCGGTATCGACGGCGAGCCGGCCCCAGGGTTTGTCGCGAATCCGCTTGGGTGTCTCGCCGGCAGAACGGGGAAGGTCTCTGATATGTCCGTACGACGCTTCGACCCGGTATTCCGGTCCGAGGAACCTCCCGATCGTTTTCGCCTTGGCAGGCGATTCCACAATCACCAGCTTCACTCGCGTTCTTTCCCTTTCCATCCTGCCCTCCCGGTCACCGGCGTGTCCTTCGAAGGGCTGATGTGCTTCAGTATTTCCATGACCACCTCTTCCGGCGCCCTGTCCTCCGTATCCACGACGATGTTCCCACGCCGGTAGTGAGGGACCCGCTCTCGGAGCAGAGCTTCCGCCGTCCCCACCGGGTCATCGACCTGCAGTAGAGGTCTTGCCGTGTCCGACCCCGCGATCCTGTCCAGCGCCGTTTCTGCGCCTACTCGGAGCCAGATCGACACAGTTGTGCTGTCGAGCATGTCCATGTGACCCGATTCCGCCGGCCAGCCCCCACCGACGGAAATCACTGTGGCCCGGCATCGCAGAAGCTCCCGGCCCACCGTCGACTCTACACGCCGGAAGCCCGCTATTCCGCGCTCGCGGATGATCTCATGCACGGGCATTCCCTCGCGCCGTGCCACCTCGTCGTCCAGATCGACGAAATCCCATCCGATGCAACGAGCCAGTACTGATCCCACCGTGGACTTCCCGGCTCCCATGAATCCGATGATGACGATGCGCCGCAAGAATCCGGCCGCGTCCTGGGCGATTGCCGCGGGAGGGGTTGCTCTCATGGGCCCTCCCACTCGCGTTCGCCAAAGCCGCGCGAGGTGAGGTAATCGACATACGACTCGAAATTGCGCCGCAGTTCGCCGATCGAGTCGCCACCGAACTTCTCCAGAACCGCATCGGCCAGTACCAGCGCAACCATCGCCTCGGCGACGACGGCGGCCGCGGGAACCGCGCAGACATCGCTGCGCTCGACAGCAGCTTCCCTTGTAGAGCCGTCCCTCAGGTCGACGCTCGGGAGACGCTTGCGGAGGAGAGTCGATATCGGTTTCATCGCGCCGCGGACCACCAGCGGTGCGCCCGTCGTGATTCCGCCCTCCAGGCCCCCGGCCCGGTTGCCCCTCCGTCCGTAGCCTCCCGCGCGCTGCGCGTCCCCGTCACGATAGATGGCATCGTGGACCCGGGATCCGGGACGTCCCGCGTTGATGAATGCGGGGCCGATCTCGACACCCTTGATGGCATGCACCGACATCACCGCCTGTGCCAAGCGCCCGTCCAGCTTGCGATCCCAGGAAACGTGGCTTCCCAACCCGACCGGCAGACCCCTGGCCACGACCTCGAAGCAGCCCCCAAGGGTGTCGCCTTCTTTCCTGGCCGTGTCGATCGCGGCGATCATGGCAGACTCGGCGCCCCGATCGAGGGTGCGAACGGGTGAGGCGTCTGCAGCTGCGTTCAGGTCGTCGGGAATCGTTTCCGGCGGGCCGGTCTCGATGTTCCCGATACGAGTGACGTAGCTGCCCACGGTCGCTCCCAACCCACGAAGCAGGGTCTTTGCCACAGCACCGCATGCGACCCGGGCCGCGGTCTCACGCGCGGATGCCCGCTCGAGAATGTCGCGGGCATCGCGGCGGTCGTACTTCAGAACACCCGTGAGATCCGCATGGCCCGGTCTCGGCAGGTACACGGGGCGGAGCGCCTTCGGATTCCCTGCCGGATCGGGAAACTCGTGCGCCATCGCCTTTGTCCAGTTCTGCCAGTCACGATTCCAGATCACCATGGAGAGCGGCGAACCCAGCGTGACGCCCAGGCGCAGGCCCGAAACGATTTCCGCACGGTCAGACTCGATCTGCATCCGCCGCCCCCTGCCGTATCCACCCTGTCGGCGTGTCAGCTCCGGATCGATGTCGGTGGCGGGATCCAGGGGCAGACCCGCGGGCAACCCCTCCACTACGGCCACCAGGCCGCGTCCGTGGGATTCCCCTGCGGTGTGAAAGGACAGATGTGCTTGCGGCATCTAGCAGGTTGAGTTCGGGTCCTGACTCGCCGGTCCTGCCGGCTGCGGGCGGGTTGTCATAGATAGCAAAGGCCCGGTTCATGGGGAAGCGGAGCCCACGATCGTCGGGGTGACCATGATCAGCAGATCGCGTTGGATGGACGACTCCCTGTTGGAGCGAAACAGGCGGCCGATGAGCGGGATGTCCATGAGCAGAGGGATGCCCGAGCGCACCTCGGCGACCTCCCTGACGGTCAGGCCGCCGATCACGACGGTTTGCCCGTTGTCAACCAGAACCTGCGATTCCGCCATCTGCCGACGGAAGACGAATCCCACATCCGAAGGTGCCAAGTCCGCCGATGATCTCTCGGCCGAGAGACTCAGAAGAACCTGACCGCTCTCCGTGATGCGCGGCGCCACTTCCAGAATCACCCCCGTCTCCTTGTAGTCCACGGTGGCGACCGGGAATGCACCGCGCCCGTCCCCACCGGTTCCGGACTGTACCTGGGCACCGGCGTCGAGCACCCGTACCGGTGTTTCCTCCCCCACCACGACTCTGGCAGTCCGGTTGTTCATGACGCGAACCGACGGCTCGGCTTCGACATCCGTCAACTGTGCCGATTCGAGCGCGCTGATGAAGCCGACTAGCGTAGTGCGCCCCACGACCAGCGAGGTCAGCAGGGAAAGAGTAGGGTTGGAGATGCGGTCGGCAGCGTTGCCCAGTGCTGCAAGCGAGTTGCCCCCGAGCGAGATCACATCCGTGCCTGCCGGGACCTGCTCCTCCGGCAGGGACAGAACGCCGTCGCCGTCCAGATCGACGAAGCCCGGAGTAAGGAGGTTGAGTTGATTGCCCCCCACATCCTTGAGGTCGTAGGTAATGCCGAACCCGGCGAGCCCGGTTCGGTTGACGAAAATGATCCTGGCCGCGATGTCGACCTGGCCCACCGGGATATCGACCTCGCCCGCAAGGTCGGCTGCCCTGTCCAGAACCCGCGGGATGTCGGTGACGACCAGGGTGTTGGTGCGCGAGCCGATGGATGCCCTGCCGCGTTCCGTCAGGAGTGGCATCACCAGGTTTTGCAGTTCGCCAGCCTCGATATAGGTTGCCCTGAGAACCATGGTCTCAAGGGGAAGAACGGCCTCCTGTTCCATGAGAGTGCCGGCCCTCTCTACCAGGATGATGCCCCCGTCCTGCTCCCGAGATACCAGGCCGTAGGCGTCCAGCAGCGTCCGCAGCGCAACATCCCACGGCTGATCACGGATTTCGGCCGACACGCGCCCCTGTACATCCGCTCCGGACACGATCGAGCGACCCGCAAACGCGGCGAAGGTGAATAGCGCGTCCCGTATTGGGGTGTCGACAAAGGTGACATCGATCGGGCGGCCAATCTCTTCCTGTGATGCCTCCCTGGTCGGCGCCGCCTCCTGTGCCATGGCACCGGCCTCCGGCAATCCAACGCCTCCCGATGCAGAGAGAATCGTGAGCAGTGCACCCAACCTGAGCCCCTTCACGACGGGATCCTCTCGTTGGTCCGAGGAACTCGGAGCACCCGGCGAACGACCCCGGTGGGCACGTCCGCCTCCAGCAAGATGTGGTCCGAGTGGATCCGGGTCAGACGCATGTCACCCAGAGTTTGTCCCAGGCGCAGTCGAACCGCTTGCGGTGGGCTCCCGTCCGGGACCCGGGAATCGGTTTCATCGACAGCTGTCCGCATGGTGTCCAGCAGGATCACACCAAGGTCGGCCCGATCGTGGCGGATGATGCCGAGAAGCCGGATGGCATCCGTGAATGCGCCCGTCGTCGTCGAGCGCTTTGGTGGAACGAACGGATCCCTTTGCCGCGCCGTGTAGACGAAAGATTCTCGTTCGTGTATCAACCCACTGGACGGTTCGGATATGCCCGCCGCCACGGTGTCCTGGCCGATGTTAGCCGCAGCGTGTACGCTCGGCGGCGCCTGTTGGGGTCTGACGGATCCAGCCTCCAGGAGTGCCGTGACCCATGCGGCCACTGGCCAGAGCCCGAGGGCTGGAAGACGGAACGGGATCGTCCCGGATATGGCGGCGAATGATCGGTTGACCGTCATGGCAGATGCGAATCCTCGTCAGCGGGCGGGGTCGAAGCGTCCTGGACCATCGGCCCAGGAACGACATGGGTGTGAATCCGAAAGCTCGCCACGAGGGAAACGCTCGAACCGACGGCATCGGCAGGGAAGGCGGGTTCCGGAGTGATGGTGACATCGGAGGCAATCATGATCCGTTGCAGCGAAGCGACTGCCGTTATGAAGGACGCGATTGAGTGATACGGACCTCTTACCACCAACTGATAGGACCAGCGGTCGTAGACGTCTCCCGACTCGCGCGGTTCCGGTCTCAACGTCGTGACTTCAACCCCGGTCCGACGCTCCTCTGCCGATATCGCCGCGAGGAGCGCCACAACGTCCTGGCTGGTGGGGACGAGAGATTCCAGCCGGGACAGGTAGGCCGCGTACGCCGCCAGACGCCCTTCCAGGTCTTCCAACCGGGATGGGTGCCCCACAGTGTGCTGTTGCCTCAGGCTGGCCAACTGTTCGATCCGTAGCGTCAGGACCTCGACTCTCTGCAACCGGGGCCGGTGCAGGTAGGTGTAGAAGAAGTACGCGCCGAGGAGCGCCAGGAGTGCGAGGAGGCAGGCGCTCCTGGCCAGGGGGTCGTTCGGGAGCAGAGTCCTCATGTCCCCATCTCCTCGAGTGAAACGAAGTCCAGAATGTCGTGTGGAGGCTCCTCCCAGCCCGCTTCGATAGCGAAGTGATATGCGGCAGGGGCGTTGGCGTCCGGCCCCATGTCCGGGACCGGATTGTGTTCCGTAGCGACCAGCTCCACGTCCTTCACGAAGAAGGAGGCCTCAAGCGCATTCCAGAAACGAGTCAGGCCGAAGCTGTCGAGGGCTTTCCCTTCCACCCGGAATCGGATCCGTGGCCGACCGGAAGTCACGTCGCTGATTCGGGTGATCCACACTCGCTCCGGCGTGGCGACGGCAATCTCCTCCAGGAGATGGGGCCAATCGTATCGCCGTGCGTCACTCTCCTCGATCAGTGCCACACGGGCGGCCAGGGAGTCCCGCCTGTCCTCCAGTAGCGAGCCCGTCCGCAACCGCTCGGCCACGCGCACGGAATCCTGAAGCGCCTCCCGAAGGGTCGTGTCGAGCCGTGCAATCCGTTGTGACATCCCCAGAGCCAGACGAATGCAGATACCCGAGGAGCCCAGCACAATGAGACACGAGCCCAGCACCCAGCCGTCAAGGAGGACTCCCCGGAGCGTCCGTGCTGGCACACGCGACGGACGTCTTCCAGGTTTCCCTTTCCCGGTCCTCGTTCCGGTGCCCCGGTTGCCAGGTAGGAGATCGACTTCAAACATGCAGGAGCCTTTCCGGAGTGACGCCGGCGTTATGAGTTGCGGAGTGCGAGCCCGATCGCCTGGAAGAACAGCGGCGCTGCGCCCGACAGTGCGCTGCGACCCCGCAAACCCGGGGCAACGGCAACGCGTTCGCAGGGGTTGGCGACACGTGTGTCCACCTTCATTCGATGTCCAAGCGCTTCTGTCACCCCCGCCAGGCAGGCGCCGCCTCCACTCAGGAACACCCTACCCAGTCCGCCGCCCGGCCGCCGCGATCCGAGAATGGCGCACGCCCGCTCGATCCCGACCGCGATTACGTCCGCACCCGTCTCCACGGCGCGATCGAGTCCCTGGAGATCTCCACGGCCCTGGATCACCTCCTCCACCAATTCGACTGGCAGCCCGTGCACCCGTTGCAGCAGTTCGCCAAAACGTCTCAAGCCCAGGGGCAGATCTCGAATCAGTGCCGGGAATCCGTCTTCGAGGACTACGATGTTCGTGACCTCGTAACCGAGATTCACGAGGGCCACGACACCTTCGGACGCACAGCGGTAGTTGTGACACAGAGCATTGCAGAGCGCGAGCGCCTCCACATCGAGCAGTGCGGCTGCGGCACCGGCATCTTCCAGCAGTGAGATGCGCGCCTGCACGCGCTCCTTCTTGGCGGCAACGAGCAGCGCCTCCATGCTCCCATCCGGGGGGGTTGGTCCGAGAGTCTGGTAGTCGAGATGGACGCTCTGGAGGTCAAATGGAACCCTGCGTTGCGCCTCCCGCGCAATCAGGTCGCGTACGGATACATGGGGCACGCGCGTCAGTTCGACCTTCTTGACGAACACATCGTGGCCGCCCAGGGCGGTGATCACATCACGTGACTGGAGAGCAGCGGCTTCGAGCAACGCGCGCACGGCGTCGGACAGAAGTTCCCGATTGGTGACCTCTCCGTCGACGACAGCCCCTGGCGGGATCGGTCGCGACATGATCCGCCGGAGTTCGGGGCGGTCCCCCATGTGGTCGATCTCCACCAGCTTCACGAAGGCACTGCCGATGTCGAGTCCCACGGTCGTCTTCTTCCTGCCGAAGATGCCCATCCCGCTACCTCGATGCCGGTGCCACGGGAGCCAGTCGTGACCGCCCCGGCAAGGGAATTGGTCGGGCCAGTGAACTGGCGGCCTGGAGCGCCCGGAATGCCGAACATGCTGATCCGTCCACCTCGGAACCCGGCTCCAGCGTGACCGACCCACCCGCGCGCACGAGCCCCTGGATCCTTGCGGTGTCGTGGACGGTGACGTCACCTGCCACCAGAATGAGCCCGGTCCAGGACGAGCCGGGTGCGAAGGTCAGGTCACCATCCACGACGAGTACACCCGCTCCCTGTCGGATCACTTCGTTGTCCCCGTGGCTGTACACCAGCCCCGACCAGCACCCCGGGCAGCGGGCCGAGGGGAGCGGGCCTCCCGCGGCAGCCGAGTGATCGGCCAGCCGCGAGAGCAAGCGTCTCCCGAACCAGCCGAGCCTGACCCGCGCAAAGTCGGAGCCATCGCCCCCGGCACCCCACTCCGGAGGCGACGGGAGCCCGGACGCAACCTGTAGCGGCCTCCCCGCAAGGACATTCGACAGTCGCGTGAGGTCATGGCAGGAAGGAATGCCGGTACGTCCGGACGTGGCCGAATCGGTCAGCGCGCGGGCGCCGGGACCGATTGCGATCGTACCGGATTCCACTGCTCCGGCGTGGGCAGCAATCCGGGCTTCCGGATCCATCCACCACACCAGACGTGCGTGGCTCACCGGAACGCCGCCAATCAGCACTGCCTCACCCAGAAAGGCGTGCATCTCCGTGGTCAGACGGAGGTCGAGGACACGCTGCCAGCCGCTCCGGGCGAATGGTCTCCGGACCAGTTCCACCGCGGAGTCGCCAACCTGCGAGGCCGGAAGCCCCCGGGTGGTGTTCAGCACGGCGTCGACGGCAGCACGGGCTGCCGTGCGTTCGGACAATACTCGGCCCGCCATGCTCGCCGCGCGAAGCTGTCCGACGGATGCCGCCAGAGCCATGGATGCGATGGCAGTGAGGAGCGTTAGCGCGAGAAGCACAAGCACCAGTGCGAATCCTCCCTGCCCCAGGTGACGAGCGGTCATCAGCGTGCTCCCCGGACCGTCCACGAGAGGGTCCGCGAAGGAAGTGCCGCATCGTCCCAGACCACCCGGGCCGAAAGATCGTTGGCGCCATCCGTGGCGAGACCGGCCGAGTCCGATGCGATTCCAGTGGACGTCAGCGGCTGCCACCCTCCGTTCCCGACCCGGTAGCGAAATGCGCCAGCCGAAAAGCGGTACGCGCCTCGCTCGAAGTACAGGGCCGCCACGGCGTCGGGGTGTGGGGGATCGAGCGTCCATACCTCTATGCCGAAGCCGGCAATGTGCTGGCAGTCCAGGCCGCTGCCGCGGGTGCGACGCTGCAGCCGGGAGAGCTGCCAGCCGGAGGTCTCGGAGAAGACCAGCACCGAGTCCTTGTCCGGGTCCGGCGCACGGTATCCTGACACGGCCACTCCCCAGCCCGCGTTCGGCTGTGTGCGGCATCTGAGGCCAACTCCCCTGAACGCCCTCAACTGAAGTGCGTCCCCGTACAGGCTCCAGTCGATCCTGCCCAGCCCCTGACCGACCTCCGTCACGAGCAGATGGTGCACCAGCCTTGCTTCGTCCAGCACCAGGCTCTCGCCGACAATCCTGCCGGCCAACGTGGCCTGAACCGCAGTGATCCCCCAGGCGACCTGGACGAGTAGAAGAAGGAGAGCGCACCCGACGACCGCTTCGGCGATTCCGAAGCCCCGGTTTCCCATCTCGTATCGCTTCATTCCGCGGACCTCACTGGACATGCAGGTCGGATACGACCGTGAAGCGCACCCGAATGGAGTCCTGCAGCGCAACATGGTCGAACTGCACCCAGGCATCTTCCGCGGGCACGCTGGGGACACCCCAGGTGACCGTACCCGAGGGGAGCGCAGTCCGGCCTTCCCCGGGTGTCGCTGCCAGCCGGAGCGAGTCCACGAGGTTCCGCAGCACGGCATGGGTCTCGTCCAGGGCTCGGGCGCGCGCCGTTGCCTGCGCAGCGGTTGCAGTCAGAGACGCGACCGCGGTAACACCGACACCCACGACGATGACCGCCGCAATGAGTTCGATGAGCGACCCGCCGAATCGATTCATCGCCGTGCCACCCGTCCGAGAGATGAGATGACCAGCGCCCGTTCCTGGTCCCTCCTTGTGAATCGCAACGTCTGGCTCGATACCCAGCCCAGTCCCATCGGACCGTAGCGGACCCGACTCGTCAGCCTGTCTCGGGACAGTCGCAACGCTACGCCTCCCTGGCCGAGATCGGCGATCATCACCGTGTCTCCGGTGGCGGAGACGACCCGCCCGTGGGGAGGGGCGGACACAAGCTCGACGACTGCGCTGCCGTCCCTGACGGCCGTCCAGCGTGCCTCGGCAAGGAGCCGGACGGCGCTTTCCTGGGCCCTGCGCAGCACGAAGGAGGTGCGCAGATTCGTGGCCGCGCCCAACACCGGTGGCGCCAACACCGCAATGACCGCGAGAGCAACCATGACCTCGATGAGCGAGTGTCCCGCGCTCGTACCGTAGCGCAGGGGTGCCGAGCCTCGTGCCCGGAGAGGGATCAGTTGGTGCACACTACCTGCCCTTCCTCGGCAGGCGTCGCCGACCCGATGGTCGGTGCGGTCGCGTTGCCGTAATAGATCGCGCACCCCTCCGTTGCACCCAGGGCAGTGTGGGTAACCGTGGCGGACCACCCTGAAGAGGTAGCGGCAGCGGTTACGTTGACCGCCTCGGAAGCGACAAAGTCCAGGTTGGCAAGCGAACTCGTGTACTGGTAGTTCGTGGCGTAGTAGAGTTCCTGTTGGGCCGCGAGGTTCCTGACATCGGATTTCATCGCCGCGAAGTAGGCCATTTCACGGGTCTGGGTGAACTGAGGGATCGCGATCGCGGCGAGAATGCCGATGATCACGAGAACAATCAGCAGTTCAATGAGTGTAAATCCTTTTTGTCCAGTCACTTGAAATCTCCATTGTGAAGTTGATTCTTGACGCCCTGCGATGCCTTGTCTGGCCAGCTCTCTTCGTGTTCGGAAGCCTGTCTCTCAAGTTCCTTCAGCCATCGGAATTGGTGCGGGTGCGTTTCGCCAAGTCGTATTACTGTCCGTCGCGCCTCGATTGCTTCCAGGGCACGACCTTGTGCCTGCAGCGAGCGAGCCAGGATGTGCGCGTGGATCGCATTGGTCGGATCGGTGTCCAGCGCCGCCCGGGCCGCTTCCCCGGCGAGTTGCCAGCGCTCCTGCCGGTCGTACAGGATGGCCAGCAGGGCGGGTGCCAACCCAAGCTCCGGATGCTGCTCCCACGCGCTGCGCAGCACGTGCTCCCCTGCCCTTTCGTGCCCTGCCGCGTTCAGGCGACGGCCTACCTCGGACAGCAGAGGATAGCTTCCGCCGAGGAGTCCGATCGCACGGCGGTAGGCGGCCAGACCCTGCCGGTCCCGGTGCTGAGCGAAGTAGAGATCCCCCAGCAGCCACTGCGCCCGTCCGGACTCGGGGTACTCGCGGATGAGTGTCGAGAAGACCGTGGCGTTGTCGCGCCAGACGGGGTTGCGGCCCACGGTTCGGCAGAAGAACACCAGCAGGATGGCGACCATCAGAGCGTTCCCCACCCGGGGGTGCTCCCTCCGCAGTCCGACGACCATCCAGCCGGCCGCGGCACAGAATCCCACCGACGGCAGATAGAGCGTACGCTCGGCGAGCAGGACACCTGTGAGAAACGGGAGGTTCGACACGGGCAGGAACGTGATGATGAACCAGAGGATGCCGAATCCCGCGCTCCGCGGGACTGGTCGTCGCGGCTTCATTGCTCCGGTTCTCCAGGTCGTCCACGCGACTGCCACCGCCACGAGTCCCGTGGAAACCCCGAGCACGCTCTCGGGCGTCCACCGGTAGGCCAGTGTGATCACGCCCGGCGCGTAGTCGGCCGACAGGTCCAGTGGCATGAAGAGCAATCTGAGTACGACCGGCCAGGTGCCCAGAATGGTCCACACCCGGGGCACGTCTCCGCTCGCGAGCACCTCGGCCCCCAGCGGCGATAGCGGGGCGACAACTCCGTCCAGCACGGCTGCCCGGGCCGCGAGTGCCAGGCCGGCGACGGCCGCCAGGGCGGCATGGAGAGGACCTCGGTCCGCCAGGTAACCCCCGATGCGGGTCAACCGCACGTCGCGTTGTGCGCAATCGAGGAGGAGTACGGCCCCCGGCAGTGTAATGGCGTGTTCCTTGGCCAATGTGGCCAGCAGATAGAGGGAGAGCACCCCGAGCAGCGGTCCCGGTCGCATGCGTCCCCTTGCCCTGACGGCGACAATGCAGGCCAGGAGGTACAGATTTGCGGCCAGGATCTCCGCCATTCCCACGACGTTCGCCACGGCTTCCGTGTGCACCGGATGTACGGCGAACAGGAGTCCTGCCGTGAAGGCGACCTGTCGGGGCATGAGGTATCCCAAAAGGACGACGACCAGACCGGACGCGAACCCATGGAGCAATACATTCACCGCGTGGAAGCCGGCGGCATCGCCATCCCAGAGCGCCCACTGCAGGCCGTAGACCAGGGTGGTCACCGGACGCCAGAGGCCGAGTTCCCGGCCGTAGCTGTTCGGCCAGTAGGGATCCCGGACGGTGGAGGCGAGCCTCTCCAGGTGCTGGATGTCCTCGTTTCCAGCGATGATATGGTTGTCGTCGTAGGCGAAGCCGTTGGCAATGCTGTTTGCGTACGCCAGCACTCCCACTACGGCTGCCAGAAAGGCCGCGCGATATCCTTTTCCAGACCCTGCCAGCGATTCCATTGCCCATTTCTCTGATCTCCGCGAGACGGCTTCCGGAGGCGCGCTTGACCAGCCGAATTCCATCTCGCTTGAAGGGAACAGCGAGAAGATCAGTCGGTTTCAGGGGCGCTGGAATAGCTGGATGGGACTGTCTTCACCGCTGGCGCCAAAACGGCACCGCGGGCACTCCGTTTTGGGTGACCAGCAGCCCTGCAACGCCCCCCTACCGGGGATGGACGCCGGTTTGCAGCCAACCCGGCGGGGCACCCTTCCATGGTTTGGCCCTGGGCGCCAGGAGACTTGAACGCGCAATGAACCAGATCGCGGCAAATCCATCCCGCCATCCGATCTTCTTTCCTTCCGCGTAGGATCGGCTGGTATAGCTGATCGGAAGCTCGACCAGCCGCACTCGCGCCTGCGACAGGCGGGCGGTGATTTCGGGCTCGATACCGAACCGATCGACGGTCAGCGGCAGCGCCTGGAGAAGCTCGGTCCGGATCATCTTCTGGCAGGTTTCCATGTCCGTGATCCTGAACCCCGTAAAGCAGTTGCTGAGGAAGGTCAGAAACCGGTTGCCCATCGCGTGCCAGGGGAAGATCACATCCTGATTCGGGTCCATGCCCAGGAATCTCGATCCGTACACCGCGTCTGCCCTGCCCTCGGCAATCGGGGCAAGGAGCCGGGGGATCTCGTCGGGGTCGTACTCGAGGTCCGCGTCCTGCACCACCACCACGTCGCCGGTCGCGTGGGCGAAACCCGTGCGCAGCGCGGCACCCTTTCCCCGGTTCCGCTCATGCATGAGCAGACGGTTGATCAGTCCCGCCTCCTCGAGCCCGGGCAGCAGCTCGCGAGTGCCATCGGTGGAGCCGTCGTCCACGACGATGACCTCCTTCGACAGCTCAACCCTGGCGACCCGGCGGAGGAGCCGCTCGATCGTTGCCGCCTCGTTGTAGGCAGGAACCACGATGGACACCGTGATCCCGGGGTAACCGTCGCCGGTCCGCGAACCGGTCGCGTCGCTAGTCGCCGACAAGGCTGTCTACCGGGCGCAGCGAACCCTGGTGATACTCGGACGGATGCCCGCTAGCGCGAGGTCAACGGGGTTACCTGAAGCAACTGGCCAGCGTATATCCGCGAGCCGCGCAGGTTGTTCGCCGACTTGAGGCGGTCGACCGTGGTGCCGTACGTGCGGGCGATTTCCCAGAGCGAATCACCCGACCGGACCGTGTATCTGATCACGTCGGGACGGGAAGAGTTTGCGGGCGCGAGTGCATTCGCGACGCGAGTGTTGTCAGTCCGGCTCCGGTTGTCCGTCAGCCGATCCACATAGGTGGCATACTCACGCGTGTAGACCGCGATGTGGTAGTGTGGCGGGCGGCGCTCGCGAGTCACGTCGAGCGTACCGCTGGCCTCCAGGTGGAGAAGGACGTCCTCCAACCAGCTTCGGCACGCGCGGGAATTGCTCCTGCGCAGGTCGACTGCCATCCCCCTAGGGTGAACCGAATAGCGGGATGAATTGGGGGGCTGCCTGTTCAGGGGCCGTGTGAGGCTGGTCACGACCAACTGCTCTCCGCACGCGTTCCGGTACTGACGGGCAAGGCGCTCGATAAGCAGCTTCACCTCCGGGCGCGCGTACGGAAAGGATACTTCGTGCAGGCGATAGTCCGCGTTCCCGGGAACGGGTACGAGGAGCCCGAGTTCCACGAACCGCTTGACGTGGGCGGCATCCCGCAGGGGCGTGTAGTCGTACTCCTCGCCTTTCGCGAACTGCTCCTGCATCACCCGACGGCCACCGCTGAGGCTCTGCCCGTCCGTGTGGGCCGGCCAACACATTGCGGCCAGTACGAAGGCAATGCCGGCACCCAGGCCCCCACCCTGCCATCCGGTGCCGCCTCCCGCCTTCGGCGTCGTGTTCGATCCCGTCGGCTGCACGCCCAAAGTCACACCTCCTGCCGATCGCCTCGCCGGATACACCGCGCTAGAGTAAACATATGTACTAAGCGCCAAACGACCAAACAGCGATGCAGGGCGCGCGGCGCGCGGCCCTGTCCCCGTCAGGGCGAGACGGCGGTCAGCTCGCCCCGGTGTAGTGCTGGGCCACCACCGTCCAGTTCACCACGTTCCAGAAGGCCGCGACGTAGTCGGGCCGGCGGTTCTGATAGTTCAGGTAGTATGCGTGCTCCCAGACATCGATCCCCAGTATGGGTGTCCGGCCCTCCATGAGCGGGGTGTCCTGATTGGGGGTCGAGACGATCTCCACGGAGCCTCCGTCGCCCGCAACAAGCCAGGCCCAGCCCGAACCGAAGCGCCCGACCGCCGCCGCCGCGAACTGCTTCTGGAAGTCGGCGAAGCTCCCGAACGACGCGTCGATGGCCTCCGCCACGGCACCACCAGGCACCGCTTCTCCCCCGGGGGTCATGAGTTGCCAGAAGAAGTTGTGGTTCACGTAGCCGCCGCCGTTGTTGCGCACCGCGGTGCGGATCGATGCCGGGAGCGAGGAAAGGTCCGCCACCAGCTCCTCGGCGGAAACCCCGTGCAGATCGGGGTGCCCCGCGAGGGCCGCGTTCAGGTTGGCGGTATAGGCCGCGTGATGCCGTCCGTGGTGGATTTCCATCGTGCGGGTGTCGATGTGCGGCTCGAGTGCGTCGTGGGAGTACCCCAGATCGGGGAGCTCGAAGGGATAGGCCATCTGTCCGGTCTCCTGAGAGCGGTTACCTTGCGGGCGATTCGTTTGCGCCGTGCGGGAGATAGAACGTTGTCCAAAGACAGGATGCCCTCGCAAGGTGCCAAGAGGATTCTCCTGGTCGACTGTGACAGCTTCTTCGTGCAGGTGGCGCAGCTGGAGGATCCCGGAGGTGCCGGCAAGCACCCCCTGCTGCTGGTGGGGGGCAGGAGCGGCAGGGGCGTCATCACCTCGGCGTCCTACGCGGTGCGAGAGTACGGTGTCCGGTCGGGGATGCCGACCGCGCAGGCGCTCAAGCTGTGTCCCGAGGCAGTCGTGGTCCCGGTTCCACGGGGCGCCGTGGTGGAACGGAGCCGCGCCGTGAAGGCCGTGCTGAAGGAGCTGTCGCCCGTCGTGCAGGCGGCCTCGGTCGACGAATTCTACCTGGACCTCACCGGCACCGAGCGGATGCTGAGGGGCGAGGACCTTGCCGCGACCGCCGACCGCATTCGGCGCGTGGTGCGGGAGCGAACCGAGGTGGCCGTCTCCCTGGGCGGCGGCACGCAGCGCGTCGTGGCCAAGGTGGCGACCCGCCTGGCCAAACCCAACGGCGTGCATGTGGTGCCACCGGGCGACGAAGCGGCCTTCATGGCTCGATTCCGGCTGGAGGAACTGCCGGGAATCGGGCCCGCCTTCCTGAAACAGCTCGCCGGGAAGGGGCTATCGACCTGTGCCGACGTGGCTCGCGTGGAGCGCGCCTGGCTCTCCCGATGGTTCGGGCCCGCCCGCGGTGCCTGGCTGTGGGAGCGGGTGCGCGGCATCGACGCCAGCGAGGTGGACGCCCGTGATCGGCGCAAGTCGATCAGCTCCGAACGCACCTTCTTCGCCGATGTCGATGACGACGACGAGCTGGAGCGGCGTCTCCTGGAGCTGAGCTGCAGGGTAGGCGGCCAACTCCGAGCAAAGGACCTGCGGGCGCGTACCGTTACCGTCAAGATCCGCGACCACGACTTCACCACCAGGCAGGCTGGAAGCACACAGACGGCGGGGTTGGAGACCGACCGGGCGATCTTCACGGTCGCGGCGTCCATGCTCCACGGTCTTCGCCACCGCAGAAAGACGCCTGTCCGGCTCCTCGGTGTGGGCGCCTCCAATCTGGTCCGCCAGGCTCCCGCTGAGCAGCTGGATTTCTTCGGCGGCGAGGCTGCACTGGAGAGCGAGCGCGACCGCACCATTGCAAGGGCCGTGGACCGCATCCACGACCGCTACGGCCGCGACGCACTCCGGCCCGCACGGGTGCTGGACAGCCGTGAAGAGACTCCGCCCAGCGACCGGCCGCGTACCAGCCGCTGATACGGGCGCCCTGTCCTAGCCCCCTAACGCTCCTCCCAGGGCCTCCTGCCGAAGTAGTCGCGCGTCATCTCGACCACCTTGGGCGCAAGTAGGCCCAGCGCGATCAGGTTGGGCCAGATCACGATCGCGAGGAATACGTCGCCGATGGCCCAGATCACGCTCAGCGGCAGAACCGCGCCGACGAAGTGCATCATCACGAAGACGACCTTGTACGGGATCAGGGCGCGCGCACCGAAAAGGTAGTTGGCGCAGCGGTCGCCGTAGTAGCTCCACGCGATCGCCGTCGAGATCCCGAAGAGCAGCACGGACAGCACCACGATGTAGTGTCCCCAGTCGCCGAGCGGCGCCAGCCCGCGTCGGAAGGCAGCCATGGTGAGCGGTGCCCCGCTCTCCACCGCCATGCCGTGAAGAGAGGTGTAGGTCTGACCGTCGTCGCCGGTGGCGGTGCCCGACTCCGGATCGATCACGCCGCTGAACGGCTGCGTCTGCGCCTCGTCCACGTAGAGCACCGGCACGGGAACCTCGTGCCACGAGATCTGCGGGTCGTCGGGCCCGGTGGCCGCGTGCTCACCGCCGTCGATCCGGATCGGTGCGTCCGGGTTCATGTCGACGTAGCCGCCGTCCACCTGCACCGCCCGGTAGGAGAGGTCACCGCCGCTCAGCGTGATCTCGGTCTCGAAGCGGTCGTACCAGACGCCGGTCATGATGATCAGCAGTCCGGTCATGGTGCAGATGATGATCGTGTCGATGAAGGGCTCCAGCAGCGCCACGACCCCCTCCGAAACCGGCTCCTCGGTCTTGGCCGCCGAGTGGGCGATCGGCGCCGAGCCCTGCCCCGCCTCGTTGGAGAAGAGCCCCCGCCGGACCCCGTACATCAACGTCACCAGGAACGCACCCACCCCCGTCCCCGCCACTCCGGCGGTCGGGTTGAAGGCTTCGCGGAAGATCAGCGCGAAGGTCGGCGCGACTTCGCCGATGTTCATGATGATCACGATCAGCGCGCCCACGACGTAGACGACCGCCATCACCGGCGCCAGCACCGAGGTCACCCGCCCGATCCGAGAGATCCCGCCCAGGATGACGGCTGCAACAATCCCCGACGTCACGAGTCCGCTGACCCAGGTCGGGATGTTGAACTGCGTCTCCAGGTTGTCGGCAACCGTGTTCGCCTGAACGCCGTTGCCGGTCAGGAAGGCCGTAATGCCGAGGAGGACGGCGAAGAAGATCGCCATCCACTTCCAGTTCGGCCCCAGTCCCCGTTCGATGTAGTACATGGGCCCGCCGGAAACGGTGCCCGCCCACTCTCCCTCGTCCTCGTGGACCCGGTACTTCTGCGCCAGCGTGACCTCGGAGTACTTGGTCGCCATCCCCAGCGCCGCCGTGACCCACATCCAGAAGAGCGCTCCGGGTCCGCCCCAGTGGATCGCCAGCGCCACACCCGCGATGTTGCCGATCCCGACCGTCGCCGACAGCGCCGTCGTGAGCGCCTGGAAGTGGGTGACGTCGCCCTCGTCGTCCGGGTCGTCGTATTTCCCGGAAGCCACCGCGATCCCGTGGCCTAGGCGGCGGACCTGCAGAACCCCCAGGCGAAGGGTGAGGTACATCCCGATCCCGAGCAGGATGATCACCATGAGAGGGACGTTCTCGCCTCCGACCGGGATGCCGATCTCGACGACGTATGTGGTCAGGAAATCGGTGATTCGCTGGATGAAATCCATGGCGAACGGGCTCCTTGAGGGTTACTTGCCGCCGCTGCCCAGCACGGCGAACGTGTCGGCGCCGGGCAAACTACGGCACCGGTACGGTCGAAAACAACCTGAGCTCGCGGGTGGCGCCGGGCGAGCGCCGCCTGCCCAGCGTCACGTCGTGGCGCGCAGGAAGCGCCGACACAGCTGGGCCACCCGCGTCTGATCCCGCGCCTCAGCCGTCTCCAGGATCGCGCGAATGTGAGGAACCAGCCGCGGTTCGCCCCATCGGCACCCCGTCGCGAACTCCGCGCTGCGCGTGTCCCCCTCGTCGGCGCCGGTGATCAGCGCCCAGGCACACGCCTCGTCGTAGTAGTCGGACCCGGGAGCGGGCAACCGGTAGTCCGGGGGTCGATCCTCGCGGTCTTCCCTTACGAATGCTCGCGACATGAATGGAATCTGGAGCCGTGAACCCGTCGAAGCCAATACGGTTGCAGCCGCGCACCCGCCTCCGCCGCCTCATCCGACCAGCTTCATCATGTCGAAGATCGGCAGGTACATCGCCACGATGATCCCGCCCACGACGATACCGAGGACTACGATCATGACCGGCTCGACCGCCGCCACCAGAACCTCGAGGGCGGCGTCCACCTCCTGATCGTAGAAGTCCGCGACCCGCGTCAACATGTCGTCAAGACCCCCGGTCTGCTCGCCCACCTCGACCATTCGCACCACCATGGGGGTGAATGCCCCGGACTCCTCCAGTGGACCCGCGATGGTGGCGCCCCCGGCGATCGATGCCCTCGACTTCATCACGGCATCGCGAATCACGCGGTTCCCGGCGGTATTGGCGGTAACCTCCAAACCCTCCAGGATCGACACCCCCGACGCCACCAGCGTCCCCAGAGTCCTGGTGAACCGGGCGACGGCGGCCTTCCGCAACAGGTCTCCCAGGATCGGGATCCCCAGGGTGACACGGTCCGTCAGCAGACGCCCCCTTTCGGTACCGCGCACTCGCACGGCCGCCGCGAGCGCCGCCAGAAGGAAGAGCACGGTCACCCACCAGTAGCCTTGTATCAACCCGGAGGCGCCAATCACCACGCGGGTCGGGACCGGGAGTGGCACTCCCGCTGAAGCGAACATCGTCTCGAAGGTGGGTATCACGAAGACGAGCAGGATCGCAACCGCCGGAACCGTTACCGCGATGATCATCGCCGGATAGATCAATGCTGCACGGACCTTCCGGGCCAGCGAGTGGGTCTTCTCGAGGACGTCCGAGAGTCGCTGCAGTATGGTATCCAGTGCGCCGGCCGCCTCGCCCGCCGCAACCATGTTGACGCTCAGTTCGGAGAATACACGTGGATGCCGGCGCATCGCCCCCGCCAGGGTGTCCCCGGATTGCACGTCGTACAACAGTTCCTGAATGACCTTGCGGAACGCCCTGTTCTTCGTCTGCCGCGCCAGAATGTTCAGGCTCGGCACGATGGGAAGCCCCGCACCGATCATTGTGGAAAAGAGCCGCGTGAAAACCGTCACCTCCCGCGCCGGAACCCCGGTCATGGTCCCCGCTCCCGGTCCACCGCGTCGAAGCCTGCCGAGAACGTACCGACGCCGTCCGGCAGCGGCTCTCCCACCGAGCGCAGGAGTTCGGATGGATCGCCGCTCGCCCTGAGGGCCGCCTCGAGGGTGACATCGCCGTTCAGATAGAGAGCGGCAAGCGCACCGTTCATGGTCTGCATTCCGTATCGCCTGCCAGCCTGCATCAGAGATCCGATCTGGTGCACCTTCTCGTCGCGAACCACCGCGCGGATCGCAGGCGTGCACACCATTGTCTCCGCTGCAACCACACGCCCGCGCCCGCCCATACGCGGAAGCAGCAATTGCGTCACCACGCCCTGGAGGACGGAGGCCAACTGGGTTCGCACCTGTCTCTGCTGTTGCGGCGGAAAGGCGTCGATCACGCGGTTCACCGAGTCCGAGGCCGAGTTGGTGTGCAAGGTGGAAAGCACGAGGTGCCCGGTCTCGGCAATCGTCAGGGCGGCGCCCATCGTCTCGGTGTCACGCATTTCACCGATGAGGACCACGTCCGGATCCTGACGGAGCGCTTGCCTTAGCGCGGCCGCAAAGCTGCGGGTGTCGGTGCCGACCTCACGCTGGTTCACTATGCAGGAGCGGTGCGGATGCAGAAACTCGATCGGGTCCTCGATGGTCATGATGTGCCCGCCTCGCCTTCGGTTGATGTGATCCACCATCGCCGCCAGTGTGGTGGATTTGCCCGAGCCGGTGGGCCCCGTGACGAGCACCAGCCCGCGAGCGAGCCCTGCCAGGCGATTCAGGATGGGGGGCAATCCCAGATCCTCCAGCGACGTCGTCCGATGCGGGATATGCCGAATCGACATCGCCGCGTGACCCCGCTGCCGGAAACAGTTGCCGCGGAAGCGCGCCAGTCGCGGCAGATCGAAGGAGAAGTCGAGTTCGTCCTCGGCCCGGAACCGGTCCTTCTGACTCTCGCTGAGCAACGCAAGAACGAGGCGGTGCGTGTCCTCCGGCTCGAGGGCGTTCCAGCCCTCGGCGTCTGCCAGCGATCCATCGATGCGCAGCCGGGGCGCAAGCCCGACCGTCAGGTGCAGATCGGAAGCCCCCCGGCGAACCATCTCCTCCAGGAGCCGCTCGAGGCCCGAGTTCATCGACGGCGATCGCTTCCGTCCCTGCGACGCCGCGGCGATCACCGGTTCACCGTGATCATCGGGGCGATCCGCTCAAGGGTCCTGGGTCCGATCCCCGAGACCTCCATGAGCTCTTCGGCCGTCCGAAAGCCCCCATGCTCACGCCTGTAGTCGACGATGCGCTCGGCGGTCACGGGACCGACACCGGGGAGTTCACGAAGCTGGGATACCGTAGCCCGGTTCAAGTCGATCAGCCCGCCGGGGCGCGACTCATCGCGCGGGGTGGAGCCTGGATGTGCGGCACGGGCGGGAACCGATGTCCCGATCGGCGCCCCGCCGCCCGGTCGGTCGACCCGGAGAAGCGGTCTGAGGCGCTCGACCGATGCCGGACCGATCCCCGGGACCCGCGCCAGGTCCTCCACGCTGGTGAAGGGGCCGTGCTCTTCCCTCTCCTGCACGATCCGCAGCGCCCTCGCCGCGCCCACACCGGGCAGCCGGTCCAGCTCCACATCCCCGGCGACGTTCGGGTCGATCGTCTCCCCCGGCTCGAAGGGACGACTCCTCCGCGCCTTTTCCTCAAGTGCCGAATCACCCGCAACCAGCAGGCTGTCGGCGATCGATTCGCGTCCCTCCAACGGGCTCTCGGCGGGTGCCGGCGCCACGATGAAGCGGACGAGCGCCGCCCCTGCCAGCAACATGCCCGCCCGCGTCATGCTCTTTCGTTCTCTTTCGGTCACGGTTCGGCCCCCTGCTCCGGTGTCCACTGCGGCAGGCGCATCCGTGCGATGCCGCCCAACACACTGCATCGGCGGCGTGGGCGCATCCATGGCTCGATGGGCATTGATTTTGTAAAGCATTGATATTGATTGGTTTACACTACATGCCATGATCGCCGTTCCCCTATCAGTTCGTGTTTTCTGACTTGGATGCTGCTCGACGCTCTTGAACCCTCTCGGATGTGTCGGCGGGTGTGGCGAGGTTGGTGCAACTTCCCCACGAATGGAAACCACGCGGCAGGATCCCCTCGTCACAGACGGCCGTGCTCGCCGACCAGACTCCCCCTTTGGTACGTTGGACACCCTCGGCGTAGCTCATTTCGTCGCTCCTTCAACGTCGAGTCCGCTCCGTCGTGCCCAAGCAATCGCGCCGCCGGCAATCTGTTTGATGCGGTCGAGTTCCTTGTTGAGGTGCGCCTCAGGCGTCCCCTTCTTGGGTTGGAGGAACGACCCGTCGAGTGTCGCGAGTTCGTTCACCTGCACTAGGGTTGCCAGTAACTCCCCCACGGTCTCCCGCCTACGTCTTGCCATTTCCATCCTCCGTCAGTTGTCGCCGCTGCGGCCGATGCGTGAGTCCTTCAATGCTACGCCGACCGTCAAGCCGCCGGGCCGCTCAGGCTTCCGGTTCCTAGTATTCCCGCCGCCCGTCCCAGGCACGGCCAAGGGGGTTCGAGGGGGTGATTCCCCTCGCCAGCCGCCATGTATGACACTGGAGTATACGGACCCGCGAGATCGCGATGGATCGCCCAGTGCCAGCACCCCCGACGGTGCTCGGATGACAGGACATTGCGCTGGTAGACGCTGGACGGGGGACGCACGTGGGACGCCGGGGTCCCGCCCCCAGCCCGAGGCAATCAACATGGCTGATACCTGTCGGAATCCGAACTTGCACGAATGTGTCGGGACACTTGGTCTGTCATCGGGTGTCGTGGCGTGGTGGTTCCCCGCTAGCCACCGGTTGAGAGGGACACATGCCCCATTCAGATCGGCGCCAGCTCGTTGTTAAAACCAGGAAGCCGACAGTCTCCCGGGAAGGACCCCCGGTAGAGGAGCTTGGAAGCTGCTGACCCCTACTCGTGGCGACCGACCTCGACTCCGGTGATGTCTTACTAGTCGATGGCCCGCTGAGCAATCCCGCCTCGGTCAGGTGTTCGCTCCACTAGGGCCACGAGCGTCGATCCCCAGATGTAGTATCCGATCAGCCGTCGCGTATCTGGATGGTCCCCGAGGCCCGTCGTGACCCCCGACTCTGCGGGATCACTTGCCGAGATGGACATCGGGCAGACACTCCCCCAAGTTGGCGGTCGGTGAAAGCGGGACGGCGAGAAACGGACTGGAGTGCATATGCGTCGCTTTCGGAAAAGGCGGACGACTGAGCGTGCCACCGGCACAGATCTTGGGGTGATTGAGGTTCCGGTGGAGGAACTGGTTTCGGACGTCGGTGGCACGGGCACCGACCTTGTCGCATTCGATATTCCGGCGGACGAGCTGTTCGAGGAGGACGACGAGGGCCGGGTTTCCGGTCACGTGAGACGGCTTCTCGCCGGGATCGGGCACATGGCCCGCAGGGTCAATCCCGCCGCGCCGATCACCGTCGCGTTGCGTAGGGCGGGTGGTACAGTCAGGTCGGTGGTCGTCAGGATTCGGGTCCGTCGGCTGGCAGCGATCGTAAGGGAGTTCCAACCCGGCAAGGTGCCGAGCGAGCGAAGGGGCCAGACGCTCCGGCGGGCGTTCCAAAGAATCGATCCCGCCTTGGCCGCCCAACTGGCTCGTAGAGCCTACGAGCCACTCCAGAAGGCCGTTGCCGAGCTTGATCCAGTCCAGGTCGGGGAGGATGTGCGCCGGTTAGTGGGCGGAATCGACCCCCACCGCAAGCATCGGGGCGAGCTCTGGTGGAGCAAGGCGCGTCGGGGCGTAATCTACGCGCTGGCCGCGATCGGCCCGGAGGAGGCAGGCAGGATCGCCGAGAAGGCCACGAGGGCCATTCAGCGTCTGGTGGCCGAACTTGATCCAGACTCGATCGGTGAGCGGTTCCAGGAGCTCGTGGAGGCCGCTCAGGCTACGAGTGGGGAGGGCCGCCGTCGACTGATCGAACTCTTGGCGCGGCTCACGGACAAGGCCAAGCTGGTCCGGAAAAAGCTCGTCCAGAACGTAAGGCTCTGTGAAGTGTTGGTGGTGCTGCTCGTAGTAGTGAGGATGGTCCCCACGCTCCGGGCAATCCCGTGGCTTGTGAAGCTCCTCAGAGTCCTCTACACGATATCATGTAACCCACTCTCAAGACGGGCTCCCACGCCTTCGGGTTAGCCGAGGACTGGGCCTAAAGCGGGGGTGGGAGAATGACTAGTTCCCCCGTCATGCAGAGTATCGTATGGCTCGATGCGTTCGACTAATGCCGACGGGAAGCCCTGCTCCACAGGGTCGAGCTGGTTGCCCGACGTGGCCGGACAGTTGCTGGGCCAGAAGGGTGGCCCGCCGTGACCGAGGAGTGACGGGTCGGCCACCGCCGTCTCGGGCGTCGCTGTGGAGCGTGTTTTCGGGCGGCCCAAGGCAGGCTTGAGCCACGCTAAGGTGGTCAAGCAAGCAAGCAAGCCGACGCAGTGTTGAACACTGCGGACTGGCAAGGGGGCTGTGCCCCCTGGGACCCCCCTGAGGTCCGCGCTCTGGCGGAGTTCGAGCTGGAAGGCCGCCTCCCATCCGATCCCGGCGGCAGCCACTCGGCCGCATGCGGAAGGTTGGCCAGCCTTCCGTTTCGCCGCGGCGAATGGTGCGAGGGGGCTGGCCTCCGGCGTATCATGACTGACTGCTGGAACTAAGCCGAAGGGCGATCACATCAGAACCCCGACATGGAGCGACGATGGACCGGAAGGCGAAGGACGCGATGACACGGGCGCAGGAGGTGGAGAAGCTGGTTGGGGATGCGGGGTTCCTGCGGTATCACGAGTACTATGTGAAAACACGCGAGTTCAACGCCTTCGACGTGCTGCGTTATGCGGAGTACGAGATTCGTCACAGCAATGTCATGGCCTGGCTGCTGGATCCCGGCGAGACCCATGGGATCGGACGGGGTTTTCTGGAGTGGTTTCTGCGTCGGGCGAGGTTGCCCGGGAAGTTGCCGGGGAGGATCGTGCGCGGGGACGGTGGGCAAGCGGTGCGGGTGGAGCGGGAGCTTTACCATGTGGACGTGGTGATCTTTTTGGAGAGCGATCAGGGTCGGCACGTTGTCGCGGTCGAGAACAAGCCGTCGCGGGCTTTGCCGGAACACTACGAGCAGACGCGGGCACATCTGGAGCGCTTGCGCCCCAAGTACTCTGGCCACAGGCGCCACGGCGTGCTGCTCTCCACCTCACGGAAGGGAATCGAAGGGGAGGACAGGCATCCGAAGGACGCGATTGCCCATGTGAGTTGGCGGGATGTGGGCCGGCAGATCAAGACGATGCACGACGAGGGCGCCTTCGGGCAGAAGGAAGTGGCCGCCTTCATTCGGCAATACCTCGTGGCGGTCGGCCGCCTGATCGGCCCGGAGGACAGCGACGCGGACTACTTCAGGAAGCTGCTGGACGACCACCATTCCCTGCTGAAGGACATGTTCGGCGTGCTTGGCGACGAGGGGGGAGAGCAAGAGATCCGGGCGATGGTCCCGGAGTGTCATGCGCACTACCGCGACACAGTGGTGCGGCTGGCGAGAGACTTCGGGCAGGAGCCGGGGCGGTTGCGTGACGAGGTGCGCGACCTGCTCACGAGCCGGGGGATCGAGACGACGATCTGGGGACCTTGGCTGAACTGGGAGTTGGAGGCGGCGCAGGCGTTGGGGATTCCCTGGTGCTGCCGGTGGCAACTGTCTTTCGAGTATCGACAGATTAGTGTGTTGCTTGAGATCCCAGCGCGTTGCCGAAAGAAAGAGGCGATGAAAGACCTGCTGACATTCATGCACGAAACGCCGGTGGACCGCCGCCGCCGCGACAGGTATCCGATGAAGCCCAAGGATTTCGGCTACTTCAACGTCTATCAACATCGACTCGTCGGCGACGAAATCCTCTCCGGAACGTCAACCGAAGCCGTCACTGAGTCCGTGCTGCACGCCGTGACCGACTTCCTGGACGCGGAAGACTCGGACTACACGCGCATCAACGACTACTTCCGGTGCCTGGCGTTTCGGGCCAAGGCAGCGTCCCCAGCCCAGGCGGAGGAAGCGAAGTAGGCCGGTACTCGCGGTCAGCTGTGCGCATCGCGCCGGTCCCGCGCCGAAGTCGGTGCCGGACAGGGCGTCTCGCCCCCCGGCACCTGCCCGCCCGAGAGGCGGTTGGGGGGGGCCGTTACGCCTTTGCGACCACCTCGGTCGCGCTTTCGGGGTTCGAAGGGGCCAAGCCCCTCGTCAGCCTCCGTGTTATACACGGGGTATGCTGGCTTGCTTGTCACCATAACAGTGGCAAGCCAGCCACGCGGGGCACCCGCAAAAACGTCC
>VXQO01000026.1 GCA_009838975.1 Gemmatimonadota bacterium | reverse complement strand
GCGCTTCGTGTCCCATCTGCGCATCGTGTTGTCGCGGTGCGTTTCTGCGGGACCGTGGGCGGGGCGGCGTGTGTCCCATCCGAGCATGGATTTGTCCCTGGTGATTTCTGCGGAACCACCATGGGAGCGGCCAGGGCGCTCTGCAGGCGGCACCACCGGCTAGTGCACGAGGGGCGGGCGAAGATGGCGCTGGACCGGCACGGCACGGCGGTGTTCTTCACGAAGCGGGGCCGGTCGATCGCGAGCGTGCCGCCGGCGGCGAGCCCGGCGGCCAGTAGTCCCGGTTCCGCGGAAACCACGCCGGGCGGACCGATGCTCGAATGGGTCAGGAGGCGCTTCGGGGACGCACCTAACCCCCCCACACCTCCTCAAACACCCGCAGATAGTTCTCGCCCAGGAACTTGAGGATCACCTCGTCCGAGTGGCCACGCGCGGCCAGCGCTTCGGTCAGGCGCGGCACCTTCGAGATGTCCTCGAGGCCGGTCGGGGCCATCTCCCTGCCGTAGTGGTCGCTGCCCAGCCCGATGTGGTCGGGTCCCATCACGTCCAGCGCGGTCTCGATGTCCCGCACCACGCTGTCCAGGTCGCGGTGCGCCACGTGGATGAGGCCCAGGACGCCGCCGTTGGCGGCCAAAGCATCCAGCATCCAGCGGTCGCGGGGCAGCTCGAGCCGGGGGCGGGGCAGCTTGCCGTCCAGCAGGTCCTGCGCCTCGGGCGCCGTGTCGGGGAACATGGTGGGCGTGGTGTGCGAGAGAATGACGGGATTGCGGGTGAGTTCGAGAATCTCGCTGAAGCCGACCTCGCCGATGTGCACCAGGTCGATCACGATCCCGAGTGCGTCCATGCGCCGGACGACTTCCTTGCCGAGCGTGGTCAGGCCGCCGCGCCGGTCCGCCGCCCAGCAGCCGTCGGCGAAGATGTTGCGGCGAGTGTGCGTCAGGCTCCCGGAGCGCAAGCCGAGGCGGTAGTACAGGTCGAGGAAGCGCGGGTCGGTGCCCAGGGCCTCGCACCCCTCGAAGGTGAGGACCAGCGCGACCCTTCCCTCCGCCTTGGCGCGGCGGATGTCGCCGACCGTCGTGGCGAGCACGAGGTCGTCGTGGCGGTCGACCTGCTCATGCAGATTCCACACCATTTCCATGCCTCGCCGTACGGGGTCGCGCAACCAGTCGTCGTCCAGGTAGATCGCGCACAGCTGGGCGGTGACGCCGCCCTCCCGCCAGCGCGGCAGGTCGTACTGGCCCATGGGGCCGAACCAGACCGTGTGGGCGCCCATGCCGAAACGGACCAGAGGGTTGTGCTCCAGCCCCGGCGGCGGCTCCCAGTCGAGACCGGGCACCTCGACGCGGTCGCCGAGGCTCATCTTGCCCTCGGTGATGGGGATCAGGATGTCGCTGTGGCCGTCGACGACGATGGCGCGGCGGTGGAGGTCGTCGGCACGACCCTGCGGCGTCACTGCGAACCTCCGCGAAGTCCGCCTTCCACCACCGGCAGTTCGATACGCGACCCGTCCGCACCGCCGCGGTATACCGTGAGAGTGGCGTCGCCATCGGCAGGCACGGGGTCGAACATGCCGGCATCGGCACCCGCAATCGCAACGCGGATCCGGTGCCCCGCGCGGACCAGTGCGGCGATGGGCCAGAGCCGGAAGCTGACCGTCACGGCCTCGCCGGGCGGCATGGGCTCGGCGTCGGCACGCGCGAACGAGTGGTAAGGCTCCTCGCCCTCGAAATACGGGCTGGGCACGGTTTGGCGGTGGATGAGCCGCGACCCGCCCTCGGTTACGTAGCGGCTCCGGCCCTCCGGATCGACATCCTCGAGGTAGACGAAGAGCGCGCCGTCCTCGCGGTCCGACGCGAGGCTCAGCGTGATCACGGGGTAGCCGGCGATCTGCAGGTCGGATTCGAGCGGCTCGGTGGTGTAGGTGAGCATGCGGGCGTCCGTGGCGGCGCGGTCGTCAAGGTTGAGGATCGGGGTGCCCATCTGGGCCGCCCAGCGGTTGTCGGGGCCGGTCGTCACGTCAGGATCGACGGCATAGTCGTCGCTGCCAGCCGTCACGGCGTCCGAATCTCCGGTCAGGCGGGCGCCCGAGTCCATGTGGAACGTCGTGGTCGTGGTACCCGGCGGCGGCCAGACCTCGGTGTCGTGATACGTTTCCTCGCCCAGGTTGAAGAAGCGCATGGCCGGCCACTCGTCGACGCCGTTGTCGGCGCCCTTCAGGTGGTGGTCGAAGAAGAGGCGCCGCATTTCCATCTGCTCGTCCACCGACGGTTGGGGCGGAAGAGGCGCTGCACCGACGGAATAGGGGCTGGCGCTGTAGCCGCCGCCGTGCGTGGAGGCCAGGACGAGCACCTTCTGGGGGTTGGAGAAGTGCCGGAAGCGCAGCAGCGTCCCGTCGGCTGTGCCCGCGTCCAGCCAGCTGACCAGGACCAGCATCGGTACGCCCGACGCCTCGATCTCGGCCTTCCAGTGGATCGGACCGATCTCGGCCCAGGTCTGGTCCCCCCCGACCACGTCGTCGCGGTATTCCGTGGCCAGCACCGCCTGGAACACGTCGGGGTTGGCCGCGTGCTCCGCCACGGCCGCCGCAAGCAGCGAGCCGTCCTGGTCTTCGTCGACACGCGCCACGCTGACGCCCATCGCTTCCACGTCGTTGTCGTCCATCTGACCGACCAGGTCGCCCCAGGTCTCGATGAAGCCCCGCGCCAGCAGACCATAGGGACGGATCGGGCTGGGATAGGCGTCGAAGTCCGACCATCCCGGAATGACGGCCTTGACCGCCGGGTGGTTCACGGCGGCGAGCAGTTCGGCGGTGGTGCCGGTATATGAGGTCCCGTAGGCACCCACGGTCCCGTCCGACCATTCGCGGGCCACCACCCAGTCCACCACGTCGTACGCGTCGAGAACCTCCTGGCGTCCGTACTCCACGGGCCGCGTGCCGAACGAGGCCCCGCTGCCCCGTGCATCCACCTTGACCAGCGCATAGCCGTGGGCGAGGAAATGGCTATCCAGGCCAGACAGGGTGTTGATGCGCTCGCCCGTCTCGGGGTCCTGCAGCCCGCGGCGATAACGTGTCAGCGTGAGGAGGGCGGGATACGGCGGCTCGTGGTCCTCCGCCGGGAGGTAGACGTCGGCAGCGAGACGGGTGCCGTCCTCGGCGGCGATGTAGTGGGCGGCGACGTCCGGTCCAGGTGCGCTCTCCGCGGCGGGATCGCAGGCAACGAGGAGCCCGGCCAGGATGGCGGCCGCGCGATGCGGCGAACCTCTCCCCGTCACCGTGCCACCTTCATCGAGCTGATCAGTGGCCCGACCGGCAGCGCGTCGAGGTCAACCTTCACACCCTCCTTGATCACCATGTGAATCGTCCGGTAGTTGTGGGCGCTCTCAAGCGGGTTGGCGTCGAGGATCACGATGTCGGCCCACCTGCCCGGCTGCAGCGTCCCGATCTCGTCTTCGAGGCGGTAGGCGCTCGCCACATTGCTTGTGGTCGACTTGAGCACCTCCATCGGGTCCATCCCCAGCTCCTCAAGGGCGACCAGTGCGTTGAAGTGACCCTCACCGAGCTTGACGCGCGGATCGATCGTGTCGGAAGCGAGCGTGGGCGACTCGGCTCGGAGCACCGGGTTCTCGATCCCGGCATCGGTGGACATCAGCAGCTTCGCGCCGGCCTTGATCATGTTGGCCCGGTTGATCGCGCCGATCTTCATGTAGGGCGTCAGAGTCCCCGACGGGTTGTGCGCCTCGAGCGCGTCCATGCGACGCTGCGTGATCGGCAGCACCGAGCACGCGATCCCGCGGTCGACCATCTTCTGGATCGATTCCATCGGGATCGGAATCTCGGGCCCGGAGATCCCGCAGTGCGTGATGATGTCGACCCCCGCCTCGATCGCCATGTCGAAGCTCTCAACCGAGGTCGTGTGGGTCTGCACGGTCATCCCCGCGCGGTGGCCCTCCTCGACGATCACCCGCTGCACCCGCTCCGAAAACGAGATCAGGTTCATGTCGACATGCCCGCTGGCGCCGTATTTCAGGAAGTCCATCCCCAGCGTCGTATAGTTGCGGATCACGTCGGCGACCGAATCAGGGGTCATCCACAGCAGTTCGCGCCCGGTGTTCTCCTCCCACGCCTCGTTGATGCGCTTGACGAACGCCTGGCTTACGTACGGCGCGTGCGACTCGCGGAAGTCCGGCCCCAGCGGACCACTGAAACCGATGATGTTGCCGGCCATGTAGATCCGGCTCCCCGGCGCCTCGCCGGCGTTGATCATGTCGCGCGCCTTCCCGAGTGCCGCGCGCGGTCCCCAGGTGTCGAAGACGGTCGTTTGCCCGGTCTTCAGGGTGATTTGGGCCGCCTCTAGCACGATCTCGTGGAGCCGGTGCTCATGCAGGATGAGGGTCTCGAGGTCGAGGTTGAGGAAGAGATGAAGGTTGCCGTCCATCAGCCCGGGGATGACGTACTTGCCCCCGGCATCGATCGTGGCCGCGGCCGCGGGGACAGGGGTCGAGGCGGCGGGCCCGGCCGCGGTGATGCGCCCGTCGGCGAACACGACCACGCCGTCTTCGATCGGTGCGGCACCCGTGCCGTCGATCACGGTGCCGCCGGTGATCGCAACCGTCTGGGCCGCGGCGGCCGGGGCGAGCGCGGCGGTGAGCAACAGGGCAAGCGCGGCTGTCGTGGCTGAATTGGCTCGGTGGGTGGACATGACTGACTCCTTTGGTCCTTCGGTAATGTCTCAGTCGACTCTTGGCACCATGCGGGCGCCCTGCGCGATATAGCTCATGCGCCCATCCGGACGCGGGTCGAGGAAGCTCATGATCGCCGCGGTGGCGTTTCCTTCGGCGTCGGGGAAGGTGAAGGCGTCGTTGCCTACCGGCCGGAGAGCGATCGGCGGGGTGGGCTCCATCGGCGTGTCGTCGTAGAAAGGGAATTTCGCCCACAGCGAGACGCCAATCCCGCCTTCCATCTCCACGATCTCGTAGATCTGGGCGATGTTCTCGTAGCGGCCCGCGTAGCGCGCGACGTCGACCTCGGCGTCGACGATGGGCCTGACCACCGGCGCCGGCGGCGCGACTCCGGCGGCCTCCTCCATCCACTTGTTGGCAAGCTCGCCGGTCAATCCGCCGCCGTGCGACGAGTTGGCCGCCACCGCGACCGCGACGTTGCTACCGGGGTGCGCGATCAGCGTAGCCAGAATGCCGGGCCCGCCGCCCCCGTGCGACACGAAGCCGCCCTCGGAGAGCATCCAGCCCAGGCCGAACGCGACCGGCGAGCCCTCTCCGCGTCCCCTGGTGGTTTCGGTCCGCATCGCACGTGCGCTCTCGGGCGAGAGGATCGCAGTTCCGTTCAGCCCGGTGCCGTCGGCCATGTGCGCGGCCGCGAAGGTGACAAGGTCGGCAGGCGACATCATTGTCGTCGCCCCTGCCGGCGCGAAGCTGATCGGAAGAAAGGCGAATGAAGTCCGGACGGGCTCGCCGGTCTCGGGGCTCGTGAAGTGGCCGACACTGGCCCGGTGCAGCAGGGCGTCCTCGGGCAGGACGGCGGAGTGCTCCAGGCCCAGCGGCTGGAAGATCCGCTCCTTCATCAGGTCGTACCAGCTGCGGCCGCGGATCCTCTGGCACAGGTAGCCCGCGATCACCGTGGCCGTATTGCAGTAGGACGTGTCGGCGCCGGGTTCGTGGATCTTGCCCATGTTGGCGAAGCGTGGGATCGCCTTCTCGATGGTCTCCTCGTCGTGGCCCTGCTCCGGCACCATCTCGCCGTCGATCCCGCTGGTGTGGTTGACCAGCATCCCGACCGTGATGCGCGCGAGGTGATCGGGATCCGCGATGCGCAATTCGGGCAGATAGGTCGACACGGGCGCCGAAAGGTCGACCAGACCGTCGTCCACCATCTGCATGAGCAGCGTCGTGTTGAAGACCTTGGTGATCGACCCGATATGCATGACGGTATCGGGCGTCATCTTGACGCCGGTGTTCACGTTCACCAGTCCGGCAGCCGCGGTGAGGATCTCGCCGTTCGCGAACACCGCCGCGCTGGCGCCGACCACCCGGTGGCGGGCGAGTGCCTCTTCGAGGTCGGCCTGGAGCGAAGACGTGCCCTGCCGCGCACCGGGTCCCGCCGGCGAGTCCGGGGCGCACGCTGCCGCACTCGCCAACGTCGGTACAGTCGCCGCGAGCGCCGCGCTCTTGAGGAAGTCTCTCCGGGTCGTGGTCATGGCATTGTCCTGGGTTGCCGCCGGGGAACAGACGCGCAGCCAGCGCCGTACTGCGCCAACGCGCCGGGACTGCCAGAATAGGTCGCGCGCCACCTCGCCGCCAACCGGCGCAGGGCGGATCGTTACGATTCGACACCCCGCCCGCCACACTCTTGCGATATCGTTCCCGAATGCCTGCCCCCTCTCTCTCGGCAATTGACCTCACGTCGTTCCTGGCGGAGGCATCGCGCTCTTGATCCGCCGGCTCTTTGTCGCGCTCAGCCTGGCCGGGGTCGTCGTGGCGACGGTCGTCGTGCTGACCAGGAACGGACAGGCGGCCGACGCGCTCCTCGCCCTGCCGCTCGGCAATCACATGGCGGCACTGGCGACCATGCTGGCCGAGGCCACGCTCCGCGGAGTCCGCTTTGTCGTCCTCGCCGCCGTCATGGGCTTCCCGGTCCCGCTCGCCACCTCGACGCTCTCGCAGCTGGCCGGGGACGGCGGCGGGGCGGTTACTCCGGGTCGCTCCGGCGCGGACCCCTGCAAGGCGCTCATCCTCCACCGGCGGGGTGTTCGCGGCGGCCACATCGGCGCGCTCCTGGTCGGCGAGGCGCTGGCAGAGGCGGCCCTGCTCCCCGTCTGCGCCGTGGTTCTGGCGCTGACTCTCGAGGTACCGCTCGCGGCACTGTCCGGGCCGCTCGCCTGGTCGCTGGTCGCCCTGACGGTCGTCGGCCTTGCGGTCCGGCTCGCGCCATCGCACGACGCAACCGCCCCCCGCTTCCTGCAGCGCTTTGGCGTGCACGGCGCGCGGTGGGAGCGCATCGTGCGGGTCGCCGCCGACTTCCGCGAAGCCGCGGGGGCGCTGCAGCACATACGGGCGCTGCCCCTCGCCCTGCTGGCCTTCGCCACGGTCGGGCACATCGCCGCGCGCCTTCTGGTGCTGCCCGCGCTGGCCGGCCCAGCGACCGTTCTCGCCAGCCCCGAAGCGCTCGTGGCCTGGCCGTTCTTCCTGATCTACGGCGGCTCCCTCATCCCGGCGCCCGGCGGCGCGGGCCTCATCGAAGCCGGATTCGTCACCATGGTGGGAGACCATCTGCCCGCCGCGCAGGTGGGCGCGTTCGCGTTCTGGTGGCGCTTCTACACCTTCCACCTCCCGGCCGCGCTCGGGTGGATCGTGCTGGTGCTGACGCGGAGGGGGGAGGGCGCGCTCGGAGGTGCTTCCGACCTTGACGGGATGTGACCAGTCACCAATACTGGTCACATGGAATCGATCAACGCATCCTACTTCAAGGCGCGCTGCCTCAAGATCCTCGACCGCGTGCGGGAGACCGGAGAACGGATCGTCATTCTCAAGCGTGGCCAGCCGGTGGCGGAGCTGTGGCCCCCCAGCAATGCCGAGGCACAGTATCCGCAGTCCGAATTGAAGGGCACCGTCACGGTGGTTGGTGACATCGTCGGGCCGGCGCTGCCGGAGCACCATTGGGACAGCCTGGCGGGCGTTGGAGGCGAATCGCACGAGCGTGACGAAGACCGGCCCCCGGGAACACGAACCCGAATGGCAAGCGGCGAGTGACCACGCTGCTGGACACGCACGTCCTGATCTGGTGGCTTCAGGGCGATGGTCCACTGTCAACCGCGCAGCGACGGGTCCTTGAGGCAGCCGACGCGGATTCGCCGCTGCGAATCTCCGACATCTCGCTGTGGGAGATCGCCACACTCCACAGCTTGCAGCGGATACGGCTTGCGCTTCCGCTCCGCGAGTGGCTGGCCAAGGCGGTCGCGCCACCGCTGGTCCGGCGCCACGGCATCTCGCCGGCTATCGCATCGGAAGTGGCCGCCCTGCCGGGCTCTTTTCACCGCGACCCTGCCGACCGCATCATTGTCGCGACGGCTCGCGTCGTAGGAGCGACGCTGCTGACGCACGACCGTCACATCCTGAACTCGGGGCTCGTCGCGACACTGAACTGAGCCGGCTCCGCTCACGGAAGGAACATGCAGTGAACCATCACCCCACCTCCCGCCGCGCCTTCCTCAAGGCCGGGACGGCCGCGCTGACCGGCGCGATGATCGCCCCGGAACGCATTCTCGCCGATCCCTACGCGCCGCTCGACCCCCGCGCACACCCTTCACGGCCCGGCTACCCGCATGGGGACGCCGCCCTCTCCGCCCCAATCAGAGTCACAGGAGTGGTGCGCTCCCAGGAGCGGGGATTGCCCCGGATCCCCGTCACCGACGGCGTCCAGGTCGTGGATACCGCCGACGACGGTACCTTCGAGCTGATCACGGTCCCCGAACAGGGCTTCGTCCGGATCACGCTGCCCTCGGGGTACCGGATTCCGCTCAACCGCTCCGGCACCGCCCGCTTCTACCGGCCGCTCACGAGCCGCCGCGAGCAGTCGGCCGTCTTCGAGCTCGAGCCCGATCCGACCCCCCACGACGACCACACGCTGCTCCTTCTCGGTGACATCCAGACCGAGAACGCGATGGAGATGGACCGGTTCCACTCGCTCTCGGTTCCCGATCTGCGGTCTACGGTGGCGTGGCTCGGCGCGGAGCACGTCTTCGGGATCTCGTGCGGCGACATCATGTTCGACAACCTGCTGCTCTACCCCGACTACGAGGTGGGGGTGCGCGATATCGGGGTGCCCTTCTTCCAGGTCGTCGGCAATCACGACCTCGACCTTTACAGCCTCACCGACCGCGGCTCGACCGAGACCTTCGGCAATCACTTCGGGCCCGGGCACTATTCCTTCAACCGCGGCGTCGTGCACTACGTGGTGCTCGACGACGTCTTCTGGTACGGACAGGGATACCTGGGCTACCTCGGCGCGGACGCGCTCCTCTGGCTGCAGCAGGATCTGGCGCGTGTCGAGCCCGGCTCGCCGGTGATCGTGGCCACCCACATCCCCGCCCTTGGCAGCCAGCACCTCCGCCGCGGCGACGAGTCCCCGCGCACCTCGCTCGCGATCACGAACCGCGAGGCGCTCTACCGGCTGCTGGAGCCCTTCGACGCCCACATCCTCACCGGCCACACCCACGAGTGCGAACACGTCTTCGAGCAGGGCACCCACGAGCACGTCACCGGCGCCATCTGCGGCGCCTGGTGGAGCGGCCCCATCTGTCACGACGGCACGCCCAACGGTTACTGCATATACACCATCCGCGGCGAGCAGGTCAGCTGGCGTTACAAGGCGACCGGCCACGGGCTCGAGCACCAGATGCGCCTGCACCGCACGGGGCGGGATCCGTCGGCGCCGGGCGAGCTGCTCGCGAACATCTGGGACTGGGACCCGGAGTGGTCGGTGCGTTGGTACGCGGACGGCGAGCCGCGCGGCGGGATGGAGCGCCGGCGGAGCCTCGACCCCCTCAGCGTCGAGCTGCACGCCGGACCCGATCTGCCGGAGCGTCGCGAGTGGGTGGAGCCGGTGCCCGTGGATCACATGTTCCGCGCCGCGCTGACGGGCGAAGAGCGCGAAGTCGTGGTCGAAGCCACCGACCGCTTCGGACGGGTGTACCTCGGAGAATGGCGGAGGTAGCGAAATGCAACAGAAGAAGATGTGTGGAAGCGCGACGCTGTTCCCGCTGGTCGCGGCAATTTCCGCCGGTGCGGTCGCCTGCGCGCCCGCGGGTGAAGGGGGCGGGAATTCGGGAGCGGCGGACGACTCGCAAGTGGCAACCGGGGCCGCGCAGCTTCCGGCCGAGCCCTGGACCCTGGAAGACGTCACGCCCATCACCGACGACGGCATCCGCGTCCTGATCATCCACGACATGGAAGGCCTGTCGGGGCAGGACGATCCGCGCAGCTACCGGTTCGGCACCGAACAGTATCCATCGGGCCAGGAGATGCTGGCCGCCGACGTCAACGCGGTGGTCGACGGGCTCTTCGCTGGCGGCGCCACCGATGTCGTGATCGCGGACGGCCACGGCAGCGGCAACTCCGACCCCGACCTTCGCACCGACCTCCTCGACGGGCGCGCCACCCAGATCATCCGCGACGAGCCCTTCGACACCTACTTCGACCTCCCGGAATCGGAGGCGATCGATGCGGTGGCGGTGGTCGGCATGCACTCGAAGACGGGGAGCGGCGGATTCGCGGCGCACACCTTCACCCTGGGGATCGACCTGCTGATCAACGGCCAGTCGATCACCGAGACCGAGCTGGTCGCGCTGTCATGGGGGCGGTTCGGCGTGCCGGTGATCTTCGCATCCGGCGACGACAAGCTGCGCGGCGACCTCGAGACCATGCCGTGGATCGAGTACGTGACGGTGAAGGACGCCCCCAGCGCCGACAGTGCGATCACGCGTCCCGTCGAGGAAGCGCGCGCGGATCTGCGCGAGGGAGCGCGGCGGGCGGTCGAGCTGCTGGCGGAGGCAAAGTCCCTGCGGGTGTCGGGCCCGGTGCGGGCCTCCCTGCGCGCGGTGCCGCCGGCGACCCTGCGCTTCCTCGAAGGCGTGCCGGGGATCGACTACGCCGATGACACCTACAGTTTTGTCGCTGCCGACATGCGCGAGGCCTACGACGGGCTCGTCGCCGTGGTGGGCATGGCGCGAGTCGGCTACCAGAGCCTGCTGCAGGAGGTCGTCGCGGGGCGGCCGGACGCGGGCGAGATCATGTCGGGGTTCTCCGATGCCCTCTGGCAGCGCTGGCACGACCAGGAATCGGGGCGGTACGCGCGTCCGGAGGCGGGCCAGGCGCTGGGTGAGATGATCAGGCGCTTTCACGGGTATCGCTGAGGTGGAGTCCCGCGGGTCAGCGGTTTCGACAGTCGCGGTGTCCAGATACAGGCAGGTACAGGCAGCTTCCGACGCGCAACAACCTTCTTTCGGCTCTTCATGACCCTTGGCTCCGCTCTTCTCCTGACCGCTGCAGTCGGCATGCAGTCCGCCCAGCAGGTCGGGATGGCTTCCGATTCCGCGCTGACCCACAGCGACGGCATCGTCCCGCCGACCGTCACCGCCGTGCGGGCCGATCCGGCGCCGGTGCTCGACGGCATCCTCGACGACGCCGTCTGGCAGCAGGCCGAGTCGGTGACCGGATTCCGGCGCGACCGTCCCGGCGACGGGCTCCCCGCGGCCGAAAAGACCGAGGTGCGGGTGGCCTACACCGACGACGCGCTCTACGTGGGGGCACGCATGTACGACCGCGATCCGTCCCGGATCTCCCTGCTGCGCGGCCGGCGCGATTCGTTCATGCAGCCGAACGACCTGTTTCTGATCCAGCTGGACTCGTACCACGATCACCGCACGACTTTCGTCTTCGGGGTGACCCCGGCGGGGGGGCGCAACGACCTGGTCGCGCCCAATGACGGATTCCAGGGGATGGACGCGGGGTGGGATCCCGTCTGGGACGCCGCGACGCGGGTGGACTCGCTCGGCTGGGTGGCCGAGATGCGCATTCCCTTCTCGCAGCTTCGCTTCCGGGAGGGTGAACGCCAGATCTGGGGCGTCAACTTCCGCCGCGACATCCTGCACGCTGGCGAGGCTGTGGACTGGGCGTGGAGACCGTCCACCGAGACCGGCCTTGCTTCGTCCTTCGGACACCTCCTGGGGCTGGAGGGAGTGCGCCGGCCCGAGCGGCTGGAGGTCCTGCCGTACGCGGTCACCCGCGCCACCTACGACCAGAGGGCCAACCCGGCAAGCCCGTTCGACGACGGCTCGGTATACGGTGGCTCGATGGGGCTGGACCTGAAGTACGGACTTACCGGGGGTCTCACGCTGGATGCGACCGTCAACCCCGACTTCGGGCAGGTGGAGGCGGACCCGGCGGTGGTGAACCTGACCGCCTTCGAGACCTTCTTCGAGGAGCGGCGTCCGTTCTTCGTCGAGGGGGCGGGCCTCTTCGGCTTCGGCGGGCTCGAGGGGTTGCGGTTCTTCTATTCGCGGCGGGTCGGGCAGCGTCCGGCGATCCGGGCCAGCGGCCGGAGCCGGGGGTCCTTTGTCGATCAGCCAACGCAGTCGACCATTCTCGGCGCAGCCAAGGTTTCCGGGCGCACTGACTCCGGTTGGGTGGTCGCCTTCATGAACGCCACCACGCAGCGTGAGAACGCCCGTGTCACCGAGGGTGCCGGGGCGCCGGTCGCCGAGGTCCCGGTGGACCCGCTCTCCAACATCACCGCGGTGCGGCTTCGCAGGGACATGCGCGAAGGTGACAGCTACCTCGGGATGATCGCGACCGGGGTGGGGCGCAACCTGAACCACGACGCCTTCGTCTGGCTGCGCGACCGCGCGTTCACCGGCGGGGTCGACTTCCTCCATCGCTTCGCGAACCGCACGTATTCGTTGCAGGGCTGGGTGGGCGGTTCGCACGTCGGCGGCAGCCCCGAGGCGATACAGCGGGCGCAATACTCGTCGGTCCGGTACTACCAGCGGCCCGACCAGAACTACGTGACCTTCGACCCGAAACGCACGTCGCTGGGCGGCTACGCGGGTGAACTGGCCTTCCGCAAGGTCGCCGGCGAATGGCTCTACGGCTTCGAGGCGAGCATGATCTCGCCCGGCTTCGAGATGAACGACGCAGGCTTCCAGACGATCGCCGACATCTACTCGCTTACGCTGGGCGGAACGCGGCGCTGGGTGGAGCCCGGGCGCCATTTCAGATCCGCCAGCCTGACCCTGGGCGGTTCCGAACGGCGGAACTTCGGCAACCTGGTCTTTCAGCGCGAGATCTCGCTGCGCGGCAACGGCCAGACGGTGGGCTTCCATTCCTTCCGCGGCTCGCTACGCTACGAAGTGGAAACCCTGGACCACCGCGCAACGCGCGGCGGTCCCGCCATGGTCAGTCCCGCCAACTGGGGCGGCAACCTCTGGTTCAATACCGACGGACGAAAGCGCGTCTCGGGAGGCCTCTCCGTCAACTTCTCCGGTGATGCCGAGGGATCCTATTCGGTCTCGGCCGGCCCCATGATCTTCGGCCGCGGCGAGGGCCTGTTCAGTTGGAGCATCCGGCCCGGTCTGAGGAAGAGCAGGAACGCGGCCTTCTACGTCTCGCAAGCCGACGACCCGGCCGCGCACGCTACCTTCGGCCGCCGCTACATCTTCGCCGAACTGGAGCAGCACGCCATTGACGTCACGATCCGCATGGACCTAGCGCTCACCCCTCGCATGACGCTGCAGGTGTACGGTCAACCCTTCGTGGCCACAGGCGACTACGAGAACTTCATGGCGCTCGGTGCACCGCGCACCTACGACTTCGTCCGCTTTGGCCAGGGCGGCTCAACGATCGACCGTGCCGACGACGTTTACGCCGCCGATATCGACGGCGCCGGGCCCGCGGAACCGGTCCGCTTCCTCAACCCCGACTTCCGCACGCGGTCCTTCCGGAGCAACGTCGTGCTGCGCTGGGAATACCTCCCGGGCTCGACCCTGTTCCTGGTGTGGAGCCAGGATCGGCGCGACTGGGTCCGCGACCCGGCTTTCGACGGCGTGGGCGACCTCCAGCGCCTCTTCTCGGACCCGATGCGCAACGTCTTCCTGATCAAGGCGAGCTACTGGCTGGACTTCTGAGGGGCTCCAGATGCTCCACGAAGTACCGGGCCACGGCGTCCTGGAAGTAGGTCATGCTCCGCCCCTGCAGCCCGTGGCTCTGGTCCGGCAGCACCAGCAGGTCGAAGGGCTTGTCCGCGCGGATCAGTGCCTCGGCCATCCGCATCGTCTGTGCAAAGGGCGTGTTGACGTCGGCCGTGCCGATTGTGATCAGGAGCTTGCCCGCGAGGCGGTCCGCGATGGTCAGGTTCGAGGCGTATGCGTACCCTTCGGGGTTTTCCGACGGCTTGAGCATGTACGGCTCGACCGGCACCCAGGCGACCGACTCCAGTTCGACCACCGGTGAGCCCGAAACCCCCACGTGGTACACCTCCGGCGCCAGCAGCATGGCGCGCAGCGTGAAGTAGCCGCCCCAAGAATAGCCGTGCACGCCCACACGGCTCAGATCCATGTACGGCCTCGCCTCGCCCAGCTGGCGGATGGTCGCCACGTGGTCCGGGATCTCGTTGCGGCCGATCGCCTTGTAGACCACGTCCTGGAACGCCTTGCCGCGCCCGGGCTGGCCGCGTGCGTCCACGATGAAGGTGACGAAGCCGAGCTGCGCCAGGGCCTGCGCCTGTAAGCCCCACCCGTTGGGTACGAAGGTGCGCGGCACGGCGGTTGTCTGCGACCCGGGATACATGATCTCGACCACCGGGTATCTGCGCGACGGGTCGAAGTCGGGCGGGTGGTAGATCACGCCATGGAGATCAGTGACTCCGTCGTCCGCCTTGACCACGAACTCCTCGGGCGGACGCCGGTCAATGGCGTCGAGAGCACTGACGTCGGCCGTGGAGAGCGTCTCGACCAGAGTCCCGTCGGCGGCCCGCAGTTCGGAGCGGGGTGGCCGGTCCACCGACGAATGCGTGTCGACGAAAAATGCCTTCGACGGGCTGAACTGGACGGCGTGCTGTCCGCTGGCTTCGGTGAGCTGCTGGACATCGCCGCCATCGAGGCCGACGCGGTAGAGGTGGATGTCGTAGGGCCGCGCCGGATCGCGCTGGGCCCTGAAGTAGACCCACCCGGCTTCCGCATCGACCGCTGCGACCGGACCGGTGGGGAACGGCCCCGACGTGAGGCGGCGCACGAGGTCGCCGTCGTTGCGGTAGAGGTAGAGGTGGGTGAACCCGTCCCGTTCGGAGAGCCACAGGAAGCGGTCGTCGTCGACCGGCGTGTAGAACGATCCCTGCACCTCCAGCAGGCGCAGGCCCTCGATGTAGGTCTCCTGCCGCTCGGTGAGGATGATCCGGCTCTCGCCCGTCGCCGGGTCGGCCTCCATCAGGTCCAGGCGGGTCATGGGCCGGTTGACGCGCTGGAACAGGAGCCGGGATCCGTCCGGGGTGAACCTGATCACGTGGATGCCGATCTCCTCGTCGGTCTGGAGATCGACCGGCACGGGCCGGCGCCCGTTCACGTCCACCACATACAGCTCGGGCTGGGGCCACGGGCCGCCGGTGTAGGGGTACTCCTGCCATTCCACCTCTTCCGCGGGTCCCAGCCAGTGCACGACGGGCACCCTGTGGACCCCGTCGGTCCGGGTCCGCTGCGCGGTGAACCGGTATCCGTCCGGCGACCAGCGGGCCCCCGCCGACGACCACGCATACCGGTCCTCGCCGTCCTCGGTGACGCGAACCACCCGGCCGTCTTCGCTGGAACGGAGCCACAGGTCGTTGTCCCGGTGGCGGAGGAACCACGCCCCGTTCGGTGAAGGGACCTCCATCGCCGTGCCGGGGGTCGCGGGCCAGATGTCATCGACCGGCTGCGGCGTGGTCCGGGCAATCTCGGCCGGAGTCCTGCCGGCAAGCCCGGTGATCTCGTAGGTGTCAAGATCAACGCGAAAGCGCCGCCCCTCCACCTCGAAATCGGCGGTCGAAGCCGCTTCGTCGAGGGTGATCTCCGAGAAGGGAAGTCCGTCGTATGGGGGCGTGTGTCCCAAAACGGCGGCGAGCGCGGCCCGGAGGCGCTCCGTGTCGAAAAGCGGCTGGCGGGTCCCCCGGCCCGGATCGACCCGGAAGATCACCGTATTGGCGGGCGCTCCGTCCGCATACCAGAAGGACTGGCCGTCTCCGAGCCAGCGCGCGCTGACGCTGCCGCCTTTCACGAGCGACCCGAAAGCCATATGTTCCCGGAAGCGGGCCAACCGGTCTTCCGGGATCTCCTGAGCGGCAGCCACGCCGCCCCGGCCCGCAGCCATGGTCAGGGCAAGTAGGGGGAGGATTGCCGGTGAGGGAACCCACCGAGCATTCGAGCGGGACAGGGGCCGGGGCCTGATCATGTGCCCTCCATTCACAGGTATCACAATTCAATCATTTCACGGGGCGAATAGTACCCCTGCGCGGCCAGCCGTTCCAGCCGCTTCGCCCCACGTTGTACGCAATCAGCAAAGGAGGAGCCTCATGAGATTGCGATACGGCATTCTGGCAGGCCTGTTCATGCTTCTGGGCACGGGAGAGATCCTCGCCCAGGCACGCATCCTCACGGGCTCCGTCACCGATGCCACCACAGGACAGCCCATTTCCGGGGCGGCCGTCGCCGTCTCGGGAACGACCCTCGGCACCTTCACGGAAGACGACGGCGACTTCGCCGTCTCCGTGGCGGCGGGCGAGGTCGTGCTCGAGATCAGCATGCTGGGATACCAGCCGGCGTCGGTCACCGTGCCCGCGGGCACGAACAACATCAGCGTCAACCTCCGGGTCGACGTCCTCAACCTCGACGAGATCGTGGTCACGGGACAGGCGACCGGGATCTCCAGGAGGAACCTCGCCAACGCGGTCTCCACGGTGAGCGCGAGGGATCTCGAAAGGGTACCCTCGTGGTCCGTTGAGCAGGCGCTCCGCGGCAAGGTCGCCGGAGCCAACATCCAGTCGAACTCGGGGGCCCCGGGCGGAGGCATGCAGCTTCAGCTCCGGGGCGTGTCCACGATCCTCGGCGCGCACACTCCGCTATATGTGGTGGACGGCGTGATCGTCAGCGACCAGACGATCCCCTCGGGGGTGCACACCGTCACCGTCTCGTCGTCCAACCCCGTGCGCGGAGGCACGCAGGACAACTCCGCGAACCGGATCGCCGACCTGAACCCCTACGACATCGAGAGCATCGAGGTCCTCAAGGGCGCATCGGCCGCGGCGATCTACGGATCCAAGGCGAACAACGGGGTGGTCATCATCCGCACCAAGCGGGGCCGGGTCGGCGCGCCGCAGTTCAACGTGACCCAGCGCTTCGGGTTCTTCCAGCTGTCCAACAAGCTCGGCCTGCGTGAATTCACCTCGATGGACGAGGCGGTCGAGTTCTTCGGGCCGCAGGCCGCGGACCACTGGCAGGCCGGCAGGTTCTTCGACCACGAGGAGCTGCTCGCGGGCAACCAGCCCCTCTCGTACGAAACCCAGGCGAGCGTGAGCGGGGGCACCGAGGATACCCGCTACTATGCTTCCGGACTCGTGAAGAACGATGGCGGCATCATCGACAACACCTTCTACAAGAAGGAGTCCCTGAAGCTCAACATCGACCAGACCCTGGGCGACCGTGTCTCCTTCAGCCTGAACACGAACGCGATTCACACCGTGGCGGGACGCGGCATCACCAACAACGACAACCGGAGCATCAGCTACTACATGACGCTCCCGTCGACGCCGAGCTTCGTCGATCTGCGCGCGGTGTGCGCCGACGGAAGCCGCCAGGCCGACATCGACAAATGTCCGAGCGGGACAGGCACCTACCCCAGGAACCCGTTCGCCGCGTCGAACATCCTCGAGACGGCGTCGCTCGTGCGAAACGACGAGGAGGTATGGCGCTTCGTGGGATCTGGAAACCTGACCTTCGACGCGATCACCTCGGCGACGCACAACCTGCGGCTGAGCGCCACCGGCGGGATCGACTTCTACAACCAGAAGAACGAGCTCTTCTCGCCGCCGGAATCGCAGTTCGAGCCCAATGACGGGCTGCCCGGCACGTCGGTGCTCGGGTCGGCCTACAGCCAGTACATGAACGCCAACCTGAACGCCGTCTACACCCTGAACTCCGACGCATTCCAGTCGACGACCTCCTTCGGCACCCAGTACGAGATCCGCGACCTCGACTACAGCAGTACGATCGCGAAGAACCTCATCGGGGGCCTGCAGAACATCGACCGGGGCACGGCGACCGAAGTCAGGCAGAACCGCGAACGGATCCTCGACTTCGGCATCTTCGCACAGGAAGAGCTGCTGATGCTGGACGAAAGGCTGCTCCTCACCGCGGGAGCCCGTGCCGACCGGAGCTCCAACAACTCCGACACCGACGCGTTCCACTTCTACCCGAAGTTCGCGGCTTCGTACCGGTTCCCGATCGGCGGCGACCTCCTCGAGGAAGTCAAGTTCCGCGGCGCGTGGGGCCAGTCGGGCAACCAGCCGGTCTACGGCCAGAAGTTCACCGAGTACGAGGGCCGGAACATCGGCGGCCTGCCGGCACTGCGCGTGCAGGGCGCCACGGCGGCGACCGACCTGCGTCCCGAGCGGCAGACCGAGATCGAGGGCGGCATCGACGCCACCCTCTTCGAGGACCGGGCCACGCTCGAGCTGACGTACTTCAACAAGACCGTCAATGACGTGATCCTAGAGCGCTCGCTCGCGCCCTCGACCGGTTTCGCCGAGGCGATCTTCAACGGCGGCGAGATCAACATCTGGGGTGTCGAGACCGCGCTGACCGTGGTTCCCTTCTTCACCCGCAACCTGCAGTGGACCTCGCGAACCACCTTCACCATGGATCGCAGCGAGGTGATCTCACTGCCGGTACCGCGCTTCACGGTCCAGGGTTTCGGGTACTTCTACGGCACCACGGCGGTAGAGGTAGGCAGATCGCTGACGCTGCTGTGGGGCAACGGCCCCGATCCCGAGACCGGAGTGGTCGGAGTAGGCCCGCTGGCGGAATCCAACGCGGACTTCCGCATGGGCTTCTCGAACGACATCAGCTTCGGTCGGTTCAACGTCTACTCGACGCTGGACTGGCAGAAGGGCGGCACGGCCAACAACCTCACCCAGTTCCTCTTCGACCTGACGCGGAACACCGAGGACTGCAACAACCTGGTGAACGGGGAGAGCGTCTGCGTGACGCGCAACCGCGAGTTCCCGAACAACACCGGCACCTATTTCCAGGACGCGTCCTTCGTGAAGGTGCGCGAGCTCACCGTCACCTACGACCTGCCCGAGACCATGGTGGCGAACATCTGGAGCGCGGCCCGGCACATTCGCCTCAACCTCAGCAGCCGCAACCTGCTGACCATCACCGACTACGCCGGCCTGGATCCCGAGGTCAGCAACTTCGGCAGCGAGGCGGTCGGCCGTGGCCAGGACGTGGCACCCTACCCGCCGAGCCGGAGCTTCTGGTTCTCGGTCGACGTGGGCTTCTAACGTGAACGGGAGAATGAGACCGATGATCAGACAAATGGGCCGTCTGCTGACGGCGGGTCTCTTCGCAACCGTTTTCGCGGCTTGCGAACTGACCGTACCGGACTTCAACAACCCTAGTGTGGAGGATCTGCAGAACAACCCGAACACGGCCGCAGTCGCGGCCGCGGCGCAGGGCCTCCTCTTCGACACCCGCCTCACCGCGGCCGACATGGTGCATTGGGTCGGCGCCTTCGGCCGTGAGGTGTACCCCATGGCGCCCACCGGGTCCTCGCTGCCCGGCAGCGTGCGCGACCCCTGGACCCAGACCCTATTCGTAGGCACGCAGGTGTGGGCCGAGGCGTACAAGAACATGCGCAACGCCAACCTGCTTCTGGATGCGCTGGAAGGAGCGGAGATCCCCGAGCCCGACAAGGCTGCGGTCCGCGGCTTCACCAAGACCATCCAGGCATACGACCTGCTGCACATCGCGGTGACCCGGCGACACCTGGGCGCACCCGTCGCGGTCGGGTCCGACCCCAACGAGCCCCCGGCACCGATCGTGGGAGAGAACGAGGTCTACGGCCACGTGATCAGCCTGCTGGACGAGGCGCGCGGCGACCTGCAGGCCGCTTCCTCCTTCCCCTTCGGCGTCACGGCGGGACTTTCCAACTTCGCGTCGCCGGGGGACTTCATCCGCCTCAACCGCGCGATCAAGGCGCGTGCCGAGGTGCATCGCAACAACTGGTCCGGCGCGCTCCAGGCGGTGGCGGAGTCCTTCGCCGGGAACAACATGCCGCTCGACTACGGCGCGCAACACAGCTGGTCGGTCAACTCGGGCGACCTGGTCAATCCGGCCAACCGTCCCGACCTCCTGTGGGCCAACACGCGCTTCCGCAACGAGGCGCAGGCGCGCGCGGACGGGTCGCCGGACCTGCGCTTCCAGAACAAGTTCAAGGTGGTGGGGGCGTATCAGCTGTTGGAGGTGACCTCGGATCTGCAGTACACGCTGTACGAGAACCCGAGCGCGCCGTTCGTCTGGGTCAAGAACGAGGAGCTGATCCTGATCCGCGCCGAGGCGAACCTTGCGATGGGCAACCGGGCGGCGGCGATCGACGACATCAACTTCATCCGCATGAACTCGGGCGGCCTCGAGCCGCTGCCGGATCCCTATCCGGGATCTGACGACGACCTGCTCGACGAGCTGCTGTACAACAAGCGGTTCTCGCTGGTCTTCGAGTGGGGGCACACGTGGATCGACATGAACCGTTACGACAAGCTGCTGGAAATTCCCGTGGTGGGTGCGCCCAGCGCCGATCAACGGCTTCACAGCGCGATGCCCTACCCGCTGAGCGAGTGCCTCCCGCGCGAGCCGGATGTCCCGCCGGGATGCATGACCCAGCAGGGCGTCATCCCGTAGGAGCAGTCGGCCTCCGGCTTGTCGCCGCCATTCTCGCCGCGGCGGTCGCCGGATGCGCTTCGAGTTCGGAGCGCTCCGGCGAACCGCCCGGCGTGCGCGACGAGGCGGCCTGGGAGGGTGCGCCCGAGAGCAAGCTGCATGTCCACAACCGCAACTGGCTCGACATGCGCATCTACGCGATTCGCGGCGCCGACCGCATCGCCCTGCTTTCGATCACCAGCATGCGGCGCGACTCGGTGCCGCTCCCCAGAAGCCTGTTTTCGGGCTCGGGATTCCGTCTTCAGGCCGACCCCATCGGCGACCGGCCGTACCGCAGCAGCGTGATCTATCTGCGTCCGGGGCAGACCGTCTGGTGGAGGCTCGAAAACGTGCTGGACCAGTCCAGCCTGTGGGTCTATCAGGACGAGGAACACTGACACAAGGAGCAACCATGACCAGCTATCGCAAACCGGCGACAATGCCCCGGCTGTTGGGGACCGCCATCTTCCTCGCGTCCGCGTCCGCGGCGCCTCTGCACGCCCAGAAGGCCGACATCCTCACCATCGACCAGCTGCTGTCCATCGAGTCCGTCGTCTCGGGCTCGCCCGCGTGGTCGCCCGACGGCTCGGGGATCCTCTTCCAGTCGTCGCTGTCCGGCGGACTGATGACGATCTCCCCCGACGGCGGCTTCCCCACCCGCCTGCCGACCGAGATGGGCAGTTCCGGCCACTTCCTGGCCTCCCAGATGCCCGGCTGGTCGCCGTCCGGCAACTGGATCTCCTACGTGTCCGACAAGGGTGGCTCGCCCGAGATCTGGATCTGGTCGACCGAGGACGGCTCGGAGGCGCAGCTGACCAACCTGGGCGCGCGCATCAACTCGATGACCTGGTCTCCCGACGAGCGCTCGATCGTCTTCGCCGGCGACCGCTACGGCAACTACGACATCTGGACGGTCGAGGTGGCCACGAAGCGCGTCCGGCGCATCACGAACAACAAGCTCTACGAGGTCTTCCCAACCTGGACCCCTGATTCGGAGCGCATCCTCTACGTGCGCCTCGACGACACCTGGGAGAACCACGACGTGATCGAGGTCGGCCCGGACGGATCGGGCGCGCGCACCGTGCTCCAGGACACCGACTTCTTCGACTACGGCGCCGGAACGACCTTCGCCTACCCGCGCGTATCGCCGGACGGCAGCCAGGTCCTCTTCCGCTCGCACCGCAGTGGCTGGATCAACTATTGGATCGCCCCGATCGGTGGTGGGGAGCCCCGCCCGATGGCCGCCGCCGAGGCCGACCAGAGCAGCGCCGCTTGGTCGCCGGACGGCAGCATGATCGCGTACACCGAGAACCACAACGGACATCACGACCTGCGCGTTGTCGCCGCGGACGGAGGGAAGCCACGCGTGCTGGCGTCGCCGGGCGGGATGGGCGGCAATTCCGCAGGCGGCGTCGCGTCCAGTCCCTCCTGGTCGCCCGACGGACGGTCGATCTCGTACCTGATGGCCGACCTTCTTGCCCCTCAGGATCTGTATGTGGTGTCTTTGGAGGACGGCGAGAGTCGCCAACTCACCTTCTCCATGCCGGCCGGGAACTTTGGGGCCAGGTTGATCCTGCCGGAGAAGGTTCACTACCCCAGCACGGACGGATACTCGATCCCCGCCTACCTCTACCGCCCGGCAGGAGTCCCGGCGGGCGAGCGGGCGCCCGGCGTACTGTGGATTCACGGGGGCCCGACGTCGCAATTCCACGACACCTTCCAGCAGCACGTGCAGTTCTTCGCGCAGCGGGGGTACGCGGTGCTGCTGCCCAACATCCGGGGCAGTTCGGGATACGGGAAGGACTTCGCCGACGGCAACAACAACTGCTGGGGCCACTGCGACCTGGAGGACGTGGTCGCGGGGGTGGACTTCCTGAAGACGCAGCCCGAGGTCGACCCCGACCGGATCGGCCTGACGGGGACCAGCTACGGCGGCGTGATGAGCATGTACGCGGCGTCGTTCGCGCCCGACGTGTTCCGGGCGATCATTCCCGGCTCCGGCTACGGCGACTGGATCCACTTCTACCACGGCGAGAACGAACTGCGGCACATCAAGCTCCTGGAGCACGAACTCGGGCCCTTCGAGACCAGCCAGGACGTGTGGCGCAACAGCTCGGCGATCTACGAGATCGACAAGGTGTCCACGCCGATCTTCATGGTGCACGGCGAGGGACGGTATCCGGGTTCGGACCAATCCGAGATCTTCGCGCAGGCGCTGGAGAACTTCTACAAGCCGTTCGAGTACACGACCTACCCGAACGAGAACTACTACGTGTACGGCAAAGCCAACCGCCGTCAGATGCTGTTCGACATGCTGGACTTCTTCCGTCGTTACCTGAACGACGAAATGGTGGACGCGGGCGAAAGGATGGACCGATGAGACGCATGGACACCCCGACTTCCGGCCTTGCGGCCTACCGCCCGAGCTCGGCGAAGCGGTCCCTGCCTCGGCCGGCGCTGCCCCTGGCGGCGCTTGTGCTCACGGCCGCCCTGGCCTGCCAGTACGAAGCCCCCGCGGCCGGGGATGCGGCCGGTGCCGCGGTATCAGCCGCTTCGTCGTCGGCCGCCGACCCCATCTCCGCCGCCGAACTGGTCGACCTGACCGCGGCGGTGGGCGGCACCCACCCGCCCAGGTGGTCGCCGGACGGCTCGCGGATCACGTTCGTCTCCGGCGGGGATCTGGGATCGGTCAGCACGGAAGACGGCGCCTTCGAGATCCTGACCGAGGACCTGTCGCTGAGCGGCGTGGGGTCGCTGGGGGCGCCGCAGCCCACCTGGTCGCCCGACGGACGCTGGATCGCCTACACGTCGGACAAGGGTGGAGCGCCGGACATTTGGCTCTGGTCGGCCGTGGAGGGCGACGGCATGCGCGCCAGCGTCGACGTGCAACTGACCGAATTGTCGGCGCGGGCCAACGGGCTGGCCTGGTCGCCCGACGGCAGCCGGATCGCGTTTTCCGGCGACCGTTTCGGCAACATGGACATCTGGACCGTGTCAGTGCCGGACGGCAAGGTAAGCCGCCTGACCGACGACCCGCTCTACGAGGGCTACCCCAGCTGGACCCCGGACGGCGAGCGGCTTCTCTACGTGCGCATGGACGACCGCTGGGTGGACCACGATGTGATCGAGGTAGACCCCGACGGAAAGAACCCCCGCACGGTCGTGCAGGACCGGGGCTTCTTCGACTACCGGGCCGGGCGGGCGTTCGCGTCGGCGCAGGTATCGCCCGACGGCGAGACCGTGCTGTTTCGGTCGCAGAGCAGCGGCTGGCTGAACTTCTGGGTGGTGCCGCGCGACGGCAGCGCCGAGCCCCGCCAGATCGCGGCCTCCGACTACGACCAGAGCGACGCGCGCTGGTCGCCCGACGGCAGCTGGATCAGCTACACCGAAAACCGCGACGGCATCCACTCGCTGCGGCTGGTCTCCGCGGACGGCTCGAAGAGCAAGGTGCTGGTGGACCCGGAGGTCGGCGCCGCGCTGCGCGCGGAATGGTCACCCGATGGCGGTAGCATCAGCTACACGATGGAGACGCCCACCCGACCGGCCGAGCTGTTCGTGATGGACATCGAGTCCGGCGAGAGCCGCCTGCTTCACAGCACCGTTGCGGAGGGATCGCCCGAGAAGCTCCACATGCCCGAGAAGGTGGCGTTTCCCAGCAGCGACGGCCTCACCATCCCGGCGTACCTGCACCGGCCGCCGGACGCCGAGCCGGGTGAGCGGTTCCCCGGCGTGATGTGGATCCATGGCGGGCCCACGTCACAATTCGACGACCAATTCCGACGACACCAACAGGTTCACTTTTTCGCGCAGCGTGGCTACGTCGTCCTCATGCCCAACATCCGCGGAAGCTCGGGGTACGGCCTGGAATTCGAGGACCTCAACAACGGCTGCTGGGGCCACTGCGATCTCGAGGACGTGCTCGCGGGCGTGGACTACCTCAAGACCCTGCCCGACGTGGACCCCGACCGGATCGCGGTGACGGGGACCAGCTACGGCGGCATCATGACGATGGACGCGGTGGCGTTCGCGCCCGGCGTTTTCCAGGCCGCGATCGCGCTGTCCGGCTACGGCGACATGACGGACTTCCACACCAAGGTGCACGAACTTCAGCACATCAAGCTGCTCGAGTACGAACTGGGGCCCTACCCCGAGAACCGGGACGTGTACCTGAACAGCTCGGCCATCCTGAAGGCGCACGAAGTGACCACGCCCACGTTCGTGATTCAGGGCGAGGGGGTCGCGGCCGACTGGCGGCTGCGGGAGGACCAGCCGCAGGCCTCGCTCGACTTCGCGCGGAAGCTCGACCAGCACTACAAGATCGTCCGTTACAAGGCGTACCCTGGCGAAGGCTACTACGTGTACGGGCGGGACAACACGATCCAGAAGCTCCACGACATGCTGGTCTTCTTCGAGGAGTTCCTGGTGACGGAGATCGGGGGGATGTAGGCTGAAATAGACATGAAGGCGATTTATGACTGCTCAAATTGACTTTGTGACGATCCAGGCGCAGACCTCGTCTCGCGAAAGAGGGCTGGCGCGCTTCAGCTGAAACGTCTTTGCGGCCCGCCTGCGACGTGGCGGACCCGTCTTGGCCTCAGTCCTCGGAGCGTCCCGGCGGGGGGGTGATCGGGAAGGCCTTGATCGCGTCGACAATCCCCCGAGCGACGCGCTCCGGCTGATTCATGATCACCGCGCGGTCGCCGGCGTTGGTAAGGAAGCCGGTTTCGATGATGGCCGCGATGGTCATCGGGTGCAGGGCGTGCTCGTAGCGGCGATAGTTGAAGGCGTAGTAGTTGCGCATGCGCCGGGTCGTGTCCTCAAGCCGCCTGATCCCGGTCGCGGGACCATAGGTCTGGTAGAGCAGGTCGACGAAGTCCTGCGCGCGTCCGGTGGCGTCCCGCCTCGGCGCCGACACCCGGTAGCCCCTCGCACCCGGATCGTTGCTCGCGTCGGCGTGGATGGCGAGGAAGAGGTGGGCGCGGTAGTCGGGAGGGACCACCGCCGGCAGAATGTCGACCACGTAGCCGAGTTCCTCCAGCATGGCCGCGGTGCGCCGGACGATCACGAGGTTGAATTCCCGCTCGTGCGTCCCGTTCCAGCTTGTGCCGTTGCGTCGCAGTCCGGACAGCTCGAGGGGGGCCTCGTCCGCGCGCCAGTGACCCACCTGCAGGGCTATGCGGACCGGGCCGGCAGGGGGCCGCCACTCCTCGGGCGTGGGAATCGGGCCGGGGTAGCGGTTGCGCGACCACCAGGAACGCCGCCGCGGCGGGGGGGGAGTTTGCTGGACCACCGGCGTGTCCTGCGCAACGGCAGCTGACGGCATCTCCCCAGGGGTGGCCTCGGCGCCGGACACGAGCCCCGCCACGGCGAACATCCCCAATGCGCCAACCCCTGCCGAGATGATCGCCTTCAAGAACGGACTCCTTCGCGGGGGACGGCGCATGACGCCGTCACGATACGGTTCCCGCGGTGCGCCCGCAAGCGCATCGGCCGCAAGCTCTTGCCGACCTGGAGCGGACCGCCGGTTATGCGATTGAATCAGCTGTCTGACCGGCCGACCAGTCCCGGAGGGCCAACTGCCGGGCTGTGTTCCTTCGACGGCCCCAGCGACGGCTTCGGTACCCGAGTGGTTCGAAGCTTTAGCTTGCCCGTTTACAGCAGCCCCGCAAACTACGCCGGCGGCTGCCGAAGGCGACGAAAAGCGCTAGTCCTGGGTGAACCTAAGCTCCTCGCCCTCCGGAACCAATACACCGTTTTGAAGCAGTTTCTCACGCTCCTTCTTCAAACGGTCCGGGATCGCCGGCGTCTCGGTTACGCTTGCGCGTGACCCCTGCATCACCACGAATCCATCGTCAACCTCCCGACCATCCGCATCCGCCCGCTTGGTCACAAGGCGCAGCTTCGGCAGCTCGCGGCCGGGGGCCCCGGAGACCTCCTCGAACGCGTCCACTCCGAGCAGCGGAAAGATCACCCGCATCTCGGCAAGGAACCACTCCGCGTCAGCCGTGTCCATTTCGGACAGTGGCGGGGAGAGGGGTTGGTTTGGTTCACGATGTCCCACAATTGCCAGACGTATCAGCCGTGCTTCCAAGTAGCGCAGATAGGCCTTGTTGAGACTATCGTTGGTGCTCAGGAACGCCACCACACGAGTCCAGAAGCCCTTGTCCCCTGTATGCAGCTTGATTCGGACCCGCAAGTCTTCAGACTCGCCGATGTACGCCTGCCGTTCCCCTTCTTGGCTCCACCCGGTCAGCAAGTAGATCCCCGGTCTGTCGAACTCCTCACGTTTCAGAGCGCGCTTGAGGTGCGATCTGGCAGCGGACAATGCGCGGCCCGTCCAATTGGGTTTCTCGACAATGCGAATCCCATCCGGCGTACCGTCAGCGAGCAGAATGCGGATTGAAGTCGGAGCTGGCAGAGGCTCGTTCAATCTCTCGTCCTGTATGTAAATCCAACCTTACATTCGGCCCTGGCCACTTTACATTATCTCACTGGCACGTGCCCGATGCTCGTGATGTGCAGGTTGAGCCCGTGGTTCACACGCAATCCGAAGATTCCATCGGTCGCCAAGCCCGCGCGCGGACCGGTCCATAGCGATTCGCCGTTGACCGAAAAGCGGAGTTCGTCGCCGGTGGCTTCGAGCACGAGCACGTTCTTTGCCGTAGCCGAGCCCTCCGGCCTGGTGGCGTAGGAGACGATCGCGGGGTGGGCGGTCCAGTCGTGGACGACCGGAGTCTCAGTGCCCGCCCGGCTCTTCACCAGGAACTGTCCACCCTCGCGCAGCAGGAAATAGGTGTATCGCTGATCCGGGCCCATCAGGTCCGAGCCGCCGATGAAGAAACCGAACGCCTCGCGCCGCCCCTGCGGGTCGAAAAGGAAGGTCTCCGACTCAACGCGGAAATCTCCCGTCGCGACCGAATCGGGGTGCCACGCGATCATCGCCGGGCCAGTGGTGACGTGGTAACCGGGAGTCATCGTCACGAGGTAGAGGTCGTCCATGCTGGCGCCCTCGCGGTCGAATCGGACCTGCCAGCCTTCGGGGAAGGGCAGTCCTTCGTCGTCCTGGGCGGCGGCGGGGAGGGCCGTGAGCACCAAGGCTGCGGCGGCGATGGCCAACGTGACCGGCGCGGCGGGCAAGTATCTCGTACTGAACATGTTGCGTCCTGGAATCGAAGAGGTGTCGGCGGGGCTCGGAGTCTGTGACGGGTCTTTGGAGTCACCCCGTCGGTCAGCCCAGTTTGGTGGCGTCTACGGCCTGGGACAAGCCCTCCGGGCAACAGGTCACCATGATTCCGTCCGTCCCTGCGCCGTGAACACCAGCGCCCGCTCGCCGACCTCCTCACCCGTCAGCTGCTCCCAGCACTCCGCGTAGAGGTCGACCTGGGCGCGGTAGCGGCTCACCCTGTCTGCAAACTCGGGATCGTCGCCGCTGTCTGTCTTGTAGTCGGCGACGATCCAGCTGTTCCCGTCCCGGAAAACGAGGTCGATCACGCCCTCGAGGACATCGGGCCGGTTGGGTTCCCCGCGACTCAGCGCGAAGGGGACTTCGCTGTGGCGCTCGCTGCTCGCCATCGCCCGCGCCCAGATCTCGGAGCCGCGCACCGCCTCGACGAGCGCCATCAGCGCCTCCAGTTCGGTGGGCTCGCCCGCCGCATCGACCGGGCGCTCGTATTCGATCAACAGGCTGCGGGCGTACTGTGCAAGGGCCTGGCCATGCGTGCCCTCGCCCGCCGCCGCCAGCACGTCGTGGACCACGCTGCCCCACTCGTAGCCGCCGCTCGTCGGGCCGACGGAAGACGGGTCGAAGTGGTCGGTCCGCACTGCGGGATCACGCTGGTCGGAGTCCGGGACAGCCCCCGCCTTCGCCCTCCCCGTCACGGTCTCCAACCGGTAGGTGGGACTGCGGGTGCGCGCCGCGGCCGACGCCACCGCCCCCAACGGCACTGTGAGGTCGATCTCCGGGTCCAGCCGGTCCGGCTCGGGGGCCGCACCGCGCGGCAACTGGATACCCGGCACGACCCCGGCCACCCAGTCCTCCAGCACCTTCCAGGGCGACGAATCCCTTCCCCGCAGCCCCGCTCCCCGCGCGATCCACAGCTCGTCCCTCGCCCGGGTGGCGGCTACGTACAGAAGGCGCACCTTCTCCGCCTCCTCGAACGTGGCCTCCACTCTCTGGTCCTCTTCCCAGGTCGCCGGCTGGGTGATGATCTCGGTTGCAAACCCACGCTTGACCACGATCGGGATCGTCCCGCGTGCGGCCCCCGTCTCGTCCCGGGCGACGCGCATCCGCGGTTGCCGGTCGAATTCACCAAAGGGCGCCGCGAGGAAGACCACATTCGCTTCCAGGCCCTTGGCCCGATGGAGGTTCATCACCCGGACGCAGTCCCCCCGCCCCGGCACCAGCGGCGCCTCTGCGTCCTCCCAGTCCAGCGCGGTCGCCAGAGCGTCGACGGCACCCGCGATCGACGTGTCGCCCTCCAGCGCCCGGGCGCGCACCGCATCGAGGAGGTAGGAGAGCGCCCCGGCACGCAATCCTCCGAGGTTCCCTGCGGCGGCAAGGGGAAAGAGTCCGGTCTCGCCGATCAGGCGCTCGGCCGTAACGTCAGCCGGCTCGCGTAGCGCCCGCTTCCACCACCCGTGCAGCACGTTCATCGCGTCCGCCACCTCGCCCTTGCCCTCGACCGGTCGGTTGATCCTGAAACGGCCGCCGCAGTCCCGGTACGCCACCAGCCGGTCCAGCGTGATCCCGAAGAGCGGGCCCGTCAGCACACCGAGGACCCGCGGCTGATTCGCCGGATCCTCCAGACAGCGGAAGAGGAGGAGGAGAGCGGCCAGTTCGTCCTCGAAGCCCACCCCGGCGCCCGACACGTCGACGGGCAGGTTTCGGTCCTCGAGGGCCCGGGCATAGACCGAGAGGTACTTGCGGTTCCGTGTGAGGATCAGGAAGTCGTCGGCTTCGCGTTCACCTACCGCCACGCGGCGCGCGATCTCGGTGGCAATCCGGTCGGCATCGTCCCGCGCGACCTCGTCCTGCCTGCTGCCCGAGACCGAGTAGGTTGCCAGCACGCCCGTCCCCTCGCGCTGCGTCAGCAGGGGGGCGAAGGCTGCCTGGCGGTCGCTGTCGTCCTTCCCGAACCGGCCCTCACGGTCGAAGACCCCCTTCACCAGCGCCTCGATGCCGCCGAGGGAGCGGAAGTTGGCTTCGAGGAGGAGCACGTCGCCGAAATCCTCGAACCGCTCCTTGACGAGCTGGTACAGCGCGATGTCGGCGCGCCGGAAGCGGTAGATGCTCTGCTTGGGATCTCCGACTACAAAGAGCGCACCGGGACGAGGCACCACGCTGCGCCAATCGTCACCGGACTCCGGGTCGCTGGCGAGCAGGAGCAGGATCTCCGCCTGCAGGGGGTCGGTGTCCTGGAATTCGTCGACGAGAAGACGTGGATAGCGTCGGCCCAGGTCGCGGCGAGCCTCGGGATTGTTGCGGAGCAGCGCCGCCGAGAGGACCAGCAGGTCCTGGAAGTTGATCTGGCCGCGGTCCTTGCGCTGGCCCGCGAAGGCCGCGGCCGCGTGCCGGGCGACGTCGATGGCGACCGGATAGCGGTAGGCCCACCACTGGCGCAGCACCCTGTCCGCCGGCCCTCCGGGCCCCGCAAAGTCGCAGAAGTCCTCGAAAAGCCGCTTGGCCCGCGCCTTGCCCGCCCCGCCGTCGGCCCACCGCTTCTGAACCAGTCCACTCTTTTTCAGGTGCACCCGGGCCAGCGCGTCGAAGAAGGCCCTCGGATCGCTCCAGTCCAGAGTGCGGCGCCAGTACAGGAGCGTGCGGATCCGCTTGCCGAAGTTGTCCCATCCATCCTCCGGCGTGCGGCCCAGCATCAGTCCCCGGGCACGGTCGAGGAGAGCCTCGAAGTCGGCCCGCACCGCGCCGACGGCCTCGGCGTCGGGTGGCTCAACGCGCTCGAAGCCGTAGTCGACATCCGGGTTTTCGACCAGCTCCCGGAACGTGTCCTGAAGGTGGTCGGGCGCGATGCCGAGCCGGTCCAGCTCCTCCAGGCGGGGATCCCCGTCCGTGGCCAGGCGCTCCAGGTACTCGACCCAGGCGGTGCGCTGCATGCGCTCCGCCTCCGACTCCAGCACTTCGCGAAAGCCGGGATCGAGTCCTGCTTCGAGAGGCCGCTCGCGGAGCAGCCTGGCACAGAAGGCGTGGATGGTGCCCAGGAAGGCGTGATCGATGTCGCGGATGGCGGCGTCCAGCGCATCGAGATCCGGGTGCCAGGGCGCAAGTTTCGCCGCTTCCCGTTCCAGCACCACCTGGAACTTCTGGCGCAACTCGGCGGCCGCCTTGCGGGTGAAGGTGACCGCGGCGATCTGGTCGACCGTGCATGCCCGGCTCCGCACCAATGCGACCATGCGGTCCACCAGCGACGTGGTCTTCCCCGACCCGGCCCCCGCTTCGACCAGCAGGTTGCGTTCCAGGTCCCTGGCAATCCGATCCCGGGCCGCCTGGTCGGGAGGGAGGATCAGTTCGGTCACTCGTCCTCCCAGTTGCGCACGCGGCGGAGGGACCCGAGTTCCGGCAGATCCTTCAGATTGCGGGCCGTCCAGTCGGCAAAGCGGCAGGAGATCTGCCCCCAGTTGCCGCTCCGCACCCCGCACACCTCACCGTAGTCGCAGAAGCGGCAGTCGCTCTTCGCGTCGTCGGTCGCCGGGAATTCCCCCGCGGCAACACCTTCGAGCAGGGTCGCGACAAGAAGTCCGCCGGCCGACAGCTCTTCCGTCTCGAACGGCCACACGCGGTTCTCGCCGCGGCGTGTCGGGAAGTGGTACTCCATCCCGCTGACAGTCCTGTCCAGGACGCTCGCGGCCGCCAGGGTATAGATCACGTGCTGCACCCGGCGGCCACCGTCGTAGATCCCCGACTTTCCGCCGTACCCGTGGTCGGTGCCGGTCTTGTAGTCGACCACCCTCAGCTCGGCCCCGTGGTCGTCGAGCCTGTCAATGTAGCCGCGCACCTGTACGGGCCGCCCGTCCGCTTCGATCGCCACGGGATCGTCGGTCACCCCGAAGGGCATCTCCAGGGCGATCCACGGCGGCGGTTCGCTGCGAATCATCTCGACAAAGGATCGGACGTCGTCGCGCAGCGCCGCCATCTCCCACTCGTGGACCGAATGGCTGGGCGCGGGCACCTGCCACAGCTTCCGCGCCCCCTCGGCGTCGACAAGCGACAGGGCCAGCGCAAGAAAACCCTCGTCTTCGGGGTCCAGTCCCCGTTCCCGCGCCAACTCCAGTGCGTGCTGGTAGATCGAGTGCAGGAGACCGCCCCGCTCAAGCGGATTGAGCCAGCGGTGGGCATCGAACTCCGGGTCGTCGGGCGGATAGGCGCGCAGGACATGCCTGAACAGGAAGCGGCGCGGACAGGCGCCGAGGCTTCCCAGTCCGCTCGCCGAGAATGTGTGACCCGACAGTTCCTGGTAGGAGAGCGGAGGCGAATGCGTCCCCAGAGACCCCGTGTGCACCGAGGCCAGGTCGCTCCGCAACCCCTCCGCTGCCTCCATCCCCAGGCCCAGTCGGGGATAGGCACGCCCGACCGCGTCGAGTCCGTCGAGCAACCTGCCGTCGGCCGAGGCCAGGGCGCGCAGCCAGACGTCTCCCGCGTCGACATCGGTGGCGAGTTCGGCCCGCGGGAGGCGGGACTCGCTGGCGCCCAGGTGAGCCTCGAGGTGCTCGAAGTTGAGGGTCCGGTCGCCCTCGCGCAGACGCAGCGCCTGGAGCAGTTCCGGCGCCGGTGCCAGTTCGCGCGCTTCGGTCGGATCCCAGCGCGAGTAACTGAGGGTCAGCGTCCCCCGGAGACGCGCGATCAGCTGGGCGAAGTTGAAGCGGGCCTCTGCGATCCGGTCGCGCGCGAGGGGGAGCTCGCCGCGCCCCAGATGCCACCGTTCCCTGTCCAGCAGCAGCGGATCCTCCATGGTGGACCCCGGGAAGCGCCCCGAGTCCATTCCCACGACGAAGGTGTACGGCCGACCCGTGGCTCCGCCGTGGGCGAAGTCGGTCAGGTACAGGTGGCCGGCGGCCGAACTCCAGGGCGCCATGCCTTCGGCTCTTGGCGCGGGAATACGGATCTGGAGGAAGGACTTGACGATGGCCGCGGCCGACGGGTAGTCGGTCGGCCGGGTCAGCGTCGCCTCGATACGGTCGAGCTGGCGGAGCAGCCGGTCCCGGGCGGTGTCGTCGGTGTCGGTGCCCGGGGCGACGCGCGCGAGGATGCTCTTGACGCCGGTCGCGACCCGGGCGGGGGACACGGTGCCGTCGACCGGAGGGGTGGCCTCCAGAAGGGGTCGAATGAGCGCCTGCAGGGCGAGCAGATTCTCGCGCCTCCGCTGCTTGAGCCGTTCGAAGCCCTCCTCGTTTTGCAAGGGGCGCCGCTTCAAGCCATCCAGACCCTCGATGGCCCGCTCCACCCGGGCGAGATGGCGCTGCCTGCCCCACCCGATGCGCAGCCGTCTCAGTTCGCGGGCCAGATCGGGACCCGATAGACGGTCGCCCGGCGGGGGCGGCTGCACGTCCCCGGCCTCGATCAGGGCCCGAAGCCGCGATTCATGGAAACCGTTCTCGATCCACTGGAAGTAGGTCGTGACCCCGCGGCCGGGACGCGTGCGCTCGACGGGGAGTCCCACCGCGAAGGTGACGGGTATGTCCAGGGCCGCCGCCAGCGCGTGCAGCGCCGAGCCGTACAGGGAGGGGTCCGCGGCGATCACCTCGACTTCGTCCCAGCGCGCGCCCAGGTCGATCGCGCGGCGCAGGACTCCCCGCATCTCGTCCTGGACCGAGCCCGCCGCGAAGATTTCGATACGCGGCCGCGGCCCTTCGAAGCGCTCGACGGCGTGCAGATAGCTTCCCGCCGCGGCGGGTGGCGCTACGTCCCAGAGGATGCCCTTCGGTACCCGCATTCCCTCGACCGGGTCCGTCCTGAGCAGCGTCGCGCCGCGGTCCTGCAGCGCGCGTGCGAAGCGTCCCGCGAGGCCACGGTCGGGAAGGCCCGGCAGCAGGAAGGTCGGATCGCTCAGGGGCGGGGCGGCGGCATCGTCTTCGAGAAGCCGGGTGGCGGTCCGCAGCACCATCGCATTGTCCGCAAGGTTGCCGGCTTCGAGGAGCTCCTCGTACCGGCGGAGCACGGCAGTGATCAGCGCCTGCCGATCCGTCGCCCGCTCGGACGCGGGGATCGAGCGGGAATCGATGCCTCCCAAGCGCAGCGCCGCCACCGAGTGACGGACCGCGTCGCGGAAGCCCACCTTCTCGCGGAGCGTCGGAAAACGGAAGCCGCGCCCGGCTGCGAGCGCCTCGTCGATGGCGCGCTCCACGAGCGCGTGCTCGTCGAAGGAGTCGATCACCGTGCGGCCCGCGGCGGACAGTTGCCGCGCAACGATTTTTGATGCGAGGGGTCGTAAAGTGTTGACCTCAAATCCCACCCATGACCGACCGCGCAACGCAACCTGGCGCAGCAGCTCCTTGCCCTCGCCGCGCGTGCGCGCGATCAGGATCTTGCGAGCCCGCCCGCCGTCCCGTGCGATGCGCTCCATCTCCTGCACGAGAATGCAGGCCGTGGCGTGCTCGCCGGCGGGCGGCGGCACCGCGCGGCCGCGGCCCTCCTCAAAGTCGAGGTAGAGCTGGCTCACGTGGGGCCGGCCGAAACCGAAGCGTGCTCCCCGAACAGCGCCCCGAGCCGCCTCCTTTCGCGCCGCCGCCAGGTGCCGCGGTGGTACGCGTCGCTCGTCAGCAGAGAGAGCGTGATCGTGGCCTCGCCGTACACCATGCGTTCCCGTGCCGTTTCGACCTTGCCCCAGGTGGTCGCCTCGCGCAGGGTCGAGCCCGAGAGGCCGCCGTCGCGTACATCCGCCACCGTGAGCTGGACGGCGTATCTGTGCATGGCCACGTCGGACGCGTCGGCATCGCCGCCCTTCCCTCCATCAAACTCCGCCAGCATCCTCGCAGCCACCACCGCGTCCTGCGCAAAGTTCTTCGGCACTCCCCCGCCCACCATGAGAAGCCCGGTCTCGGACGCGGTCAGCTTGATCAGCGCAAGTTCGTGGAAGTCCTTCCCGGAGTCGAATGCGAGGTGGGGCAAGCCCAGGGCGGCCGCCCTCGCCCGGTGCGCGACCACGCCGAATCCGGCCGATGAGTCGCTGAGCGCCGGCACGAAGACCGGCACCTGCTTGCGGTGAGCGGCCAGCACGATCGACCGTGCCCGCGCGTGGTGCCGTTCCAGATAGCCGCCCAGCTCGGCCATCAACTCGCGGCTGGAATACGGCCGTGCGTCGAGCCCGTCGAGGATGCCGGCCACAACCTCGTCGCAGCGCTGCAGCTCGGCCTCGCTGATGTACGTGTCGTAGATCCGGTCGATGCCCAGTCGCCTGAGCTCCTCGTCGCCCACGGCCGGCGCGTCCGGCGAGCCCGGCGCCATGTAGTGGCGGAATCCCAGCGCCTCGAAGAAGTCCTGGTCGACCACGATGGCGCCGGTGGCCACGATCACGTCGACCATGTCGCATTCGACCATCGTCAGCAGCGCTTCCTTGAGGCCCGCCGACACCAGCGACCCCGCGAGGGTGAGGATCACCGTGCAGTCGCGGTCGGCGAGCATCTCCGCGAAGATGTCGGCGGCCTCGGCCAGGTTTCGGGCCTGGAAGGCGGCATTGCGGTAGGTGTCGAGGACGCTGCGCCCGTCGAAGGCGGTCACGTCGATGTGCTCGACCGGCCTGGCCAGCAGTCGGTTCCGGGCCGGTGTCCCGCGGGAATCGCGCTCCGTTCGCTCCATGGATGCTAGAACACGATCTCTACGCCGATCCGGAACGACCGGTTGGGGGACAGCGTGATGCTGCTCTCGCCTCCCAGCTCAAGACCACCGTAGGTGATGCCACTGAGTTCTCCGTCGATCAGCCGGTTGCGGGACCAGATCCACAAATTGCGGCCATTTGCGTAGAGCGTCGCGCGCGCGGCCTTCAGACGCCCGGTCCAATCCCCGGGAAGAATGTAGCGCACCGAGACCTCCCGCAGCTTGAAGTAATCCCCGTCGTAGAGAAAGGCGTCGCGCGCTCCGCTCTGGCTGTATTTGCCGCGCGCGATCCCGTCTGTCCCGTATTGGGTCGGAAACGCGTAGGCGCAACCGTCAGAAGCGCCGTCCGCGGTTCCACAACGCACCAGTTCGCGACGGTAGATGCCGTTGAAAGTGGCCCAGACCGAGCCCCAGTCGAAGACATCGTGGCCCCCCGCCCAGTCCGCGAGCGCGTTGATGGTCAGATCGCTCCCGACCGAGAGTGTGGTGTTGATGCTTCCGCTCTTGTCGGGTACCGGGAACTTGCCGACGAAGTTGCGCTCCGACGCGTCGGGCAGCCCGTCCCCATTCGTGTCGCTCGGCATGGTCACCCACCAGGCGCCCACGGGACCGCCGCGGCATGTATCCAGGTTTCCCGGCTCCGACACGCTCCAGCAGCCGGTTACCCGCTTCTGGCTGTCGTCCACGGGGAAGTCCGCCACCCCGCCCATATCGGTGACTTCGTTGTGGTTGTAGTGGAAGGTCCCGCCCAGGCTCCAGGCCAGCGTTCGCGTGTTGACCAGTTGGAGGTCGAGGGCCGCCTCCACCCCCCGATTGAGGATCGCGCCCACATTTTCCTGCTGCGTGCCCTGACCGGTCACCGGCTGGCGGGGGACCTGGAAGAGCGCGTCCGTCGTGCGCGCGTCGTAGACGGTCAGGTCCACGCCGATGCGGTTGCGCCAGAGGGCCGCGTCGATCCCCGCTTCCACGGTGGAGGTCTTCTCGGGGCGCAGGTCGGGGTTGCCGGGGTTGGCGAACCTCGGAGCCGATTCGCCCCGGAACGGACTGGCGGAGAAGGTGCGATCCTTGAGGAAGGCACCCGGGAAGTTGCCGGTCTGTCCGTAGGCGGCCCTGATCTTGAATTCGTCCACGAACGCGAGCTCGATGTCTTCGGAAACGATGTAGGAGCCCGTGGCCTTAGGGTAGAACTCGGTGTCGATGTTGTCCCCGAAGGTGGACCCGGCGTCGACTCGGAAGCCGCCACCAAGGTAGAGTTTGTCCCACAGGCTCACCTGCTCGTCGAGGTACAGGCCGCCGTTGAACAGCTCGATGTTTCCCTCGCCAGCGGTGATGTCTGCCGCGGCATGGAAGTGGAAGGTGCCGGGCAGGGCGAAGGTCCGACCGTGACCGTTGATAACGCTCTCGTCCTGCCGAAAGCCCTGCACGCCCACGGTCAACGCGGACCCGACCATTTGGCCGCGACTCCGCCACGCGTACGTTGCCCCCGCATCCAGGGAAACCGACGCAAACGAGCGGTCGAGTCGGTTGAGTCGGCCCGTGGGCTCACCGGGAGTAAAACCGATCGGCTCGTATAGCCTCTGCTGGTTCGTACGGTTGTCGGTGCCCAGTGTCATCTTCGCTGCAAGGTCGTCGCGGACTCGCCACCGCACGCCCGTAGACAGAATGAAACGGTTGACCCATTCGTCGATGTCCGGCATGAGGAAGATGTGCAGCGCCTCCTGCAGGGTTGAAGCACCGGCGAAGAAAAGGGCGTCCCCGACCTCGAAAGTCGTCAGCGGGTCCCCTATCGAGGCACCGTTGTAGAGCCGCTGAAAGCTGTGGCGTACGTAACTACCCGAGAATTCCAGCGTGAAGTCTTCGGTAAGCGACGCCTGCAGGCCGCCGCGGAGGTTGTAGTTGGTGCTCCCGTCTTTCGGCTGGGTCCCGGCGCGGTCTTCCAGGCGACCACTGACACTGTAGGTCACGTCGGCCGTCCCGCCGGACACGCCTACGTAGTAGGTCTGGGTGTGGCCGTTCCTGAAGTAGTGGTCTCGCATGAAGGTCTCTGTGACTTCGCCGGATTCCACGCGTTCCGGGAAGATCACCCCCATGTCGAACATATACTTGAGTTCAGGCGTCTCCATTCCCTGCTCGACTCGGGCCGTGATCTTCGGCTCCCCCGGGGTTCCCTTCCTGGTGAAGATCTGGATCACACCCGTGGCTGCGGCCGACCCAAAGAGGGTCGACGCGGGGCCGCCCCTGGTGATTTCGATGCGTTCGATGTCGCTGGCTAGAACGTCCGCCAGGGCTGATGACTGCTCGCCACCGGTGACTGCCGCTGTGGATTGGTTGTTGTCGACGCGGACGCCGTCCACATAGATGACCGGCGTCTGGGCACCGAACACCGACGAAATGCCGCGGAAGTTGATGAGGGCTCCGGTACCCGGGTTGGCCGAGGTGGCGCTTATGGTGGCACCTGTGACACGACCCTGGAGGAGCTGGTCGACGGATTGAACCGGCGCGAGTTGGAAGTCTGCCGCCGAGAGCACCTCGACCGATGTTCCGAGCGCACGCCGTTCGGTTTCAGCGCCCACGCCCGTGACGACGACCTCGTCGAGGGAGATCGCCGTCGAGTACAGTTCGATGTCGGCAGCGGTCGCCCGTCCAGCGGTGACGGTGACGGTTCGGATGCCCTCACCATAGCCGATGAGCGTTGCCTGAACCGTGTGGTCGCCAAGGGGCACGTTCAGAAACACGAAGCGTCCCGACACGCTGGTGAGCTGGCCGATCCCGGTCCCCTCGATGAGGACCTGGGCGTTCGAAAGCGGCCGACGCGACGCACCGTCCAGAACCTGTCCGTGGATGACACCCGTCTGGGCATGTATCGGCACAGCGGCGGCCCACGCCAGAAGCGCCGCGAGGCCAGCAATGCTCTTGGCCCGTTGCGGGCAATAGCCGGCCGACGGAGCCCGAAAGCCCCGTCGGCCGGAGTCCTGCTTGCCGCCGAACAACAAGACCTGCGCCCTGACGCCGACGACAGCCTGTGCAGCCGCCTAGTTGAACGGCGACGCGTTGTTGGCGACAAGCACCTTGTTCATGTCCACATGGATGGTCACCTGTGTCTCGATCAGAGGCACCCCGGGGTCGACCCCGTCGTACAACGCGAGCGGCGTGTAGATGTCCATAGCGTAGCGAGGGTTCTGGGGTATGTAGCCGGGCACGACCGGGGTGGTCCCTGGATCTCCCTCGTTGATGCCGTCGTTCTGGTCGATCTCACGCAGCATCATCGGCAGCTTGATGCCCAGATCGGCGAGCCGGCGGCCCTCTAGTAGCATGATCTCCTGACGGGCCAGCCACAGTGCGTGCCAGAGTTCGTTGGCATCCGTGAGACCCGAGATACTGTCCGCATCCAGTGACGTGCCGGAGACATTGGGAATCATGAGGTCATCGGACGGCCGGTCCAGGACCAGCCCGGCCCGATAGGGACTGTCGGCATCCGCTCGTATCAGGATTTCCTTGCTCCTTGGGCGCAGGCTCAGGTCGGCATTGCGGCGCTCGTCGATATCGTCGAACGACACCATCCCCCGCGTCCCTGCCAGGGTGATCGCGTTCGCCAACTGAGTGCGAGCGTCCGCCATGTTGCCCGCCGCCAGCGCGATCTCCGCCAGGATCAGGTGCATCTCCTCGGCCTTCGCGATCGGTATCGCCGACTCGCGATCGGTATACTTGGGGTCCAGAAAGTCCAGTCTCGGAAGGGGTTGCATTTCCTGAAGTGCGCGGAGCACGAGGAACGCCACCGGCGTATTGGAAATCGAGGTGGCATCGTAGCTCTGGGCGAAGAGGAGATTGGGCTCCGAGGACAACGCCGCGTTTGCCGCGGCGCTGGCCGCTCCCGCGTCACCCAACAGCCGGTGAGCCCTCGCCAGGGCCGCATTTGCCTGGGGACCGAAGCCCGTCGCCGCCTGTAGATCGGTGATCGCCTTGCCAAGTGCGACCGACGCCGCCTGCGGCGTTCCATCCACTTCGTGGGGAACGTGGGAGAATACCTCACCCATGGTCAGGTAGGCCATTCCACGGTAGTAGTGCGCCTCCGCGACCAGCTGCGGTGGCGCCCCGGCATCTTCGGGTGCGATCTCGTCAATGACGAAATCGGCCAGGGCACGGAGCTCCTGCACATTCCAGTAGGCTCCGCTGGCGCTCGTGCCCGTCGAATTCACCAGGTCCGGGGTGACCTCGTGGGGTTCGTCCATGTCCACGACGATTCCGGTGCCGTGGATGGAATAGTTGTCGCTTATGACTTCCGCCGCCACCACATAGGCGTTGATCATGCGGGCAAACTGCGCCCGAAGCCCCGGCAGGAGTGCTGCCGTGGGGTTGGTGGCCTGGGCCAGGTCGTCGTCTGTCGTCGTTGGATTGTTTACCTGGGTCGGATTGATGGCATCGCAGGTGGCCATCGCCAGAGCGGCCAGAAGGGCGCCGGCAATCCCCCTCCCGCTCCTTCCGAGGATCGGTATGTTCTTGCTGATCATATTCTGCGCTCTCCTTGATCTCATTAGAACACCACCTCGACTCCGAGCCTGAAGATCCGGTTCGGGGACAGAGTTATGCTGCTCTCGCTACCGAGTTCCAGCCCGCCGCCGTTGCTGACCCCGCTGAGTTCGCCATCGATCAGCAGGTTTCGGGACCAGATCCAGAGATTCCGGCCGGTCGCGTAGACCGTTGCACGGCTGGCATTGAGAGCACCGGCAATGGTCTCGGGGAGGGCGTACCGCACCGCGACCTCGCGGATCTTGAAGTAGTCGCCGTCGTATAGGAAAGCGCTGCGGGCAGCACTCTGGCTGTACCTGCCGCGCGCGGTGCCGTCGGTTCGGTACTGAACCGGGAAGGCGTAGTCGCAACCCTCACTCGCACCTTCATGGGTACCGCACCGGATGAGTTCACGGCGATAGATGCCGTTGAAGGTGGCCCACACCGACCCCCAGTCGAAGACATGGTGGCCACCCGCCCAGTCGGCCAGGCCACTGATCGTCAGGTTGTTCCCCACCGAGATCGTGGTGTTGATCCCGCCGTTCTTGTTGGGCGATGGGACGGTACCGTTGAATTCGCGCTCGGAGCCATCGGTCAACCCGTCGCCGTTGGTATCCACCGGAGTGGTCAACCACCACGCACCAATCGGCCGTCCCTCGGAAACACGCTTCCCGCTCCCGACAAAGAAATCGGCGACGCCACCCATGTCGGTGACTTCGTTCTCGTTGTAGTTGAAGGTCCCGCCGACGGACCAGGCCAGTCGCTGAGTGTTGAGCACCTGGACCTGCAAGGCCACCTCCAACCCCCGGTTCCAGATCTCGCCCACGTTCTCCTGCTGGGTTCCCTGTCCGGTCACGGGCTGGCGCGGCACCTGGAAGAGCGCGTCGGTCGTGCGGGCGTCGTAAAAGGTCAGGTTGAGACCGATCCGGTTGGCCCACAGTGCCGCGTCGATGCCGGCTTCGACCGTAGACGTCTTCTCAGGTTTTAGATCCAGGTTGCCCGGATTAGCGAATCGGGGCGCCGATTGGCCCCTGAACGAGCTGGCCGAGAAGGTACGGTCCTTCAGGAAGGCCCCCGGGAATTTTCCGGTCTGACCGAACGCTCCTCGTATCTTGAGTTCGTCAACGAACGGAATCCCCAGATCCTCGGAGAGGATGTACGACCCGGTTGCCTTGGGGTAGAGTTCGGTGTCGATGTTGTCTCCGAAGCTCGATCCCGCGTCGATGCGGAACCCTCCTCCAAGGTAGAGCTTGTCCCACAAGCTCAACTGCTCGTCCACGTAGAGGCCGCCGTTGAAGACTTCGGCATTCGATTCAAAAGCCGTGATCGTCGCCGCATCGTCGAAGTCGAAGGAGCCGGGAAGAGCGAATTCCTGACCCTGGGCGTTGATGATGCTCTCTTCTTCGCGGAAGCCCTGCACACCGACGGTCAGCTGGGACCCGAGCGTGCCCCCGGCACTCTCCCAGCCGTAGGTCGCACCGGCATCCATCGAAACCGAGGTGAAGGACCGGTCCCGCCGGTTGAGTTCGCCCGTGGGCTCCCCCGGGGTGAACCCGATGGGCTCGTAACGACGCTGCTGGTTGGTGCGGTTGTCGGCACCGACGTTCAACTTGGCGGTCAGGTCGTCCCGGATGTTCCAGCGCGCGCCGGTGGAAAAGATGAATCGGTTGACCGACTCGGTGATGTCGGGCAGGAGGAAGATGTCCAGCGCTTCATGCAGCGTGGACGCTCCGGAAAAGAAGAGGGCGTCGCCGACTTCGAAGGTCGTCAACGGATCGGCGATCGCCGATCCGTTGTAGAGACGGGCGAAGTTGTGGCGCACGTAGCTGCCCGAGAATTCCAGCGTGAAATTGTCTGTGAGAGACGCCTGGAGGCCACCCCGGACATTGTAGTTCGTGCTGCCATCGTTGGGCTGGGTGCCGGTTCTGTCTTCGAGCCGGCCGCTGACGCTGTAGGTCACGTCGGCCGTGCCTCCCGTGACGCCCACGTAGTAGTTCTCGGTGGTTCCCTGCTTGAAGTACAGGTCCCTCAGGAAGGTCTCCTCGATTTCCCCGGACTCGACACGTTCCGGGAAGATCAGACCCATGTCGAAGATGTTCCACAGTTCGGGCAACTCGATGCCCTGCTCGACCCGCGCCGTAATCCGCGGTGCCCCCGGAGTACCCTTCTTGGTGAAGATCTGAATGACGCCAGTGGCCGCGTCCGAGCCGAAGAGTGTCGACGCGGCACCCCCTTTTGTCACCTCGATCCGCTCGATGTCGCTGGTGAGCAGGTCCGACAGCGCCGAGGACTGTTCCCCTCCCGTCCCCGCAGCGGTCGCATGGTCGTTGTCCACCCGCACGCCGTCCACGTAGATGACCGGTGTCTGGGCGCCGAATACCGAGGACGCGCCCCGGAAGCTGATCAGGGCACCCGTGCCGGGTTGGGCAGATGTTGCGCTTACGGTGGCCCCGGAGACGCGCCCCTGCAGCAACTGGTCGACGGACTGTACCGGCGCCAGTTCGACATCTTCTGCCGAGAGCACCTCGACCGAGGTGCCGAGTGCGCGACGCGTGGTCTCGGCGCCGACTCCCGTGACGACGATCTCGTTCAGCGAAATAGCGGTCGAGGACATCTCGATGTCGATGCTGGCGGTCTGTCCGGCGGTGACGGTGACCGTCTGTTCGGCCTCGGCATAGCCGATCAGGGTAACCTGCACGGTGTGTTCGCCCGCGGGCACGTTCAACAGCAGAAAGCGCCCGGCCGAGTTGGTCAGCTGGCCGATTCCGGTCCCTGCGATGAGGACCTGGGCATTGCCCAGGGGCCGCTGCGACGCGTCGTCGAGGACCCGTCCCTCGACGACACCCGTCTGAGCCTGCGCCGGGGCAGCCGCGACCGCAAACAGAATCGCGACGGCACCGAGTGTGCCACTCACAAGTCGTTTGAAGTGCATTGTTCCTTCCTTCTCTGGTTGGTAAATGGATTTGAGAGCGTTGGGAGCTGCCCTGTGGGCAGGTATCTCCCGGTTGTTGGTGGATTCCCGTTGCTGCTTCACCGACAATATGTGAATTCGTTCACAACCTCCTTTCCTTACCGTGGCTGTTGTGTCCAGGTAACGGATAATGGCCCCGTACCCCCTTTTCGGCCAGATTCCTGCCTCGGAACGGGCCCGGCAAAGTGCTGCAGTTCAACCCGTCTCAGACATCGAGGTTCCGTACGTACCTTGCGTTCTCCTCGATGAACTGGCGGCGGGGCTCCACGTCGTCGCCCATCAGCCTGCGGAAGATCCTGTCCGCCTCGGTCGCGCTCTCCACGGTGACGCGCAGGATCGTGCGCGAGTCCGGGTCCATGGTGGTCTTCCACAGCTGGTCCGGGTTCATCTCGCCGAGCCCCTTGTAGCGCTGAACCGAGATCCCCCGGCCGTCCTTGCCGTTCGACAGCTTGCCGATCTCGAGGTCCCGCTCGGCATCGCTGTACGCGTAGCGCTCGGTCCTGCCCTTCTGGACCCGGTAGAGCGGCGGCTGAGCGATGTAGACGTACCCCTGCTCGATCAGTTCCCGCATCTGGCGGAAGAAGAAGGTGAGGAGGAGCGTGCGGATGTGCGCGCCGTCGACGTCCGCATCCGTCATGATGATGATCTTGTGGTAGCGGGCCCTGTCGATGTCGAAGTCGTCCCGGATCCCGGCGCCGATGGCCGTGACCATGGCGCGGATCTCGTCGTTGGACAGGATCTTGTCGATGCGTGCCTTCTCGACGTTGAGGATCTTGCCCTTCAGGGGCAGGATCGCCTGGAAGGACCGGTCGCGGCCCTGCTTGGCGGACCCGCCCGCGCTGTCTCCCTCGACCAGGTAGATCTCGGTGAGCGCCGGGTCGGCGATGGAGCAGTCGGCCAGCTTGCCCGGCAGGACACCGCCTTCGAGGCCGCTCTTCTTCCGGGCCAGATCGCGGGCCTTGCGGGCTGCCACCCGGGCCCGCGCCGCTTGCAGCGATTTCTCGATCACGGCCCGGGCCGATTTGGGATTCTCTTCGAGGAACGCCGAGAGGTGCTCGTTCACCGCCGCCTCGACCGCGCCTCGCACCTCGGAGTTGCCCAGCTTGGTCTTGGTCTGCCCCTCGAACTGGGGCTCCATGACCTTGACGCTCAGCACGCAGGTCAGCCCCTCGCGGACATCGTCGCCCGACAGGTTTTCGTCCTTCTTGAAGATCTTGTTGCGGCGCGCGTAGTCGTTGATCGTGCGCGTCAGCGCCGCCCTGAAGCCGGTGAGGTGCGTCCCCCCCTCGTGCGTGTCGATGTTGTTGACGAAGGTGTGGATGTTCTCCGAGAAGCTCTCGTCGTACTGCATCGCCAGTTCGATCTCGGCTTCGGGTTTCGAAGCCTCGAAATGGATCACGTTCTGGTGGATCGGCTGCCGCGTACCCCGCAGGTAGGCGACGAACTCCGCCAGGCCGCCGTTGTACCGGTAGGTCTCGGACCTCTCTTCGTCCGTTCGCTCGTCACGGAGGACGATCTCCAGTCCCTTGTTGAGGAAGGCGAGCTCCCTCAACCGATTGGAGAGCTTGTCGAACGAGAACGCCATCTCGGAGAAGATCTCCGCGTCGGGCTTGAACGTGACGAGGGTCCCGCTCCCGCGGGCCGGTCCCAGCACGCTGAGATCGGTCGTCCTGATGCCCCGCTCGTAGCGCTGGTGGTACCGCTTGCCGCCACGACGCACCTCGACCTCGAGCCACTCCGAAAGGGCGTTCACGACGCTCACGCCAACCCCGTGCAACCCGCCGGAGACCTTGTAGGAGCTCTTGTCGAACTTGCCGCCCGCATGGAGGGTCGTCATGGCGAGTTCAACGCCGGGTACGCCCTCCGTGGGGTGGATGTCGACCGGGATGCCTCGGCCGTCGTCGTCGACGCTGATCATGTCGTCGGGGCGAATGATCACGCTGATCGAGGTGCAATACCCCGCCATCGCCTCGTCGATACTGTTATCCACGACCTCGTAGACCAGGTGGTGGAGCCCCCTGGCCGAGGTCGATCCGATGTACATGCCGGGCCGCTTGCGTACCGCCTCGAGCCCCTTGAGAACCTGGATCTGCCTGGACGTGTAGTCGCCGTCCCTGTTGTTCCTGGTCATGCGTTCGCCCTGAAAACCTTCCTGGCCTTACCCACGGTCTCCGCCGTCTCTGCCAGCCGGAACCGAATGCCGCCAATCGGCGGCCCCGTGCAGACGGTGTTCAGCCTCTCGAGGATAAGTCCCTTCATCATTGTCAACTCATTGTTCCAGGCGCTGGACAGCACCTCGACCACGAGGGTGTCGCCGCGCACCTCTACCGCACGGGTGACCCGGGCGACCCTTGGACCCACGGCGTCGGCCCATTCGTCCAGCGCGCCGAGCCTCTGCAGCGATTCGTCGAGACCGGTCCGCTCCAGGTATCCGCGCAGCGCGTCGGCCACGGGCTCGAACCGGCGCGGCCCGGAATCGTTGCCACGTGTCCCGCTCACGCTTCGATCACTCCGCCATGCAGGCGCCACCGCTCCAGCGTGCGACCCGTGAACCTCACATCCGACTCCTTGGGCGCCGTGACTATGACCTGCCCGGACAGGTCCGATTCCAGCAGCGCCATGACCCGTTCGGAACGGCTGCGGTCCAGTTCGGCAAAGGCGTCGTCCACGAGCAGAACGGGGTCCGTGCCCCGGTGCCGCCGGATCGTGGCGGCCTCGGTCAGCCGCAGTGCCAGGGCCGCCGTGCGCCGCTGTCCCCCCGACCCGAAGGTCCGGAGCGGAAGGGATCTTCCTCGCGTGGCGACGGTGAGCAGGAGCTCGTCGCGATGGGGTCCGACGCTGGTCACGCCCCTTCGCAGGTCATTTTCCCGGGCCGCGTCCAGCCGATGCCTGAAATGCTCGCGCACGCCTTCCTCGTCATGGAGGTCCGGGCGCGACCCCGCGTCCGAACGGGTCTCGTCCGCCGCCGCCCCGACGAGGTTGGGCCTGTAGGCCAGCGTGGCCGAATCGCCCCCCGAAACGGCTTCGTGGTATTCCGAATACGTCTCGCTCCATGCTGACACCCAGGAAGCGCGCATGCACGTCACCGTCGCCCCGGTCTCGACGAGGCCGCCGTCCCAGGCGCGGACCGACTGGGCTGACCCGGCGCCACCGGCTCTCGCGCGCAGCGCCGAATTCCGCTGCGCCAGCCATCGCCGATAGTCCTGCAGCGCGGCGACGTACCCGGGCAGGTTGATGGACAGCACGATGTCGAGGAATCGCCGCCGCGCTCCCGGGCCTCCGTTAACCAACTCCACATCGGCGGGCGAGAATACCACGGCCCCCAGGCTGCCCAGCGCGGCGGAGAGCCTCAGGCTGTCGTTTCCGTCCACGGTCACCTTCTTGCTCTTCCTCTTGCGATCGTACCCCGCGGCCACGGTCGTGACACTCCCTCCCCCGACCTCTCCCCGCAGGTGGAAAACGTCCTGGTTGAATGCGGTCAGCTCGGCGTCGGCCGCGCCACGAAAGGAACGGAAACTCTCGAGGTAGTAGATCGCTTCAAGCAGGTTCGTCTTGCCCTGGGCGTTGTCGCCCACGACGGCCACTCCTTCCGGCGGGAAGTGCAACTCCTGGATCCCAAGGTTGCGGAAGTGGCGCAGCTCCAGGGCCCTCAAGACCACGAACGGGGACGGAGACGGGGTATTCCGTGCATCCTTTCAATATAACAGGATCCGCCCCCGATCTCTCATGTCGGCAGGCCCCCTGCAGGCACCCGTTTCGCCTGGGTATCAGCGGCCCGAGAACCGCGCCTTCCGCTTCTCGAGAAAGGCCGCCATTCCCTCCTTCATGTCGGCGGTGGAAGCCAGCAGACCGAACATGGTCGCCTCGGTCGCCTGCGCCTGATCCATGGGGCTTTCGACGGCCTGATAGATGGATTTCAGAGCCATCTCCAGCGCTACCGGAGCGTTCCGGGTAATGCGCCCGGCGAAGGTCCGCGTGCGTTCGAGAAGTTCGTCGTGGGGAACGACCAGATTCGCGAGGCCGATCTCCGCCGCCCTCTGCGCATCGATCATGTCGCCCGACAGAATCATTTCCACCGCCCGGCCCAGTCCCACGACACGGGTGAGCCGAACCGTCCCTCCGTAGCCGGGGATGATCCCGAGGCTCACTTCCGGAAGGCCGAAGCGGGCTCGGTCGCTTGCCACCCGCAGGTGACAGGCCAGGGCAAGTTCGCACCCGCCTCCAAGCGCGTAGCCTCCCACGGCGGCGATGACGGGTTTCGGGAACAGCTCGATCCGCCGCAGAATGTCCTGTCCCTCCCGGCTGACGCCTACGCCGCTCAGCGGGTCCATCCGGGCCAGCACCCCGATGTCCGCCCCCGCCACGAAAGCCTTGTCCCCGGCGCCGGTGAGGATCACCGCCCGCACGCTGCCTTCGTCCCTCAGCGCCGCGAACGCGCCATCGATCTCGGCCACGACCTGCGGGTTCAGCGCGTTCAACTTGGACTGCCGGTCGATGATGACCGTGGCGATCACGTCGTCGATTCGGGTCCGGACGTACCTGTTCTCGCTCATTGCTACCTGTCGATGGGGGTCCCGGGAACGGAACCGTGGCAGAGGGCCCGGCACGGACGCCATACACCGGCGTCGGGCACACGGGAAGCTAGGGTCGGGAGCGAGAGGTGGCCAGAACGGATGAGGCACAATGATCGCCGGGACGTGGCGGTTCAGCCGCCCCTGTCTTACCTTGCTTCTCCCTTCGGTGGGACTCCACGAATCACCGGTACCCGAGGAACCATGGCACGTTCTCTGAACAAGGCGACCCTGATCGGCAACGTCGGCGGCGACCCCGACGTTCGCACCACGCCGTCCGGAACCAGGGTGGCCAAACTGTCCCTGGCCACAAGCCGCTCCTTCGCCGACCGATCGGGGCAGCAGCAGGAGCGGACCCAGTGGCACCGCCTGACCTTCTTCGGTCGCCTGGTCGATGTGGTCGAACAGTGGGTCAACAAGGGCGACCGGCTCTTCGTGGAGGGCCGCATCGAGTACTCCCAGACCCAGGACGACCAGGGAGGTACCCGCTACTGGACCGACATCATCGTCAACGAGATGATCATGCTCGGATCGAGCGGCGGTCGTGGCGCGGCCGAACCTCAGGGTACGGGAGGCGGGTACCGTCAACCGGCCCGGAAACCCCCGATATCCCAACCGGACGACGACCTCCCGTTCTAGCAGGTCCGGGCAGGCAGCTCAGCAGAGGAAAGCGATTCTTGGCGAACGACGCGATCGAGATGGAAGGCACCGTAACCGAGGTGCTTCCCAATGCGAACTTCAGGGTGAAGCTCGAGAACGGCCATGAGATACTGGCCTATCTCTCGGGCAAGATGAGGAAATTCTACATCCGGGTGCTGGCTGGAGACCGGGTCAAGGTGGAGATGTCACCGTACGACCTGACCCGGGGCAGGGTGACCTACCGCTATAAGTAGGTTGCCCCCGCGCGACCCGCATCGTTGCGGTCGGCCCCGCGGGTACTTCCTTCTCAGGAATCTTCAGGCGGGTCGGAGCTTGTCGGCGGAGGAGACGATGGAGGCTCTTCCGACTTCCAGAGTCCGAGGATGTAGGGGTCGAACCTGTCCGGGTCGTTTCGGTACTCCAGCGCCCATTCCTCGAACTCGGGCAACGCCAGACGGTTCCGGATCCTGCCCGTGGCCAGGCGGATCGCCTCGTTGTAGCTGTCCGGCACCATGTGTCCGATCGAACGCGCCTCGGACCTTGCGAGAGAGTAGATCTCTTCCGGCGACAGAGACAGGATTGCGTCAGCAACTCGGGCGGAGCAATAGTCTCTGTACTTCGCCCGAAGGACCGATTCTCCGTCCTGACGCTCCATAGTTGATCCTCGCCCGCTCCCGAAGGGGCAATCCACCCACGTGCGAACCTGCACCGCAAGGCCGACCGCTACGTGAATATAGCGACGATTGGATCAAACGTTTACTGCCGGCAACCTCATCTGATTCCCTGCGCAAGCGCGTCCGTGTTGTAGCAGGGTGCGCCTTGCAGGGGTGGCCCGCAGCTACGGCTGGACGAATCCGGTGACGGAATCCCCGGACATCGCTTCCGGACCGCGACTCTCTTCCTCCCTGAGTCGGCGGTAGATCGACCGCCTGGTAAGCCCATACTGAATCACGCGGCTAAGGAAGTCGGGATCCGTGCGCTGCGCCTCCTCGGCTTCGGAAGCAACATCGTTCGGGAGACGGACACTCAGGTGTACTGACCGCGTGTTCCACATGTGCAAGTTACCCATTGCGGCGGAGGAAACCCTTTGAATTCGAGGATGATGAACCGTTGAGAAGGAACTCCCACGCCTTCAGGGGGCCGATCCACACTCAATGGTGCCGACACATAGGGTACACTCCCAAGGAGAGGTCCGCAAGCAAACGGCGGAAGTACCGGCGGTTCTCGTAACTTGTTGCACCACAATGTGTTACGAAATGTATACAGTTTCCCTAATCACCTGTTTCCGTGATGACCACCGAGGGTGGCGGTGACCGTTTCGATACACGCTAAGTGTGATGCTGATAAGCGTTTGCGAGGACTCGAAACTGCGCGAGGACAGCGCATTCGGGAACAGATTTTTGCCGAAAAACGCACCGCTGCCGCGTCGCGCGGCGGATGGCCCGATTCGCGGTGCCTCAGGGCAGAACCGACCGCAGGAACGCCCCCAAAGTCCCCCGGTCGAACTCCCGGAACCTCTGGCGTACCTTCCTCGCGGTCTCTTCCAGGAAGATGTTGGCCGTGTGATAGCGGCGACCGCGGCCGACTTCGCGGAATCTCAGAAACCCGCGCCACATGGCTCCGTCCCGGAAGACGTTGAGCGAGGCAGTCCAGCTCCGGCCTCCATAGTGAAAGCGCCGGTCCTCCAAGCGGCGTGGCAGAACCATCTCATCCGACCGGGGATCTTCTCCACCATCCTCGATGTGGCTGAGCGGATGCCGCGCCCGATCCTCCTGCCAGACTTCGAAGGACGGCAGGGGCAGCAGATGCTCCGCGAAGGCACTGAGCGTGGCCATCGGGTCGCGGGCGTCGTGGAGTCCTCGCTCGCTCGCCCAGGCGCGTGCCTGTCCGTACAGTTCCCTGATCGCATCCCGGGGCACGAGGTGCAGCAGTCTGGTGACCTGCCGACGCCGATAGCACTGGTATCGCAGGTACAGGACCTCCGGAGTCTCGAGGGGCACGTCGTTTCGCCTCGTCGCTCCATTCCACCATGCCTGTTGCTGCATTCCAGCCCCCTTTGCGGACGGTCAGTGCACCGACATGGCGAGGCCTTCCGCCGTGCCGACCGTATCACCGCCGACCGGCTCGGCGAAGCTCAGCCGGTCTAGCGTCGCCCGTGCTCCAAAGGTCGAGACAAGTCCGCGAACCTCACGAAAGCGCCGAGGCTCGAAGCGGGCCACCAGATGACCAAGGCCTCGGCGCATCACCTGAATGCACCCCCGCAGTTCCGAGAAGGTGACGGGGATTCCGAGACGGATACGGCAGGTTCCACAGCCATCCGCGTCCAACCCGTTCTGCCGCTCCGGCTGCAATCCCGGAAAGGCCTGCGCCAGCGCCCCCGTGAACTCGTCGTCCACGGGTCGCCGTGCGGTGCGGAATACGAGAGTGTTCGCTTCGTAGTCGAGATGGACCCTCGTAAGCCTGTCGGAGCCGGTGATGATCCGCACCACCGTGCTCTCGTGCAGATCCAGGTCCTGACACACGTCCCGGAAGCCGATCCGCAGGAGGATCGGTCGCGTGAGCGGCGTGAAGCCCCGCCTGTTGAGAACCCGAAGCGCCAGGTCGAAGCAGTAGCGCCGAAGCCTGTCCCCCGAAGACGGATTCCTCTCGGCCGCGTCGCTGAGTCGCCTGAGGTGCATCAGCGTAGGGTCGTACACCCAGTCCAGGATGACCAGTTCGGAGGTGAGGTTGAGGTACTTCACGTCGGCCGAGCCCAGGTCGACGGCCCGCACCGACGATGCGAAGCGCCCCGAGAGGATCACTGCCAGGCCGATGTCGCGGATGCGGCCGCCCGGGTGGTAGAGTTCGTGAACATCGCGATACTGCACCACACCTCGCGTCAGCGGCAGTTCGCAGATCCCCGGCACATCGGCCATTGCATCGGGGCGGCCTTCCGTCCTGTTGGCGCTCAGCGTGTTCCGGCTTTGCATGTTCCGGCCCGTTTGGAAAGGTGCGGCGGCGCGTCGGGCGCCTGACGGGTGTTTTCCGAGGGGCCCGTATCATAAGCAAATGTTTCCGGGCATGGCAAGGAGAACCGTCGAGACAGCTCCCGGGTTGCCACGAATCCGTGGCTGGCTCTATTGTTAAGGTCTGCTCCCGAGCGTTCCTGGGTACGCCGTCGGACCGACCCCCCGGGGGGGATCGACCCTTTGGATACCGACGGGCGCTCACACAAACTCCACCGAGGCGGTACCTCAAAGAGGGGTGATCTGGTTGGAAGTCTTCGTCAAGGAAAACGAGAGCCTGGAGAGGGCACTTCGCAGGTTCAAGCGGAAGGTGCAGCGGTCCGGACTGTATTCGGAGCTGCGCAAGCGCCGGTTCTACGAGAAGCCGAGCGCTCAGCGGAAGCGGAAGCGGGAAGCGGCAATCCGGAGGGAGCGCAGGCGCCAGCGCCGCATCCGCCGGTAGGGCTGTCGCCGCCCTGGCCCGGCGACTACAACTTCAAGGGGACCGGCCCGTCGGGCGTCCAGTCGTAGAACCCGGCACCCGTCTTCCTTCCGTAGCGTCCCATCGTTACAAGCCGCTTCAATAGCGGCGGCGCGGCATACCGTTCTTCGCGGTATTCCTCGTACATGATCTCCGCCACCCGGTACAGAGTGTCGACCCCCACGAAGTCCCCAAGCACGAACGGCCCCATCGGGTATCCGCACCCGAGTGTCATCGCCTTGTCGATGTCCTCGATCGTGGCGACGCCCCGTTCCACCTGCCGGATCGCATCGAGGATGTAGGGCACGAGGAGGAGATTGACCACGAACCCCGAGTTGTCCTTCGCCGCGATCGGCGTCTTGCCCACCTTCGCGGAAAAGGCGTAGACGGCGTCGAAGGTCTCCCGGCTGGTCACGATCGTCCTCACGACTTCGACCAGCTTCATGACCGGGACGGGATTGAAGAAGTGGAGGCCGATGAAGCGGTCGGGACGGGCCGTGGCGGCCGCCATGTCGGTCACGGTCAGCGAACTGGTGTTGGAGGCGAAGATCGTCTGCGCCGGGCAGACCTCGTCGAGATAGCCGAAGAGCTCCTTCTTGGCGTCGAGGGATTCCACGATCGCCTCGATGACCAGGTCGCGGTCGGCGAAGAGGTCGAGGGAGGTGGTGAATGTCATCCGCGCCAGCGCTTCGTCGCGCCCGGCGGCGGCGAGCTTGCCCTTCGACACGGCCCGGCCGAGGGACTTCTCCACCCGTTTCCTTCCAGCTGCCAGCGCGGCGTCGTCGACCTCTCGAACCACGACATCGAAACCGGCCTTCGCGGACACTTCGGCGATGCCGCTGCCCATCAGGCCACAACCGGCGACTCCAACTTTCCTGATCTCCAATTCGGGTCTCCTCGTGCTATGGGGTCTAATAGTCGTCCCTGCCCATCATCTCGCGGGCCACGCCGTGGAAATGGCGACGCACCCACCTCCGCCACGCCGGGGGAGGCGGCTCCAGCCCTCCGGCATCCTCCAGCCCATCGAGAATGCCCTCCACCTCCAGGTGTACTTCACCGAGCCTCCGCCGGAAGCTCTGGGCAACCATGCCCGCGACCATCGCCGCGATGGCCAGCCCGGCGGCAACCCCGCCCAGCGCCGCCATGGGAAGAGAAGCCAGCAGCGCCAGTCCGGTACCCGCACCGAGTCCTGCGGCGGCACCGGCGAGGCCGCCGCCCAGGACGGCGCCCGTCCTGTAGTTCCCGGTCATGCCGGGATCGACGACGATGTCCACCTGGGTGGAATCCGCGCCCATGTCCTCGAGGCGCACCTCCACCTGGCGCGACGCCGCGACATAGTGCTGCCGCGATGTCGAACTCGCGGCCCGCGCTACCCGCGACGCCCAGTCGATCGCCGGACGGTACTGCAGCAGGTCGTCGCGCTGCCGAACCCGTTGCAGGAGCTGTCCCCCCACCATGAAGTCGTCCAGCTCGCGACGGATGCGCTCGCGCGGACGCTCCACCATGCGGCTCGCACGGACCTCTCCCGACTCCAGAAGCGCACGCATCCCGCGGCGGCCACGGACCAGCTGCCCGCCGCCGGTGCGAAACTCGCGCAGCGCCCGGCGCACGTGACGATCCGCCAGGCCGACCTCGCGCCCGATGCGGACGAGCTCCTCCTCCGTGAACTGCCCCTCCGACCCGCCCGGCTCCGCGGCGGCCAACTCGGACGCCCGTCGCATCACCTCGTCGAAGTCCCGCCTAGTCAGCGTTCCCTTGCCGCTCATCCGCTCACCCTCCGGTCGCCCCCGCTGTCAGAGCGCTTCGACCACCACCGCCCCACCCTGCCC
>VXQO01000145.1 GCA_009838975.1 Gemmatimonadota bacterium | reverse complement strand
TTTTTTTTTTAATCTTACGGCCACCACCTTTATCTAAACATATATATTGGTCGGCTGCTTCTTTTGTTTATAAGAGCCTGCGGCGACCGCGGCCGCGGCCACGGTCGCGACCGACTGCTTCAGGAATCCTCTGCGAGATTCGGCCATGCCACCGTCCGTTTCAGGATTGTTGCCTTATGCATTACTCTAATGTCCTTCAACACCCCCATCAAAGGAGTCGTGAGTTGGCACTGAATGTCAGTTGGGCACGCAACGACGGCGTCCTGGTCGCGAGGCTCGTCGGTCGCGTCGATACCGCAAACAGCATGGAATGCGCGGAAATCCTGCGGGAGGCGAGCGACTCGGACGAGCGGTCCCTGGTGCTGAATCTCTCGGAGCTCACCTACCTGAGCAGTGCCGGTTTGCGGATTCTCCTGATGACCGCAAGGAAGTTCAGCGGGACCAGCCGCGCCTTCGCGGTCTGCGACATGTCCACGCAGATCGAGGAGGTCATCCGGATCAGCGGCTTCAACCACATTCTCTCGGTCCACGGCAGCGAGGCCGCTGCGGTTGAGTTCGTCGCCGGCGCGGGCCCGGGCGGGGCGCCGTCCTAGCGGCTAGACCAGCCTTTCGATCACCAGCTCCACGCACTCCTCCGGCGAGAGCTTCTCGGTGTCGAGGCGCAGATCCGGGCGTTCGGGGCGCTCGTAGGGACTGTCCACACCGGTGAAGTTCCTGATTTCGCCCCGCTTCGCCTTGGTGTAGAGGCCCTTCGGGTCGCGGCGGGCGCACGTCTCCACCGACGCGTCGACGAAGATCTCCATGAATTCGTCCTTGTCGAACAGGCTGCGGGCAAAATCGCGCTCGGACTGGAAGGGGCTGATGAAGGACACGATCACGATCAGCCCGGCGTCCACCATGAGGCGGGCGACTTCGGCAACGCGGCGGATGTTCTCGACGCGGTCGGCCTCGGTGAAGCCGAGGTCCCGGTTGAGACCGTGGCGGACGTTGTCCCCGTCCAGCAGGTAGGTGTGCCGGCCTTCGCTCACGAGGTGCCGCTCCAGCAGGTTGGCCACGGTCGACTTGCCGGAAGCGGAGAGGCCGGTCAGCCACAGGCAGCGAGCGCGCTGGCCCTTGAGGTCGGCGCGAACCTCGCCGGTGATGTCGAAATCCTGCCACTTGACGTTTGCCGCGCGCATGAGTGAATAGGTGATCGTCCCGGCGCCCACGGTCGCGTTGGTCGCGCGATCGATGAGAATGAAGCCGCCCAGCTCGCGCGACTCGTCGAAGGGAGCGAAGGGGATCGGTCGATTGGTGGCGAGGTTGATCACGCCCAGGTCGTTGAGTTCGAGTTGCGTGGCGGCGAGTTCGCTGCCGTCCTCCACGTCGACACGGTGCCTGATTCGGGTCACGGTGGCGCCCGCTTCGTGTGTGTGCAGCTTCAGCCGGTACGGGCGTCCCACCGTCAGCGGTTCGTCGCCCATCCACAGGAGCCGCGCCCGGTACTGGTCCGCGGCTTCGAGCGGGTCCTGGGCGGCCACAATGACGTCGCCTCGCGAGACGGCGACGTCGGGCTTGAGGGTGAGCGTGACCGAATCGCCCCGCGTGGCGCTGTCGCGCGTGCCCTGCCACACCACGATCGACTCGACCTCGGCGGCCGTTCCCGCGGGCGTGACGCGCACACGGTCGCCGGGCAACACGTCGCCGGCCACGATTCGGCCACAGTAGCCGCGAAAGTCCGGGTTCGGGCGGTTGACGTACTGGACCGGCATGCGGAAGGGCTGCCGCGCGGCGGGCGGCTCGGTCTCCAACCCTTCCAGGTGCGCGAGCAGGCCCGGCTCGCGGTACCACGGAGTGTGCGCACAACGCCGCGTCACGTTGTCGCCGGTGAGAGCGGAAACGGGGAAGGATGCGACCTGAGCGAGTCCCACCTCTTCGGCCACCGTCCGGTAAGCGGCGTCGATCGACTCGAAGGTGCCGCGGTCCCAGGCCACCAGGTCCATCTTGTTGACCGCCAGCACGATGTGGCGCACCCCGAACATCGCCACGATCCGGGTGTGGCGGGCGGTCTGGGGCAGGATTCCCTTGCGCGCGTCCACCATCACGACCGCGGCGTCGGCCGTGGATGCGCCGGTCGCCATGTTGCGCGTGTACTGCTCGTGGCCGGGCGCGTCCGCGACGATGAAGCGCCGCCGGGGCGTCCGGAAGCCGCGGTAGGCGACATCGATGGTGATGCCCTGCCGGCGCTCATCCTGCAGGCCATCCATGAGGAGAGCGAGGTCGGGTGCGCCGCCCTGGGTGCCGTAACGGTGCGAGTCCTCTTCAACCCTCTGCATCTGATCCGTAAACACCTGGCGGCAGTCGTACAGAATGCGCCCGATCAGCGTGCTTTTGCCGTCGTCCACGCTGCCGCAGAGGACGAACCTGAGGGTTGTCGCCATCTAGAAGTAGCCCTCCCTCTTCTTGCGCTCCATCGAGGCTTCCGAGTCGTGGTCGATGAGGCGGCCTTCACGCTCGGAGTGGTCGGTCGCGAGCGTTTCGGCGATGATCGCGTCCAGTGTGTCCGCGTCGCTCTCGACCGCGGCCGTGAGCGGATAGCATCCGAGCGTGCGGAAGCGGACACGGCAGCGGGTGGGGACCTCGCCGGGTGCGAGCGGAATGCGGTCGTCGTCGACCATGATCAACTGGCCGTCGCGCTCCACCACGGGGCGCTCGGCGGCACGGTAAAGCGGTACGATGGGGATTGCCTCCGCGGCGATGTAGCGCCAGACGTCGGCTTCCGACCAGTTGGAGAGCGGGGAGATGCGGAGGGACTCGCCGTCCTTGAGACGGGTGTTGTAGAGGTGCCACAACTCCGGCCGCTGGGCTTTGGGATCCCACTTGTGCCGGGCATTGCGAAGTGAGAAGATTCGCTCCTTGGCACGGGATTTTTCTTCGTCCCGGCGCGCTCCGACAAGGATCATGTCGTAACGGCCCGCGTCGAGCGCCTGGCGCAGGGCCACCGTCTTCATCACCTGGGTGTAGTGGTCCGACCCGTGGGTGAACGGGGTTATGCCCGCGTCGACACCCTCCCGGTTCGTGTGGACGATCAGGCGGACTTCGGTCTCCGCCGCCATCCGGTCTCGGAAGGCGATCATGTCGCGGAACTTCCATGTGGTGTCGACGTGCAGCAGCGGCATGGGAGGCGGGGCGGGCCAGAACGCCTTGCGGGCCAGGTGCAGGAGGACGCAAGAGTCCTTGCCGATGGAATGGAGCATGACGGGTCGCGCCGCAACCGCGATACCCTCGCGGATGATCTCGATGGCCTCCGATTCGAGGGCCGCGCGATGCGTGTCAGGGTAGCGTGAAGGGGCTTTTGCGCTGGTCGACATTGGGGACACGGTGTTACCGTCGTGGAGCGTTCGAGCGGTCGGCACCAACGCCTATGCTCATCCGGAACACAAGCTTACACGGGCCTGACAGGCGCAACAAGGTCTCAGGGAGGCATGCATGAACCGCTTGAACCGACGACGATTCCTGACGACTTCGGCCGCGGCCGGATTGGCGACAATTCCGGGAATCCGCACCGGCGGAGCCTATCCGGAGTCACGCGAACGGCCCGGCGCGGACCGGCACTTGCCTTCCGCCAAAAACGGTTCCGATGACGACCCTCTCGGGGTACGCGGCAGCTTTCCGGTTACCGACGAGCTTGCGTACCTCAACACGGCTTCGGTGGGACCGCTGCCCGTCCCTGTCCGCGATGCGCTGCACGCGTACGCCGACAACAAGATGCGCCGCCGCGACGCGGCCGCGGGCCGCGAGGCCATTGCGGGTGCACGCTCCCGCTTCTCGGACATGTTCGGCGCCGATGAGGACGAACTCGCCTTTCTCTACGCGACGAGCGGCGCCGAGAACATCATCGTAAGCGCGATGGAATGGCAGGCCGGCGACAACGTGGTCGTGGACGAGCTGCACTTCGTGACGACCTTCGTGCTCTACCGCGAGCTGGAGCGGCGGGCCGGGATCGAACTGAGGATCATCCCCTCTCGGGATGGCGTCGTGACCGTCGACGACTTTGCCGCGCGAACCGACCAGCGGACCCGGCTGATCAGCGTGGCGTGGGTGTCGAATCGCAATGGCTTCCGCTACGACCTTCCCGCCCTGGCCGACCTCGCGCACGCCCACGGCGCCTACCTCTTCGCCGATGCGATCCAGGCATGGGGCACATTCCCGACCAACCTCCACGACGAAGGGGTCGATTTCGCCTGCGGCAACGGCTACAAGTGGCTGCACGCGGACTTCGGCTGCGCGCCCTTCTACGTGCGCCGCCAACACCTGGAGTGGCTGAACGCGGACCGGTACGGGCACCGGCAGGTCGCCGAAACCCTGCCCGGACACCGCTTTCGACTGAAGACCAGTGCCGAGAAGCTGGAATACGCCAACCCCGCCTACGGGCCGGTCACCGCGCTGGACGCCGCTCTCGAGTTTCTGGGACAGGTCGGGCTCGACAGGATTGCCCAACATACCCACTCCCTGGCGGCAGAGTTGGGCGAAGGCGCCCGGGCGCTGGGCATGCGGATGTTCACTCCGCCGAACAATCCGTCGGCGATCGTCAGCTTCCATCACGGGCTCGACCACGAGCGGTTGGGCCGGGCCCTCGCCGACGAAGGCGTGGCGGTCACCTTTCAGGAAGACGGGAAGCTGCTGCGGGCCGCCGTGGGGATGTTCAACAACCGCGACGACGTGGAGCGGCTGCTGGGGGTGATCGGGGGACTGGTGTAGGCCTTCGGGCCGACCCTCAGAAGCGTAGCCGCGCACCCAGTTGCGCTCGCCGGGTATCCCCCAGCCCGCTGCGGATGGAACCGTCGAAGTTGAAGAGCAGCGAGCCGCTGGCGGTGTCGAGCGAGTTGTCGGCGTTCGTCAGGTTGAAGACCTCGAAGACGGGCTCGACCGTCCGCTCGCCGCCGACAGCGAAGGGCCGCGACAGCTTGATGTCCCATGTGAAGAACGCGTTGTCGCGGCGCAGCGTGTTGCGCTCAAGGATCTCGCCGTCCGTGCAGATGCGGTCCGAGGGCTGGGCGGCCCGCTCGCCGCGCCGCGCACAGCTCTCCGAGACGGGCGACGCCGACAGGTAGCGCAGGATGTTGCTGAACGCGACGTCCCCGGGCAGGGAGAACGCCAGGTAGCCGGTGGCCTTGTGGCGCCGGTCCCGATCGGACCAGCCGAAGTCGGGCGCCAGATTGGACGCATCCGCATACCGGAATGTGAAGGGATCGCGCTCGTTGTCGTCGTCCGACCTGTCGAACGACAGCGTGTAGCTCAGGTCGAGGGCCAGCCGCCCGTCCAGGGCGTCGTGGGCGCGCAGACCGGCCGTCACGGCGTGGTAGCGTGACCCTGCCGTGCTCTCCGCCACCGTCAGCGTGCCGATGCCGCCCCCTCCGGGGTGGGTGCCGATCCCGAACGGCGACCCGAAGACCGGGTCGTTGCGGTTGACGAACCGGAAGAGGTGGTCGCCGCGCGCGTGCTGGTACGAGAGACTCGCGGCGACTTCACCGGGCAGCTCCCGTTCGATCTCGGCCGCGAACGACCAGGTGCGCGGCAACTCCAGGTCCTTGGCCGTGACGTGTATGTCGGGAAGGAAGGGCGCCGTGGCGCTCCCGTCGATGAGCTCGCCGATCGCGGGCGGCCCCTGGTCCGGCAGCCCGAAGCTGCTCCGGAAGAAGATCTGCTGGAACGCACCGTTCGTGGTCACGCTCTGCGCGAACACCAGAATGGGAATGCGCGCATGGTACGCGCCGGCGTTGAGCCGAACGACGGTCCGGCCGTCGCCGCCGACATCCCACGCCAGGCCAAGCCGCGGCTGGAAATTGTCGAGATCGTCGGGGATCGTCCCGTCGGAGGGGAATCGCGGGTCGTTCAGATACGGCGAGAAGAAGGTCGCCTCCGGCTGGACCGCGACCTGGGGGTGCCAGGTTCCCTCCCAGCGCAGGCCGAGGTTCACCGTCATCCGGTCGTTCGGTTTCCAGGTGTCCTGCGCGAAGAGCGCCAGTTCGTCCACCCCGAAGTCACCCCTGCCCAGGCGGTCCGGCGCCACCCCCGGAACCGTACCCGACTGCAGGTAGGTGAGCACGGGTCCCGTGATGGCGGTCCCCGCGGGACATTCCCCGGTTGCGCTGTCCGACCTGTCCGAACACGTCACGTACCGGCTCCCCTGCGTCACGAAGTTGATGAAGCCGTCGACCGAGTCGAAGATGTAACGGCCGTTTGCGAAGCCGATGAACTGCTGGGTAATCCCCGTCCGGTTGTACTCGACGCCCGCCTTGAGCAGGTGGCGGCCCGTCAGCCACGACCAGTTGTCCACCACCTGCAGCCGCGTGTCGTACGCCGGATCGATGGGCAGGAAGAACGGCAGTCCGATTCGGAAACCGTCGGCGAAGTCCATGCCGATGTCGGGAAAGGGGCGCCCGCCCAGCTTCGCGAACTGCGGCGTGGCGGGAGGCACCGAACCCGGCATCAGCGGCCCGTCGTACCAGCGCACCCGGTCCTCCCGCGCCCACTGCACGCGCAGCTCGTGCGACATCGTGCTCCCGATCAGCGACCGCCAGCTGAAGTTGAAGGCGTGCGCCTCGTCGGTCTCGACCCCGTTGGCCGACACTCCCCACGAGTCCACGTCGAAGGTGCCGTTCAGCTGCTCGGACCAGTTGTAGTTGTACTTGAACGAGAGCTGGTTGCTCCCGTCGAGATGGAAATCGGTCTTGAAAAGCAACGCGCGGGCATCGTCGGTGCGGGTGATGGGCCCGAACTCGTCGTCAAAGAGCCCGGGCCACCGTGAAGTCAGAAAGTCCCGGAGCCGCGCCAGGTTCCCGGGTTCGCGGACCAGCCGCCGGGCCTGCTTGGTCTCGGTCGCCGCCTGCTGGTCGTACGCCACGAAATAGAACGCACGGTCGCGCACGATCGGCCCGCCGACGGTGAAGCCGAACTGGCTCCGCAGAAAGTCCGGCTCTCCCGCCTGCAGCGCAGCCGGATACGCCGCCGACACCCCGTCCCACTGGCCGAAGTAGTGCGCGGAACCCGCGAACTCGTTGCTTCCAGACTTTGTGATAACATTCACAAACCCCCCGGCCGACCGCCCGAACTCGGCCGTGGCGCCCTGGTTGACCACCACGACTTCCTCGATGGCATCCTGGCTGAAGGTGAACGCCGGCCGCTGCCCTCCCCGCTGCTCGCCGAAGAACGGATTGTTGAAGTCGGCCCCGTCGACGATGAAGTTGTTGAAGATCCCGCGCTGGCCGCTGATGTTCAGCTCGTCTCCGTCCGGCCCCTGCGAGATCGCGACCCCGGGAGTCAGCAGCGCCAGGTCGAGGTAGTTGCGCCCGTTGTTGGGGAGCGCGTCGACCACCTCCCCGGGCAGCCTGGTCGAACTCGTAACGTCCTCGGGGTGCACGAGTTGCTGACGATGTCCCTCGACCGTGATCCCCTCCAGCTCGACCACGCCGAAGCGCAGCGTCACCGACAGTTCCTCGCCGACGCGCAGCACCAGGCCGGGTGAGCCGGCCGATCCGAGCTGACCTTCGGCCCGCGCGGCAACGTCGTAGCGTCCGAGCGGAAGGAGCGGGCGCACGAAAGTGCCGGCAGAGGTGGTGCGCACCGTGGTCGCCAGCGCCGTCTCGAGGTGCACGATCTCGACGACCGCTCCGGCAACGGGTGTGCCGGTCGCGTCCAGAACCTGGCCCCGGATCACGCCCGTGGACGCCTGCGACTGGGCGGAAGCCGGGCAGGGTATGGCCGCGAGGAAAAGTCCCAGCGTGAGCGCACAGGCTGGCAGCGTGAGGGGGGTGGGAGGGCGGCGGGAGCGGGTTCGGCTGCCTGATCTCATCGTGACGGGGTTCCGTGAGCGTGCGCGGACGCTTGCCTGATATCAGGTTGGGGTTGTGGCCCGGGTCATGTCGCATGGACATTCCCACAACAGCAGGGACCTTTCCGCCACCTCGGACCATCCATGACCGGGCCGGTCGCCACAATGTTCGCACTTCACGTCGGCACCGCGCAATCGCACAGGGCGGCGCCGTGGTGCGTCCTTTCCACCCTGTTGCTGGTGGGGTGCGACGGTGCGGGCGGGATCGGCACCGGCCTGATCCCCGACGACGATCTCGTCTGCGATCTCGACCCCGCCTTCCTCGCCGACGGCGGGGTCGGGCGGGATGGGATTCCGGCGCTTACCGACCCCGAGATCGTGCCCATCTCGCCGATGATTCCGGCCAACTCCTTCGTGCGCGACCACGACCGCGTGATCGCGGTGCAGCTGGGTGCGGACTGGATCGTGATTCCGCACAACATCATGTGGCGCCACGAGATCGTGAACTTCAACGGCGACGACCGGATGGTCGTGACCTACTGCCCGCTCACCGGGTCGGCTCTGGCCTTCCGGCGCAACGCGGTGGGCGGCGCCGAAATGCGCGTCTCGGGCCTGCTCTACAACGCCAACCTCGTCATGTACGACACCAACGTGCCGGAGTCCTTCTGGCTGCAGATGCTGGGCGAGGCCCGCTGCGGCCCGCAGACCGGCACCCGCCTCGAGAGGCTGCCGGCCGTGGAAATGACCATGGCCGGCTGGAGGTCGCTGCACCCCGATTCGCGCATGGTGGGCGCGCCCGGCGGCTTCAGCGACTGGCGGCTGTACGTTCGCAACCCGTACGGAGACGAGTACGAGGATCCGCACAACGCCGACTTCCTGGATCACCCGATCCCGCTGGATGATGGGCGGCTGCCACCGAAGGAGCGCGTCCTGGGCCTGCCCGGCGGTCCTCCCGGCACGCCGGCCCAGGCGTTTTCCTTTGGCGCGATGGCGTCGCTGGGCGATCACGCCGCCCTCGAGTTCACCTACCGGGACGCCCCCGGAATGGTCATCTGGGACGGAACGCGCGAGGCTGCGATGGCGTATCGTCCGGAGGTCGGCGCCCAGGCGGCCAACTTCGTCGCGGGCGAGGGCGGTGTGGTGGACGACCTGACCGGTACGACATGGGCCGTCGACGGTACGCCCGTTGCGGGACCACTGGCGGGAACCCGGCGAAGGCTGCGCCCCATTGCCGATGCCTACGTCGCCTTCTGGGCCGCCTGGGCGGCTTTCCACCCGGGAACGGAGCTGATGCCTGGAGGAACATGACCGGTCGGCCCCGGGGGGCAGGGTTGCGCGCGGCCACCCCGGTGCGGAATCTCAGACATAGCGGCTCCGCCGCCACACCTACTGCAACGCATACAGGCCCTGCCATGTCCCGACTCTCTCCAGGCTCCCGCAATCAGCTATTGCTGCTCGCTGTCGTCGTCGCCGGCGCCCTCGGTGCATTCTGGTGGATGCGGGGCTCCACGCACGACCTCGTCATCGTGAACGGCCGCGTCATGGACCCGGAAACGGGGCTTGACGCTACGCGCAATCTGGGAATCACCGGCGGGACGATCGTTGCGGTCACCGAGGACGCGCTGGAGGGAAGCGACACCATCGACGCGACAGGGCTCGTGGTGGCGCCCGGGTTCATCGACCTCCACGCGCACGGCCAGAGTTCGGTGGGCGAGCGTCTGCAGGCGCTGGACGGAGTGACCACCGCACTGGAGTTGGAGATCGGTGTCTATCCGGTGGCTGCCTGGTACGCCTCGCGCGAAGGCCGCACGCTGCTCAACTTCGGCGCGACCGTGAGCCACCCGAATGCCCGAACGAAGCTATTGGCGGGTATCGATGTCGGGCACCAGCCGACTCTGCCCCCGGGCGAGAACGAGTCGATGGGCTCGGACATCATCTATCAGGAGTTGGACGACGCACAGGTTGCCGAGCTGGCGGCTCTGATGGAGGGCGGTCTGGAGGAAGGCGGCCTCGGGTACGGCTTCGGAATCACCTACACCCCGGGCGCTTCGCGGACCGAGATCATCGACCTCTTCGAGTCTGCCGCGGCAAACGGTGTGCCGGCCTACGTGCACCTGCGCGCAGCAGACGAGGGCGGCAATCTCGGGCCGTTCCAGGAGGTCATTGCGAACGCGGCCGCAACCGGCGTGTCGCTGCACATCGTCCACCTCAATTCCTCCGCCGACGAGTCGGCGATGGACGCCCTGGGCCTGATCCGTGGCGCTGCGGAGCGTGGGCTGGACGTCACCACGGAGGCGTATCCGTACACCGCGTCTTCGACCTTCATCGAGTCCGCGCTGTTCGACCCATGGGAGGGGCTGGACGACTCGGAGTACCAGCGCCTGCAGTGGCCCGGCCAGGCGGAGCGGCTGAACACGGAGACCTTCCGGCAGTATCGCGAGCAGGGCGGGTGGGTAGTCATCCACGGCCGCAACGAGGAAACGAACGAGTGGATCGTCGCGCAGCCGGATGTGATCGCCGCAAGTGACGGCATTCCGTTCCTGTTCACCTCGGTGCACCCGCGTGGCGCCGGAACGTTCGCCCGCATTCTTGGTCACTATTCACGCGACCGGGGCGTGATCAGCCTGATGGACGCGCTCGCCAAGATGACGATCCTGCCGGCCCGGCGGGTTGAGGGCGCAGCTCCCGTGATGGCCCGCAAGGGCCGGGTGCAGGAGGGCGCCGATGCCGACCTGGCCCTCTTCGATCCCGAGACCGTGCTGGACATGGCGGACTACGATGCTCCGGCCACCCCCTCGCGCGGATTCATGCATGTGCTCGTCGGCGGCACGCCGGTGGTGCGCGACGGGAGCGTGGTCGACGGGGTGTATCCGGGACAGGCGATCAGGAGGGTGATCGCTCCGGTTTCGTAAGCGGTCCCGCCCAGCTCGGAATCGATCGCGAGGCCCGAAATTCGCTCGCAGTATCCGGGGGGACTCGTCACCGCCCCGCCACCCGCGCGCATTGCCGAAGAGTCTGCCCATCGAGCCATGGAACCGCCCGCCCTTCCGGCCAATACTGTGGTCCCTATCGGCCGTCGCTGCTCCTGACGCGCTGGCGGCTGCAATCGCGACGCCACATTTTGGAGGTCATGATGGGCTTCGATACACTCCGGGCAGCCCACAGGTTGCGAGACGAAGCGGGTTTCGATGAGACCCAGGCAACGGTGCTCGTCCTCACCTTCGCCGAGGGATTCGCGGAGCGTTTCCCGACCAAGGCGGATCTGCAGGAGGTCGATACGTCGGTCCGTGTTGAGTTGAAGCGGGTCGAGGCTTCCATCCGCGGCGACATGGAGAAGATGGAGACTTCCATCCGCGGCGACATGGAGAAGATGGAGACCTCCCTGCGTAGCGACATGGGGAAGATCGAGACTTCGGTCCGTACAGGGCTGCGAGACCTTGAGAACCGCATGACAATTCGGATGGGCGGGCTCATGGTTATCGGGATCGGCGTGCTGCTCTCGCTTCAGAGGTTCCTGTCCTAGTCCGTGTCAACGGAGTGCAGGATGTGTAGGGGGACGGCCATATCCCCGTGTGATGTCAATCATGCATTACATATTGTAATGTTTTCCATACAATTCTCTCAGACGCCCGACTTGCCAGGAGAACCGTCATGACTCGCCCCCGCCTCGTTGCGCTCCTGCCCTCGAACATCCTTCCCGTTGCCCTCGCGGCCGTCGTGTTTGCCGCCCCGGCCGCAGCCCAACAGCGCCTCTCGCTGGACCAGTACATGGACATTGAGAGCGTGTCCAACCCGCGGATCTCGCCTGACGGCGCCCGGATCGTTTACACCAGGGGGTGGATCGACAAGCGCAACGACCGGCGCGAGTCGGCGCTGTGGATGATGAACGCCGACGGATCCAGGAAGCGGCACCTTGTCGACGGCGGCGGCGGCGCCTGGTCGCCCGACGGCACCCGCATCCTCTACACCGCGCCGGGTGACCCGGGCGGCTCGCAGCTCCATGTCCGCTGGATGGACGCCGAGGGCCTGACCACGCAGATCACGCGTCTTGAAAACGGGCCATCCAACCCCCGCTGGTCCCCGGATGGAAACTGGATCGCGTTTACGAGCCGGGTGTCCGACCGCGCCGACTTCGCCGGGGTCGATCTGCCGGCCAGGCCGGACGGCGCCCAGTGGGAACGCGAACCCAAGGTAGTCGAGCGACCGGCCTACAAGCGGGACGGCATCGGCTATGTGGACACGGGATGGACGCATGTATTCGTAGTCCCCGCCGAAGGAGGCACTCCCCGCCAGCTTACCGACGGGGACTGGAACCACACGTCGATCGAGTGGAGTCCCGACGGGACCGAGATCTACTTCACATCGTTCCGCCACGAGGACGCCGACCGGCCGGAGCACTGGCAGGAATCCGAGATCTACGCCGTCTCGGTGGGCAGCGGTGAGATCCGCCAGCTGACCAGCCGCCGCGGTCCCGACAATGCGCCCGTGCCCTCTCCCGACGGCTCGCTCATCGCCTACACCGGCATCGACGCCCACGACGACACATACCGCAACGTCAGGATCCACGTCATGAACCGCGATGGGTCCGGCTCGCGCGTCATCTCGGGCGACTACGACCGCCAGGTGGGCGCCATGACCTGGGCGCCGGACGGCGGCGGCCTCTACTTCAACGTCAGCCGCGACGGCTACCGTCAGCTCCACTTCGTGTCGCTGGATCGGGGCGTCAGCATGCTCACATCGGGCGAGCACCTCTTCGCGATGTCGACCTTCTCCGGCGACGGTGTCGCGGTGGGCACGATCGCCAGCGCCCACGAGCCCGGCGACATCTACCGCTTCAACCTCACCACGCCTGAGGCAGTGACCCGTCTTACCGACGTCAACTCCGACGTCCTGGGCCACGTGCAGCTCGGCGAAGTCGAAGAGATCTGGTACGACTCGACCGACGACTTCCAGATCCAGGGGTGGATCGTGAAGCCGCCCGACTTCGACCCTTCGCGCGAGTACCCCATGATGCTCGTCATCCACGGCGGTCCGCACGCCATGTACAACGGGGGCTTCAACTTCGCGTTTCAGGAGCACGCCGCGAACGACTACGTCGTCCTCTACACCAATCCCCGCGGCTCCACCGGCTACGGCACCGAGTTCGCCAACGCGATAAACCACGATTACCCCGGGGCCGACTTCCCCGACCTCATGAACGGCGTCGACGAGATGCTCGCGCGCGGCTACGTCGACGAGAAGAACGTCTTCGTCTACGGGTGCTCCGGTGGCGGCATCCTGACCAGCTACATCGTGGGCAACACCGACCGCTTCCGCGCCGCGTCCGCCAACTGCCCCATCGTAAACTGGATCTCGGCGATGGGCACGTCGGACGCGATCAGCTACTTCCGCACCTTCGAAAAGCCCTTCTGGGAGGACCCCGCCGAGTGGATCGACCGGTCGTCCATCTTCTACGTCGGCAACGTCACCACGCCCACAATGTTCCTCACCGGCGAGATGGACATCCGCACCCCCATGCCGCAGACGGAGGAGATGTACCAGGCGCTGCAGTATCTGGGCGTCCCTACGGTGATGGTACGCTTCCAGGGCGAGTGGCACGGCACAAGCCGACGCCCGTCCAACTTCCTCCGCACACAGCTCTACCTGAGGAAGTGGTTCGAGCAGTGGGGAAGCCACAAGGACCCGATGACGACCGACCAGGGCGGCGCGTGACTGTCACGGGGAGCCTGCGGGAGGGCCGCCGCACCGACCCGGGGACCGCGACCGCGCATGGCATCGGCGGTGGCGCGGCGCTGGTGGATGTGCACTTCCAGGATCGCGCCACGATCATCGGGGTTGGCGTGCTGGAACTCCCGCAGGGCGGGATCGCGCTGGTCGACACCGGCCCGGAGGCGCGCCTGGACGCCCTGCGTGCCGGCCTCGCGGAACTGGGGCACAGCCTGCAAGACGTGCGCGCCATCCTCCTCTCACACATCCACCTCGACCACGCGACGGCGGCCGGCGCCATCGTGCGGGAGGCTCCCGGCGCGATCGTCCACGTGCACGCGGTCGGCGCGCCCCACATGGCCGACCCGTCCCGCCTGCTCGCCTCGGCCGGCCGCATCTACGGCGACGCAATGGCCACCCTTTGGGGTGAGTTCCTCCCCGTGCCGCGCGCGTCGCTCCGCGTCGTCGACGAGGGTGACGTGGTCTCGCTGGGCGGCCGCCGCTTCGAGGTCGGGTACGTGCCCGGACACGCCAAGCACCACGTCGCCTACTTCGAGGCCGCGACCGGGACGGCGTGGGTGGGCGACGTGGGCGGCATACGCATCCGGGGCGGACCGACGATCCCCGTGACTCCACCCCCCGACATCGATGTGGAGCTGTGGAAGGCGAGCATGGGAAGGGTGATGGCGTGGGAGCCGGAGCGGATCGTCGCCACGCACTTCGGCCCGTACCGGGCTCGCCGGTCGCACTTCGCCGCACTGAGCGCGGAATTGGACGCGTGGGCCGGTTGGGTGCGCGACTCCCTCGGCGACTCGAGCTTCGCCGACGACCGCAGGCGTGCCCACACCTTCTCGGACTGGGTGACCGCGCGGCTCGGCGAGAAGATCCCCGAAGGGCACATGGCGCTGTATGCGACCGCCTCGGGGTTCTTCGATTCGTGGTGGGGGCTGGCGCGGTATTGGCGAAAACGCGGAGCCGCCTGACGGCGCGGAGGAGGCGCCGTGCGGACCGTCCACCCACCGCTGCCAACCGTAGGCGTGGCCGTTGCGCTCCTTGCGGCCGCGTGCGGGAGTGCCGACGATCCCACGACGCCCGTTGCTCCCCCCACCCCCACGGCCACCGTCCGGGTGACTCCCGCCACCGCGTCCGTCGAGGTGGGCGACACCGTCCGCTTCACGGCGACCGTGACCGACGCCGGCGGCCAGCCGGTCGCCAACCCCGCCGTCACCTGGTCGACGTCGCAGGCCGGCCAGGCGTGGATCCGCGAGGATGGCCTGGTGACGGGCGCGCGACCCGGCACGCCAACCGTCACCGCCACAAGCCAGGGGGCGACGGGTACCGCCACCCTGACCGTCACCGCGTCTCCGATCTCCGCGCTGCTCCTCGATGTGCGCCAGCGGCACGGCCTCATCGGACTCGCCGGCGCGATCGTCACCAGTGACCGGCTCGTCGCCGTGGGTGCCGCCGGCACCCGGGCGCACGGGTCCCTCGTCCCGGTCACGATCCATGACAAATGGCACCTGGGTTCCATCACGAAGTCGATGACGTCCACCCTTGCCGCGATCCTCGTCGAGGAGGGCGCCCTGGAGTGGACGACCACGCTGGCAGCCGCCTTCCCCGCCTTCCCCGACATTCACCCCGACCTGCGCCCGGTCCCCATCGAGCCGATCCTCGCCCACCGCGGCGGCTTCACCAACGAGATCGGCCAGTTCTCGACCTGGACGCAGATGCTCGACAACACGGACCCGCTGCCCGCGCAGCGCCGCGCCTTCGCGCTGGAGGTCCTCGGCACGGCCCCCGAGTTCACGCCGCTCCAGACCTACCACTACTCCAACGTAGGCTACATGATCGCGGGCGCGGCGCTCGAAGCCTTGACCGGCCAGCAATGGGAGACCCTCGTTCGCACCCGCCTTTTCGCGCCCCTGGGCATGGACGACACGGGCTTCGGCGCTCCGGGAGTCCCGGGCGCCATGGACCAGCCCCGCGGGCACCTGGGGCAGGGCACCGGCAGGTTCGCACTGGAACCGGGCGATCCACGTGCCGACAACCCGCCGGGTCTCGGCCCCGCAGGGACGGTGCACGCCACGATGCAGGACCTGGGACGCTACATCGCGATGCACCTGGCCGGCGAACAGGGCCGGGCCGACCTGCTTCAGCCCGAGTCAATCCAGCGGCTGCACACCCCGGCCGAAGGGTTCAGCTACGCGTCAGGGTGGGTCGTCACAAACCGGCAGTGGGCGGGGGGACGCGCCCTGGCCCACTCCGGCAGCAACCTGCGCTGGTACGCCGTGGTCTGGATGGCGCCCGAGAGGGACTTCGCGGTGCTGGTGGCAACGAATCAGGGCGGCGAAACCGCCTTCGAGGCGACCGACGAAGCGGCCGGACGCCTCATTGAACTACACCTGGCTCGATAGCCTGGTACACCAGCTCCATGAACCGCCCCACCGGGTTGTTGCCCCGGGGCGTCTGGGTGAACACCAGCACGATCATCTGCCGGTCCGGATCCACGAAGGCGTTCGTCCCGTCCGAGCCGCCGTGCGAGAACACGCCCTCTGCGGAGACCGACCACCCGTACCCGTAATGGCTGGCCGGTCCAGCCGACCCCGGGTTGGTGCGGATCTTCGGCGACGTCATCAACTCCACGCTCTCCTCGGACAGATACCGCCTCCCGTCGTACACCCCGCCGTTCAGGAACATCTGGCAGAAGATCACATAGTCGTCGGCCGTCGAGATCATCCCGCCCGAGGCGCGCACGAATGGGACCTGCGGCGGATCGCCCGGGGTCCAGCCGGGCGCCCAGCCACCCTCGCCGTCGCGTTCGTAGTAGACCACCGACATGCGGTCGAGCTTGCCGTCCATCTTCTCGTCGATCTCGTGGTGGTAGCTGTCGTGCATCCCCAGCGGCGTGTACAGCTCCCGGTCCAGGTAGGCGTCCATCTGCATGCCCGAGGCCATCTCGACGAGCGCGCCGAGGGTGTTGTAGCCGGGGTTGTTGTAGCTGTAGCTCGTGCCCGGCGCGACCTCCGCGCCGACGGGACCGAACCGCGCCGCCTCCAGCTGCAGGGTGGGCGCGTCCGGGTGCTGCGCCGACGGCCGCATGTACGGCTGCAGGAAGAGGGTGGGGATCCTCAACCCGCTGGAATGTGACAGCAGATGGCCGATGTTGATGAACCCGGCCCGGTAGTTGTCCCACGACGGCATGTGCTCGCGAACGAGGTCGCCGTAGGCCAGCTCTCCGTCCTCTACGAGCATCGCAATGCCCGTCGCGACCACCGGCTTGGTGTTCGACGCCATCCGGAAGAGCGTGTTCGGTTCCATCGGGATGTCGCGTGCCCGGTCCCGCCAGCCAAGCGCCTCGTGCAGGACGACCTTCCCGTCCTTCGCCACGAGCAGCACCGCGCCGACCAGATCCCCGCGGGCGATCGCCTCCTCGTACAGCGCCACGCCCCCGGCGAGCACCCCCGCCGACATGCCGACATCGGCCGGCTCGCCGCGGGTAACCACCGGCCCCTGCGCGCCCGCCGGCACCACCCAGGCCGCCGCCACGACCACCGCCGCTGCCCACGAAACGGCCGCGGACAGACCACCGCCGGCTCTCGTCAATCTCTTCATCCAAAGCCTCCCTTCATGGCCTCAACCAGGTACTTGACCGCAAACGAGCCGATCCAGTGCGAACCCGCATAGTCTGCGTCGAACATCGTCTCGAAACCCGCCCGCGCATGCTCCTCGGCCAGCGCGCGCAAGCCCTCGACGCGCGCATCGTCCGCAGGCAGGGCGCCGGCAATCCGCAGCATCGCGTCCGCCCGCGTGAACGCCAGCCCGATGAGGTGCGAACGCGCCCCCAAAACCGCCCGCAGCGAGTCGTTGGTGATCACGGCCCCTCCCTCCGACGGCGCACCCTCCGCCTGTCCCGCCGCGGCCGGATCCCGCAGCGACGCGAACTCGTCGGAATCGAGGGGTGGAAGAAAGTCGTCCAGCCACGCGACGTAGGCGTCGCGCTCCATCACCATGCCCATCAGCGCCGCTTCTTCGAGACAGGGCGACACGAAGTCGGAACGCCCGGGCTCGTAGGCGGTTGGACAGCGGCGATCGTCCGAGAAGAAGCGGACAGCGGCGTCGCGCAGCGCCACCTCGAGCTCGGGACGTGCGCGCATGGCCGCGGCCTGCAGGCTCATCGCGACCGCGAAGGCGGTATTCGGATGCACCCCGGTCCGCACCGGCCCCTCCAACTCCCCCAGGTAGGCCGCCAGCCGCTCGGCCACCAGGCTGGTTGCGGGCTCGAGCCGCGCGGCCCACGTGAGCGCGTCGGGATCGTCCCAGGACGCGAACTCCGCCTGTAGCAGCAGCAGCCAGGCCCAGCCGTAGGGCCGTTCGAACGAAGGATTGTCGGTGAGGTACGCCAGCTCGCCCTGCATCGCAGCCTCGGAAAGGTGATCCCTGAGCTTCTCGCGGATCAGCGGCCCGACCGGCAACCCGGGCACCTCCTTGAGCAGGCGAACCATCGCCCACGTCGAGTTCACCGCCGAGTGCCAGTCCCAGCAGCCGTAGAAGGCGCGCTCCTGCTCGAAGCCCCGGCGGCGGGTGTACGCGACATCGTCCAGGTACCCCTCGCGGTCCGGACGGAGTGCGTGCGGACGGTCGACGCACGACAACGGCATGGCGGCAAGCGCAAGGGCTCGCTCCAGGTCCAGGACCGCGGGCCCGCCCTCCAACTCCACACCCCCGGCCGTCCCTTCGGGCTTCGTGGCCATTTCGATCGGACGATCGGCAAGCTCTTCGCGCGCACAACTGGCAGAGAACAACAGAACCGCCCCGGTGAGGAGCGTTGCCGGGACGATCGGTGGGGCCATGCGCGGGGTGGTTGGAGGTGTTCTCAACGTGTGGGCCGCTCCTGAAGCTGGCAATAGCCGCGCCGCCTCGAATCGCCCATCTACCGCGGGCGTCGCAAGTTGCCGTCCGTGGTCGTGCGGACCAAGATGGGTATCCGCAATGGCGTGTGCCACGAATGACTCGGCCGGAGGCGGCTGGTGGACCGAAGAACAATGCTGAAGATCGGCGGCATGAGCCTGATCGGGAGCGGGCTGGGCGCGTGCTCGGTGCGCTCGTGGTCCGTGGACCGGCCTTCGCTTGTTCTGGCACCGGTTCGGGCGGATTGGGATCGTGTCATCCGCACCACCGTGGGCCTGCGGCCACATCGACCCTCCGGATTCGTGCTGCGCGCCGAACGGCTCGGCGGGACCACCGTGATCCACAACTACGGCCACGGGGGCGCGGGCATGTCGATTTCGTGGGGCACGGGACAGATGGCCGCCGACATGGCCCTCGAACACGACAGCCGCGCCGCGGCGGTGATCGGCTGTGGGGTTGTGGGGCTCACCTGTGCGCGTCAGCTCCAGCGCCGCGGATTCCGGGTCACCATCTACGCCACGACGGTGCCCCCGAACACGACCTCGAACATGTCACTCGCCGGCTTCACCCCAACGTCGGGGCTCGTCGACGGCGATCTACGGACTCCCGCCTGGGACGCGCAGTTCCGCGAAGCCGTCGAGATTTCCTACCGCCAGCTGCAGCTCCTGGTCGGGCGGGGATACGGCGTGTCGTGGATCCGCAGCTTTGCACTGAGCAACAACGAGCCCCGCCCGCGACAGGCAGACCGTGAGCCGGAGCGCCCTTCGCTGCTTCCGGCGCACCTGCGTACGGGCACGACCCGGCTCGGCCCCGGCGAGCACCCCTTCCCGACCCGCTACGCGACCCGCCGCACCCAGATGCGCATCGAGCCCTCGATCTACCTCGAGGCTCTCGTGCGCGACGTCATCGACTTCGGCGGACGCATCGTCATCCGCAAGTTCACCGAGCCGAGCGAACTGGTGGCGCTGGAAGAGGCCCTCGTGATCAACTGCACGGGCCTCGGGGCGCGTGATCTCTTCGGTGACGCCGAACTGGTCCCCGTGAAGGGCCAGCTGACCGTGCTGGTGCCCCAGCCCGAAGTCGACTACGGAACCTTCGGGGGACCCGGGCCTTCCCGCGGCGGGCTCGGCATCCACATGCAGCCGCGCAGCGACGGGATCGTGCTGGGAGGTACCGCCGAGCGCGGGGAGTGGTCGCTGGAACCCGACCAGGAGGCCCTGGAGCGCATCGTGACATCCCACCAGGCGCTTTTTTCCGCGATGCATGCCTGATCCGGCGGGGCGTCGCACGGAACCGTCCTGATGCTCCTCGAGACCCCCTTCCACCTGCGCACCACCGCCCTCTGCCGCAGCCGCCGGTGGCGCAACTGGTCCGGCTACGCCGCCGCGCTCAGCTACGAGCCCGGCCACGAGTACGAGTACTATGCCGTGCGCAGCGGGGCGGCGCTCTTCGACATCTCCCCGCTGCGCAAGTACGAGGTTACGGGGGCTGACGCGGCCGCGCTCGTGGACCGCCTGGTGACGCGCAACGTTTTTTGTTGCGCGGAAGAGCAGGTGCTCTATACGCCCTGGTGCGACGAGGCCGGCAAGCTGATCGACGACGGCACCGTGCAGCGACTGGGCGCCGACATGTTCCGCATCACGGCCGCCGACCCCTGTCTGCGCTGGTTCCAGGACTGCGGGCTCGGGATGGACGCGGCCGTGCGCGACGTCACCCTCGACCTCGCGGCGCTCGCGCTCCAGGGCCCCACCTCGCGGGACATCCTCGCCCGGCTCGTGACCGGCGCGGACATCGCCGCGCTCCCGTACTTCGCGCTGGCCGAGGGCCACATCGGCGCGGCCCCGGTCACGATCACCCGAACGGGCTACACGGGCGACCTGGGCTACGAGATCTGGCTCGCGCCCGAGCACGCGCTCGCCGTGTGGGACGCCCTCGTGGAGACGGGCCGGGGCTTCGGTCTCGCGCCGGCCGGTCTCGACGCCCTGGACGTGGCGCGCATCGAAGCCGGCCTGCTGCTCAAGGAGGTTGACTACGTGTCGAGCTGGACGGCGCTGATCGAGTCGCGCAAGTCGTCGCCGTACGAGGCCGGCCTCGGGTGGACGGTCCAGCCGCGGCCAAGCCGCGATTTCGTGGGCCAAAAGGCGCTCGAGCGGGAAGCGGCCACTCCGTCGGAGTGGGCGCTTGCGGGTCTCGAGGCCGACTGGCCGGGCATCGAAAAGCGCTTTGCCGCGGTGGGTCTGCCGCCGCTGGTGGCAGGCCGGGCCTCGCGCGATGCCGTGCCTATCTACGCGGGTGCGGCGCGCCAGGGCGGTGGCGCCGGCAGGCAGATCGGCTACATCACCAGCGCCACCTTCTCGCCGATCCTCAAGAAGTACATCGCGCTCGCCACCATCCGCCGCGACTTCGCGGAACAGGGCAGCCGCATCGAGGTCGAGCTGACCGTGGAGTTCGTGCGCCACAGGGTCCCCGCGCGCGTGGTCGGCACGCCTTTCTTCGACCCGGCGCGCAAGCGGGGCTGACCACTGATGGCCCGCAAGTACGACGCGATCGTCATCGGGGGCGGCCACAACGGCCTCGTCCACGCCGCCTACCTGGCCCGCGCCGGGCTCGACGTGTGCGTGCTCGAACGGCGCCCGATGCTAGGCGGCGCCACCGTCACCGAGGAGATCTTCCCGGGCTTCCGGTACAGCGTGTTCTCGTACGTGGTCAGCCTGATGCGCCCCGACATCATCCGCGAGTTGGACCTGCCCCGCCACGGGCTGGCCATCCTGCCGCTCGAGAGCACCCTCACGCCGCTGCCGGACGGCGACCGCCTGTACCGCGACTCCGACCACCACCGTACCTGGCGGGAGATCGCGCGCTTCTCGATCCGCGACGCCGAGGCCTACGACGAATACGGCCGGTCGCTCTTCTACATGGCGCGCGCCGTGAAGCACCTGCTCGGCATCGCCCCTCCCGATCCCGCACGGCTGGGTCCGCGCGACATCCGCGGCCTGCTCGGCCTCGCCCGACACTTCCTCGACCTGGAACCCGACCAGCTGCACCTGCTCGTCAAGCTCATGACGATGAGCGCCGCCGACTTGGTCGACGAGTGGTTCGAGACCGACGTGCTCAAGGCCACCCTGTCGGCGAGCGGGATCATCGGCACCTTCCTCGGGCCGCGCTCGCCGGGCACCGCCTACGTCCTGCTGCACCACTACATGGGCGAAATCGACGGCCACTTCCGGGCCTGGGGCTTTGCCAAGGGCGGGACAGGCGCCGTGGCGAACGCGATCGCTTCCGCGGCGCGCGAGGCGGGGGCCGAAATCCGGACGGACGCGCCGGTGGCACGGACGTTGGTGAAGAACGGGCGTGTCAATGGCGTGGCGCTCGCCAACGGCGACGAACTGCACGCGAAGGTGGTCTCGTCCAGCCTTGACCCCCACCGCACCTTTCTCGACCTCATCGACGAAAACCAACTTCCCGACGACCTGCTCAGCGCCGTGCGCGCCTACCGCTTCCGCGGCTCCTCCGGCAAGGTCAACCTGGCGCTCGACACGGCCCCCGACTTCGCCTGCATGCCCGGCCACGGTCCGCACCTGCGGGGCGCGGTCTCGATCAGCCCGTCCATCGACTACCTCGAACGCGCCTACGACGACGCCAAGTACGGCGACTTTTCGCGCGAACCCTATATCGATATCGTCATCCCCTCGGCGATCGATCCAGCCATGGCACCGCCCGGCAAGCACGTCATGTCCTGCTTCGTGCAGTACGCCCCGTACGAGCTGCGCAAAGGCACCTGGGACGAGAAGCGCGAGGCCTTCGGCGACACCGTGGTCGACACGCTGGCGCGCTACATCCCCAACCTGAAGGACATCATCCTGCACCGGCAGGTCGTCACGCCGCTCGACATCGAGCGCACCACGGGTCTCACCCAGGGCAACATCTTCCAGGGCGAACTGACCCCGTCGCAGCTCTTCTTCCTCCGGCCGGCCGCCGGGTACGCGGGCTACCGCACGCCGGTGCGCGGCTACTACCAGTGCGGCTCGGGCACGCATCCGGGCGGAGGCATCATGGGCGCGCCGGGCAAGCTCGCGGCGGGCCGGGTGTTGGCGGACCTGGGCAGGCGTTCCGGCGGAAGGAGGGGGAGGTGAAGCAGTACGACGCGGTCGTCGTGGGAGGCGGTCACAACGCGCTGGTGGCGGCCACCCGGCTCGCCTGCGAGAGATGGAAGGTCCTCGTGCTGGAGCGCCGTCCGGTCCTGGGGGGCGCGGCCTCGGCGGCGGAGATCTTCCCCGGCTGCGCCGTCAACGTGGCCGCGCAGGACGCGGGACTCTTCCCCGCCGGCCTCGCCGCCGACCTGGACCTCGCCGCCCACGGCCTCGAGTGGATTCACCCTCCCGCGCTTGCCACCTCGCTGACCGGTGGCGGCGAGGCCCTCACCCTGTGGCGCGACCCCGCGCGCACCATGGACGAGATCGCCCGTCACAGCCGCGCCGACGCGGCCCGCTTCCCCGACTGGGCCGACCACCTGCGCACCATGGCGCGGGTGCTGCGCGTAGCCCTCGACCACCCGGCCCCCACCCCACACGAAATGACCCCCCGCGAACGGCTCCGTCTTCTCCGCCCCCTCATCCAGGCGGGCAGGCTGGGCAAGCGCACGGTCGTGGAACTGCTGCGCGTGGCGCCGCTCCCGGCCCGCGACCTCCTCGACGACTGGTTCGCGAGCGACGCGCTCAAGGGCATGCTCGCCACCACCGCGCTGGCGGGCTCCCGTCACGGCCCGAGCGCCATGGGCGGCGCGTTGCGGATGCTGTACCACGCCGCGGGGCACGACCCCCACGGCTTCCGCTCCTCGGCGTTCGTGAAGGGCGGGATCGGGGCGCTTTCGGCTGCGCTGGCCGCGGCGGCGCGGACGCACGGCGCCGAGGTGCGCACCGGAACCGAAGTCGAGCGCATTCTCGTCGAGGACGGAGCCGCGACCGGGGTGGCGCTGGCCGGCGGCGAAGAGACCGCAGCCCGCTGCGTGATCTCGGGCGCCGATCCTCGCCGCACCTTTTTCGGGCTGGTGGGCGCGCCCCGCCTGGGCCCCGAGTTCAACCGCAACGTCGGCAACATCCAGCTGCGGGGAACCACGGCGGTCCTGCACCTGCTGCTGGACGGGCTTCCGCCACTCCCGGACGCGGCCGAACGCCTAGCCGGCCACACCCTGGTGGCGCCCACCCTGGACTACCTCGAACGCGCAAACGATGACGCCAAGTACGGCCGCGCCTCGGCCAGTCCGCACCTCGACATGGTGATCCCCACGCTGCACGACCCCACCCTCGCGCCCGACGGCCGCCACCTGGCCTCGATCCAGATCCGCTACGCGCCCTACCACCTTCGCGAGGGCAACTGGGAGCACGACGCGACCCGCGACGCCCTCCTCGCTAGCGTCCTCGCGGTCCTCGACGACTTCCTTCCCGGCATGCGCGACCGCATCGTCGACTACCGCCTGCTCACGCCGCTCGAACTCGAGGCCGAACTGGGTTTGACCGGCGGCGACGAATACCATGGCCAGATGGGACTCGACCAGATGCTCTTCATGCGCCCGATCGCGGGTTGGGCGCGGTACGCCACGCCGGTCGAGGGATTGTTCCTGTGCGGTTCCGGGTGCCACCCGGGAGGCGGCGTGACGGGAGGACCGGGCCGTCTTGCCGCAGGCGCAATCTTGCGCGAACGGAAGCAGGTGGCGCGATTCACACGGCGCTCGTGAAAATGTTCACAATCTCCTCAACCCCTCCTCCTCAACCCTGGGAGATCCCTGAATGACCCCCACCTTCGACATGGCCCTCATCCAGCGCGGGGCCCGGCTCCGCCGTTCGCCGTATTTCGACGCCACCCTGCGCGCCGGCTGTCGCGCCTACACGGTCTACAACCACATGTTTCTGCCCACGCGGTACGACGACCTGCACGCCGAGTACGAGCGGCTGCGGACCGGGGTGACGGTGTGGGACGTGAGCGTGGAGCGGCAGGTCGAGATCACCGGACCGGACGCGTTCGAGTTCACGAACCTGCTGACGCCGCGCGACCTGTCGAAGTGCGCGGTCGGGCAGGGCAAGTACGTGCTGATCACGGCCGACGACGGGGGCATCGTAAACGATCCCGTGCTGCTGCGGCTGGGCGAGAACCACTTCTGGCTGGCGCTGGCGGACAGCGACGTGCTGCTGTGGGCGAAGGGCGTGGCGCTGAATTCGGGGCTGGACGTGCGGCTGTGCGAGCCCGATGTGTCGCCGATGCAGGTGCAGGGGCCGAAGTCGAAGGAGGTGGTGCGGAGGCTGTTCGGGGACGGGGTCGCGGGGCTGCGTTACTACTTTTTTGCGGAGACGGACCTGGACGGCATCCCGGTGGTGGTGACCCGGACCGGGTGGAGCGGCGAGGTCGGCTACGAGATCTACCTGCGGGACGGGAGCCGGGGGGTGGAGCTGTGGGACAGGGTGATGGACGCGGGCGCCGATCTGGGAATCGCGCCCACGGGGCCGTCGGACATTCGGCGGATCGAGGCGGGGATCCTGAACTACGGGATCGACATGACGCTGGACACGAATCCGTACGAAGTCGGGCTGGGGTGGCAGGTGGACCACGGCCAGGAGGGGGATTTCATCGGGCGTGAGGCGCTGGCGCGAATCGCGGCGGAGGGGCCAGGGCGGCGGCTGGCGGGTGTCGAGATCGCGGGCGGTGCGGACGGCGAGGCGATCGGCTTCGTCACATCGGCGGTGTGGTCGCCGCGGTTGCAGCGTAATATCGGCTACGCGATGGTGCCGACGGCGTTCGCGGAGTCGGGGACGCGACTGCGGGTGGCCACGCCGGACGGGGAGCGGGAAGTGGTGGTGGTACGCAAGCCGTTCGTGGACCCGGACAAGGAGATTCCGAAGTCGTAGTCTTCGGTGGCCCCGCGCCAGTTGCAGCCGGTACGGTCGCTGCAATCAAAGCCTCAGCGACTCGCCATCGGTTTGACGAGGCCGTCGTCCAGCAGTTGTTGAAAGTGGTCGACGATGGATTCTTCGGGCGATCGGAAGCTCATTCCCAGGGCGTCACTTGCGCGGCTGCTGTCGAATCTGAGCGGATACCCCAGATTGCGTTTCGCGACGGACTGGGGGATTCCCCGCCGCGAAGCGAGCATCAGCGCGGCGGTGTTGGAGACGGTTCGTCGCGGGAACGGAAAGGCGTCGCCGAAATGTGACCGCAGGACGGCGCCGATCTCGAACAGCGTTCGCGACTCGGCGACGAGGATGTGGCGCCCGTTCGCATCCGGCAGCATCCCAGCGCGCACGTGAGCTTCGGCGACATCGCGCACGTCCACGATCGCGAATTCGAGGTCGGGGGCGCCGAAGCGGTAGTACCCGTTCCCGAAATCCCGCATGACCAGGACGCCCTCCGCCTTCGTATGGCGGCTCAGGCCGGGCCCCAGGACCAGTCCCGGGTTTACGGCCACCAGATCCCACCGGTCCTGTTTCGCGGCCATCTCCCATGCCAGCCGCTCCGAGAGCGTCTTGGAGTACGAGTAGGGCTGATGGCGCACGTTGCTGGTCGTGTTCCAGTGGCTCTCGTCAAACCGGTCCCTGCCCACGTCCTCCAAATCGGCGGCATCCCCGTAGGTCGCGACGATGCTGGAGGTCAGGACGACCCGCCGCACCGACGGCGCGCGATTGGCAGCGTCGAGCACATGCCCGGTACCTCGCGTCGCCGGTTCGACGAGATCGCGCATCGGATCTTCGACATTGCGCACAATGAGCGGTGATGCCGTGTGGAACACGAGTGTACACTCCATCATGGCCCGGTCGAACCCGGCCGGATCCAGCAGGTCCGCCCGGAACAGGGACAGCGTGCCGGCAGCGCTTTGCGCGATCGCCCGGAGGTGGCCGGTTTTGTCCGGGTCCGCGGGGTCGCGCACCGTCGCATGCACGTCGAGACCTTGTTCCAGGAGCCCCTTGACCAGCCACGACGCGACGTATCCATTTGCGCCGGTGACAAGCACAGGTCCTTGGGTGTGCAGCACCAAGTCGGCCATTCGGGCTCTTCGGAGCGTTCCTGGACGGGGAGAGGGTGACAGTTGAGCCGTACTGAAGGTACTCGACTGCGTTACGCGGCCGATGAGAAGCCTCCCGGCTTGATGTCTCTCATCATCGGCTTGCAGGTCGGCATCCTGGTGTGCGTTCCGGTCGTCGTGGTCACCACGATCGTGGCGCGCGCGGCCGACCTGGACGACAGCTACCTGTCGTGGGCGATCTTCGCCAGCATGCTGATCGGCGGAATCGTCACCGTCCTGCAGGCGAGCCGCCTGGGCGCATTCGGTGGGGGAAGCCTGACCGTGATGGGCGCTTCCGGCGCTGCCATCGGCGTAGCGGTTCTCGCGCTGGTCACGGGTGGACCTCCCCTGCTCGGGATACTCGTGGTCGCATCTGCAATCAGCCAGTTCATCCTTTCGGCCAGCCTCTCTCGTCTCAGGCACGTCATTACTCCGATGGTGTCCGGTACGCTCCTGGCGCTTGTGTCGGTGACGGTGATGCCCATGGGGTTCGCCATGCTGACGCGCGTACCCGACCACGCGCACCCGGCCGCCGCACCGACGGTCGCCGCGGTGACGATCCTGATCGTCGTCGGTCTGATGCTTCGCGCCCCCCGGATGGTGCGGGCCTGGACACCGGTACTCGGCTTGGGCGCGGGATGTGTGACCGCCGCATTCTTCGGGATCCTGGACCTTGGCCGCCTGGCCGATGCCGGCTGGATCGGCATGCCGGCATTGCCGCCGCTCGCATTGGATCTGAGCTTCGGCCCGGGCTTCTGGATCCTGCTGCCCGGCTTCCTGTTCGTGACCTTCGTGATCACGGTCAGGCAGGTGGGAGATTCGGTGCGCATGCAGCGGCTGTCATACCGCGCGCCTCGCGCGATCGACTTCCGCAAGGTCGGGGGGCCGTGAACGCTTGCGGCGTCGGCACTCTGCTCTCCGGATTCGCGGGGGTGCTGCCGCCCTGGCCCTACGTCGCCGGCATCTCCATGGCGGAGGGAATCGGTGTGGCAGCCAGGAGGATCGGCGTCCATATCGGAATCGTGTTCGTGTGTCTGGCGTTCGTGCCCAAGATCGTGGCCCTGATCCTCTCGATTCCGCTTCCGGTGCTCGGCGCCTACCTCACGGTGATCTTCGGACTGACCTTCGCGCAGGGAATGCGCGTCGTCTTCCACGAAGGCGCGCACCGGCAGAATGCCCTGATCGCCGGACTTTCGCTCTGGATAGGGGTGGGCATCCAGTTCCAGGCCATATTCCCCGCCCACCTTGCGACGCCCACCGGTCGGATGCTGGCAAACGGCCTGACCGCCGGGGGGCTCACCATCCTTCTCCTGACCCTCTTCCTCGAACTGACCGGACCCCGCCGCATCAGGACGGAGGTGCCGCTTCGCCCCGAAAGCCTTCCCCGACTCGATCGTTTCGTGGTCGACTTCGCGGCTCGATACGGATGGGGTACGAGTGCGACGGAGCGGCTCCGGGCGGCGTCCGAGGAAGCGCTGCTGAGTCTCCTGCGACAGGAAGAGGATGAACACGGACCAGCCAACGAGGAACGTCGCCTGCGCGTGGTGGCCCGGAACGCCCGGGAGGGCGCGTCACTGGAATTCACCGCAGCCACGCATGCCGGCAACCTCGAAAACCAGATGATGCTCTTCGGCGACCGTCCGGACCCGACCAGCGAGCGGGATCTCTCGCTGGCGCTGCTGCGGCATCACGCCACATCGGTGAAGCACCGGGAATACCACAACGTCGACATCCTCACGGTGGGCGTAAACAGATGGTCTGGCCCTTGACTGGCCTACCCATGGACCCCTTTTCTTTACTGAAGCAGTGTTCAAGGCAGATTTCATGACGGAGCAAACATGACAGTCGACCTGAAGTGGGCAAGGTCCGGCGATACGCTGATCGCCTCCCTTCTGGGCCGCATCGACAGCGGCAGCGCCGAGGACTTCCAGAGACTGCTGGAAGAGGGTCTGGGGCCCGATGACCGCCATCTGGTCCTCGATTTCGAGCGGGTGGCCTTCATCGGCAGTGCCGGCCTTCGCGTGTGCCTGGTCATCGCCAGACGATTCACCGGTCCGGGCAAGAGATTCGGGCTGTGCTCGCTCTCGCAGTTCAACCGCGACATCGTTGCGGTAAGCGGATTCGACCAGATCATCAATGTCTACGATTCCCGGGCGACGGCGATCGAGTCCTTTGCGAATGGCTGAATCCATGCATCCGGAACGGACCGCTGGCCTCCCATGGCTTTCCCGCCAATCTCCCACCATTGGAGCTGAACAATGACGAACCGCCAGGAAAAGACCATCACGATCAGGAGCGCCGTCGATCTCAACATCGTTGGCGAGAACATCCTCGACATCGCGGCTTTCGCGATCGAGAAATACGAGTTCCAGAATGATACCGACCTTTCCAGTCAAGCGCGCGAGGAAGCAGCGAAGAGGATCCGCGACGCGCTGTGGGAGAAGGTCAAGCAGATGAGAGCCAAGCGGCAACAGTGGCTCCAGCAGATGTTCGAAACCGCCGACCGGGTGGTAGAGGAGTTCGTTGACGAGTCGTAGTCCTGCTGCCTGGCAGCGTTTCTTCTCCATTTCCAGAACTCTCGGGCGTAGTGTCGTGACTTCGGCCCTGACGCTGCTCGAGCAGGGTATCGTGAAATGAGATCAGACCCGTTGAACTCTGCTTATCCCGTCGCCATTGTCGGGTACGCGTACCGGATGCCGGGCGGCATCCGCTGCGACGACGACTTCTGGCGGCTCCTCTCCGAACGCGAGATAGTCAGGGAGCCCGTAGCCGACCGCTACGGTCGCGGTTACCAGCCCATCGGCGGATTCTCGGGCCCGGGCCGCTTCGGCAGTGCCTACGAAGGGTTGATACGTGACCAGGGCGAGCAGCGGATGGACAGCGGCCTGTTCGGGGTCTCGCGCAACGAGATGGCGTACATGGATCCGCAGATCCGGATGCTGCTGGGCTGCTCGTGGGAGAGTTGCGAACACGCCGGGTGGGATCTGAACGCACTTCGGAACAGTTCCACGGGCGTATTCATCGGGGCCCAGGTCGCGTCCACGGCCAACTGGCGGGCGCTGTACGGGACCAACGAGTTCTCCATCCTGAGCATCGACGCGTCGATGCTGGCCAACCGCATTTCGTACCACCTCAATCTCATGGGGCCGTCGCTCGCGTGCTCCACGGCCTGCTCGGCGTCCCTGTCCGCTCTTCATACGGGCATCAACGCGATGCGGCAGGGCGACTGCGAACAGGCTCTGGTGGGGGCCGCCACCTACCTTGGATCGGCTCGTTGCAGCGCTTCGTTCAACGCTCTGGGGGTCATCAGTCCCGATGGCAGGTGTCACTCCTTCGACGCCGACGCCAACGGGTACATGCGCGCGGAAGGGGCGTTCGTCTTTGCAATCAAGCCGTTGGAGGTGGCCGAAAGGGACGGCGACCACATCTTCGCCGTGATCGAAGCCACCGCGGTGAACACGGCCGGGACCGCCGACGACGCCGAGGGTATGGCCCAGGGGCGGTACATCACCGCACCCACCCGTCATTCGCAGGTCGATCTGATGCGCACGGCCTGCGCACGCGCCGGACTCGGCCCCGAGGACTTCGACTACATCGAAGCACATGCGACCGGCACCGTCGTGGGGGACCGCATCGAAGGAAACGCGATTGCGCAGGCTTTCGGGGGCGTCGAGCGCGATGTCCCGCTGCGCGTCGCCAGCGTCAAGAGCAACGTGGGGCATCTGGAGGCGGCGGCGTTCAGCGCCGCATTGCTGAAAGTCATCCTCATGATGCAGCGCCGGACCTTCGCGCCCATCTCGAAAAACTTTCTGGCTCCGAATCTGGAAATCGACTTCGATAGCTGCCCCATGCAGGTCCAGACTGCTTGCGAGCCCTTCCCGGATTACCCGGTCGTGGTCGGCATCAATTCATTCGGGTTCGGGGGGGCCAACGGGCACTGCGTGGTGAGGGAATACCGGCCGGAGCGGCCAAGGGCCTGGTCGGTGCCTCCGGCTCCACGCGCCGGATACATGATTCCGCTGTCCGCGCGCAACACCAACGCCCTGGCGGAGGCTGCCCGGAGCCTGGGGGAGATCCTCGCCAGGCGCGACATCGACCTGTACACACTTGCGGGCAATCTCAGCCGCAGGCGCACCCATTTCCCCGTACGGGCCGCTTTCGCCGTGCGAGATCGTGAACAGCTCGCAGAGGCGTTGGACGCTTTCGTGGAAGAACCGTCCGACGTCTCCACCGGGGAAGAAGTTGAGCGCCGGGTGGCGATGGTGTTCTCGGGCCAGGGCACGCAGTGGGCGGGATGCGGGCGCGCGCTCTACGATGCCGACCCAGTGTTCCGTCGTGTGGTTGACGCCGTCGAAGAGGAGTGGCGGAAGCACTCCGGGACATCGCTGCGGGATGCCTGCTTTGCGGCGAGCCAGGAGGAACTGAACGAAGTCCAGCTGGCCCAGCCCGTGATCTTCATGATTCAGTGCGCACTGGTTGAACTGCTCTCGACCTGGGGCCTACACCCGGACTGCGTGATCGGACACAGCTCGGGCGAGGTGGCTGCAGCCTACGCCAGCGGGGCCCTGTCCCTGGCGGAGGCCACGCACCTGGTCTATCACCGCGCCACCCTTCAGCAGAGAGTGGCCGGCTCGGGACGGATGCTCGCGATCGGCCTGGACCGGCCGGGTGTGGAGACGCTGCTGGAGGAGTTGCGGGTTCCGTTCGAGCGCAGGAACCACCGCGCCCCACAGGTCGAGATTGCCTGCGAGAACGCGCCTGCCAACACCGTGGTCTGCGGCAAGGAACCCGCGCTGCAGCCCGTCCTGGTGGAACTCGAGCGCCGCGGCCTGCAGAATCGGCTGATCCCCGGCAACATTGCGTTCCACTCGACGGCGATGGACCCGCTGCACGACGACGTGATCGCCTCCCTGTCCTTCCTCGACGCATGCGCTTTCGACGCACACGTTCCGATGGTGTCTTCGGTGACCGGAACGGCGACGCGGCGCCTGGACGCCGAGTACTGGTGGTCCAACATCCGCCAGCCGGTGCACTTCGCTGCGGCGATGGAGACCGTGGTCAGGGACTACCGTCCCGATGTTGTTCTGGAGATCGCGCCGCACGGCGCGCTGCAGCCGCTGATCCGGCAGTGCGTGGAAGGCGCCTCTTCGGTCCCGGTCTGTATCCCCACGCTGATGAAGGACCAGGATGCGTGTCTCGGATTCCAGGAAGCCCTGGGAGCCCTGTACCGGAACGGCGTCGAACTGGACTTCGCTTCCCAGTATCCGCGCCCGGAACCCATCGCCCACCTCCTCCCGGGGCATCCGCAGGAACAAACGACCACCCACGACGACCTGGTCGACGACGAGATGTTCGTCCAGCGCGGCCAATATTCGCACGGGCCGCTGGTCGGCCACAGGGTACCGTGCGATCACATTCTCTTCGAGGCGCGCCTTTCCGAGCAGGATTTCCCCTGGCTGACCGACCACCGGGTTCATCGCGCGCCCATCATTCCGGCCGCGGGCTACATCGAACTGCTCCTCCAGGCGTTCTCCGGGAACCCCATCAACATCGAGGAGATCGAGTTCCTGCAGCACACTCCCGTGGGCAGGACGCCGGTGCGGCTACAGACCGCCCTTTTTCAGATTCCCAACGCTCCGGACCAGTTCACCTTCACCATTTCGTCCCGTTCCTTCGAAGACGACGACTCGGGTACGCTGCACTGCCGGGGCCGGGTCCATCGGGTGGATGCCGATCATCCGCTCGACGCCTACGCGACACTGGACGAGGTGTTGGCCTCGGCTTTCGATCCCGAGCCCCTGGGCACCGGTGACGAGTTCTACGAACAGATCGAAGCGGTCGTAGGCGACGACTTCGAGTTCGGCCCCGAGTTCCGCAGCGTCAAGCAGATCGACATGGATGCCAACTCGACGGACATGCTGCTCGACATAGAAGTCGATGAAGAGCTGTGGGTGACCGCCCAGGAGGAGGGCTATGTCATGTATCCGCCGCTGACGGACGGCGGATTGCAGATCTTCCTGCGCTACCTGATGCGCCTGCCCGATTTCTTCTCCATGCCGCAGCGGGCCTGTAACGTGACCTTCCTGCGTCCCCCGACGGGACCGCGGATCGCCTGTCACCTCGTGGATACGGGTGAATGGTACGATGTGGACGAACGCGGCCAGTACACCAAGCCGCTCGGCGAACTCTACATCGGCCGACTCAGCTTCTACGATCGCGCCACGGGACACCTGATCGCACACATCGGCGAGTACCACTCATTCAACAGCAATCCCCGCTGGAGCGACGTACCGGACAGCAAGCACGTCGTGGCATGGCAGCCCAGGTTCGTGCCTCCGGCGCCGTCAATCGGCAATGCAATCCGGGACGGAGAGGTCGATCCCACCGCGCTGATCGCCGCGTTCGAGCAGGGGACTCTCGGGGCCCGCTATTCGTGCCATGTGATCGAGGTGGCCGGTGAACGAGAGCCCGACTCCACAATACTAAACAAATGTATTAAGTATCTTTCGGGTCCGGACGCCCAGACCGAGTTCTGGATTCTCGGCAAGGACGAGGAGTGCGCACGGGCCCACTACGAGGCCTTCAATCATCGAGAGGCCGCGCTTCGTTTTGCGCCGCTCGATCCGATGTCGGAGCAGGTACAGGACCTGGAGATGACCTCGGGCCTGCTGCGTCCCGCCGCCGCCGAGATCCTGTTCCTGCACTCCGACGCTGCGGCGTTCGGGCCGGAGCAGTGGGCACTCCTGCATCGGCTGACCGTTGCGGGGGGGCTCGCGGTGGTCTTCCACGCCGACGGCGAGGCGGTTGATCCGGGCGAGGGCTGGACGAGCGTGCATGCGGGGAAGCGCACGACGCTCCTGCAGGCGCCGCAGCGCCATGGCGACCCGCTCGACACCGACGGCGCGACCGAAACTCCACGGCCACGGTGGGTGATCGGCGAGCCGGACAGCTGGGCTTCGGACTGGGCGGCCCTGCTCGATTCACCCGGGGTCCACCAGGTTCCGTGGGCCAGTTACGAGGATGGCAACTTCATGACGCTGGAGGAATGGCCCTCGGCGGCCGATCTGGCGGCGATCGACATCTTCTGCGGCCCGGATCCCACGGATCCCACCGGAGAACGGGCGGTTTGGCAGCTGGTCTCGTTCCTTCAGGCCGTGGCCCCATTCCGCCTGGAGAACGCGACCCGCAACTGCCGCCTGACCATCGTGACGCGCGGGGCCGTCCGCCACGTGGACGATCCACGCGGCAGCGCCCTCTGGGGAGCGGTCCGCAGCATCGCCCTGGAGCTCCTTGCCGAGGATACCGGAATCGATTTCCGGCTCGTGGACCTGGGTGCGAAGAGCGATCTGGAAACCCTGGCCCTTCTGGACCGGATCGACCTGCGCGAGCGCGAACTTGCGGTGTGGGAGGGACGGCTCTGGGCCCCACGGGTGATCAGCCTGCGGGAGCGCGCCCCCCTTGTCCCCGTGGGCGAAGATCCAACCTACCGGCTCCGCCTGGACAACCCCGGCCAGGTCAGCGGGCTGCAGATGACGACCTGCGAAGTGCCCCCGCCGGGCCCGGACGAAGTGGAGATCGAGGTCGCTGCAGCTGCGTTGAACTTCCGCGACGTGATGGTTACCCTGGGCCTTCTCCCCGCCATGGCCTACGAGCGCTCGGCGCTGGGACGCGAAGTGGGTATAGAGGGCAGCGGAGTGGTTCGGCGCATCGGCGATGGCGTGACGCGACTGCAGGTCGGTGACGAGGTAGCCGTCACGGTGGGTGGTTGTATCGGCAACCGGGTCGTGGTCAACGAGCATCTCGCCTTCCTGAAGCCGCCGCGGATCAGCATGGAAGAGGCCGCGTCGTCGTTGTCCGTCTATGTGACCGCGTACTACTCGCTCGTTTACCTGGCCCGGCTGAGGGAGGGACAGCGGGTCCTCATCCACTCGGCAATGGGCGGCGTCGGACAGGCCGCCATTGCCCTGGCGAAGCACGTCGGCGCGGAGATCTACGCCACCGCGGGCAACGAGAGCAAACGCAACCAACTGCTGGCAATGGGCGCCCGCGGGGCCTTCGACTCGCACAGCCACGAGTGGTACGACGATCTGATGGAGGCTACGGACGGCGAGGGCGTCGACGTGGTGCTCAATTCGCTCGCCGGGCATCACATCGCGCTCTGTCTCAAGGCACTGCGCCCCTCCGGCTGGCACTGCGAGATCGGCAAGGTCGACATCTACACCGACAACTCGCTGAGCATGCGCGTGTTCCGCAAGAATCTCCGTTTTGCGGCGATCGATGTCGACCGGCTGATGCTCGACGATCCCGTCCTGTCACACATGCTTTCCCAAGCTTGTCTGGACCTGATGGCGGAGGGCGCAGTGCCTCCACCCGCCCTAACTGCTTCCCCTTACCGGGACTATGCCAGGGCGCTGCGCCTCATGACTACCGGCCAGCACCAGGGGAAGCTGGTCCTGACGGCGCCACCTGCCGGCACCGAACGCGGGTTCGGGATCGCCGATACACGGCCCTTCCTCGACCCCGATGCGACCTATCTGGTGACAGGCGGCCTGGGCGGCTTTGGCCTGCGCTTCGTGCCCTACCTGATCGCGGTGGGAGCGCGGCACCTGACCCTGATGGACCGGGATCGGGACAGGAGCCGTGACCTGGAGTGGATTCGCCAGAAGACTACCCTGTCGAAGATGGACGAGGACTACGAGATCGACATCTTCGCGGGTGATGTGCGGAGCGAGGCCGATGTCCGGCGCTGTGTAGCTCGGATGCAGCGACCGCTGAAGGGTGTGTTCCACCTCGCTGGAACCCTCGAGGATCGTTCGTTCCTCGATACATCCCCGGAGTCCCTCCGCAGGGTGTTCGCGCCCAAGGCCCAGGGTGCGCTGAATCTGCACCATGCCACTGCCGAGTGTGATCTGGACTACTTCGTGCTGTTTTCGTCCATTGCGTCGACGTTCGGCAATCTCGGACAGATTAACTACAGCGGGGCGAGCGCCTACCTGGACGGGTTGGCCGCCTGGCGTTGTCGGCGCGGCCTCCCGGGTCTCTCGTACAACCTGGGCCCGGTCACCGAGGTCGGCATGGCGGCGCGCAGCCTCCACATCATGAGATTGATGAGAATGGCCGGCATGACCACCGTCAGCGCCAACTTCGCGATTGCCAATCTCGACTACGCCCTGCGCACCATGCCCGGCCATGACCATCTGGTCACCGCGCTGTTCTCGAACCCGCCATGGTCCGTCGATTCTCCCGATTACATGCGCAACGGACGCCTGCTGAACAATCAGGCGGCGTTCGACGTGGACGCTGGCGGTGATCTGACCATCGAGAGTGTCGTGGCACAGATCTCCGCGAAGGTGGCCGAACTCTGTGGCCACGATGAAGGCGACATGACCGAGCCATTGTCGAGCTTCGGGCTCACCTCGATATCGGTCGCCGAACTGGGCGCCTTTGTCCAAACGCAGTTCAACTACCAGGTCAGCGCCCTGGAGCTCATGACCACCGCCACGGCCCTGTCCCTCGCCCGGTCGATCGTCGAGGGCACGGGATCGGACGAAGAGGCTGCGGATGTGGCGGAGGTTTACGGTTCATCGGCCGCTTCCGAGCAATTCCGGCACCGGGCACGACGCCGAAGCTCGCCCTTTGCAAACAGGATCGAGGATCACTTCCCGAACGGCGAATCCGCCTCCGTCACAGACAGCGACGGATCCGGCCGTCGTCCCACGACCGCCAGCGCAGCGAAGTCGGTTTCCGTGTCGGACGGCTGACTCACATGACTCTCGCGTCCGCGACGAAGCACCGGGTGCCGCCCCTGGCAGGCACCCTGCCGCCCGAATGCCAGCGCGATCTCACCGCCCTGCGCCGCGTTGTCCGCACCACGCTCGAAGACGCCTCGCCGCTGGACCCGGTTTCACCCGCGGATTTCCGCCATGTTCTGGTTACCGGCGCAACCGGATTCGTCGGTCGCTTCCTCGTGCGCGACCTGCTCGCGCACGAATCCGAACTGATGGTCCATTGCGTCGTGCGAGCCGAATCGGCGGAACACGGTTTCGAGCGACTGCGCGCCAACATGGAACACGCGGAGACCTGGGACGATGCGTTCACATCGAGAATCCACGTCTACGCCGGTGATGTCTCGCAGTCGCGTTTCGGGCTCTCGCAAGCCGACTTCGACCGCCTGTGCCGGGAAATCGACGCTGTCCACCACCTTGCGGCCAACCCGAACCTCATCGCGTCCTACCGGTCTCTCCGCGAGGTAAACGCTCTCGGAGTGCGCGAGGTCCTCCGGCTGTGTCTGAGTGTCCGGCTCAAGCACCTGTTTCACGTCTCGACCATGGGTGTGTTCCCCGAGTACGTGCACTCCTTTGCCGGCGAATACCGCGACTGCTACATCGGCGACCATGCGCAGCCGGACCTGGGTCGGATGAAGAAAGTGATGCCGCTCGGGTTGCTCGGGTATGCCTGGAGCAAGCTTGTGGCGGAACAGGCCGTCCTGTTCGCGCATCAGGTCGGCTTGCCGGCGGCGGTCTTCCGTTTTGGGCAAACCACCATGGCCTCCACCGGTTACGCCCAGTCGGACACCCCTCCACAGCTTGTCTTCGCGGCGGCGGTCGAGGTCGGAATGATTCCGAAGGGGTTCACCATGCGGGCCACCGACGATCCGGCGGATACGCTGACGCGCATGTGCACCGACATTTCCATGAATGAGAATCGGCGCTTCACCATCTACAGCTGCTGCAACAACGCGCCGTCGTACCGGGCCATGCAGCTCGCGGAGTTCGGCCTCAATTATCCGGAGGTTCCCTATACCGTTTTCAAGCGCGCCTGTCAGGCGCACGGGGACGCGTCTCCGATGGCCCGGAGCTGGCCCCTGTTCGATCACTTCGCCCCGTATTGGTTTCGGGGCTCCGAAACGGTCCAGACGCTGCCGGTCTCCGACCGGGCCATTCGAGAGGACTGTCCTGGTGACATCAACTGGCCGGGTCCTCTCACCAGGTATGTTCGCTACAACCGCTGGGTCAGGGACCATGAGGAAGAATGGCCGCAGGCGATTCCGCCGCTGGGGGTCAGCCTGGACAGCGTGCTGAAGCAGGCCCGGCGATACGCCAGGGACAACGGCGTGTCCTTCGACACCACCTACCCCGAGTGGATGCTCGATGGATTGGCCCGTCTCGTCGAGGGCTTCAACGCTCCCGAAGCCGGCCTGCTGGCAAAGCGCATCGGGCATTGCGTGTTCGACTTGTGCCGAATACTGCGCAACAATGCCGAACTGGCCGGAGAGCGCGTGCGGCTGCCGGAGATCGGGCGGCAGCCAATCGAGCGGCCGGTGTTCATCGTGGGCATCAACAGGACGGGCACGACCTTCCTGCACCGTCTATTGGCCCGGGACCGGCGGTTCTGGGCCTTGCGGGCCTACGAATACGTCGAGCCCGTCATTCCGGACGGCGACTACGCAACGGTCGTCGGCACTGCCCGGGATCCCCGCCGTATCAAGGCGGCGGACGTATTCGCAGCGGCGGGTATTGTTGATACTCTCGCAGGCCTTCACCATGCCGGGCTCGACGAACCGGAAGAGGATATCCCGATCCTCAGGTTGTCGCTCAAGACATGGGTGTTCGCGACTCGATATCGGTTGCCCGAGTACGAGCGCTGGCTCGAGGAGACCGGCACCCGCGAGGCCTACCACGTGCATCGCCGCACCATGCAGCACTACAATTATCAGCGAAGGGCCTGTCACCCGGGCAGCCAGGGCCAATGGATCTTCAAGATGCCGACCCATCTGATGGAACTGGGCGCCCTGCTTGAGGCATATCCCGACGCCCTGTTCATACAGACGCATCGCGAACCAGTCGAACTCATGGGGTCCTGGTGCAGTCTGGTGGAGCGCTTCCGGTCGGACATCAGCGAGCCGCGCCCCCGCAGGGAGCTCGGTACCGAACAACTGAGAGCGATGAGTCGCATGCTTGGCCGAGCGATTCAGTTTCGGCGGTCACACCCCGAACTGGAACACCGCTGGCACGATGTGAGCTTCTACGATCTGGTACGCGACCCCATCGCAGTTGTGGTCGGCATCTATCGTCGGTTCGGCTGGCCGATGGAGGCCGAGTCGATTGAGGCGATGAAAGCCTGGTTCTGGAAGCAGGAGGAGCAACGGCGGCTGGAGCAACGGCACAAGTACGATATCGCGGACTACGGCCTGACCAGCGACAAGGTGAACGCCGCATTCGCCGACTACCGCGAATTTGTCGCAAGCCGGGTCGATTCGGCTCTCGTACTGGACGAAGCGAGGTAGACCATGCCAAACGCCCTGCTCCTCTACCCGAAACACCCTCCCACCTACTGGGGCAACAACTACGCGCTTGACCTTCTGGGCATCAAGGCGGCATTCCCTCCACTCGGCCTGCTCACCGTGGCCGCGATGTTCCCGTCCCGGTACAATCTGCGGGTGGTCGACCTCAACGTGACGCCACTGGAGGAGTCCGACCTGGAGTGGGCGGATCTGGCCTTCACATCGACCATGATTCCGCAACGCCCTTCACTCGAGGAGGTCGTGGAGCGCTGCAATCGCGCGCAGGTCCCGGTCATCGCCGGCGGGCCGCACCCCACCACGTTTCATGAAGAGATGGAGGGAATCGATCATTTTGTGCTCGACGAGGTCGAGGAGACCTTTTCGACCTTCCTTCGCGACCTGGAGAACGGCACGGCACGGACCGTCTATCGCGCCCCGAGGAAGCCGGACATGAGCACGGCTCCGATCCCCCGTTTCGACCTCATAGACATGAGGGAGTATCACTCGATGTGCCTGCAGTTCTCGCGGGGATGCCCCTTCGACTGCGAGTTCTGCGACATCACGAAGCTGTACGGCCGCGTGTCGCGAACAAAATCCCCGGAACAGATGGTGGCTGAGTTCGATCATCTGTACGAGTTGGGCTGGCGGGGTCCACTCTTTCTGGTGGACGACAACTTCATTGGCAACAAGCGCGAAGTCTCGAAGCTTCTCCCCGTGATCGCCGAGTGGCAAAAGGAGCGTGGTCATCCCTATGCGTTGTTCACCGAAGCGAGTGTCAATCTCGTCCGGATGAACGACTTGATGGACGTCATGATCGACGCCGGTTTCGACGCCGTCTTCCTGGGTATCGAAACGCCCAATCCGAAGGCGCTCAAGAAGATGAAGAAGCCTCAGAATCTCGACAGGCGCGACGACAACTACCTGTTCACGTCCGTCCGCAAGATTCAGCAAAAGGGAATGATGGTTCTGGGCGGCTTCATCCTCGGCCTCGATGACGACGACGACAACGCGTTCGATGCGCAGATCGAGTTCATCCAGGAAGCCGGGATTCCGATCGCGCTGGTCGGGTTGCTGACCGCTCTCAAGGGAACGAATCTGTGGGATCGGCTGGAGCGCGAGAATCGGTTGTTGGACAAACCTGTAGAAATCGACGCCACTGCCCTGAACTTCAAGCCGCAGATGGATCCCAGGACGCTTGTGGAGGGGTACCTCCGGGTCGTCGGCACCATCTACGATTCGACGCTGGAGAACTACTTCGAGCGCTGCCTGACCCTGCTGGAAAACCTCAATCCGATACCGCACATCTACAAGCCGGTGAGCAAGCACCTTCTCTACTTGAGCATCATGGGCATCCGGCGGCGCCTTACGGCGGACCAGCTGCCGGTGTTCTCACGCTACATCGCCAGAGTGTCCAGGGAGCTTCCCCGACTGTTGCCGCTGGCAATCCGCCTGGCTGCCATGGGTTATCACTGCGAGAAGCTCACGCGCCAGCAGACGGTTCTCCGGGAATTCAAGGCGTATCTGGGTTCAGAATTGGCGTCGTTCAATGAAGCCCGGTGGGGGCCTGATGCGGCATCGGCGGTGACGGACCAGGTCAGACAGGAGGCGGTACAACGTGCAGTGGCACGCCAACGCGCCATTCCCGACGAATTCCGTCACGCCGGAGATGGGATCCTGGAGGCCATGGAGGCCTTCCGCCTTGCGCTGAGTTCGGAGGCTCGCCCCGCTATGCCTGTCATCCTGCCTGTCGCAGCCGATACCGTCGATTTCGACGAAGCTGCGCGTTCCTGAGTCGTCAAACCTGTTTCGGCTCGGCCGGCACGTCGTGCGCGGCTCGCCCTCATCCGGTCGGCGAGCAGATTCAGGTGAATGGACTGGTGGAGGAAGTAGTCCCCGTGCACCAACGCATTCAAGACCGCTTCCCGCGCAGTCCACCAGGTGATATCGGGGATTTCCAGCTGGTGGAAACCGGCGGGCACGAGGGGCGCACATCCGGCAGGATCTCGGCGGTGAGGTCCCTGCGGCCGCGAATGCCGGGCGGCACGTGAATCGCCGGCCTACTCGATCCCCGGCCTCCGCGAATGCCAGTCCGTCCCCTTCTGAAACGCGTGCGCCACGCTCAGGATCTTGTCGTCGGTGAACAGGTCGCCGATCAAGGTGGTCGTCAGCGGCATTTCGGTCGGGCTCTCCGAGTCCGGATTCCGCACGCCGAAACCGTAGGGAACCACCGCGGCGGGGTGGCCGGTCTGGTTGGTGAGGCCGACCAACCCTGAACCCGTCACGAACATGTCGAAGTCCTGCATGACCTCGGCCATCTCCTTCATGAGGACGTGCCGCCGCCGCTGTGACTGCACGAAATCGAGCGCGCGCACGTCCCTGCCGCCCCGGAACCGGCCGCGGGACCGCCGCTCCGCCGGCTCCAGGTCCTCGGGCAACGGCTCCGGCTCGCCATCCCGCGCCACATGGAAATCGAAGGCCGCCGACGACTCGACGCCCAGCGAATTCGAGCTGCCCCGCGGGATCTCGGCCATCGGCTGAGGGTCCGCGCCGAGCGCACCCAGCGCTTCGACGAACGACTCGGGCGCGTCCTCGGTGTAGCCGATGCGCATGGCCGCAAGGTCGGGATCGGGATCGAAGCGGAACGGCACGGTGAGCGACGCCGGGTCCTTGACGTCGGCGCCGTGGATGGCGTTGAAGACGAGCGCGCAGTCGAGTGCGCTCCGGCACATCGGGCCGGTCTTGTCCATGCTCCACGACAGCACCATCCCGCCGTAGCGGCTGACGCGGCCGAAGGTGGGCCTCAGCGCGGTCAGCCCGCAACGCCGCGACGGCGACACGATCGACCCCTGCGTCTCGGTGCCGATCGCGAACGCGACGCACGCCGCCGCGGTGGCCGATCCGGGGCCCGCCGACGACCCGCTCGACCCCTCGTCGAGGTTCCACGGGTTCAGGGTTCTGCCGCGGTACCACTGGTCGCCCCGGGCGAACTCACCCGTGGCGAGCTTGGCCGCGAGCACCGCGCCCGCTTCGCGCAGCCGCACGACCACCCGCGAATCGTACCGCGTGAACTGGTGGCTGAACTCGGCGGACCCCCACGTCGTGCGCGTCCCGGCGACGGCGAACAGGTCCTTGAGCCCGTAGGGGATGCCGTGCAGCGGTCCGCGCCAGTCCCCGGCCGCGATCTCGAGGTCGGCCTGGCGCGCCTCTTCCTGCGCACGGCCCTCCAGGATTGTCACTGCGCAGAGGAGCACGGGATCGAGCCGCTTGAGGCGGTCGAGGTAGATCCCGGTCAGCTCGGAGGACGAGATCTCGCGTGCCCGGATCAGCGCCGCGAGGCGATGCACCGGGAGGAAGGCGACATCCTCTTCGTCCCCGGGCACGGGTCCGCTCCAGCGCTCGATCTCGATCTCGGTGCGCTCGAAGGGATTGCCGCCGGTCTCGTGCCACAGCTTCTCCATGAGCGCCCCCGTACCGCCCGGATAGGCCTGGAACTGGAGCGCGGGGGGCTCGCCGTTGCCGAGGGGGACGGGCGGCGGGGCCTCCTGCTGCTGCGGGGGCTGGGGAGCGAGCGGCGAAACCGGGGAAGCGCCGGCAACGAAGCCACTCGCGCCGACCGACTCCGGTCGCAGCGCTCCGCCGGCCGCAGCGGCTGCCGCCGCCGCCAGGAATCGGCGGCGCTCGATCGCGCCCGCCAACGGGGTCTCCGCAGGCGCACCGTCCTGGCCGCCCGCCGTCCGGGGCGCGCGAACCACACCGGGTGGGGGGGTCGAGTTACTCATACGCTCATACACTCATTCCGGCTGTGAAAGAACGTGCGCCGGCAGTGGCCATGATGCCTCGGCGGCAGTCATGGTGCCTCGGCGGCAGCCGGGCGGTCGCGCTCAGCCGTTGCGCGGCCCCGCAGCTTGTAGACGCCCACTGTGAGCAGCGGGACGACGACTACGCCCATGAACACGAAGCTCATCGCGTTGTACCCCATTCCGATCAGGTCGACGAGGCCGATCCGCGACATCGCGTACCCCGTCGCCAGTAGAAATAGCGCGATCAGCGGGCGCCAGCGAGAGGGCATGCTGCTGCCGCGCGCGCGGTAGACACCGTCGATGCGCTCGTTGAATGCGTGGATCAGGCCCGCGCCGGTCTCGATCAGGGTGCCGAAGAGGATCAGCTGGAAGATGATCTGGAACGGACGCGACCCCAGCACTTCGAGCATGTGGTTGGCTGGCACGGGGCGATCGAGAACGCCCGGGTACTGCCCGGCCAGCGCCAGGAAGAAGAGAAGCGCCGGGATCATCGAGATGGGTCCGGCCAGCGCCCCCGCCCAGAGCGCCTCGCGGCGGCGGCCGATGTGTCGGGTCGCGAAGAGCATCGCCGGCACCAGCGCCACCAGCAGCGCCGCATATCGCACGCCCGACGAGAACCACCCGGTGAGCGCCTCGCCGTCCGCGATCCCGGCCGAGATCTGGTCTCCGAACCGCGCCATGCTCCACACGAACAGCACCAGGTAGGCGCCGTAGAGCAGGAACGACCACCCCGCGAAGAAGCGCTCGATCGTGGCCGTGCCCTTGAAGACCAGCACGCCGATCGCGACCAGCAGCGCCACCGCGCCCACCGAGCCGGGCAGCTCGAACGTCTCTTCCAGGAAGGTGCCCGCCGCCGAACCGATCACCGCCAGTACGAGCATGACCGCCGTCAGGTACCCGATCTCGTACGTGAACCAGCCGCGCCCCAGCAGGTGCTTGAAGTACGAGCGGTAGTCGTAGCTGGCGTAGGCCCGCGCGAACTCGAAGCCGATCATGCAGGTGATGCTGACGAGGATGGTGGCCGGGATCATCCCGAGCAGCCCGCCGACCACCCCGTATTCGAGAAAGAACTCGATCAGCTCGCGCCCCGTGCCGTACCCGCCCGCGATGATGATGGACTGGAAGACCAGCCCGGGGAGCAGATAGCGCTTGAACCAGGAGGGCATCGAGGTCACCTGTGGTTTGGGAAGAGAGCCCGGAGACCCCACGCGGTCGCGCCGGCGCGGACGACCGGCCCCTTGGCAGCCCGTGGACAAAATCCCCCCGGCATTCGCCCGGCGATGCATCCGCGCCGGACCGCTTCGCTCTGCGTTGCTCCTTGCGCCCGTAGCGCTGCTACTGGCGCTTCGTCGCGCCTTGCCGGCCCGGCGCCTCGCCGCTCTCGGTGCTCGGGGGGCTTCACCCACGGACTGCTACCCACCCGACACCGCCTGCATGAAGAGCACCGTGTCGCCGTCGGCCACCGCCCCGTCCCACCCGTCCATCCAGCGCGTGTTGGTCCCGTTGTGAAAGCAGAGCACGTGGCGCCGCAGTTCCCCGGCCTCGTTGAAGAGGTGCGGTCTCAGCCTCGGCTCGCGGACGAGGAGGTCGGCGAATACCTCGCGCAGGGTCCGGCCCGAGGCGGCCATCTCGCGCACACCCCCGGTTGCCGGATCGAGGAGCGAAGGCAGCGTGACGGTCACGGAAGGCATCAGTCCACCCACGCCGACACGTGCAGCACCCGCGGCAGGATGACCGGGAGGTTGGTCCAGCTCTCGCCCAGATCGGCGCTCGCGTGCAGCGTGCCCGACGTCGTCCCGAAGTAGACCCCGCCCGGATCCAGGTTGTCGACCGCCATCGCGCCCCTCAGCACGGTGCCCCACGAGTCGGCCGCGGGCAGCCCTGCCGACGCCGAGTGCCAGCTGCCGCCGGCGTCCGTGCTGCGATAGACCTGGAGCGCTCCGCCGACCGGCACACGGTATTGATCCGCCTCGAGGGGCACGGCGAACAGGTACCTGCTGGCGCGGTCGATGACGATCGGGAACCCGAACGCCGCTTCCAGGCCGTCTTCGTTCCGCTCCCAGCTCTGTGCCCCGTCCCCGCTGCGAAACATCCCCAGGTGGTCCTGTCGGAAGATGCGGTCGGGGTCGTCGGGATCCTGCGCCAGGCCGTGCACGCATGTGCCGATCCCCTTGTGGTGCTCGTCCTCGAGGGCGGCCGGCACGCCGGCGTTCTTCGGCACCCAGGTGGCCCCGCCGTCGTCCGTGCGGAACACGCCCACCGCCGAAATGCCGCACCACATGCGGTCCGGGTTCGTGTCGTCGAAGAGCAGCGCGTGGCAGCAGAGGCCGCCCGCCCCCGGCATCCAGGCCGGCCGCGTCGCGTGGTCGTTCAGCGCGGTCACTCCTTGCCAACTCCCGCCGCCGTCGGAGCTTGTGAACAGCCCCGCGTCCTGGACGCCTGCGTAGACCACGCCCCGGTTCTCGCGCAGTGTCCAGATCTCCCGCAGGCGCCGGTCGCCCCCGTCCGGGTACGCGGGCCCGGTCGGCAGCTGCTCCCAGTTTGCCCCGTCCGCCGACACATGGAGCGCGGGCCCGTAGATGTCGCTCGCCACCGCGGCCATGTAGCGGCCATCGGCGAGTCGCACACCCGCGGTCACCTTCCACCCCTTGAAGAACGGCTCGCTCACCTTCCACTCGCGGCGATCGTGGCTGTCCACCCAGAAGCCGCCCTTCCCCGTCCCTACCATCAGCCTTACGCTCATCCTGTCGTGCTTCCCGTTCGTGTGGTTTGCGGCCCGCGAAACGACCGCCCGCATTTTCGCGAACGTGGACCCGCTGGCGCAAATCCCTCCCGTGAGAGGTCTTGTGGAAGATCCCCGACCGGTCGTGCTCTTCGACGGCGACTGCGCCTTCTGCAGCGCCACCGTCCGGTGGACAGTGAAGCGCGACCCCCTCGCACGGCTCAGCTTCGCGCCCCTGGCCTCCGACGCCGCCTGCCGCGCCCTCGCGCTCGGCGACCCCGCGCGCGACTTCGACTCCCTGCCGGACGCCATCGTGCTCGTCGACCGGGCCGGCGTCCACACGGCCTCGACCGCCGTCCTGCGTCTGGCGCGCCACCTGCGGTTCCCCTGGCCGGCCCTGGCTGTGGCCCTGCTCGTTCCCCGACCGTTGCGCGACGCGGCCTACCAGGTCTTCGCACGCAACCGGCTGCGATGGTTCGGCCGCGCCGACGCCTGCGAGATTCCGCCGCCCGGCCTCGCGGCGCGGATGCTGGACTCGGACGAGGTACCCCGCGGCGAATAGTGCTGGCGGCTCTCCCGGCGCCCCGCCCGACCATACCGACGCAAGCCGGCCGCCGAAGCCGCATCTGGCGACCCCGGCGGCCGGTGTGCCCCGTTCCCGGGACCGGACTCAGCCCTGACTACAGTACGGGTTCCCCGTCACGTTCGGGTTGGCACTGCACTCCGCCAGACTCGGCGGGAAGCAGTAGTCCCGGTTCTGCATGAACGCGACCGCCCAGGGGCTCAGGTTTTCGGCGGCGAAGCGGGCGTTGTCCTTCAGCCGGCGCGCCTCGAGCCACAGCTCGAAGTTCCGCTCCCGATCCAGGGCCAGCCATGCGTCGGAGTCGGTCGCTGCCGACACCGGCGGCACTCCGACCCGGTCGCGCACGTGGTTGATCCGGTCGATCGCACCCTGCCTGTCACCCATGCGCAGCATGACCTCGGCCTCGATCAGACGCATCTCCTGGCCCTTGGCCAGCGGGTAGTCGTCGGCCCGGTCGGTGTACTTGAGCTGACGCAGGAAGGGCTTCACGCCGCCGCCCGAGGTCTGGTTCATGTCCCGCCACGGAACGCGGGGGTCGGTGTCCGGCCCGATGCTGTCGTTGTACATCTGCCACACCGTGATCTGCTTCTGGTTCTCGTGCGTGAACTGCCACACCGAGTTCCATTCCCGCCCGCTGTTGTCGGAGCGGTGCGCCACCCACATGAAGTCGTCGGGAATCTGGGCCGCGAGCGACTGCGCCGCCGAGTAGTTGCCCAGAATCAGGTTGGCCTGCGCCATCCCCGCCGTCGCGGCCACCGTGATCGAGTCGTGCCCCGTGCTCTGGGCCCGGGTGCGCGCCGCCTCGAAGCGTTCGAGGGCGCGCGTGTAGTGCATGTTCGCTTCGTGCACATCGCCCGGATCGGCGGTTCCGTCGCCGTCCTTGTCCTCGCCGCCGAAGACGGCGATGCAGACGTTGTCGCCGAGGATCCGGTTCGCCCACCCGGCCCACATGTAGGCAGCGGTCAGGAACTGGTTGGAGGCCGCGTCGGACTGCGTCTCGTTAAGCCGCGCGATTCCGGCCGCGCCGCCCCAGCGTGCCAGCTGCATCGGGTTCCAGCTGGACTCGGCGTTGGTCACGGTCAGGCGGCCTTCGCCCGCGTCCTGCAGCCAGGGCTGCGTTGCGTCCGCGTTGAGGTCGGTCGACGCGGGTCCACCCAGCCAGGCCATGGCGTCCAGCGCCACCTCGACATCGGCCACCACGCCGATCAGCACGGTCTTGCCGGCGGCTTCCTCGTTCAGCGCGTCGTCGATGATCGGACCGGGGTTCACCACTTCGAACAGGTCGCATCCGGCGAAAAGCACCGTACACGCCATCGCCCAGAGGGTCCCCCGGCATCTCTTCGTGTATCTGTTCATCGTATGTCTCCTTTCTTTCCGCCGGGCCTAGAAGTTGGCCCGCAGGCTGATGGAGAACATGACCGGCGCCGGAAGCTGGTAGTACTCGTACCGGGCCGGGAACGTGCCTACGCCGCCGCCGTAGCCGACGGTCAACTCGGGATCGATGCCCGCGCCATTCGACCACTTGTAGACGTTCTGCATCGTGGCCGTCAGCGTGGTGCCCGTGGCTCCCGGAATCAGGTTGTCGGGAACCAGCAGCGACGCCGAGATGGTGCGCAGCTTGAAGAAGTCCGACGGCCGCATCCAGAAGTCGAAGTTCGGCGTCGGAAGCTGGCAACGCGCCCGCCAGATCGCCGGTGCGGCGCCCCAGGCCGCAGCGTCGTCGGCATTGTTCAGGCCCAGGTCGTTGCACTCGGGCCAGAGACCGCGGCGCACCTGCTGCCACGGCATGATGTTGAACTGGTACTGTCCGCCGTGGTATTCGCCCAGCGCGTAGATCGTAAGACGCTGGAAGAGGTTGATCGAGGTGGTCCCGCTGAAGATGTGGGTCGGGTAGACCGGACCATAGTAGTGGTTGTCCTCGATGACCGGGTCCGCGATCGCATCCGGGTTCGAAACGGATTCGCCCCAGAGCGACACGATCGGATAGCCGACGCGCACCCACTGCCCCAGGATCGATCCCCATCCGAGGAAGAACTCGGGCGCCTCGCCGAGGTCGAGAACCTCGCTCTTGATGGTGGAAACACGACCGGTCACCTCCCACCTGACGTTCTCCAGGGAGACCGGGACACCCCTCAGCTCCACCTCGATGCCGGTGTTCTTGAACTCGCCGACGTTCTTCAGCTGCGAGCTGAGGAAGCCGTCCGACGGAGCGGCCGTGACGGGCATCAGCGCATCGCTGGTCACGCTGTTGTACCAGCTGACATCGACGCCGATCCGGTCGTCGAACAGGCTGCCCTCGAAGCCCAGTTCCAGCTCGGAGGAACGCTCCGGACCCAGGTCCGGATTCCCCAGGTTGGCCGGCGTGACCCCGGCCTGCCCCTCGTAGCCGGCCACCGGGTTCCAGGTGCGCACGGCGTCAAAGGCGCCGGGCGCCTTGCCGGACTGACCCCAGGCCGCGCGGAGCTTCATCACCGGCCAGAAGTCGCTGGGCCAGAAGTCCGTGTCCGACACCACGTACGAGGTGCTGAACTTCGGATAGACCTGAAGTCCGAGGCTTTCCCCGAATGCGCTGTTGCCGTCGACGCGGACCCCGCCGGTCAGGAACAGGTTGTCGCCGATCCCCAGGACCTCCTGTGCGAAGAAGCCCGCGTTGACGACCTTGAGCAGATCCTCGCTCGAAGTGGTCGTCGCACCTGATGTCAGCGTCTTCTCGCCGGGGCCCCCGAAGTCCTCGGAGAAGCCGTAGACCGTGTGGTCCCAGTCGCTGAAGATCTGTCCGCCCGCCGAGAAGCTGGAGGACATGTTGTCGCTGATATCGTATTCCCAGGTCGTGCCCAGGTCGAAGGTGATCGTGCGGTGCTCCCACTCGTTCAGGTTGCGTCGGCCGCGCGGACGGAGGACGTGATCGAACGGGAAGTTCTGCTGGTTGAAGGCCGTGGTGTAGTCCAGCCCCACCGTGAGCCGGGTCGTCAGTCCGAGACCGTCGGCCGTGTGCGTCGAGGTAAGGCCGCCTACAAAGTGTTCGACGCGGCCGCTGTTCGTAATATCGAACAGAATCTGGTCCGGGTCGCCCTGGTAGTTGTCCCGGTCCACGGCCGCGTTGGTGTAGTCCTGCGTTCCCCGCAGCACGTTCAGCATGAAGCCCGTGGCGTTGTCGCCCATCTCCATGTAGTTGGTCGTGCGGTGCGTGTAGGCCGAGTTGAGCTGAAGATTCACCGACGACGTGGGCTGCATCCTGAAGTTGCCGCGCACGCTGTAGACCTGGTCGTCGTTGTTGTCGATGACACCGTCTTCGTAGTTCATGCCGGCGGAGACGAAGTAGCTGATCGTGTTCGTGCCACCCGACACCGAGAGCTTCGCTTCGCCGAGCGGGCCGTTCGAATACCAGGGTTTGGTGAATCCCCAGTCGTCGGTCTTGCCCAGGATCGGACCCATCGAGTTTCCGGTCATGAACCGGGTGCCGGCGGTCATCTCCGCGGTCCAGGTAGCCTCCTGTCCGGAACGCCCCTGCTTGGTGAAGATCTGGATCACGCCGCCCGCCGCTTCGGTGCCGTAGAGCGTCGTCGCAGCCGCTCCCCGCACGACCTCGACTCGCTCGATGTTGGCGGGATCGATCAGATCCAGGGGGTTGGGCGAGGTCTGGGCGCCCGCCGGGCCGGGATTGATGCTCGAGCGGTTGTTGTAGATCCCCGAGTTGTTGTTCATCCGGATGCCATCGACGTAGATCAGCGGCTGCACGTCCTGGCTGATGCTGTTGATCCCGCGGAGCACGATCTTCGACCCGCCGCCGACCTGTCCCTCGTTGCGCCACTGCTGAATGCCGGTCGTCTGCCCGTTGAGGATCTCCGTCAATGTCTGCGACGGCGTGGCCTCGAGCACGGCGGCGCGCACGCTCCCGACGCTGTTGCCGAGTTCGCGGCGTGACGAAGCTCCTGGTGTTCCGGTCACCACCAGTTCGTCGAGTTCGAGGGCCGTCTCGCTCATGCGGAAAGTCAGCACGGCCGCCTGGTCGGCGGATACCTGAATGGTCTGACTCTCCGTCCGATAGCCGATGCGCTCGACAACCACCTCGTGCGTACCGACAGGCACGTTGAGGATGACAAAGCGACCGTTGTCACCCGTCACTATGCCGAGTCCGGTGTCACCGACCCGGATCTGGGCGACGCCGATGGGAGTGTTGTTCGACGCGTTGAGCACGCTTCCCGTGATCCTGCCGGTCTGCGCCAGCACGGCCGACGGCAGGACCGCGGCAAGCACGGCGACGAACGCGAGCAATGTGGTTGCCCGAAGGGGCCGGGCGGCCCGAGACACGACAATGGGAACTCTCATGCGAAGCCTCCTTTTGCAGGACCTTCCCGCAGGGTAGGGGTGACGATGGCCTCCACCTTATGTCGGGGGTTGTGTATACGCAAGCGTGTTCGTATCAGGGGGATGGGGTCGGAGCATGAGCTGGTGCTGCTGACTGCGGTCGACGCGCGGGCCGAGCCCGGAAGTCCGCCGATTCTCCTACCGGTCGCCTACCTGCCGATGGGAATCCTGACGATCGGAAGACCGGGTCGAAAGGCGTTCCGATTGGTGGGGTCCCCGATCCCTCCGTCGGAGGATCCTATGTGGCCTGCCAGGAGCACGCCGAGCACGCCGACTGCGGCAACCCCGCCGGCCAGAAGGCCGCTGCGCGCTGCCGAAAACTGCTGCACATCGATTCCGGTCACGTCGCCCCTCGCGATCCTGAGCGTATCGGCGATCTTCGGACTCCGCTGCAACTCCGGGACGACGCCCGGAATGGGAACGACGAGCAACAGCACATCCGGCTCGACCCCCAGGACGCTCCCCTCGACGCTGGTGCGTGCCATGCCCGTGGCGGACGCCTGTCGCACCTGCCCCTCAGGCGTCAGGTGAGCCCGAACCTGCTCGCCGAGCGGGGGATCGCCGCTGATTGCGTGAAACGTGGTACACGCCTGGGCGCCGACCAGGGTCGCCAGGGTGGCCGAGGCGACGAGGGCGCGGAACCGGGTGGCGCGAATGTCGGTTTTCCTGAACATGAACATCAAGATATCATGGTACTTCGAAGTGGCGATACTGAATCTGCGAACCGATCCCTCGCGCAAGGAGTGAAGCTACCGATGTCCAAGCGTCCAGCCCCCTCGATGCCCGCCGCACTCCTCGCGGCCGTCGCAACCGCCTTGACCGCCGCCCTCGCACCCACTCCCGCCCACGCCCAGGACACCCCCGACTTCCGCGCCGAGTTCAAGGGCCAGTTCGAGGCCTCCGCACGCAAGTTCGTGGCCCTGTCCGAGGCGATGCCCGCCGAATCGTACTCCTGGTCGCCCATGGAAGGGGTCATGACGGTGGCCCGAGTCTATCGGCACGTCGCCCGCTACAACTACATGTACCCGCACCTCAACCTCGGCATCGACCCGCCGAAGGGCGTGGACTACCAGTCGCTCGAAGAGGGCGGGGCGGACAAGGACGAGGTGGTGAGCCTGCTGGCCGCATCCATGGACCACGTGCGCACCGTGGTCGACGGAATGTCCGACGCCGACCTGGCCACGCCGGTGGAACTGTACGGCCGGCAGGTGGCAAGCTGGGCGGTTCTGCTACAGCTGGTCACCCACATGAACGAGCACCTGGGCCAGTCGATCGCCTACGCCCGCATGAACCACGTCGTGCCCCCGTGGTCGCGCTAGAATTGTAAAGCTTGCTTTACATAATGTAATGTCGGAATTACAAACGACTTCGATCGAACGTCGCCACCGACTTCCGCCATTGCTCGCCCTGGTCCTCGCTGCCGCCTGGGCGATTCCCGCCGGCGCCGCCCCCCAGGACACGACCCGCGCCCGCGGCATGGACATGAACATGCCAATGAACATGTCCATGTCGATGGACACGGTCCGCGGCTCCGGCGACATGATCATGATGATGCTGCGCAACCCGATGCTCCCGGGCCTCCGCAGCGTCAGCCCATCCGTCGACCCCTTCCTGCCGGGCGAAGGCGTCGACACCGCGTCGCTTGCATGGGCCACCCCGCGCGAGATCCTCCATGTCGCCGACGGGGACACGGTCGCCATCGAGGCTCGCATCGTGAAGCGCAGAATCGGCGGCCGCACCTTCGTCATGTACGGCTTCAACGGCCAGTACCCCGGCCCGCTCCTCCGCGTCGCCCAGAACACGCGCATCGTCGTCCGCTTCACGAACTCAATCGACCTGCCGTCCACGATCCACTGGCACGGCCTCCGCCTCGAGAACCGCTTCGACGGCGTCCCCGAGGTCACCCAGCCACCCGTCCCGCCCGGCGGCGAGTTCATCTACGAGATCGTCTTCCCCGACCCGGGCCTCTACTGGTACCACCCGCACGTGCGTGAGGACATCCAGCAGGACGGCGGCCTCTACGGCAACATGTTCGTCGACCCCGCCCGCGCGGACTACTTCGGCCCCGCCACGCGCGAGGAGTTCATCATGGTGGACGACCTCCTGGTCGACGGCGACGAACTGCTCCCCTACGGGCGCGACGCCTCCAACTTCACGATCATGGGGCGCTTCGGAAACGTCATGCTGGTCAACGGCGAGGAGCGCTACGCCGCGACCGTCCGCCCCGGCGAGGTCGTCCGCTTCTTCGTCACGAACGTGTCGAACACGCGCAGCTACAACCTCAGCTTCGCCGGGCTCGACATGAAGCTCGTCGGTACCGACCTGTCGCGCTTCCAGCGGGAAATGATGGTCGAATCGCTGGTCATTTCCCCGGCCGAGCGCTACATCGTCGAGGTGCGGTTCCCCGCCGCGGGCACCTACGCGCTACTGAACCAGGTCCAGGTCGTCGACCACATGCGCGGCACTTTCTACGCCGCCGTCGACACCCTGGGCGCCGTCGTTGTCGAAGGACCTGCGGTCGAAGAGGCCGACGCTCTTCTCTCCTCCCACTCCATCATGCGAACCGATGCGGTTCTCGAAGCCGAGCTTGCGGAATTCCGCCCGCACTTCGACCGGCCCGTCGACCACGCGCTGCTCCTGACCGTCGACATCGAGGGGCTGCCCATCCTGGTTCAGCAGTTCATTTCCATCGACACGATCTACCGGCCCCCCGTCGAGTGGACGGACGGCATGCCCAACATGAACTGGCTGTCGACGTCGAACGAGGTCCGGTGGATCCTGCGAGACGAGGCGGCGGGCACGGAAAACGCCGAGATCGACTGGCGCTTCCGGCTCGGCGACGTGGTCAAGATCCGGCTGCGCAACGACGCGGACGCGTTTCACCCCATGCATCACCCCATCCACCTGCACGGCCAGCGCTTCCTGGTGCTGTCGCGCGACGGCGTCGAGAACCGCAATCTCGCCTGGAAGGATACGGTGCTGGTGCCCGTGGGGTCGACGGTCGACGTGTTGATGGAAGCGTCGAACCCGGGGGAGTGGATGATCCACTGCCACATCGCGGAGCACTTGGACGCGGGGATGATGGGGTCGTTTACGGTGGTGCCCTGACCACCTGATCCACCGGTTCGCCGGAAATGAGGCCAAATGAGGGGAATGCGAGGGCACCTCGTGCTGCGTGTGTGCACGGTAGTTCATATGTGGACGCCCCGTTGTGAGCAAGCGTGGTTTCCGAACCGGGTGGG
>VXQO01000030.1 GCA_009838975.1 Gemmatimonadota bacterium | reverse complement strand
GACCCCGCCCCCATCCCCGTCGTGGAGGCCACCATCGCCGGCGTCCAGGAGGCGATCTTCTCCGGCGCGACCACCTGCCGAATGGTCGTGCAGGCGTACCTCGACCGCATCGAAGCCTACGAGGACCGCATCAACGCGATCACGGTGGTAAACCCCGCCGCCCTCGACCGCGCCGACGAACTCGACGCCGCACTGGCCGCGGGCGACGACCGCGGGCCGCTCTTCTGCGTCCCCATGCTCGTCAAGGACAACTTCGACACGCATGACATGGTCACCACCGCGGGCTCGGTCGCGCTGGCCGGCAGCATCCCCCCCGACGACGCCTTCATGGTGCGGCGCATCCGCGAAGCGGGCGCCATCGTCGTCGCCAAGACGAACATGGCCGAGTGGGCCTTCAGCGCGCGCCAGTCGGTGAGCTCGTCCTTCGACACGACACGGAACGCCTACGCCCTCGACCGCGTACCGGCGGGGTCCAGCGGGGGCACCGCCTCTGGCGTCGCGGCCAACTTCGGCCTGATCGGTCTGGGCAGCGACACCGGCAACTCGATCCGCGGGCCGTCGTCGCGGCTCGCGCTGGTCGGCATCCGTTCCACGATCGGGTTGACCAGCCGGGACGGCGTCGTCCCGCTTTCCTTCGACCGCGACATCGCGGGGCCGATGGGCCGCACCGTCGAGGATGTCGTCCGCGTCTTCAACGTGGTGGCAGGCTACGATCCCGCCGACCCCTACACCGAAGCCGGCCGCGGCCGCATGGAGGACGACTACGCGACCTTCCTCGACGCCGACGGACTGCAGGGCGCCCGCATCGGCGTTCTACGTGCGCTGGTCGACACGGAGGACGCCGATTCGGCGGTCGTCGCCGTCTTCGAGCGGTCGCTCGCCGAGCTCGCCGGGCTCGGCGCCGAAATCGTCGACCCCTTCGACTTCGACGTGCAGGCCCAGCTGGATCGCGAAAACATGTTCTGCAGCCGCTTCCGCTACGACATGCACGTGTACCTCGGCTCGCTCGGCGACGCAGCCCCAATCACCGACGTCGTGCAGGTGCTCGAGACGGGCCAGTACTCGGACTATGTCGAGAACTCGCTACGCCGGGCGGAGGACTCGCCGTTCGACGTGCATCCCGCCGACCGGGATCCGCCGTGCCCCGACTACGTCGACAACGAGGGACGCCAGGCCTATCTGGTCGACCTGGTGGCCGCGATGGACGCCGCGGAAGTCGACGCGCTCGTCTACCCGTCGTGGCTGAGCCCCCCCGCCCACATCGACCGCGGGCGCGAGGAGTACAGCGGCGACAACTCCCAGCGCGTCGCACCCGCCACCGGAATGCCCGCGATCACCGTGCCGATGGGCTTCACCGGCGACACGCACCCCGCCGGGCTGCAGATCCTCGCCCGCCCGTGGGCCGAAGGCCTCCTGTTCCGCCTGGCCTACGCATACGAGCAGGGGACACGCCACCGCCGGCCGCCCCCGGGATTCCCGGAGTTGTAGCCCCCCTACTCCGGAGGCCACCTCGGCAACGCCCGCCCCGTCGTCCACGGCACCCCCGCTTCCTCCAGCCGCGCCTCGAGCGCCGGCAGATCGGTCTCGACGAGCTGCTGCAGGTCGGGATACAACCCGCCGAACAGCCTCCGCGCGATCCGGTACTGCTCCCGGTGCGTCTCCGTCGGCCCGTGCATGCCGTTCCAGTGCCCGCGCACGATCTGGTTCACACGCCCCGTGATGCCCGGCAGGTCAGGTTCCGCGCGCGACGTCCGGGTCCGTGATCCTTCGAGGATTTCCCGTAGGTCCAAAAGCCTGAGCTCCTGGGCGCGGGCCTCGTCCGCCAGCTCGACCGGCGCCGCTGGCCAGCGCTCCAGCGCCTGCTTGATGGCCGAGATCCGCTGTGCGGCTGCCGCGGCCACGCGCTGGCTCCCTGTCACCGCGCGGAGCAGTTCGCCCGTCTCCCGCTGGAACGCGAGGATGCGCGCCCGGTCCTGCTGCGGGATCGCGGGCTCGTTGATCGGCGCGATCGTGAACGGCACCGGCCCGGCCAACTCGGTCACTTCGCCGTCGACCCGTTGCGCGAGCGACACCGTGTAGTCGCCCGGGAGCGCCATCGGCCCGTTGCCGCCGCCGCCAAAGCCGCCAAACCCGCCGAAGCCGCCGCCACCACCGCCGCCCGTCACCGGGTTGTAGCCGGGGTAGCGGTAGTTCCATGTCGCGCGGTGCACGCCCCGGCTCGTCGAGCCGCCCACGACGTTGACCACGCTGCCCGTGCCGTCACGGACGGTGAGGAACACCCGCGGCGCCTCTTCGCGATCTTCAGCCTCCAGCTCCTCCCACGTGGGATACGGCGTGTCTTCGCCCGCACGCTGCGCTCTCCGCTCGGCCGCCCTCCTCTCCGCCTCACGAGTCCTCAGCGTCTCGCCCACCCAGTATGTGAACGTCACGCCCAGCGGCGGGTTGTCGGCCTGGTAGAAGTCGCTGCCGTTCGCGCCGCCGGGATTCCAGGGCACGTACATGTCGCCATCGGCCACTTCGAAGATGTGACCGCCGCCGGCCAGGATCTCGCCCGACGCGCGGGCCAGCTCGCGGAGCGGGGTGTAGTCGTCGACCACGTAGAAGCTGCGGCCGAACGTGGCGGCGACCAGGTCGCCCTCGCGCTTCTGGATCTCGAGCTCGCGCACGGCGATCGTGGGCAGCCCGCTATCGAAGTCCATCCACGACTCGCCGCCGTCGACCGAGACGAAGGCCCCGAACTCGGCGCCCAGGAAGAGCAGCCCCGGCTCGACATGGTCCTGCACGATCGAGAACGACGGACTGTTGTCGGGCAGGCCGCCGGTGATCATGGTCCAGTCGACGCCCCGGTTCGTGGACTTGAGCACGTACGGCCGGAAGTCGTTGCGCTTGAAGTTGTTGACCACGACGAACACCTCGTCGGGGTTGTGCAGCGAGGCCTCGACGTCGTGCACGAAGCTCGTGTCCGGCACACCCGGCAGACTCTCGACTGCGCGCCACGTCTCGCCCCCGTCTTCGGTGACCTGCACCAGCCCGTCGTCGGTGCCGACGTAGATCAGCCCCTCGGCGAGCGGCGATTCCGAGACCGCCACGATATGCCCGAACGACGAGGTCGAGCGGTTCTTGGCGACTGCGTCCACGCTCCACACGCGCCCCATCACCTCGAGCTGGTTGCGGTCGATGTTGCGCGACAGGTCGCCCGAAATCGCGCGCCAGCTGGTGCCCTGGTCGTCGCTCTGGAAGAGGATCTGCGCGCCGAAGTAGATGCGGTTGTTGTCGTGGGGCGACATGTGCAGCCCGGCGTCCCAGTACCAGCGCAGCGGCGGCCCGTCGGGGTCCGGCTGCGGCTGGATGTCGAGGCGCTCCTTGCTGCCCCGGTCGAAGCGCGAAATCACTCCGTACTGCAGCTGCGAGATGATGATGTCGGGGTTCTCGGGATCGATCACGGGGTCGAATCCGTCGCCGCCGAGGGTCACGTACCAGTCCGAATTGCGTATGCCCCCGCCCAGGGTCTGCGACGGGCCGCCGAGCGTGTTGTTGTCCTGGGTGCCGCCGTAGACGTAGTAGAACGGCTCGTCGTTGGAGGTCGCGACCTTGTAGAACTGGGTCAGCGGCAGGTTGGGGAAGAAGTGCCAGCTCTCGCCGAAGTCGTGGGTCTCGTACAGCCCGCCGTCGTTGCCCAGAATCAGGTGCTCGGGGTCGTCCGGGTCGAAGGCGATCGCGTGGTGGTCGACGTGCACGCCCTGCGTGGGCATCCGGCCCCACGTTTCGCCGCCGTCGTCGGACATCTCGACGAAGGTGTCGAGCGAGTAGATGCGGTCGAAGCGGTGCGGATCGGCGTAGAGTTCGTGGTAGTACATGGCCGCACCCGACTGGTAGCGCGACGTGCGGCTCCAGTTCTCGCCCATGTTCTCGCTGCGGAAGGTGCCGCCATTGCCCATCGACGCCTCGACGATCGCGTACAGCACGTCCGGGTTGATCGGCGAAATCGCCATCCCGATCCGTCCCTTGTCCCCGCCCGGCAGCCCGCGGTTGATCGCGCGCCAGGTGTTGCCGCCATCGGTGGACTTGTGGATCCCGGAGCCCGGCCCGCCGTCGATCATCGTCCACTGGTGCCGGCGCCGCTGCCACGACGACGCGTACATCACGTCCGGGTTGCGCGGGTCGAAGTAGACCTCGTTGACGCCGGTATGCTCGTCGATCTCGAGCACTCGCTCCCACGTCTCGCCGCCGTCGGTGGTGCGGTAGAGGCCGCGCTCGCCGCCCTCGGCCCAGAGCGGGCCCTGCGCCGCGACGAACACCGTGCGCGAGTCGTCGGGATGCACCGCGATCATGCCGATGTGCCGCGACGTCTCCAGCCCCATGTTCGTGAACGAACGCCCGCCGTCGACCGACTTGTAGACGCCGTCGCCGTACCCGACCGAGCGCTGGCCGTTGTTCTCGCCGGTACCGACCCACAGCGTGAGGTGGTCGCTCGGGTCGAGCGCAATCGCGCCGATCGAGTACGACCCGTAGTTGTCGAAGATCGGCGTCCACGTGGTGCCCGCGTTGGTCGTCTTCCAGACGTTTCCGGACGAGGCCGCGACGTACCAGGTGCTGCGGTCGGTGGGGTCGATCGCGATGTCGGCGATGCGCCCCGAGGCGGTCGCCGGGCCGATGCTCCGCCAGCGGAAGGAGGAGAGGAGGCCGGCGTTCAGTTCGGCGGGAGCGCCTTCGTCGCCGCCGGCACCGCCCCCGCGCTGCTGGGCGGGAAGGGGTGACAGGGGTGCGAGCAGGGTCGTGGCGAGCAGGGCGCGCGTGATCGTGCCGCGAAGGGGCGTGCGTGTGCGGTCGTCGTGCATTGTGGTTCCAGATCGGGTGGTGATGTTGGCGTGACGCTGGAGTTTACTGTTGACTCCAAGGCGATGGCGAGTTAGTCATATTCCTGACTAAGCAACGGGAGGGTCCGGATGTCGACAATCAACGTTCACGAAGCCAAGACCCACCTCTCGCGTCTTCTCGCGAGGGTGGAGGCGGGCGAAGAGATCGTAATCGCCCGGAGCGGCAAGCCGGTGGCGCGTCTCGTCGGGTATCCAGGCAACCGTCCGGTTCGTCGCTTCGGTTCGCTAAGGGGGCATCTCATCGTGGACGACACCTTTTTCGATCCGCTGCCCGAATCTGAACTGACTGCGTGGGAGGGCTGAGTCCACATGCAAGTCCTGGTGGATACCCACGCATTCCTGTGGTGGTTGGCCGGCAACCGGAAAATGTCGGAAGCCGCCCGCGAGGTGATCGACAACCCGCGCAACAGCGTCCTGGTAAGCGCCGCCTCCGCCTGGGAGATCACAACCAAGCACAGGCTCGGAAAGCTGCCGGGTGCAGCCATCGTCGCCGGTGACGTGATGGCCGCCATTGACGGCCATGGATTCGAGCCGCTGGCGATCACGGTCGCACACGCGGAGCGGGCGGGAAGGTTGCCGGGCCCCCATCGCGACCCCTTCGACCGCATGCTGATCGCGCAGTCGCTGGCACATGACCTGCCGCTGGTGTCGAATGAATCGCTCTTTGATCGATATGGGGTCAGGCGTATCTGGTAGATGTGCTAACTGATCGCCGGCGGCAGACGCTTCACGTCGCAGGATGGCGATGCACCTGCGTCGGTCGGCCCTGTCCCATCCGAGCATCGTTTTGTCCCTGCCCGTTTCTGCGGGACCACGTCCGCTCGCCGACCGACCTTGACGGCGCCCCCCTCCGCCCCTAGCTCACCACGCAGCCC